>NZ_CP097322.1:2937500-3537500 GCF_023515955.1 Streptomyces sp. RerS4
GGGACGACGAGAGACTAGCAGCTCAGCGGGCCTGTACGCACATCACGCGGCGGTGGGCACCAGGGCCGTCCGGTCCGCTTCCTCGACGTCGCCCACCTCGCCGGCGCGGGCGGCGCGGCCGCCCAGGACGTAGACGTAGGCGAGGAAGACAGCCTCCGCCGCGATGCCGATGGTGATGCGGGCCCAGGTGGGGAGGCCCGACGGGGTGACGAAGCCTTCGATCAGGCCGGAGACGAAGAGGACCACGGCCAGGCCGATGGCCATGCCGAGGGCGGCGCGGCCCTGCTCGGCGAGGGCCGCGCGGCGGGTGCGGGGGCCCGGGTCGATGACCGTCCAGCCCAGGCGCAGGCCGGTGCCGGCGGCGACGAAGACGGCGGTCAGTTCGAGCAGGCCGTGCGGGAGGATCAGGCCGAGGAAGACGTCGAGGCGGCCGGCCGAGGCCATCAGGCCGAGGCCGACGCCGAGGTTGGCCATGTTCAGGAAGAGGATCCACAGGACCGGGATGCCGAGGAACGCGCCCAGGACCAGGCAGATCGCGGCCGTCTGGGCGTTGTTCGTCCAGACCTGGGCGGCGAAGGAGGCCGCCGGATTGCTGGAGTAGTACGTCTCGTACCCACCACCCGGCCTGGTCAGCTCCTTCAGCTGCTCCGGGGCGGCGATGGCGCCCTGCACCTCCGGGTGGGTGGCTATCCACCAGCCGATCAGCACGCCGAGGGCCGTCGACAGCAGGGCGGTGGGTATCCACCAGCGGCGGCTGCGGTAGACGGCGGCGGGGAAGCCGGCCGTGAAGAAGCGGGCGGCGTCGCGCCAGCTCGCGCGGCGGGTTCCGGTGACGGTGGCGCGGGCGCGGGCGACGAGCTGGGTGAGGCGGCCCGTCAGCATCGGGTCGGGGAAGCTCGACTGGATCAAGGACAGGTGGGTCGAGGTGCGCTGGTAGAGCTCGACGAGCTCGTCGGCCTCCGCCCCCGTGAGTCGTCGGCCCCGGCCGAGGAGCTGCTCCAGGCGCGCCCACTCCGCCTGGTGGGCGGCCACGAAGACATCGAGATCCATCCGGCTACCGCTCCCCCGGTTCGGCTTACTTCTCCTGTGGTCAGCTTGGCAGACTGGAGCGCACAGGGGCGGGTCAGGTCGGTGAAAGGTGCGTGCGGTGAGCGATCTGGTGACGGGTGACGCGGTCGTCCTGGGGCTACGGCCCGCGCGGCTGCCGAGCCGGGCGCTGGCGATCCTGCTCGACCTCGTCGTGTACGTCGCCGGCTACGTGCTCATATCGGTCGGGCTGCTCTTCGCCACGGCTTCCCTGGACCCGGCCGCGCGGGCGGCCGTGTCGGTGGCGAGCTTCGTGCTGGTGCTGGTCGGGGTGCCGATCGCGGTGGAGACGCTGACGCACGGGCGCTCGCTCGGGAAGCTGGCCTGCGGACTGCGGGTGGTGCGGGAGGACGGCGGCCCGATCCGGTTCCGGCACGCGCTGGTGCGCGGGGCGCTCGGGGTCGTGGAGCTGTTGATGACCTTCGGGGCCGTGGCCTGCATCGCCTCGCTGGTCTCGGAGCGGGGACGGCGTCTCGGAGACGTCTTCGGGGGGACGCTGGTGATCCGGGAGCGGGTGCCGGGTGTGCGGGTGATGCCGGTGCCCGCGCCGCCGCCGTGGCTCGCGGGGCGGTTCACGGGGCTGGACCTGTCGGCGGTGCCGGACGGACTGTGGCTGGCGGTGCGCCAGTACCTGACCCGCATGAACCAGCTCGACCCGCACACCAGCGCCGTGATGGCCGCGCGGCTCGCGGACGATCTGGTGGCCCGGACGGGGACGCCGCCGCCGGCCGGGGTGCCGGCCGCCGCGTTCCTGATGGCGGTCGTCCACGAGCGGCAGTCCCGCGACGCGGCCCGCGCCTTCGGCGCTGCGGCGACCGCCCCGGTGGCGCCCGTCGCCCCGCTGCCTCGGGTGGCTGCGCCGGTTCACGTCGCGCCGGTTCACGTCCCGCCGGTCGACGTGCCGGTCGACGCGCCGGTCGACGTCGCGCCCGTGCGGGGGACCGGGTTCGCGCCGCCCGCCTAGCTAGGCGTCGTCGTCATCGTCATCGTTGAAGGTGGACGGCGGGGTTTCCAGGTGTTCGAGCTCGATGCCGGGGGCGGAGAGGACCACGTCGCCGGCGATGTGGACGGTGTGGACCTCGCCCGTGTCGAGGGCGGTGACCCGGTACTCGTCCACCAGGAGCGGGCCGCTGTCCGTGGCGTGTTCCGCGCGGGTGAGCAACGCCCACGCCTGGTCGACCGTACGGGCGGCCAGGACCGGGTCGGTGAGGGCGACGAGGCGGACGCGGGTCGCCGGGGCGCCGGGGACCGGGCGCAGCAGGCGGGCCGTCGCGATGAGGAAGGCGGGGGAGGTCCCGGTGAAGCCGGGGGCGCGGACGTTGCCCTCGGTGGCTTCGGTGCCGGTGGGGTCGGTACGGACCCAGGTGACGCCGTCGATGGCGGCGCCGCGCACCTGCCAGCTGTGGGCGTTGACCTCCAGGCGGATGGGGCGGCCCAGGGCGTCGATGGCCAGGTCGACGGAGCCCCGGTGCGCGCCGTCGGGCGTGGTCAGCTGGGAGACGTAGCGCCAGCCGGACGGGCCCGGGGCGCAGTGGAAGTGCTCCTCGCCGAGGGGGGTGTGGTCGTGCGGGTCGTGGAGCGAGTAGCGGCCGCGTGGCATGGGGTGTGGTCCTTGCGTACGTACGGGGCAGGCCCCCGGCAGCGGTGCCGGGGGCCTGACGCGGTGCTGTGGATCCGCGGGGAGCGGGGGCGGATCAGTAGCGGTAGTGGTCCGGCTTGTACGGGCCCTCGACCTTGACGCCGATGTACTCGGCCTGCTCGGGGCGCAGGGTGGTGAGCTTGACGCCGAGGGCGTCGAGGTGGAGGCGGGCGACCTTCTCGTCGAGGTGCTTGGGGAGCACGTAGACGTCGGTCGGGTACTCCTCGGGCTTCGTGAAGAGCTCGATCTGGGCCAGGGTCTGGTCCGCGAAGGAGTTCGACATGACGAAGGACGGGTGTCCGGTCGCGTTGCCGAGGTTCAGCAGGCGGCCCTCGGAGAGGACGATGAGGACCTTGCCGTCGGGGAACTTCCAGGTGTGGACCTGGGGCTTGACCTCGTCCTTGACGATGCCGTCGATCTTGGCGAGGCCGGCCATGTCGATCTCGTTGTCGAAGTGGCCGATGTTGCCCACGATGGCCTGGTGCTTCATCTTGGCCATGTCGGCGGCCATGATGATGTCCTTGTTGCCGGTGGTGGTGATGAAGATGTCGGCGGTCTCGACGACGTCGTCCAGGGTGGCGACCTGGTAGCCGTCCATGGCGGCCTGGAGGGCGCAGATCGGGTCGATCTCGGTGACGATGACGCGCGCGCCCTGGCCGCGCAGCGACTCGGCGCAGCCCTTGCCGACGTCGCCGTAGCCGCAGACGACGGCGACCTTGCCGCCGATGAGGACGTCGGTGGCGCGGTTGATGCCGTCGATGAGGGAGTGGCGGCAGCCGTACTTGTTGTCGAACTTCGACTTGGTGACGGCGTCGTTCACGTTGATGGCCGGGAAGAGCAGGCTGCCCTCGGACATCATCTCGTAGAGGCGGTGGACACCGGTGGTGGTCTCCTCCGTCACGCCGCGGATCTCGGACGCGAGCTGCGTCCACTTCTGCGGGGTCTCGCCGAGGGTGCGGTTGAGGAGGGTGAGGATGTGGCCGTACTCCTCGGAGTCCGCGGTGGACGGGTCCGGGGCGGAGCCGATCTTCTCGAACTCGACGCCCTTGTGGACGAGGAGGGTGGCGTCACCACCGTCGTCGAGGATCATGTTCGGGCCGCCGGTGGGGGTGTTCGGCCAGGTCAGCGCCTGCTCCGTGCACCACCAGTACTCCTCCAGCGTCTCGCCCTTCCAGGCGAAGACGGGGACGCCCTGCGGGTTCTCCGGGGTGCCGTTCGGGCCGACGGCGATGGCGGCGGCCGCGTGGTCCTGGGTGGAGAAGATGTTGCAGGAGGCCCAGCGGACGTCGGCGCCGAGGGCGACGAGGGTCTCGATGAGGACGGCGGTCTGCACGGTCATGTGCAGGGAGCCGGTGATGCGGGCGCCGGCCAGCGGCTGGGCCTCGGCGTACTCGCGACGGATCGACATCAGGCCGGGCATCTCGTGCTCGGCCAGGGTGATCTCCTTGCGGCCGAAGGCGGCGAGGGAGAGGTCTGCGACCTTGAAGTCCACGGGTGCTGCTCCTCATGGTTCGAGAGGGTGGGTACGTACGGCTATGCCGCGCGCCGTCCAAGGACGGTGCGCCCGAGCACAGTCCGTCGGGGGCCCTCTCTCCCCACGGCCGGCCACGAGGACCGCCCGACCGCCATCAGCGGCGACGCCTGACACTGATGACGAATCTACACCGATCGGCCCAGCGGTCCCCAGTGGACCGCCCAACAAGTCGTCACTCGCCTTGGGGTCTTCGGCCCCTCCGGCGGGGCTGTTCGGGGCCTTTCGGACTTTTGATCCGCCTGCCGCGTGTTGCACGATTCCGTGGGGTCGGGTCGTACGCGCGATCCCGCAGGACCCATGGCGTGGTGTGAAGGAGATTCCATTGACCAGTCCAACCGGCCCTCCCGGTGGCGGGGGCGCGAGCGGCCCGAGGCGCCCGAAGCTGCTCGCCGTCACGGCGTGCCCGACGGGCATCGCGCACACCTACATGGCGGCGGAGAAGCTCCAGCAGGCGGCCGAGGAGCTCGGCGTGGACATGAAGGTGGAGACCCAGGGCTCGATCGGGGCCGAGAACGTGCTCTCTGACAACGATGTCAGGGAGGCGGACGGGATCATCATCGCCGCCGACAAGGAGGTCGACCGGGAGCGGTTCGCCGGCAAGCGGGTGCTGGCGACGGGAGTGGCGGACGGCATCCACCGGCCGAAGGAACTGATCGAACGGGTGCGGACGGCTCCGGTCCAGGCCGGGGCGGCGGCCCCCGGCGGCGTGGCCGGCGGCGGGGGGCGGAACAGGGAGCGTGGGGACGCGTACAAGGCCCTGATGAACGGCGTCTCCCACATGATCCCGTTCGTGGTCGTGGGTGGTCTGCTGCTCGCGGTGTCCATCGCGCTCGGCGGGCACAGCACGCCCCAGGGGATCGCGTTCGACGAGGGCTCCTTCTGGTTCCACGTCAACGCCCTGGGCGGCCTCGGCTTCAAGCTGATGCTGCCGATCTTCTCGGGCTACATCGCGTACGCGCTCGGCGACCGGCCCGCACTCGTGCCCGGCATGATCGGCGGCTTCCTGGCCGCCGATGCCGTGAACCTCTACGGCGCGGACGCGAACGCGGGCTTCCTGGGCGCGATCGCGACCGGCTTCCTGGCCGGCTACCTGGTGGTGTGGATCAAGAAGATCAGGGTCCCGAAGTTCGTCCGGCCGATCATGCCGATCATCGTCATCCCGATCGTGTCGACGCTGGCTCTGGGGCTGTTCTACATCTACGTGATCGGCCGGCCCATCTCCTGGGTCTTCACGCACCTGACCAACTGGCTGAACGGCATGACGGGCACCAGCGCGATCGCGCTCGGCGCCCTCATCGGTCTGATGATCGCCTTCGACATGGGTGGTCCCGTCAACAAGACCGCCTTCCTCGTCGCGGTCGGTCTGATCGGCACGAACAACACGGTCATGGGTATGGCCGCCGCGGCGATCCCGGTCATGCCGCTGGGCCAGGGCCTGGCCACCCTGCTGCGTCGCAAGCTCTACAGCGCCCAGGAACGGGAGACGGGCATGGCGGCCCTGTTCATGGGCTTCTTCGGCATCTCGGAGGGCGCGATCCCCTTCGCGGCGGCCCGGCCGGCGATCGTCATCCCGGCGAACATGCTCGGCGGCGCGGTGGCCGGCGCCGTCGCGGGCCTGGCCGGGGTCGAGGACTCGGTGCCGCACGGCGGTCCGATCGTCTCGCTGTTCGGTGCCATCGGCGGTGTCGGGATGTTCTTCGCCGCCATCGCGATCGGCACGGTGGTGACCGCCCTGACGACCAACGCGCTGATCGAGATCAAGGAGCGCGAGGCCGGCGCCGGCGCGCCCGTCGGGGCGGTGTCCGTACCCGCCGCCGCGGTCGAGGCGGCCGATGAAGCCGAGGAGGCGGAGGAGGCGGAGCAGGTGTTGTCCGGGTACCTGACCGCGCGGACCGTCAAGACGGAGCTGGGCGCCGGTTCCAAGGAGGCGGCGATCCGGGAAATGGCCGAGATGCTGGCCGCCACCGGCAACGTCCGGGACGTGGACGAGCTCGTACTGGTGGCCCTCGCGCGGGAGGCGCAGGGGACGACGGGGCTCGGGGAGTCCATCGCGATCCCGCACGCCAAGACGGACGCCGTGACGCGTCCCACGGTCGGCTTCGCCCGGTCCGCCGAGGGCATCGAGTGGGGTTCGCCGGACGGGACGAAGGCCCGGCTGGTGTTCATGATCTCGGTGCCGGAGGCGGCCGCCGGTGACGAGCACCTGAGGATCCTGGCGCTGCTGTCGCGCAAGCTGATGGACGGCGACTTCCGGGCCCGCCTCCAGAGCGCGCCCGACGAGCGGGCCGTCCTGGAGGTGCTGCGCGAGATCCGCTAGGGGGTGTCTTACGGATCGGGCCGGATCAGGGAGCGGGGGTCGGTGCCGTGCGTCGCAAGGCGGAGGAGGGAGTCGACGCGGAGCGTCGGCGACCGACGACAACGCGGCGAGACGCGGTGCCGACCACCGCGAGCCCGGCCTGATCCGAAAGACACCCCCTAGCCGACCCCGTGCCGGAAGGTTCCTGCCGCGGGGCCCGTGTGCGCAGTGTCCGAATCGGTATCTACGGACATGCCGCACCGGGCCCCGACGGCATCGGCGGCGTCCGCGTCGACCTACGATGCAAGGCAGGTACATCGGAAGGGACGAAATGGAACACAGGCCAGGACGCAGACGCGGGATCGCGGCGATCGTCCTGCTGGTGCTCGGAGCGGTCATCCTCGGGGGGGTGACGGTGGCGAAGGCGGTGAACCCGCCCGCGCGGTACACGGAGGGCAGGCAGGTCGGTTGGACCATGACGCCGACCTACACCAACGGGGAGAGCATCTACCTGGAGCCGGTCGCCAAGGGAAAGCTGCGGCGGGGTGACGTCGTACTCGCTTCCGTGCCGTGGTCCATGCAGAAGACCCAGATGAACCGGGTGGTGGCGGTCGGGGGCGACCGTATCCAGTACAAGCCGAGCAGCAAGGTGGCCGGCCAGTACCGGCTGGTGCTGAACGGTACGCCGCTGGACGAGCCGTACCTGGAGCAGTGGAAGTACCCGTCGACGGTGGCCTTCAACGTGAAGGTGCCGAAGGGGCACGTCTTCCTGATGGCCGACAACCGGCTGAATTCGGACGGCTCGCAGTACGCGAACAACGGTCCGGTGCCGGAGAGCAAGATCGTCTCCAAGGTCGTGCCGTACCCGATGGCCAAGATGGCGGTGTGGGGGCAGCTGGCCGGTGTGCTGGTGATGCTCGTCGGCGCCGGCCTGGCGGTCGTGGCGCGGCGGGCGCGCAAGCGGGCTCCGGCCCCGGCCGCCGCCGCCCCGGCTCCGGTCGCCGTGGTCGTGCCGGCTACGGCGGGTTCGCCTTCGGTTGGTTCCGCGGGTTCCGCGGGTTCCGCGGGTTCGGTTGCGGCCGGCGAGGCGGCGGAGACCGCCGGTGACGCCGGGGAGCGCGCGGACGTGCAGTCGTAGGCGTAGTCGGGTGGGACACATGCGAGGGGCCCCGCAGCCGGTCGGCTGCGGGGCCCCTCGCATCGCGTCTTCCGCGGCTACAAGGACTTGGCCTCGGCGGCCTCGGGGTTGTAGATGTCCGGCTCCAGGTAGATCACGCGGGCGATCGGCACGGCCTCGCGGATGCGGGCCTCGGCCGCGTTGATGGCGTCCGCCACCGCCGTCGCGGTGTCGTTGGCCTCGACGGCGATCTTGGCGGCGACGAGCAGCTCCTCGGGACCGAGGTGCAGGGTGCGCATGTGGATGACGCGGGTGACGACCTTCCCGTCGACGACGGCGGCCTTGATCTTCTCGATGTCGTCGGTGCCGGCGGCCTCGCCCAGGAGCAGGGACTTGGTCTCCAGGGCGAGCACGATGGCGATGACGATGAGCAGGACGCCGATGCACAGGGTGCCGATGCCGTCCCAGACGCCGTTGCCGGTCAGCAGGGCCAGACCCACGCCGCCGAGGGCGAGGACGAGGCCGACGAGCGCGCCGAGGTCCTCCAGCAGCACCACGGGCAGTTCGGGGGCCTTGGCCCGCTTGATGAACTGGCTCCAGCTCAGGGCGCCGCGGCTCTCGTTCGACTCCTTGATCGCGGTGCGGAAGGAGAAGCTCTCCGCGATGATCGCGAAGACGAGCACGCCGACGGGCCAGTACCAGGCCTCGATCTCGTGGGGGTCGTGGATCTTCTCGTAGCCCTCGTAGATGGCGAACATGCCACCGACGGTGAAGAGGACGATGGAGACGAGGAAGGCGTAGATGTAGCGTTCCCGCCCGTACCCGAAGGGGTGTTGGGGGGTCGCCTCGCGCCGGGCCTTCTTCCCGCCGAGCAACAGCAGGCCCTGGTTGCCGGAGTCGGCGACCGAGTGGACGCTCTCCGCGAGCATCGACGAAGAGCCGCTGAAGAGGAACGCCACGAATTTGGCTACAGCGATGGCGAGATTGGCGGCGAGTGCCGCCACGATCGCCTTGGTACCGCCCGACGCGCTCATGGGTGCGAGATTTCCCTTCCTGGCCACTGACTACGGCCGCACATTGTTGCAGGTGCCTGTGCGACCGACGCTACGTCAGACGACCACAGTGGCACGGAAGACGGTGCCACTACCGGACAGTTCGACCATTTCGCCCGCCGGGACGAAGACGGACTCGCCCGGAGCGAGGGCGATGTCGCCCACCGTCGGGCCACCGGCGGTGCAGAGCAGGATCTGCGGGGCGCCGGCCGGCAGGGTGCGGGGGGCGCCGCCGGCGGCCAGGAGGAAGCGCGAGAGGCGGAACTCGTCGATGGGGGTCTCGTAGACCTCCTCACCGTCGCCCTCGGGGCGCAGGACGCCGGGGGCGCTGGGCTCGAAGATGACGACCTTGAGCAGTTCGGGGACGTCGACGTGCTTGGGGGTCAGGCCGCAGCGCAGGACGTTGTCGGAGTTGGCCATCAGCTCGACGCCGAGGCCGTCGAGGTAGGCGTGCGGGATGCCGGCGCCGAGGAACATGGCCTCGCCGGGCTGGAGTCGTACGTGGTTGAGCAGCATCGCCGCGATCACGCCCGGGTCGCCGGGGTAGTCGTGGACGAGGCCCGCGTACGGCGCGTACGGGCCCGCGAGCCGCTCGGCGGCGGCCGCGGCCTCGTGGACCGTGTGGGCCATCTCCTCGCGGTCCGCGGTCAGGACGGCGGTGAGGACCTCGCGCAGGGCGGCTTCCTCGGGGTGGGCGCGCAGCAGGTCCACGTACGGCTTGAGGGAGTCGACGCCGAGGCCTTCGAGGAGGTCGGCGGCCTCCTGCGGCGGGCGGAAGCCGCACAGGCCGTCGAACGGCGTGAGGGCGCAGATCAGTTCGGGCTTGTGGTTGGCGTCCTTGTAGTTGCGGTGGCCCGCTTCGATCGGGACGCCGCGCCGCTCCTCGTCCTCGAACCCGGCACGGGCCCGGGCGAGGTCGGGGTGGACCTGGAGGGAGAGCGGGGCGCCCGCGGCGAGGAGCTTGAGGAGGAACGGCAGACGGGGCCCGAACTTCGCGACGGCGGCGGCGCCGAGCTCGCCCTCGGGGTCGGCGTCGATGACGGCCGCGAGCGTCGTCTCGCCCCCGCCGCGGACGAGACGGGAGGGGGCGCCGGGGTGGGCGCCCATCCACATCTCGGCCTGGGGTTCACCGGTGGGCTCCACCCCGAGGAGGGTGGGGATCGCGGTGGTGGAACCCCACGCGTAGGGGCGGATCGTGTTCGTCAGGCGGTCCATCGTCGTCTTCCTGGATATGGAGCGGTGCGGTGCTGCGGCGGTGCGGGCTCGGCGGGCACGGGGGTGGGTGGGGGGTGCCGATGTGCCTCAGCCGCGGGCCCTGGACGCCAGCGCCAGGTAGGCGGTGGCGAAGTCCGTGACGGCGAGGAGCTCGGCGAGCTGCTCGAACTCGCCGCCCTCCTCCGGTTCGAGTTCGCTGATCGCCGTGTCGTGGCTGAGGGCGAGTTCGCGGGCGGCGGGCGCCGCGGTGAGGCCGCCGGTGGGCCGGTCGCGCAGCAGGACCACGCGGGCGCGCAGGGTTTGCGGCTCGTCGACGCGGTCGCGGAAGAAGTCGTCGGGGTCCGCGCCGGCCGCGAAGGCCCCGGCGAGCAGGACGCCGTGCGCGGGCAGCGCCTCGGGCAGGTCGGCGGCGAGCGCGGGGCGGCCGGCGAGTTCGGCGAGGGTGGCGGCGAACCGGCGGCCCGCGGCGCCGGCGGCGGCGCCCTCGCTCCAGATGAGCGGGAGGGAGTCGGCGAGTTCGGCCGCGAGGGTCTTGGCGGGGTTGGAGTACGTGGCGATGGCCGGGCCGCAGCGTTCGGCGGTGCGGTCGAGGCGGTCGGCGACCCGCTGGAGGGTGTCGGGGGCGGCGACGACCAGGCCGAGCTTGTCGAGGAGGACCAGCAGCGGCGTCAACAGGGCCCACAGCGCGCCGGGTCCGGCCGCGGCGGATTCGTCGTACTCCTGGTACGGGGCCTTGGCCATCGGTACGAGGACCCCGTGCGCGCCGTCCACCGCCTCGCTCAGCGGGGACCGCTCGGGGGCGACGGCGACGACGGTGCAGCCGCGTCGGTACGCCTGCTCGGCGAGGAGGGCGAGGCCGGGCTCGGTGCCGTCGGTGGTGGCGATGAGCAGCAGGTCCACGGGGCCCGCCCACCCGGGCAGCGTCCAGCGCAGGGCCCCGGCGGCGGGTGCGACGCCGGTCGGGTGCAGCCGGGTGACGGGGGCGGAGGCTCCCGCGAGGGCGCTCAGCAGGTCGGCGACGCCGGTCGCGGCGGTGCCGGGGCCGGCGATCAGCACGGCGCGGGGCGGCCGTCGGGGCGCAGGTCCGCGAGGCCGGCCTCGACGGCGTGCCGGGCCGCGGTGCGGACCCTGGCCCCGGCCTCGGCGGCGCCGCGGAGCAGGCCGCGGCGGTCGGCGCGGGCGAGATCCTCCGGTGCGTCGAGGAGTGACTCGTCGAGCATGGGGGCCTCCGGCGGTGTGTTGGGGGGCGGTGGCGGGGTTCGCGCTGAGCCGGTGGTTCAGGCGGGGCGGCGGGCCTCGTCCACGAGGAGGACCGGGATGTCGTCGCGGACCGGGTACGCGAGGCCGCAGTCCTGGCCGGTGCAGAGCAGCTCGGGCGCGGTTTCGTCTGCCGACTTGTCCTGGAGGGGGGCGTGGCAGGCGGGGCAGGCGAGGATCTCCAGCAGGCCGGCTTCGAGCGGCATGGGGCGGTTCCCTTCGGGGTGCGGATAGGGCGAGGTCAGCGTACCGCCGAGTCATGTGCGGTGCGGGGTGGCCGGGGGCGGGTGGGGCGCGCCGTTGCGGGGGCTCTGCCCCCGGACCCCCGCGCCGCAAACGCCGGCGAGGCTGGAGTTGCCTCGCCGGCGGGGCGGGGGTTCGGGCGGTCAGGCGCGGACCAGGGCCAGGACTTCGTCGCGGATCCGGGTCAGGGTGGCGGTGTCGCGGGCCTCCACGTTGAGGCGCAGGAGCGGCTCGGTGTTGGAGGGGCGGAGGTTGAACCACCAGTCGGCGGCGGAGACGGTGAGGCCGTCCAGCTCGTCGAAGGTGACGCCGTCCTGGTCGGCGTAGGCGGCCTTGACCTCTGCGGTGCGGGCGGCCTGGTCGGCGACGGTGGAGTTGATCTCGCCCGAGCCGACGTAGCGGTCGTAGGAGGAGACCAGGTCGGACAGGGTGCCCTCCTGGCCGCCGAGGGCCGCGAGGACGTGGAGCGCGGCGAGCATGCCGGTGTCCGCGTTCCAGAAGTCCTTGAAGTAGTAGTGCGCAGAGTGCTCGCCGCCGAAGATGGCGCCGGTGGTGGCCATCTCCTGCTTGATGAACGAGTGGCCGACGCGGGTGCGGACCGGGGTGCCGCCGTTCTCCTTGACGACCTCCGGCACGGACCAGGAGGTGATCAGGTTGTGGATGACGGTGCCGGTGCCGCCGTTGCGGGCCAGCTCGCGGGCCGCGACCAGGGCGGTGATCGCGGACGGGGAGACGCCCTCGCCGCGCTCGTCGACGACGAAGCAGCGGTCGGCGTCGCCGTCGAAGGCGAGACCGAGGTCGGCGCCCTCGGCGATCACGCGGGCCTGGAGGTCCACGATGTTCTTCGGGTCGAGGGGGTTGGCCTCGTGGTTCGGGAAGGTCCCGTCCAGCTCGAAGTACATGGGGACGAGGTCCAGCGGGAGGCCCTCGAAGACGGTGGGGACGGTGTGGCCGCCCATGCCGTTGCCCGCGTCGACGACGACCTTGAGCGGGCGGATGGCGGTCAGGTCGACCAGGCCCTTGAGGTGCTCGGCGTAGCCGGTGAGGGTGTCCTGCTCGGTGATGGTGCCCTGGGCGGTGCCGGCGGGGATCGCGGGGGCGCCCTCGTCGGTCCACTTCTCGGCGAGCTCGCGGATGGTGGCGAGGCCGGTGTCCTGGCCGACCGGGGCGGCGCCGGCGCGGCACAGCTTGATGCCGTTGTACTGGGCCGGGTTGTGCGAGGCCGTGAACATCGCGCCGGGCAGGTCCAGCTTGCCGGAGGCGTAGTACAGCTGGTCCGTCGAGCACAGCCCGATCAGGGTGACGTCGACGCCGCGCGCGGCCGCGCCGCGGGCGAAGGCGGCCGACAGGCCGGGCGAGGAGGGCCGCATGTCGTGGCCGACGACGATGGCCGTGGCTCCGGTGACCTCGACGAACGCAGCACCGAACAGTTCGGCCAGGGGCTCGTCCCACTCGTCCGGTACGACGCCACGTACGTCGTACGCCTTGACGATGTTCGAAAGATCTGCGGCCACTGCCTGCCCTCCTGAAGGTATGTGCGGTGGAGCAAACCTACCTTGTGCGCAGAGTGGCTTTTCAGACGATCCGGTGTCAGGAATCGGGCGAACGCAGGACGCGCAGGTGGCCGCGACGCGTCTCCCCGGTCGCCTGCGCCCCGGGTCGGCCCCCGCCGGCCTCGACGGCGCGCTCGGGCGGACGGGCCGCCTCACGCACGGCGTTGGCCAAGGCTTCGAGGTCGTCGCCGCTGGGGCGCGACGGGCCGGAGGCGTCCGCCAGGCGGACGACGTCCCAGCCGCGCGGGGCGGTCAGGCGCTCGGAGTGCTCGGCGCACAGGTCATAGCAGTGGGGTTCGGCGTAGGTGGCGAGCGGGCCGAGAACTGCGGTCGAGTCGGCGTAGACGTACGTCAGTGTGGCGACGGCAGGGCGGCCGCACGCGGTGCGCGAACAGCGACGTACAAGGCTCACGACGTTGGACGGTACCGCACTCTTGACCGGGCCGCGACGACTCCACCGCCGCTCACTCCCCCGTGTCGTGCTCACCGGGGGTGACGACGGGCGCCTCCGAGTCCGCAATGGTGCCCGATCTTGGCCGGATCGCCGCAGGGACGACATCGCGGCGACATCAGGTCGTGACCGGATCGAGGCCCTGCCGGTACGCACGGTGAGAGCTACCCTGCGGGGGTGACGGACAGCCAGCTTCCCCCTCGCCCCGCGCCCGTCGGCGGCAGCGGTGAGAGCACCCACGAGCCCAGGCCCCGGCGCCGCGACCGGCACGGCCGGGGGATGCGCGGACCGGTGGCGCCGCCCCAGGTACCGCTGTCGGCGAGCCGGGCGGAACTCTTCGGCGACCTCGTACGGGACTCCGTGGAGCGACTGGAACGGCGCTGGGCGCAGCTGGCCGAGGTGGAGTTCGTGGTGGCGGACGTGCCCGGTCCGCCGGGCGGCCCGGACGCCGGCTGGAACGACGAGGCGGTCCCGCTGGGCGGGGTGGTGGAGCCGGAGGGCGGGCGTCCGGCCCGGATCGTGGTGTTCCGGCGACCGGTGGAGATCCGGGCGAAGACGCGCGACGAACGGGCGTTGCTGGTGCACGAGATCGTGGTGGAGCAGGTCGCGGAGCTGCTCGGGCTCTCACCCGAGACGGTCGACCCGAGGTATGGACAGGACTGACCGAGCCGCGGCTTCAGCGGATCAGGATCGAGGGGTCTTCCACCGCCTTCGGGACGGAGACCGTCGAGTGGTCGTCCGCGAACGGCTGGACGGTGAACATCGGGATCCCGTCGTGCGGCACCGTCAGCGTGCGCGCCGCGTGGACGGGGCCGCCCGCGAGGGTCTCCAGGGTCAGGGCGTAGGAGCCCTTGCCGCCCGCGGGGGCCGGCGGCGGGGAGAGGGCCGCGGTGGTGCCCGCCTTGACGGTGATCTCCTTGACGGCCGGCTCGCCGCCCTCGGTGCCCGGGGAGGCGGTGATCCGTACCCTCGCGTCCGTCGGACCCGTGGCCGTGACGGTGAGTACGGTGGTGGCCTTGTCGTCGCTCCGGTTGTCCACGACCGTCGCGCGGGAGCCCACGGGGGCACTCGCCGGGATGAAGCCCAACTCCTCCTTGGTGCCGGTCCCCCGGACCACGCGCAGCGCCGCGACGACCGGTACGGCCTTCTTCGCGTCGACCGGGGTCAGCAGCAGCGAGCCCACCTCGCCCCGGGGCAGGGCGCCGAGGTCGACGTTGGCCGTCATGCCGGCCTTGAGGTGCAGCTGTTCGTTGCCGGCCGGGCTGATGGAGCCGTTCGGACCGGACAGCTTCAGGCCGAGGTCGGCGTCGTCCTCGCCGGGGGCGAACGCGACCAGGCGTACGGAGGTGGCGTCCGCCGGGATCCCCGGCAGGACCAGGGAGCCGGCCGGGCCCTCGGAGGCCGGCAACCAGTCGGCGCCGACGCCGTCCTCGGCGATCTGCGCGGAGACGCCGACCCGGCCCGAGCCCGTCGTCACGTGCGCGGTGAGGTCCGTGACCTGGGCCTCGGGGGCGAGGGAGGACAGCAACACCTTGAGGGTGGAGCGGGGTTCGACGGCGATGACGGCGTCGGCGGTGCCCGGCTTGCCCTTGAGCAGCCCCTCCGGCCCGTACAGCTTGATGTCGACCTCGGCGACGGTGTCGTCGGGGTTGGTGAGGTGGAGGTAGTCCTGGCGGCCCTTGACGGTGCTGACGCCGGGGAACCAGAAGTCGGTGCCGGGGACCGAGCAGGCGACGCCGAGCAGGCCGCGCGCCTGTCCGACCGAGACCTTGGTGGTCTGCTGGGCGGTCCAGCCGGGGGCGAGGATGCCCTCGGCGGCGCCGGTCAGCGCGGGGGCCTCGGCTCCGGAGGCGCTCGCGCCGACGGGCTTGCCGGGCTCCTTCGGCTCCAGGACCGTCTTGCCGTCCTTCGTCGTGAGGCGGGCCGACGCCTTGGGGTCCTTGTCGCCGCCCTTGCCGGCCTCGGTCGCCTTGCCGGGGGTGAGGGAGGTGTACGTGGTCTCGGCGATGTCCGAGGTGCTGGGCGCGGGGCACACCAACACGGACCGCTCCACCGGCATCCGGGCCGCGCCCGCCCGGCCGGCGTCGGCGGCGGGCGTGGCGGTGGGGGCGGTGAGGAAGGCCAGGCCGCAGGCGACGGCGAGCGCGGCCGTCACCGCCACGGGCGTCAGGGGGGCGCGCTGCTTCACTGGGGGGTGCTCCCGTCCGGACGCGGGTCGGGCTGTCCGTAGGCGTCGTACCGCGGCTCGTACTGCTGGTGGGGCGGGTGGGGCTGGTTCGAGCCGTACGGCTCGTAGGGCGGCTGCCGGTGTTGCTGCGGGAAGGGGATCGCCGGGTTCGGGCCCGTGTGCGAGTACGGCTGCTCGTGGGGCGGGGTCTCGTCGTACGGCTGGGCGTCCTGGTAGGCGTACGTCTCCTCCCCGTACACCTGCTGACCGGGGATCCGCGCGTACGGGTCGACGACCGAGGCGGACCCGGCCGCCTCGGGCGCGGGGTGCTCGCCGGCGCCCTGGCGGCGGGCGCGGCGGCCGCGGCCGGGCTCGGGGGTCGCGGGGCCGTCGGCGGGCAGCGGGTCCTCGTCGGGGAGGTCGTCGTCGAGCCGGCGGCGGCGTCCGGGCAGGGCCATGACCAGGAGCAGCAGGGCGAGGGCGCCCTGCGCCCAGTGCCAGGCGTCGCGGGTGACGGAGTCCTCGTGGACGAGGTCGAGTCGGCCGCCGGCGGCGGGCAGGGCGAAGCCCTGGGCCCAGCCGTCGAGGGTCCGGGGGGCGAGGGGTCGGCCGTCGAGGGTGGCGTGCCAGCCGGGGTCGGCCCGGTCGGCGACGCGCAGGGTGCGGCCTTCCTCGCCGGGCGGGATGGTGGCGTGGACCTCGACGGGTCCGGCGTCGACGGCGACGGTCGCCTGGCCCTGCCGGTCGGGGACGATCGCGACGCGGGCGGGCAGCCGCTGGACCTCCCAGACGGCGGTGCCGTCGTCCTGGTGGCGCTGCTTGAGGCCGGGGGTGCCGTCGAGGGTCTGGCGCATGACGGGGGAGCCGCCGGGCGGGATCATCACGTAGCGGACGGCGAACGCGCCGAGTTGTTCGGACTGGTTGGCGCCGGAGCCGGAGACCAGGCTGGAGACGGCCTTGGTCAGGCGGGGGTCGGCGCCGGCGGCGGCGAGGAGTTCGGCGTCGCCGAGGCGGACGCCGGGGCCGCGGACCAGGGTGTAGGAGACGGTGGCGGGCGAGGTGCCGCCGAGGACGAGGGTGCGGGTGCGGTTGCTGTCCTCGGACTGGGCGGCGACGAAGGCGGGGACCTGGACGGGGTCGCGGCGGTGCAGCGGGCCGTCGGCTCCGGCGGCGGCCCAGGCCGCGGCGGCGAACAGGGGCCGCCGCGGCGGCCAGCGCGACGAGTGCGGCCAGCGGCTGGCGCCAGCCGAAGCTGCGGGCGGCGACGCGGTACTTGGCGCCGTCCGCGCCGAGGACGGCGGCGGCGATGAGGCCGAGCCCGTACAGGAGGGCGCCGGGGCCGGCCCAGCCGTCGCGGTTGAGCAGGACGGCGAGGAACAGTCCGGCGAGGGCGGCGGACCAGGCGGTGGCGATGGCGAAGCGGCGGTCGGCGCGCAGCAGGGCGGCGAGCGCGGCGAGCGGCAGCCCGAGGAGGAGGAGTCCGCCGAAGGTGCCGGGGCCGCCGGGGTCGGCGCCGAGGAGGTCGAGGGCGCCGGCGGAGCGGGCGCCGTAGGGCAGTCCGGCCTCGCGCAGGAAGCGGGCGGGGTGCGTGAGGAGCGTCAGGGACCAGGGCGCGAGGACGAGGAGCGGTACGAGGAGCGTCGCGAGCAGTCGGGGGGCGTACGTCTTCACGCGCGCGCGACGCGCGAGGAGCGCGGCGGCTCCGAGGACGGCGGCGAGCGGCCACACGACGGGGGTGAAGGCGCAGGCCAGGGTCAGCAGCAGGGCGTACGTCCACACCGGCCGCCAGGAGCCGTGCCGGTCGGCGGCGTTCGGGCTTTCGGTGAAGCCGAAGGCGGCGACGGCGGAGCGGGCGAGGAGGGGCAGCAGCACGGCGAGGACGGCGGTGCCCGGGCGGCCGCCGGCGAGGGCTCCGGTGACGGCCGGCAGGAAGGCGTAGGCGACGGCGGCCCAGGCGCGCAGCAGGCGGGAGGTGACGAGGGAGCGGGAGGCGACGTAGGCGGTGAGGCCGGCGAGCGGGACCGAGCCGACGAGGAGCAGGGTGAGGGCGGCGTGGGTGGAGCCGAACGTCAGGGCGGCGAGGGCGCCGAGCACGGCGAGGTAGGGGGGTGCTCCGGCGGTGGTGCCGATGCCGGTGGCCTGCCAGTCGCCGGTGTAGCCGCGCCACAGGTCGAGGGCGCCGGCGGGGGCGGGGAGCAGGGCGCCGCCCATGAGGGTGCCGCCGCCGATGAGGGCGCGGCAGGCGGCGAGGGAGACGAGGAGCAGGAGCGCGAAGAGGACGGGGGCGGGTCTGCGGGCGATGCGCCCGAGCCGGCCGGAGGAGGCGACGTCGAGGTAGTCGGCGTCCTCGCCGGCGGGGCCGCTCTCCAGGCCGCCGCCGTGTCGGCCGGTGGGGGTGGGGTCGCTGTCGCGGTCGGAGCCGACGTAGGCGGCGAGTTGTTCGGCGCCGGCGCGCAGGGTGGCGCCGGGTGGGGGGAAGAGGTGGCGCAGGGCGGCGTGGGGGACGGCGGGCCGGCGCCGGCGTCTGCGGGCGGCGAGGATGCGGCCGGGCCGCAGCAGGGTGGCGAGGAGTCCGGTGAACTCGTCGACGGCCTGGCCGGGGGCCTTGCCGACGAGGTAGCCGAGGGTGCGCAGCAGGGTGGCGAGGATCAGGCGCGGCAGGACGTAGGGCAGGGCGCGGGCGGAGGAGTTGGCGAGGACGGTGTGGACGGCCGCGGCCTTGTCGACGCGGTGGGGGCTGACGGCGGAGCGGCCGGCGCAGTCGACGGTGCGGCGTTCGCGGGCGGCTGCCTCGGCGTGGCGCAGGACGGCGTCGGGGGCGACGAGGACCTCGAAGCCGGCGGACTGGGCGCGCCAGCACAGGTCGGCGTCGTCGCGCATGAGGGGCAGGCGGCGGTCGAAGCCGCCGAGGCGGTCGTAGACGTCGCGGCGTACGAGCATGCCGGCGGTGGAGACGGACAGGACGCGGCGTACCTGGTCGTGTTGGCCCTGGTCCTGTTCGCGGCGGTCGAGGCCGGTCCAACGGCGGCCGCTGCGGGTGATGGTGACGCCGGCTTCGAGGAGTTGCTTCCGGTCGTACCAGCCGCGCAGTTTGGGGCCGATGACGGCGGCCTCGGGGTTTTCGTCGGCGACGCGCAGGAGTTCGGTGAGGGCGTCGGGTTCGGGGGCGCTGTCGTCGTGGAGCAGCCAGAGCCACTGGACGGGTTCGCCGTGCGGGAGCTCGGGGAGGTCGTACGCGTCGTCGCGCCAGGTGCGGCTGACGGGGTCCCAGCCGCTGGGGCGCTTGAGGTAGGGGAGTTCCTCGGGGGTGAGGACGCCCGCGGTGCGGGCGGCTTCCTCGACGGCGGCGCCGAAGCCGGTGCGGCGGGCGAGGTGGAGGACGCGGTCGTCGCCGAGGGCTTCGGTGAGCAGGCGCGCGGAGTCGTCGGAGCTGCCGGTGTCGGCGGCGACGTGCTGTTGCGCGGGGCGTTCCTGGGCGAGGAGGCCGGCGAGGGTCTGGGGCAGCCAGCGGGCTCCGTCGTGGGCGACGAGGACCGCGGTGACGACGTGCCGGGGGAACTCGGGGGTGGCGGCCGGTTGGGGGGAGGCCGTCGAGTTGCTGTGCAGGGACATCGCGGTACGGGCCCTCCGGCCGGGGATCCGGGGGTGGTGTGCCCTCGGAGGCTGCTGGACAGCGCCCCACACTAACGGCTGGGAAGACCCTCGTTCGCCTCCCGTGGAGAACGTACGGGGAAGGGGTGGAACGCGACGGTCCGCCTCCTGCGGGGAAGGTGCGGGAGGCGGACCGTTTGCTCGGTTCGTACTGCTCGGGCTGCTCGTAGTGCCGGTTCCTGACGGGACTTGGCGGGTCTTGGCGGTGCCGGCGGGCTTCGCTGCGGGTCGTGCGGTGGATATGTGGTGGGGGGTCCGGTGCGCGGTCGGCGCGTGGGTCGCGCGGGCGGTGTGCGGTGGCCGGTTCAGACCGCTGCCTTTTTCAGCCGGCGGCGTTCGCGCTCGGACAGGCCGCCCCAGATGCCGAAGCGTTCGTCGTTGGCCAGGGCGTATTCAAGACATTCGGAGCGGACCTCACAGGCCAGGCAGACCTTCTTGGCCTCCCGGGTGGAGCCGCCCTTCTCGGGAAAGAAGGACTCGGGGTCGGTCTGGGCGCAAAGAGCGCGCTCCTGCCATCCGAGCTCTTCGTCCGCCTCCTCGACCAGCAGTTCCTGAAACAGCTCGGTCATGTGCGCCCCTCGCTCTGTCTGTGCGTCCCCGTGGTGTTGCCGCTACCGGTCACCGGGTAACGACACGAGTGAAATTACAAGTGTGTGGCTCCTGCCCAGTCAAGCCGAGATCTGCTATTGGGCGCCTTATTCACTCTGCGGAACCAAGCCTATGCAGAAAGTGTTCATATCGCCAAAAATCGTGACACAAGGCACAGGCCTCCCGTGGGCGCCGACCCCTCCCGCAAGGGACTCGCCACTCTGTGGAGGGGTTGCGATTCGGCCGAAGATGCGGCGCGGATCACATTCCGATCACGAAGGACGCAAGCGGGTTTGAGAACGGTTCCCGTGGGACTGATGCGGCACATCCCCGGGCGCGGAATGCACAAACCTTTCTCCCGGCACAGTAACCGGATGAGGTGAAACTTATCCCGCAAACCGGACATTGGGTTGACAGTCGCCCCCATCGCCCGTTCTCCTTGTCTGCATGTCAGCGCCCGCAGCCGCCACCCGGACCCCCATTCGTGGGTTCCTGCGTGCTGCCCAGGTTCGCTGTTGCTGTTGCAGCTGTTGATGCCTCCGGAGCCCTGGGCTCCGTCGAGCTCCGGCCACTCCCCCACAGCAACCGCCCCGCACGCCTGACACCCGTCGAGGACACCCCACGATGAACACCACCACCACCGCCGTCTCCGCCTCCGCCCCCGTCGAGAGCGACCTCCAGATCGCCGGCGACATCCTCGCCGTCCAGCACCTCCTCCAGCCCGCCCGCGAACACCCGGCCACCGTCGCCGAGTTCGTCGGCCTCGCCCGCTCCGTCGCCGAGGACCGCGCGAGCTGGGAACACCTGGTCCGCTACGACGCCACCACCCGCTGGTACCACCGTCTGCGCACCGGCCCCGGCTACGAGGTCTGGCTGCTCAGCTGGGTCCCCGGCCAGGGCAGCGGAGCGCACGACCACGGTGCCTCGTCCGGCGTGCTGACCGTCCTCGACGGGGAACTCACCGAACACAGCGCGCGCGGCACCCTCACCCTCGGCCCCGGCTCCCAGCGCGTCTTCGCCCCCGGCTACGCCCACGAGGTCGTCAACGACACCCTCGACGGGGCGGTCAGCCTGCACGTGTACTTCCCCGGCCTGACCGAAATGCCGATGCACAGCTGCTCCCCGGCTCACGAAGAGCACGTACCCGCCTGACAAACTGCGGGGTATGCGCATTGTTGTTCTGGCCGGCGGTATCGGCGGCGCCCGCTTCCTCCGCGGACTGAAGGTCACGGTCCCCGACGCGGAGATCACGGTCATCGGCAACACCGGTGACGACATTCACCTGTTCGGGCTGAAGGTGTGCCCCGATCTGGACACGGTGATGTACACCCTCGGCGGTGGCATCAACGAGGACCAGGGCTGGGGCCGCACCGACGAGTCCTTCACCGTCAAGGAGGAACTCGCCGCGTACGGGGTCGGACCGTCCTGGTTCGGCCTCGGCGACCGCGACTTCGCCACCCACATCGTCCGCACGCAGATGATCGGCGCCGGCTACCCGCTCAGCGCCGTCACCGAGGCGCTCTGCGACCGCTGGCAGCCCGGCGTCCGGCTGCTGCCCATGTCCGACGACCGGGTCGAGACCCACGTCGCGGTCAACGACCCCGAGAGCGGCGAGCGGCGCGTCATCCACTTCCAGGAGTACTGGGTCCGGCTGCGCGCCTCGCTCGACGCCCGTGCCGTCGTCCCCGTCGGCGCCGAACAGGCCAAGCCGGCGCCCGGCGTGCTGGAGGCGATCGCCGCCGCCGACGTCATCCTCTTCCCGCCGTCCAACCCCGTCGTGTCGATCGGCACGATCCTCGCCGTCCCCGGCATCCGCGAGGCCGTCGCCGCCGCCGAGGCGCCCGTCATCGGCCTCTCCCCGATCGTCGGCGGCGCGCCCGTGCGCGGGATGGCCGACAAGGTGCTCGCCGCCGTCGGCGTGGACGCCACCGCCGCCGCCGTCGCCCTGCACTACGGCGCCGATCTGCTCGACGGCTGGCTCGTCGACACCGCCGACGCCGACGCCGTCGCCGAGGTGGAGGCCGGCGGGATCGCCTGCCGGGCCGTACCGCTGATGATGAGCGACCTCGACGCCACCGCCGCCATGGCGCGCGCCGCCCTGGAACTCGCGGAGTCCGCCCGGTGACCGCTCCCTCGTACGAGGTACGGGCCGTCGCCGGCCTCCCCGAGATCCGACCGGGTGACGACCTGGCGGCGCTCATCGCCGCCGCCGCGCCCGACTTGCGCGACGGGGACGTCCTGCTGGTCACCTCGAAGATCGTCTCGAAGGCCGAGGGACGGATCGTCCACGCCGACTCCCGCGAGGCGGCCATCGACGCCGAGACCGTACGCGTCGTCGCGCGCCGGGGCACGCTGCGCATCGTGGAGAACCGGCAGGGGCTCGTCATGGCCGCCGCCGGCGTCGACGCGTCGAACACCGAGGCGGGCACGATCCTGCTGCTGCCCGAGGACCCGGACGCCTCCGCCGCCGCGCTCCGCGCACGGCTGCGCGAGCTGCTGTCCGTGGACGTCGGGATCGTCGTCACCGACACCTTCGGGCGTCCCTGGCGCTCCGGGCTGACCGACGTGGCCATCGGCGCGGCCGGCGTCCGCGTCCTGGACGACCTGCGCGGGGGCACCGACGCCCACGGCAACCCGCTGACCGCCACCGTCGTCGCGACCGCCGACGAACTGGCCGCCGCCGGCGACCTCGTCAAGGGCAAGGCGACCGGCCTGCCGGTCGCCGTCGTACGCGGCCTGGCCCACGTGGTCGGCGAGGGCTCCACCGCCCGCGACCTGGTGCGCGCCCCCGCCGACGACATGTTCCGCCTCGGCACCTCGGAGGCGGTACGGGAAGCCGTCACCCAGCGGCGTACCGTACGGGCCTTCACCGACGACCCCGTCGACCCCGGCGCGGTACGACGGGCCGTGGCCGCGGCGCTGACGGCCCCCGCGCCGCACCGCACCACGCCGTGGCGGTTCGTGCTGGTGGAGTCGGCGGCGGCGCGGCGGGAACTGCTCGACGCGATGCGGGAGGCGTGGATCGCCGACCTGCGCGGCGACGGCCGCTCCGAGGAGGCCATCGCGAAGCGGATCCGGCGCGGGGACGTGCTGCGCGACGCGCCGTACCTGGTGGTGCCGTGCATGGTGACGGACGGTGCGCACGACTACGGGCACGCGCGACGGGACGCGGCCGAGCGGGAGATGTTCGTGGTCGCCACGGGCGCCGGCGTGCAGAACTTCCTGGTCGCGCTGGCCTCGGAGCGGCTGGGCTCGGCGTGGGTGTCCTCGACGATGTTCTGCCGGGACGTGGTGCGCAAGGTGCTCGGGCTGCCGCAGGAGTGGCACCCGATGGGGGCCGTGGCCATCGGTCGCCCCGCCGGGGCGGCGCCGGAGCGGGCGCCGCGGGACGTGGACGCGTTCATCGAGGTGCGGTAGCCCCTACCGGGGGGTGTCGGGCTTGGGCTTCGCGTCGCGGACGGGCCGTGTGTGGATCTTCGCGACGCAGGCCGGGACGTCGGCGCCCTCCTCGTGGGGGCGGGCCCGGTAGGCGCTGGGGCTCTCGCCGACCAGCTCGGTGAAGCGGGAGCTGAAGGAGCCCAGCGAGGTACAGCCCACCGCGAAGCAGACGTCCGTGACGGACAGGTCGCCCCGGCGCAGCAGGGCCTTGGCCCGCTCGATGCGGCGGGTCATGAGGTAGCTGTACGGGCTCTCCCCGAATGCGGCGCGGAAGCTGCGGGAGAAGTGCCCGGCCGACATGAGGGCGTCGCGCGCCAGCGCGGGGACGTCGAGGGGCTCGGCGTAGTCGCGGTCCATCCGGTCGCGGGCCCGGCGCAGCCGCTTGAGGTCCTCCAGGTTCACCCGCCCACCATCGCACGGAGGGCGGACACCTCCCCAGGGGGAGTCCTAGGGGGTGCCCTAGAGCTTGCCGATGTCGGTGCGGGGCATGCGGGGGATCCGGCGGGGCGGGGCGTGGCCGGCGAGGAGGATCAGGCGGGCCGCGCGGTGGCGTTGGCCCGCGTAGGGGGCGAGGAGTTCCAGCATCCCGGCGTCGTCGGTGTCCCGCTCGCCGGTGAGGGCGTAGCCGACGATGCGCGGGAGGTGGAGGTCACCGGTGGTGACGGCGTCGGCGAAGCCGTTGCTGCGCTGGAGGGTCTCGGCGGAGGTCCACGGGCCGATGCCGGGCACGGCCTCCAGGCGGGCGGCGGCCAGGGGCAGCTCCATGGCGGCGGCCTCCTCCAGGCGGGGGGCGACGCGGGCGGCGCGGACGATGGTGGCGGAACGTTTGATGTCGACGCCCGCCTTGTGCCAGTCCCAGGAGGGGATCAGCGCCCAGGTGCGGGCGGTGGGCATCACGTAGAGGTCCTGCGGACCGGGCGCGGGCTCCCCGTACTGGCGTACGAGGCGGCGCCAGGCGCGGTAGGCCTCGTCGCTGGTGACCTTCTGCTCCAGGACGCTCGGGATCAGCGATTCGAGGACCAGTCCGGTGCGGGTCAGGCGCAGGCCGGGGCGGCGGCGGTGGCTGGCGTGCACGAGGCGGTGGCGGGGGACGAAGACGGTGGGGTCGTCGGCTGCGCCGAGCAGCTCGGGGAGCCGGTCGAGGACCCAGTCGGCGCCCTCGCCCCACGCCTCGGCCTCGACCCGGCCGGCGGCCATCGCGACCCGGAGGGTGGCGGGGCCGGCGGGGGTGCGGGTGGCACGCCAGACGGAGCCGTCGGGGGTGGTGCGGAAGGTGGGGTCGGCGGGGCCGCGGCGCAGCGGGCCGAGGACGAGGCCGAGGTCCAGCGGCCCGTCGGCGCTCCAGCTCCGGGTCTTCGCCCCGGCCCCGGCGGTGGCGCCCCGGCGCCCCGCCCGCGGGCACGGCGGTACGCCCGCCTCGTACGGCGGTACGGGTGAGGGGTCGGGGCGAGGTGAGGGGTCGAAACGGCCGGCCATCCTCCGAGCGTAGCCCCTGCGGGTAGCTCCCGGGCCGGACCCGTCGCCCGGCCGGGGCCCGGTGGCCCCGGTCGCCCGGTGGCCGCCCCGACCCGGCCGGCGGGGTGGGCCGGGCAAGCCCGGCCGGCGCCGCCGGCCCCGCGCTGGGCGACCGGCCCGGTGCACGGTCTGCCGCCCCGCCGGGTCCGACCCGACCCGGCGGGCGCGGGTGGCCGGGGTCGACCCGGTCCGGCGCACGACGTGCCGGCCTTGCCGCCCGAACCCGCCGCCCGGCCCGGCCGCCGGGCTCGGGTGGCCCGGTCGCCCCGGTGGCGGGGAGCTCGGCCGGCCCGGCTGGTCCCCGGGCGCGGGGCGGCCGGTTCGGCGTACGACCTGCCGCGCCCGCCGGGGTCGAGCCGGTGCGGCGCCCGGTGTGCGGGCTCTGCCGGCCCGGGACCTGCCGCCCCGAGGTGGGGAGCTCGGCCGGCGGGGGTGCCGCCGCACGACGGGCCGGCCTTGCCGGCTTGGCTCGGGGGTCAGCGGCCCTGGAGTTTGGCGGAGGTGGTGCGGGTCGGGGGGAGTTGGTCGTAGAGGCGGCGGCCGGGGCATTCGGTGGCGAAGCCGTCGCGGTGGCCCGAGATGACGTTCATCCGCACGCTGCGGCCCTTGGGGAACTTGTTGCCGCCGCCCGACGTGAGGCTGGTCTTCCCCCTCGGGTCGCGCCCGAAGAGGCCGAGCTTCCACGCGGTGAGCCCGGCCACCGCGTCCACGGCGGCCTTCGGGGGCGTCGCCGAGGCGTAGGAGCCGATCACCGCGATGCCCATGCTGTCCGTGTTGAAGCCCATGGTGTGCGCGCCGAGCACCGGCTTGGCGACGCCGCCCGCGCGCCCCTCGTAGACGGTCCCGCAGCGGTCGACGGCGAAGTTGTAGCCGATGTCGCGCCACCCCGCGCTGACCACGTGGTAGCGGTAGAGGCTGCGCAGCACCGCCGGTGCGTCCTTGCAGGCGTAGTTGTTGCCGGAGGCGGTGTGGTGGACGAAGGCCGCCTTGACGGTGCTCGTGTAGACGAAGCCCGGCTCGCGCAGGTTCTCGTCGGCGCCCCAGCCGCGTCGGGTGACGATGCGCGGGCGCGGGCCGATGAACGGCGCGGCGGCGGCGTCGACGGTGCCGTCGCCCGCGAGGACCGCGTCGGCGGTGGAGTCGGCCTTGTTGAGGGCGGTGATCTCCAGGGCGCCGAGGGGGGCGAGGGGCACGTTGGCGGCGGAGGACTCCGACGCCGACATCGACATGCCGGGCAGGGCGGCCGCCGTGTCCCCCTTGTCGTCGCCCAGAGGGCCGAGGAGGTCGAGAGGGCCGAGGGGCCCGAGGGGCAGGGGCAGCGCGCCCAGGTTCTTGGCGTCGAGCCCCGCGCCGGCCGGCACCGTCGCGGGCCGCTCCGCGCCCGGGTCGACGAGTTCGATCCGCATCCCCGACGGGAGCCGGGAGGGGGCGTGCGCGGGGGTGGTGGCCGTCTGCGCCTGGACCCGTACCTCGATGCCGTCGGACGGGCCCACCCACAGCGGGGCGGTGCTGCCCCGGACGCGGCCGGAGCCGCGTTCGACCGCGTCGGGGTCGGCGGCGTGCTCGCCGTTGTGGGTCTCGACGTCCTGCCAGTCGCTCCAGTCGGAGGTCCCCGCGTGGCGCGTGCGGACCTGGACGCGGCCCACGAGTTCGGTGCCCGCGTCGTCCCAGACGACGCCGACCAGCGAGAACTGTTCGACCTCGTGCGCGGCCAGCCCCCGCGTCTCGGGCAGGTCGGGCGAGGCGCTCATGCCGGGGACGCCGGGGACGCGGCCGGCGGACGGTCCGAGCGGGACCAGCGGCAGGGACTGGGTGGACCCTCCGGGGGCCACCGGGGCCACGGGTGCCGCCGGGGTCACGGGCGCGAGGGGGGCGACCGCTGCGGGAGATGTCCGATCCGAGGGCGCGGCGGCCTGGGCGGGGGTGGGAAGCGCGAGTGGCAGGGCCAGTGCGGCCGCCGTCGCGACGCCGATCGAGGAAGCAAGGAATCCACGCATGGAAGCGATGCTGAACACACCCACCACGAAGCGCCATCGGAGAACTGACGATCCGTCCGACACCGCGCGGGCGCCCCTTCCCCTGGACGGGCGATCCGCCGCCCGCCGTACGGGGGACGGGCCCGCGTACGCTGGGCCGGGTGAACGCCACTGACCGCACCCCTGCCGACCTGCTGCGATCCGCGCTCGCCGCCGATCCGGGCCGCCCCCTCGTCACCTTCTACGACGACGCCACGGGCGAGCGCGTCGAATTGTCCGTCGCCACCTTCGCCAATTGGGTGGCCAAGACCGCCAATCTGCTCCAGGGCGACCTGGGCGCGGAGCCGGGCGACCGGCTCGCGCTGCTGCTCCCGGCGCACTGGCAGAGCGCGGTGTGGCTGCTCGCCTGCGCCTCCGTCGGGGTGGTCGCCGAGGTGGGCGGGGATCCCGCCGGGGCGGACCTGGTGGTGAGCGGGCCCGACACGCTGGAGGAGGCCCGCGCCTGCTCCGGTGAGCGGATCGCGCTCGCGCTGCGGCCCCTGGGCGGCCGCTTCCCGCAGCCGCCGGCCGGGTTCGCGGACTACGCGGTGGAGGTGCCGGGGCAGGGCGACCGCTTCGCGCCGTTCGTCCCGGTGGACGCCGACGGGCCGGGCCTGGTGGTCGGCGGCGAGGAGCTCTCGTACGCGGAGCTGGTGGCGCGCGCCGCCGAGGACGCCGCCAAGGGCGGGTACGCGGGTGGCCGCGTGCTGTCGGGGCTGGGCTACGACACCTGGGACGGCCTGTCGGCCGGCCTCTACGGCGCCCTGGCCACCGGCGGCTCCGTGGTGCTGTGCCGCAACCTGGACCGGCTGGCGCCCGAGGCGCTGGCGCAGCGGGTCGAGAGCGAGCGCGTCACCCACACCGTGTAGGTCCCGGTCGCCCCGAGATCGCGCGATTTGTCACCCACATGGCCCTTTACGGACCCCCGCCCCCGGGCCGTCGTCGTCACCCGGGGGCAGGATCGACTCCAGGCCGTGCTCACCCGTACGGCTGACTTCCGGTTCGGCGTGGGGACGGAGGGCGGATGAGGGACAGCGCGGGCATACCAGGCGGCACCGTGGCGGCCGGAGGCACCTCGAAGCCTCCGCGCGGCCGTCGGCGCCGACTGCTGCGCCTGCTCGGAATCGGAATCGTCCTGCTCGTCCTCGTCGGGGTCGCGGCCGGCTGGTGGCTGTACGCCAAACTCGACGCGAACATCCACGTCGACTCCTCCGCCGAGGCCGAGCTGCGCCGCTACGAGCGCGAGCGCCCGGCGAGCGTCGCGGTCGGGGCCCAGAACATCCTGCTGATCGGCTCCGACTCGCGCACCGGGACGGCCAACTCGCGTTACGGGTCGGACGGCGGCACCGAGCGCTCGGACACCGCGATCCTGCTGCACCTGCCGGCCGACCGGCGCAGCGCCACGGCGGTGTCCATCCCCCGGGACCTGATGACGGACATCCCGCCGTGCCTGGGGGCGGACGGTTCGCGCACGCGCGAGCGGTTCGCCCAGTTCAACTGGGCTTTCCAGTGGGGCGGGGTGGCCTGCACGATCCGTACGGTCGAACGGCTGACCGGAATCCGCGTCGATCACCACATGGTGGTGGACTTCGGCGGGTTCAAGAAGATGGTCGACGCCGTCGGCGGGGTGGAGGTGTGCCTGCGCGAGCCGATGAACGACGCCGAGGCCCACCTGCGGCTGCCGGCCGGCCGGCAGACCCTGCGGGGCGAGCAGGCGCTCGGTTTCGTGCGCGCCCGCCACGGCCTGGGCGACGGCAGCGACACCGAACGGATGGAGCGCCAGCAGGAGTTCCTCGGCTCGCTGGTGAAGAAGGTGCAGAGCAACGGCGTCCTGCTGAACCCGACGCGGCTGTTCCCGCTGTTGGACGCCGCCACCAGCGCGGTGACCACCGACCCGGGGCTGGCCTCGCTGCGGGGGCTGTACGAACTCGTGCGGGGCGTAAGGGACATACCGACCGAGCAGGTCAAGTTCCTGACGGTCCCCCGGCGGCCCTACGCCGCCGACCCGAACCGGGACGAGCTGGTGCAGCCGGACGCGGCGCGGCTGTTCGGGCAGCTGCGTGCGGACCGGCCGTTGACGGTCACCCCGCCCTCCCCGACCCCCTCCGCCGCGGGCCGCGACGCGTCCGGTTCCGACGGCACGTCCGGGCCGGTGCGCAGCGGAAGCGGAATCGCCGCGACCCCCACGCCCGTCCCCACGTTCACGGGAACGACGGCCGGTACGGCCGATTGCCGGTAAAGCAATCCAAAAGCCGGAGGCCCGACCGCGCCGGTTGAGGGCTTTGGGCCGTTATGGGGGGAGTGGGTTTTGTCACCGGCATGGTTTGCAGCTGACCTGGCCGGATAAGGTGAGCGATCCGGTGCACCGGAAGCGAAGAGACCGTGCACCAGCAGCCGGATCGTTGACCGCGCGCCTGGGGGGAGGCGCGTCGCGAGGCACCGACGGAGGATTCGAGCAACCGTGGATGCGCAAAGCCGTGGGCGGGCGGACGAGATCGACCCCGCTGACCAGTGGGTCCTCAATCCCCGCACTGGCAACTACGAATTGCGACTGGGCCATTCCGCTGCGCAGCAGCGTTCCGTCGCCGCCCCCCGCAGATCCCGCAGGTCCCCTTCGGCTCCCGCCGCGCCGAGGCCGGCGGCCCCCGCCGTACCGAAGCCCCGTCGCGGCGACGGCCCGCCACCGGGCGGCCGGCGCGGCGGTCGCTCCCGCAAGGCCGGCGGCGGCGGACCGCAGCGGCGTCGCAAGACCCTGCTCGTCACGGCCGGAACGCTCGCCTTCCTGCTGGTCGGGGGCGCGTTGGGCTCGTATTTCTACTACGAGCATCTGAACGACAACCTCAAGGTCATCGACACCGGCCAGTCGGGCAGCTTCAAGAAGGACCAGCCGATCAACATCCTGGTCATCGGCACCGACAAACGCAGCGGCAAGGGCAACGAGGGCTACGGGGACGCCGAGAGCGTCGGCCACGCCGACACCACGATCCTCTTCCACGTGTCCAAGGACCGCACCAACGCCACCGCGTTGTCCATCCCCCGCGACCTGATCACCGACATCCCGGCGTGCCCGACGAAGCAGCCGGGCGGCGCGGTCAAGGAGATCCCCGGCACCAAGGCGACCCGCTTCAACAACAGCCTGGGCCAGGAAGGGCGCGACCCGGGCTGCACGATGCGTACGGTCAAGGCGCTCACCGGCATCGAGGTCGACAACTTCATGATGGTCGACTTCAACGCGGTGAAGAACCTGAGCACGGCCGTCGGCGGGGTGCCCGTCTGCGTGGAGAAGGACGTCGTCGACCGGGATTCCAAGCTGAACCTGAAGGCCGGTGAGCACCGGCTCCAGGGCGAGCAGGCGCTGGCGTTCGTCCGCACCCGGCACGCCTTCGGCAACGAGAGCGACCTGGACCGCATCAAGACGCAGCAGCAGTTCCTGAGTTCGATGATGCGCGAGATGAAGTCCAAGGAGACGCTGACCAGTCCGAAGAAGTTCTTCTCGCTGGCGGAGGCGGCCACCAAGTCGCTGACCGTGGACCAGGGACTGGGCTCCATCGCCAAGCTCACCGATCTCGCCGGTGAGCTGAAGGACATGAACCTGAAGAACATCACGTTCACGACGCTGCCCGTGCTCGACAACCCGAACGAGCCGTCCAGCCGCAAGGCGACCGTCGTCATGAACTCCTCGCAGGCCGATCCGCTGCTGGAGATGATCCGCGGCGACGTCTCGCTGACCGAGGTCGAGAAGAAGGAAAACGCCGCGAAGGAAGCGGCCGAAGCCGACGCGAAGAACAAGCAGGACGCGCTGCTGCAAGGCAACCGCGCGCCCGCCGGCGACGTCAGGGTGGATGTGTACAACGGCGGCGGGCCGCCCGGCTCGGCTTCCACGACCCTGACGTGGCTGCAGAATTCCAAGGGCGTCCTGAAGGCGAGCAACCACGGAAACGCCTCCGCGCGTCTGGCCGCGACCCAGCTGGAATACGCTCCCAACCAGGCCGACCAGGCTCGGGCGCTGGCGGACATGATGGGTCTGTCGGCGGCCGCGTTGAAGGTGGGCACGGTGGACGCGGGTCCGAGGACGCCGATGAAGCTGACGTTGGGCTCCGACTTCAAGGAGCCCGGGGCTCCGCTGGGCGCCCCGGAGGCGCCGCGGCAGGCGCCCGAGGGACTCCAGCGGGTCGAGGCCGACAAGGCGGTCTGCGCCAAGTGACCGGGCCACGGTGGCGACGCTCGGAAGCAGTACGACGGTTAGGGCGCTGTAGTCCGACCGACCGCCCCGGTACGGGCGGCAGAGCCGGTAGGGCCGGCACATGACCGACCATTAGTGATCTTGAGGGGGGTACGCGTGAAGGACAGCGGCGTGCGTGGGGAGGGGGCGCCCGACCAGGCCACCGACGGCATATCCGACGGTGACGGGAAGGACGCCGAGGGCACGTCCGGCACGTCCGGCACGGTGCCCCGGCCCCGGACGGGCCCGGACGGCCCGCCCGCGGCCTCCGGCGGCGCGATACCCGTGCGGCGGCGGCGTCGGCGGGTGCTGTTCTGGGTGTCGTCCGCGACGGCGTTCGTGATCCTGGGGACGTCGGCGGCCGGGTACCTCTACTACCGCCACCTCGACGGCAACATCCGCAGCGGTCAGCGCCTGAGCGGCGACAGCGGCGTGGAGAAGTCCCACGCCAACGCCAAGGGCCAGCGCCCGCTGAACATCCTGCTGATCGGCTCCGACAGCCGCAACAAGCCGGAGAACGTGGAACTCGGCGGGAGCCACGACACCGTGGGCAACCCGCCGCTCGCGGACGTGCAGATGATGCTGCACGTCTCGGCCGACCGGCAGAACGCCTCCGTGGTGAGCATCCCGCGCGACACCCGCGTCGAGATACCCGAGTGCACGGACCCGAAGACCGGCGAGAAGTTCAAGAAGACCAGAGCGATGATCAACGAATCGCTCGGCCGCGGCGGCCCCGGCTGCACGCTGGCCACCTGGGAGAAGCTGACGAACGTCTACATCGACCACTGGATGATGATCGACTTCTCCGGTGTCGTGCAGATGGCCGACGCGGTCGGCGGCGTCCCGGTCTGTGTCAAGGACAACGTCTGGGACCGGCCGCTGGCCACCTCCGGCGGCGGCTCCGGCCTCAAGCTCACGAAGGGCACCACCAAGGTCAAGGGCGAGCAGGCGCTCCAGTGGCTGCGCACCCGGCACGCGTTCAGCAGCGACCTGGGCCGGGCGCAGGCGCAGCACATGTACATGAACTCGATGATGCGCGAGCTCAAGAGCCAGAACGCCTTCACCGACGTCGGCCGGATCACGGCGCTGGCCGAGGCGGGCACCAAGGCCCTGGAGGTCTCCGAGGAGATCGGCTCGGTCAAGAAGCTGTTCAACCTGGCCATGCAGCTCAAGGACGTCCCCACCAACCGCATCACGATGACGACGATGCCCACCTTCCAGGACCCGGCGGACAGGGACCGGCTCATCGTGAACACGGTGGACGCCGACAAGCTGTGGACGATGATCCGCAAGGACGTGGCCTTCGACAAGAACGGCGATCCGCAGGCCCCGCAGTCCTCCGCGCCGGCGCAGCCGAGCCCGGGGGCGAGCGGCCCGCAGCCGGGCGGCTCGTCGCCGACGCCCGCGCAGCCCTCTCAGCCGGCGCAGCCCGCGCAGTCCTCGCAGGCCTCGCCGCCGGCGCAGGACCCGGCCAAGCCGCCGGTCACCGCCCCCGAAAAGATCGCGGTGAACGTGGTCAACGGCACGGCCGTCGGCCGGCCGCTGGCGCCGAGGCGGGCGAACGCGATCGCCGAGGCCCTGGTCGCCAAGGGGTTCACCTCCGCCCGTGCGGACAGCGCCCTGACCCCGGAGAAGGCCACCGTCGTGCGCTACCCGACGGCCGAGCTGGCCGACGAGGCGCAGAGCGTGGCCGCCGCGCTGGGCATCCCGGCCTCCGCCGTGCAGGCGGCGGCCGGCATCCAGGGCGTCACGCTGGTGGTCGGCGCGGATTGGCGCGAGGGCACCGCCTACCCGCACCAGGAGCCGCCGCAGGCCGGCTCGGTGCCGGACACGGCGGACGCCCTCAACGGCTCGGACAGCGGGGCGTGCATGGAGGTGTACAAGCCCTATCGCTGGTAGCGCCTCGGCCCACGACGAAGGGGGTGCCCGGTCCGCGTCAACGGACCGGGGCACCCCCTTCGTCGTAGCCCGGTCAGACCTGCGAGGGGTCCCGGCGCACCGAGGGGCGACGGGAGGCGATGACCTTCCGGGCCAGGGCGCGCGGGCTGGTCAGGAAGCCGAAGCCCCAGCTCATGTGCATCGTCGCGAGGGCGACGGGGATCTGCGCGCGGGCCTTGAGGGAGAGCCCCTTGCCCGCCGGGATCGAGCCGACGGTGATCGCCGCGAGGTAGCCGGCCGGGACCACGAGGGCCCAGGGGGTGACGGTCGCGCCCAGCACGAGTCCGGCGGCGATGGCGCAGACGGCCGTCGGCGGGGCGAGGTAGCGCAGGTTGATGGAGCCGGCGTGGTAGCGGGCCACCACGTGGCGCCAGCGCCCGTAGTCCTTGTACTGCTTGGCCAGGGCCCGTACGGAGGGCCGCGGGCGGTACCGGACCTTCAGCTCGGGCGAGAACCAGATGAGCCCGCCGGCCTCGCGGATGCGGAAGTTCAGCTCCCAGTCCTGGGCGCGGATGAACTCCTCGTTGTAGCCGCCCTGCTGCTCCAGGGCCTCGCGGCGGAAGACGCCCAGGTAGACGGTCTCGGCGGGGCCGGCCTCGCCGCCGGTGTGGAAGGCCGCGTTGCCCACGCCGATCTTCGAGGTCATCGCGGCGGCGACGGCTTCCTCCCAGGCGTTCTCGCCCTCGGCGTGCATGATGCCGCCGACGTTCTGCGCGCCGGTCTCCTCCAGGAGGCGGACGGCGGTGGCGATGTAGTTCGGGGAGAGCATGCCGTGGCCGTCGACGCGGACGACGATCGGGTGGCGCGAGGCCTTGATCGCGGCGTTGAGCGCGGCGGGGGTACGACCGGTGGGGTTCGGGACCGTGCGGACCCGGGCGCGGCCGCCGGCAGCGGTCTCTCGTACGAGCTCGGCGGCGATCTCGTCGGTGCGGTCCGTGGACGGGCCGAGCGCGATCACCACCTCCATCTCGCCCGCGTACTCCTGTCCGAGGATGTGCCGGACGGAGTCACGCAGGTGGCGCTCCTCGTCGAGCACCGGCATGATCACCGAAACTGCGGGCTGCTGGGCGGGCATGTCGGGCATGTCGTCCTTCACGGTCGGGTATCGGTGTCACGTTACCGCGTACGGGGGAAACGGGTGCGCGGCGGACGAGCGGTACGGACAGAGGTTGATCGTATGGGCCTACTGTTCTGACGAATCAGACGAAGCCGAAGGATCTGCCGCATTCCCCGACCGGTACCCGTGCTGTCCCCCGCGGAGGTGTCCCCGTGCCCCAGCCGCACCGTCCCGTCCGAACCGCCGGCCCGGCTGCCCGCCCACCGCGTGCGCGCGGCGCCGGTGGCGGTCAGGCCCGGGGCCGGCGCGACCGGCCGCGGTGGGGGGTGCGGATCGCCGCCGGGCTGTCGCTGCTGGTGCTGGGTTCGGGAGCCGTCGGGCACGCCGTGATGACCGGCCTCGACACCGGCATCCAACGGGTGGACCCGTTCAAGGACATGAAGAACCGCCCCCAGGCCGGGCACGGCGTGAACTTCCTGCTCGTCGGCACCGACGGCCGCGACGAGATCACCCCGGAGGAGAAGCGCGAGTACCGGCTCGGCGGGGCGCCCTGCCGCTGTACGGACACGATCATGCTGGTGCACCTGTCCGCCGACAAGGAACGGGCCAGCGTCATCAGCCTGCCCCGCGACAGCTACGCCGAGGTCCCCGCCCATAGGGACCTCGTCACCGGCAAGACCCACAAGGCCCACCCCCTGAAACTGAACGCCGCCTACTCCGAGGGCGGCCCGAACCTCACCGTGCGCACCGTGGAGAACATGACCCGGGTGAAGATCGACCACTATCTGGAGGTCGACTTCACCAGCTTCATGAAGACCGTCGACGCCATGGGCGGCGTGGACATCTGTACCGCCAAGACCATGCGCGACAGCCACACCGGCCTCCACCTGCTGCCCGGCACCCACCGCCTGACCGGCGGGCAGGCCCTCCAGTACGTCCGCTCGCGCCACATCGACGGGGCCTCGGATCTCGGCCGGATGCAGCGTCAGCAGCGGTTCGTCGCCTCGCTCATCAAACAGGCCACCGCGGGCGGGATCCTGCTGAACCCCGTCAAGTTCAAGCAGGTCAGCTCCACCCTCCTGGGATCCGTACGGGCCGACAAGGACTTCGGCTCCGAGCAGATGCTCGCCCTCGGACAGGCCATGCGGGACTTCGCGCCCTCCTCGTCGGAATTCGCCTCGGTCCCGATCGGGGACCCTTCCTACCCGGTCAAGGGCATCGGATCCACCGTCAAATGGGACGAAGCCAAGGCCGCCAAGCTCTTCGAGGCATTGCGCCAGGACCGCCCGCTCGCCCCCGTCCAACCCGGCGGGCCGGCGAGCCGGCCCGCCGCCGTCCCCGTCGACGTGCCGCCGCAGCGGATCCGCGTCCAGGTCGAGAACGGCACCCGCATCGACGGCCTCGGCGGGCGGGTGGACGCCGCCCTGCGCGCGACCGGCTTCGACACCACCCGGGCGCCCGGCAACGGCGCCAGCCGCGAGGTGCGGCGCACGGTGATCGCGTACGACCCCCGCTGGGACCGCTCGGCCCGTACGGTGTCGGCGGCCCTGCCCGGAGCCGAACTGCGCGCGGTGCCCCGGCAGGGGCGGACGGTGCTGGTGATCGCGGGCGCCGACTACCGCAAGGTGGTCGCGGTACGGGCCGAGGACCCGTACCAGGGCACGTTCGGGGTGGTCACGGGCGACCAGGTGGTGTGCGGCGAGCCGTCCTGAGGCCGCCGGCCCCCGCGGCTCAGCGGACGCGTTCCAGCAGGCTGACGCGCAGGCCGCGCACCTCGGTCGTGGAGGCCACCCTGTAGTGGTCCTTCAACGCCTTGACCTGGTTCGCCGGCAGCTTGCCGTACGGGTCGGGGCGCGAGGTCGTGCGGGTGACCAGCCAGATCCTGCGGGTGTCTCCGAGGCACCGCTCGGGGCGCGCGCACTCCACCGGGAACAGGTCGTCGCTCGCGACCGCCGAACGCTCGACGAACACGTCGCGCGGCTTCACGCGCTCCGGCAGGTGGTACTCGATCTGGAAGTCGGTCATGTAGGCGCGCTCCTCGCGGCCGCGCAGCGGTACGAACCCGTCCCCGGGCCTGTACCCCCGTGCGATGACCTCCGCCGCCGCCCGGCCGTCCGCGGACTCCTTCGCCGACTCGGTGCGCAGCTGACGCTGGTCGGGCAGCCCGAGCAGGATCAACGCGGCCAGCCCCACGACCGCGACCACGCGCGGCTTCAGCGCGGCCAGGCCGGCGGCGGCCAGGACGGTCCAGGCGGGCAGGGTGAAGAGCACGTAGCGGTCGATGAAGTACGAGGTGGTGCCCTGCGAGAGCACGTACACGGCGAGGATCGGCGCGGCGCCCGCCACCAGCAGCTCGACGGCGGGCCGCCGGCCCCGGGTCCAGGCCAGCGGCAGCAGCGCGGTCGCCGCCACGGCCAACGCGACCAGCGGGGAGCCGAAGAGGTTGTCCCACAGCCCGGCGACGTCCCGCAGGTGCGGGGTCTCGATCCAGCTGATCTGCCGCCCGACCTGACTGCGCCCCAGCAGCACCAGAGGAATCACCGGCACCAACCCGGCGGCGACCGCGAGCGCGAAGCCCACCACCGTCCGCCCGCGCCGCTCCCGCCACCACCGCAGCACCACGATCAGCGCGTGCGGCAACAGGAACAGCAGCGCCACCATGTGCAGCAGCCCGGCGAGCGCCACGAGCGGGGCGTACGCCGCCCAGCGCGCGGGCCGGGGCCGCTCCAACGCGCGCAGCAGCAGCCAGGTCGCGGCCGTCACCGCGAGCATCACGAAGGCGTACGAACGCGCTTCGGTCCCGTACCGGGTCACGGCGGGCAGCAGCGGGAACAGCAGCCCGGCGAAGACGGCGGTGCGGCGGTCGAAGAGGTCGCGGGCGAGGAGCACCACGAAGGCGGCGCAGCCGGCCGCGGCGAGCGCCGACGGCAGCCGGAGCATCGCGGCGGAGTCCCCGAAGACGGCGATCCAACCGTGCAGCAGGAGGTAGTAGAGGCCCGAGACGGCGTCGACGTTGCCGAGCATCCCGATCAGCTCGCCGGTGCCGCGCGAGGCGGCGTTCCAGCTGGCGAGCTCGTCGCGCCACAGCTGCGGCGTGCCGGCGCGGAAGGTGGTGACGGCGAGGGTCAGCAGCGCCGCCCACAGCCAGTCGGGGCCGGGCACGCGGCGCCGCGCCGGCCGGCGGGCGGGCGCGGCGGCGGGCGGGGTCTTCGTGGCAGTGGGCATCGGGGTCTCCGCGGCTGGGCCGGTCGGGGGATGGCCGTCGCTCGCACGGAGCCGGACGTCGACGGACCAGTTTACGGGGGCCCGATAAGAGGCCGGTATGACCAGAAGGCGCCGGATGCGACGCCGGGTCCCCGCCACGGCACGCCGGACGGGCTCAGTCGTCGAGGCCCTCGGCGGCGCGGCGTTCGCGCAGCTCGGTGATGGCCTGGCGGCGGGCGAGCCGGTGGGTGCGCCGGATCTGGGCCTCCTGGTAGCGCCGCTCGTCCTGCTCGGTCTCCGGGATCACGGGCGGGACCTGGCGGGGCTTGCCGTCGGCGTCGACGGCGGTGAAGACGAGGTAGGCGCTGCCGACCTGGGTGGCGGGGGTGGACTCGTTCCACCGCTCCGCGAGGACCCGTACGCCGATCTCCATCGAGGAGCGGCCGGTCCAGTTGCACTGCGCCCGGACGTGGACGAGGTCGCCGACGCGGACCGGCGCGAGGAAGGCCATCTCGTCCATCGAGGCGGTCACGGCCGGCCCGCCCGAGTGACGCCCGGCCACCGCGCCGGCGGCGTCGTCCACCAGCTTCATGATCACACCGCCGTGCACCGTGCCGAGGAGGTTGGTGTCGTTCGCGGTCATGATGTGGCTGAGGGTGGTGCGGGAGGCCGAGATCGGCTTGCCCGCGGGTACGGCCGGTATTTCTGTCATGCCGCCACCTTAAGTGCGCGGCGCGGGCATCAGCTCTGCAACAGCCCCGGTACGAAGCCCGGCCCGGGGTGTCGGGCGACGCTCCCGGCCAGGCATCCTTGTGCGCATGAGTGACTGGGACGGGTGGAACGGCGAGCGCGACACGCGCGGCCGCCGCGATGACGGGTACGGCCGAGGCAGCGGACAGGCGCAGCCGGAGGGGCCGCAGCGGATGCGGCACGTTCAGCGGCAGCCGCAGGCGCAGCCCCCTCGTCCGCCCCGGCCCCCGCGGCAGGCCCCGCAGCCCGGCCGTCCGCCGGTCCCGCCGCAGGCACCGCCGCCGGGCGCCCGTCCCGGCCACGGGTGCCCCGCAGCAGAGGCAGGGGCCCGACGCGTACGGGTCCTCGTACGACAGCGGCTACAACACCGGCCAGGTCTACGGGACCCCTCGGGCCCCGGCGGCCCCGGGCGCACCGGCGGCCGGGCGGACCCGGCGGGCCCGGCGGCGCGGGCGGGCCCGTCGGACCGGCGCCGGACTGGCGCAAGCGGATCAAGATCGGTTCGATCGTGCTGGTGTCCGTGCTCTTCGTCACGACGGTCGGCACCTACTTCTGGGCCGATTCCAAGGTGCGCCGCGAGGTCGACCTGTCCAAGGTGATCGAGCGCCCCAAGGAGGGCGACTGCACCACCTACCTGATCGTGGGCTCCGACAGCCGCGAGGGCATGTCCGACGAGGAGAAGAAGAAGCTCCACACGGGCTCCGCCGAGGGCAAGCGCACCGACTCGATGATGATCCTCGCGAAGTGCTCCAGCGGGAACACCATGATCTCGCTGCCGCGCGACTCGGACGTGGAGATCCCCTCCTTCGTGGGCTCCAAGTCCGGGAAGAAGTTCCCCGCCCAGGGGCGCCGGGTGAAGCTGAACGCGGCGTACGCCGAGGACGGCCCGGAGCTGCTCGTGCGCACGGTGGAGTTCAACACCGGCCTGCGCATCGACCACTACGCCGAGATCGGCTTCGCCGGCTTCGCGAACATCGTGGACGCGCTGGGCGGCGTCGAGCTGGACATCGAACAGGCCTTCAAGGACGACAAGTCGGGCGCCGACTTCAAGGCGGGCCGCCAGACCCTCAACGGCGAGCAGTCGCTGGCCTTCGTCCGCACCCGCTACGCGTTCGCGGAGTCGGACCTGCAACGGACGAAGAACCAGCAGAAGTTCCTCGCGGCGCTCGCGAGCCAGGCGGCGACGCCCGGCACGGTCCTCAACCCCTTCTCCCTGTACCCGGTGCTGGGCGCCGGCCTGGACACGCTGATCGTGGACAAGGACATGGGGCTGTGGGACCTGGGGCAGATGTTCTTCGCCATGAAGGGCGTCAACAGCGGTGACGGCGTCTCGATGAACATGCCGATTTCCGGACAGCGGGGCGGCAACCTCGTCTGGGACAAGGCGAAGGTCCAACAGCTGGTCAAGCAGATCCAGAAGGACGAGAAGGTCACCGTACGCGGGCAGTAAGGGCCGGTTTGTCGGTCACGCGTGTGGCGTACGCGCAGACGGGCGCTGTGGACAGTCCGATGGTTTTCTCGTAAGACTGTTGCGGCCCGTACCCCGGGGGGATCCCCCGGCCGGGCCCTTCTCCGGCGCTGCCGCCGCACCGGCGGGCACGCGTCCGTCCTGCCCGTGGAGCGTCCATGTCCCTGCACCCGTCCCCGCACGCCCTCGACGAGCGGCGGGAGGCCGGCGAGCGTCTCCGTGACCTGCCCGCCGACCGCGCCGTCCCCCTGCCGGGGCAGACGGGGCAGACGGGGTCGGCGGGGTCGGCGGGGTCGGCCGGACCGGCGAAGGCCGCCGCGCGGCCTCGGCTGCGGATCCTGGACGGACTGCGGATCGTGGCGGCGGTCCTGGTGCTCGTCCACCACTACACGCGCCGTGAGATGTGGGGCGGGGACGCCTTCGGGTGGCTGACCACGGTGGGCCGCTACGCCTGGATCGGCGTGGAGCTGTTCTTCATGATCAGCGGCTTCGTCATCTGCATGTCGGCCTGGGGGCGCCCGCTCGGCAGCTACCTGCGCAGCCGTGTGATCCGGCTCGCGCCGGCGTACTGGTTCTGCGTCCTGCTCACCATGGGTGTGCTGCTGGCCGTCGGGAAGCCCTTCGGGGGCTCCGGGCCGGGGCTGAGCCAGATCCTGACGAACCTGACGATGGTGCAGACCCCGCTGGGCTCCACCGCGCTGGACCCGTCGTACTGGACCCTGTGGTCCGAGGTGCGGTTCTACCTGATCTTCGCCGTGGTCGCCTGGACCGGTCTGACGTACCGCAAGGTCTTGAACTTCTGCTGGATCTGGACCATCGCCTCGCTGCTGGCCCCCGGTTCGGGCCTGCCGATCCTGGACGTGCTGGCGAACCCGACCTACTCGCCGCTGTTCATCTCCGGCATCTGCTTCTACCTGATCCGCCGTGAGGGACCGCGCGCCGGCGAACCGTGGGCGCTGCTGGTCTTCTCCTGGCTGCTGATGCAGCGCCGGCTCAACGACATCGTCCAGTGGAACACGGTCAAGGGCGACCGGCTCTCCTGGGAGGTGTGCCTGCTCGTCGTGACCCTGTGCTACGTCGTCATGGCCGCCGTCGCGCTGGGCTGGTTGGACCGCGTCGACTGGCGCTGGCTGCCGATCGCGGGCGCCATGTCGTACCCGCTCTACCTGCTGCACCAGCAGATCGGCATCACCCTGCTCGCGAAGTGGCACAAGGACGTGGAGCCGTGGACGCTGATGCTGTCGGCGGTGGCGGTGATGGTGCTGGCGTCCTGGCTCATCCAACGGTTCGTGGAACGGCCGATGGCGGTGCGCCTGAAGCGGTTCCTGGAGAGCCGCCCGCCGCGCGGGCGCACGGAGGTGCGGGAGGCGGCGTAGGCTCCGGTCAACGCGAGAAGGGGCACCCCCGGCGGGGGGTGCCCCTTCTCGCGTTGCCTGTTCCCCGAAGGCTACTTGCCCGCGCGGGCGCGCAGCTTCCACGGCATGGCGATGGACTCCAGCTGGACGGCCAGGTTCATCTTGGACTCGCCGACGGTGCGGTCCTCGAAGTGGATCGGGACCTCCATCACCTGGAAGTTCCGGCGCAGGGCCTTGTACTTCATCTCCACCTGGAAGCTGTAGCCGGCGCTGCCGATCGACGCGAGGTCGATCGCCTTCAGCGCGGCCGCGCTCCACAGGTTGAAGCCGCCCGTGATGTCACGGACGCGGGTGCCGAGGATGGTGCTCGCGTACGCGTTCGCCCAGCGGGAGAGCAGCTTGCGGTGCGCGCCCCAGGCGTCGGAGAGGGTGCCGCCCGGCACGTAGCGGCTGCCGACGACGAGACCGGCGCCGGTGGAACGGGCCACGCCCAGCATCTCGGCGATCTTGCCGGCCGGGTGGGAGCCGTCCGCGTCCATCTGGAGCACGTACTCGGCGCCGTCCTCGACGGCCTTGGCCATGCCGGCCGCGTAGGCACGGCCGAGGCCGTCCTTCGCGGTGCGGTGCAGGACCGACATGCGCGGCTTGCCGTCCTCGGTGAGGAAGCCCTCCGCCAGCTCATCGGCGATCTTGCCGGTGCCGTCGGGCGACGAGTCGTCGACGATCAGCAGGCGCAGGCCCGGCTGGTCGAGACCCATGAGCAGCTCCACCATGCCCGGCAGGTTGCCCGCCTCGTTGTAGGTCGGCATGACCACGGTGAGCGGCGTGTGCGCCCAGGTGTCGGGGAGCTTCGTGGTTGCGACGTCGGTCGCGCGGGAAGTCTGCTGCTCGCCTATCACAGGGTTAAGCCTCACTGGATGAAGTTGGTCAGCGGTCGGAGGAGAAGCGGACGGCGGCGTCGGGCAGTTCAGCCTCGCACCACACCCGCACCCCTGCGCGCAGTTCGTTGTCGGCCCCTACGACGGCACCGTCACCGATGACCGCGCCGTTCACCACCGTGCGCGAGCCCACCGAGGCGCCGGCACCGATGAGGCTGGCGCTCACCACCGTGTCCGGGCCGAGGGTCGCACCGTCCAGCACGATCGAGCCCTGGACGACCGCGCCCGATTCGATCCGGGCGCCGGCACCCACCACGGTACCGCCCGAGAGCTTGGCGCCGTCGGCCACCTGGGCACCCGGGAGGACGAGCGCCTCGCCGCGCGGGCCGGGGACGGCCGGGGAGGTCACGACACCGCGTACGAGGTCGGCCGAGGCCTGGACGAAGGACTCGGGCTTGCCGAGGTCCAGCCAGTAGGTGTCCTCGATGTGGCCGTGCAGCGTGGCGCCGGAGGCGAGGAGGCCGGGGAAGGTCTCGCGCTCGACGGATACCGGTCGGCCGGCCGGGATGGAGTCGATGACGCTGCGTCGGAAGACGTAGCAGCCGGCGTTGATCTGGTCGGTGATGATCTCTTCGGGGGTCTGCGGCTTCTCGGTGAAGGCCAGCACCCGCCCCTCGGGGTCGGTGGGGACCAGACCGAACGCGCGCGGGTCCTCGACGCGCACCAGGTGCAGGGAGACGTCGGCGTCGGCGGCCTGGTGGGACTCGACCAGACCGGCGATGTCGAGGCCGGTGAGGATGTCGCCGTTGAAGACGAGGACGGGGGAGTCCGGACCGCCCGTGAGGCGCTGGGCGGCGTTGCGGATGGCACCGCCGGTGCCCAGGGGCTCGTCCTCGACGACGTATTCGAGGGTGATGCCGAAGTCGGATCCGTCGCCGAAGTAGGGCTCGAAGACCTCGGCGAGGTAGCAGGTGGCCATCACGATGTGCGTGACACCGGCGGCTGCGGCCCTGGCTATCTGGTGGGCGAGGAACGGGACACCGGCCGCCGGAACCATCGGCTTGGGGGTGTTCACCGTCACGGGGCGCAGTCGCGTCCCCTGCCCGCCGACCAGCAGGATCGCTTCCGTCATTTTGTTCTCTCCCCAACCGGTTCAGGCGTACGAAGCATCAAAGTTAGCCCATCCGGGGAAGTACGAAGGCCCGAGGCGCCCCGGCCGGGCCGGCTCCGGCAACGTTCCGGTTACGGCGGCTTCCCCACCCCGGCGGCCCACCGGGTCCCGTACGCCCTCCGCCGTCGGCCGCGGACGCCCGGCGGCCGGCGTGCAGCGCCGAAGACGCACTGCTCAGCGCCGAAGCTTCCGCCCCCGTCCGGGCCACACGACGCGGCCCGGTCCGCCCGGCGGACGGCGCCCGGCCCCGTCCCGCCGCCCGCCCCCGGGGCGCACGCCGGCCCGACGCCCGCCCGCTGGATCGGAATCGTTACAAAGCGCGGCGCGCGGGGCGCGGCACGGTGCGCGGCGGGGGCAGCGCGACGGCCCCCGGCGCACGTCACGCCGGGGGCCGTGGATCCGCGAGGACCCCTTATTACTTACTACGGAAGGTTCCTGGCCATGACGATGCGCTGGACCTGGTTCGTTCCTTCGTAAATCTGCGTGATCTTCGCGTCGCGCATCATGCGCTCCACCGGGTAGTCGCGCGTGTAGCCGTAGCCGCCGAGGAGTTGGACGGCGTCCGTGGTGACCTCCATGGCGACGTCGGAGGCGAAGCACTTGGCCGCGGCGCCGAGGTAGGTGAGGTCGGCGTCGCCGCGCTCGGAGGCGGCGGCGGCCTGGTAGGTCAGCGCGCGGGCGGCGGAGATCTTCATCGCCATGTCCGCGAGCATGAACTGGACGCCCTGGAAGTCGCCGATCGGCTTGCCGAACTGCTTGCGCTCCCGCACGTAGCCCTTGGCGTAGTCCAGGGCGCCCTGGGCGATGCCGAGGGCCTGGGCCGCGATGGTGATGCGGGTGTGGTCCAGGGTCTTCATGGCGGTGGCGAAGCCGGTGCCCTCGGCCCCGATCATGCGGTCCGCCGGAATGCGGACGTTGTCGAGGTAGACCTCGCGCGTCGGGGAGCCCTTGATGCCGAGCTTCTTCTCCGGGGCGCCGAACGAGACGCCCTCGTCGGACTTCTCGACCACGAACGCCGAGATGCCCTTGCTGCGCTTCTCCGGGTCCGTCACGGCCATGACCGTGTAGTACTCGGAGACGCCCGCGTTGGTGATCCAGCGCTTGACGCCGTTGAGCACCCAGAAGTCGCCGTCACGGACGGCGCGGGTCTTCATGCCGGCGGCGTCGGAGCCCGCGTCGGGCTCGGACAGGGCGTACGAGAACATCGCGTCGCCCTTGGCCAGCGGGCCGAGGTACTTGGCCTTGAGCTCCTCGGACCCGGAGAGGATCACCGGGAGGGAGCCGAGCTTGTTCACGGCCGGGATGAGGGAGGAGGACGCGCACACGCGGGCCACCTCCTCGATGACGATCACGGTGGCGAGGGCGTCGGCCCCGGCGCCGCCGTAGGTCTCCGGTACGTGGACGGCGTGCAGGTCGCTGGCGACCAGGGCGTCGAGGGCCTCCTGCGGGAAGCGGGACTCCTCGTCCACCGCGGCGGCGAACGGCAGGATCTTCGCCTCGGCGAGCGAGCGGACGGACTCGCGGAGCATGTCGTGCTCCTCGGCCGGGCGGTACAGGTCGAAGTCGGCAGAACCCGCCAAGACTCTCACTCCCCATGTGTGATGCGTGATGCTAACTACCGTTAAGTAACCGAAATCTTAGTGTCCGGCTCCCCGCCCGCGATATGTACGGCGCACGTGAGCTGCGTGACAGCGGGGAGCGTCCGCGTGACAGCGGGGAGCGTCCCCCACAGGGGTCGGGACTATGCTCGGGTGCCGCAAACGGCCCCGCACCTCTGGAGCACCCATGGCCCCCCTCAAGATCACGGTGATCGGCACCGGCTACCTCGGCGCGACCCACGCCGCCGCGATGGCCGAGCTCGGCTTCGAGGTACTCGGCCTGGACGTGGTGCCCGAGAAGATCGAGATGCTGGCGCGGGGTCGTGTCCCCATGTACGAGCCCGGTCTGGAGGAACTCCTCGCCGGGCACGTCGCCGGCCTGCCCGGCTCCACCGGCCGGCTGCGCTTCACCACCTCCTGGGAGGAGGTGGGCGCCTTCGGCGACGTGCACTTCGTCTGCGTGAACACCCCGCAGAAGCACGGCGAGTACGCCTGCGACATGTCCTACGTCGACTCCGCGATCGAATCCCTCGCCCCGCACCTGACCCGCCCCGCCCTGGTCGTCGGCAAGTCCACCGTGCCCGTCGGCTCCGCCGCGCGGCTCGCGGCGAAGCTGGCGGAGCTGGCCCCGGCGGGCTCCGACGTGGAGCTGGCGTGGAACCCGGAGTTCCTGCGCGAGGGCTTCGCCGTCCAGGACACCCTGCACCCCGACAGGATCGTCATCGGCGTCCGGGGCGAGCGCGGCGAGAAGGTGCTGCGCGAGGTCTACGAGACCCCGATGTCCGAGGGCACCCCGCTGGTGGTCACCGACTTCCCGACGGCGGAGCTGGTCAAGACCGCCGCGAACTCCTTCCTCGCCACCAAGATCTCCTTCATCAACGCCATGGCGGAAGTCTGCGAGGCGGCCGGCGGCGACGTGGTCAAGCTCGCCGAGGCCATCGGCTACGACGACCGCATCGGCGCGAAGTTCCTGCGCGCCGGCATCGGCTTCGGCGGGGGCTGCCTGCCCAAGGACATCCGCGCCTTCATGGCCCGAGCCGGCGAACTCGGCGCCGACCAGGCCCTGACGTTCCTGCGCGAGGTCGACTCCATCAACATGCGCCGCCGCGGCCACATGGTCGAGCTGGCCCGCGAGGCCGTCGGCGGCTCCTTCCTCGGCAAGCGCGTCGCCGTCCTCGGCGCCACCTTCAAGCCCGACTCCGACGACGTCCGCGACTCCCCCGCCCTCAACGTCGCCGGGCAGATCCACCTCCAGGGCGGCCAGGTGACCGTCTACGACCCCAAGGGCATGGACAACGCCCGCCGCGTCTTCCCGACCCTCGGCTACGCCGACTCCGCGCTGGAGGCCGCGCGCGCGGCCGAGGTCGTCCTGCACCTCACCGAGTGGCGCGAGTTCCGCGAGCTCGACCCGGCCGCGCTCGGCGAGGCCGTCACCGACCGCCTCATCCTCGACGGCCGCAACGCGCTGGACCCCGTCCGCTGGCGGGCGGCCGGCTGGACCTACCGCGCGATGGGGCGCCCGCACGCGTAGGACGACGCGCGCACGGGGCCCCGCACCCCTGTTTCCGTAAGGAAGCTCGGGGTTCGGCGGCCCCACCAGGGCGTATACGGATACCCGTTTTTGATGGGACTCAGTCAAAGAAGTGGAATAAATGACTGGGTAGACTTCGGGCCGATGACCACGACCAGCAGCCCTCCGACCAACCCCACCGCATCTGCGACGGCGGCGCCCGCCACGCGTGACCGGCGGGGATCCTTCGAAGCAGCCATGCGAGGACGCGGAGCCCTGCTGGGCATCGCGGGCTTCTGGCTGGCCTCCCGGGCAGCGATGCTCTGGATGCTCGTCAACGACTTCCACAGCTCGAACGTCGTACGCGTGGAGGTCACCGCGACCTACCACAACTGGTACAACGTCCTCGTCACGGGGACGCTGCCGCAGAACGACATCATGTGGCAGTACCCGCCGGCGGCCGCGGCGATCTTCCTCTCGCCCGACCTGCTGCCGTTCCTCACCTACTTCCAGGCCTTCGTCGCGCTGACCGTCCTGTGCGACGGCGTGCTCCTGCTCGGCCTGATACGGGTCGCCCGCCGCAACGACGGCAGCATGGCCGGCGCGCTGCTGTGGCTCGTCACGCTGCCGATGATGATGGCGACCCCGTTCGCCCGCTACGACATCCAGGTCACCCTGCTCGCCGTCGGCTCGCTGCTCTTCCTGCGCTACCGCCCGAAGCTCGGCGGCGCCATCGCCGGCATCGGCGCCATGGTCAAGGTGTGGCCGCTGCTCACGCTGCTCGGCACCCCGCGCGGCAAGTCCACGCGCGACGCCCTCGTCTCGGCGGCGCTGTCCGGCGCCGCGCTGCTGGGCGTCTTCGCCCTGCTCTTCCGCGACACGTTCGGCTTCCTCGGCAACCAGGGCGACCGCGGCGTGCAGGTCGAGTCCCTCGGCGGTTCCGCGCTGATGGCGGCCCGGCTCGTGGACCTGTGGCCCGGCAAGATCAACTTCCAGTACGGCGCGTTCGAGTACGTCGGCCCGTACGTGTCGAGCATCGCGCGGGCCTCCCTCGGCCTGACCGTCGTCGGCTTCCTGCTGCTCCTGCTGTGGCGCGTCAAGGCCAACCGGTGGTCGAACGCGACGCCGTTCGACGCCGCGCTCTGCGCCATCCTGGTCTTCACCGTGACCAGCCGGGTCATCAGCCCGCAGTACATGATCTGGCTGCTCGGCCTCGCCGCCGTCTGCCTCACCTCGCGGCACACCACCCAGCGTCCGATCGCCTGGCTGCTGGTCGTCGCCAACGCCCTGACCACGCTGATCTTCCCGATCTGGTACGGCTCGGACATCCTGGAGAACACCACGCTCGGCACGGTCCTGCTGTGCGCGCGCAACGGCCTCCTGCTGTACGCCACGGTGTGGTCCGGCCTCCGCCTGTGGAAGGCGACCGTCCTGCCGAAGCGGGCCCTCGCCGCACGGACGTTCTAAGACGTTCTGCGGTGCTGTGCGGCGCGGGCCGTGAACTCCGCGTCGCGCAGCACCCGCTGGGCATTGCCCCACGTGAGCAGGGCGAGATCGGCTTCCGACCAGCCCCGCTCCAGAAGTTCCGCGATCAGCCTCGGGTAGCCCGAGGGATCGGTCAGACCGGCCGGCCGGGCACTGCCCCGCTCGGCGCCGAAGGTGGCGCCCAGACCGACGCCCTCGGGGCCCGCGAGCGCGCGTACGTGCTCCACGTGGTCCGCGACGGCGTGCAGGGAATCCCCGGTGCGGGCGGCGTCGAAGGTGACCATCGCCAGCCCGTTCGCCGCGTGCAGGGCGAGCAGCACCTCGTCGGTGACGTTGCCCGGGTGCGGGTTGAGCGCCGCCGCCCCCGTGTTCGAGATGACCACCGGTGCCTTGGAGGCCCCGGCCAGCTGGCAGGCCGCCGGCGGCGGGCAGCCCGTCAGGTCCAACAGGATCGCCAGCCGGTTCGCCTCCCGCACCACCTCGTGGCCGAAGGCCGTCAGCCCCTCCTGCGCCCAGGGCGCTCCCGCCGGCGCGAGGAGGCGTACGCCCAGCGCGTGGAAGGCGCGCAGCGCGCCGAGCGAGCCGGTGAGCGTACGGCCGGACACGGGGCCGAGGAACGAGGCGATCCGGCCGCGGTTGCGGGCGTCGGCCATGTCGTCGGGTGTCAGCGCGAGGCACAGGCTGTCGGGGTAGCGGTGCATCAGGGCGAGCGCCGCGTCGATCTGTTCGAGGGTCTCCGACACGATGTGGTCGGTGGCGGCCGGCTCCTGGGGGGTCAGGAGCGTCCAGAACTGGGCGCCCACCCCGCCGGAACGCAGCCGGGGGATGTCGGTGTCGACACCGCCGTCCGGGGTGTCGATGTCGTGGTACGGGCTCTGGCGCAGTGTCCAGACGAGGGTGTTGCAGCCGTCCGCGACGGGATGCTCGGCGAGCAGCTCGGCGGCGCGGTCCAGGGCGCTGCCGGGGGCTCCGCCGGGGGTGGGCGGCGCGGGGGCGTCTTCGACGCCGGCGGCGGGGGCGGGGTCGTGCGGTTCATCCTGCAGGTCGGCCATGGCGTTCGCTCCGGTCTCGGCGGCGCAGGGAGAGTTCTGCCACGGTGACACGGAGGGTGTGGGGGGTGCCCGACGGGTGTGGCAATCGGGTGGCCCATGCCCATGCCCTGGCCGGGCGGGGGCGGGGCGGGGCAGGGCGGGGCTGCGGTGCCCCGCCCTGCCCCGCCCCCGGACCCCTGCGCCTCAAACGCCGGCGGGGCTGGGATGAAATGGGACTAAAGGCACGCGTTCGACGGGGGGTGGGTCGCCGAGAGGGACGCCGCCGCCGATTCCGCGTCACGCAGGGCGCGGACCGGGTTGGACCAGGTGAGTTTGGCCAGGTCCGGGCGGGACCAGCCGCGGGCCAGGAGTTCCGCGACCAGGTTCGGGTAGCCCGCCACGTCGTCCAGGCCCGACGGGGTGAAGGCCGTGCCGTCGTAGTCGCCGCCGATGCCGATGTGGTCGACGCCGGCGACCTCCCGCATGTGGTCCAGGTGGTCGGCGACCGTGGCGGCCGTGGCCACCGGGCGCGGACGCTCCGCCTCGAAGGCCCGGTGCAGGGCCATCGCCTCGGGGGTGGTGTCGAGGTGGTGGAAGCCGTGCGCGCGCAGGTTCTCGTCGGCGGCCAGCGTCCACTCCACCGCCGCGGGGAGGATGAACTTCGGCACGAAGGTGGCCATCGCCACGCCGCCGTTGGCCGGCAGCAGCTCCAGGACGTCGTCCGGGATGTTGCGCGGGTGGTCGCAGATCGCCCGCGCCGACGAGTGCGAGAAGATCACCGGCGCGGTCGAGACGGCGAGCGCGTCGCGCATCGTCGTCGCGGCGACGTGCGAGAGGTCGACCAGCATGCCGATCCGGTTCATCTCGCGGACGACCTCGCGGCCGAAGTCGCTCAGGCCGCCGTGCCGGGGCTCGTCGGTCGCCGAGTCCGCCCAGTCGATCGTGTCGTTGTGCGTCAGGGTCATGTACCGCACGCCGAGCCGGTGCAGGGCTCGCAGCGTGGCGAGCGAGTTGTTGATGGAGTGGCCGCCCTCGGCGCCCATCAGCGAGGCGATCCGGCCGCCGGCGCGGGCCGCCTCCATGTCGTCCGCCGTCAGCGCCCGTACGAGGTCACGCGGGTGACGGGCGATCAGCTGGTCGACGACGTCGATCTGCTCCAGGGTGGCGCTGACCGCCTCGTCGCCCGCGTAGTCGGAGCGCACGTAGACCGACCAGAACTGCGCGCCGACGCCGCCGGCGCGCAGCCGGGGGATGTCGGTGTGCAGGCGGTCGCTCTGGTCGGCGGCGAGGTCACACCGGTCGAGGTCGTAGCGGACCTTCCGCCCCTCCGGCGAGGGGGAGACTCCTTGGCGCAGCGCCCACGGCAGGTCGTTGTGGCCGTCGACGATCGGGTGTTCGGCCAGCAGCTCACGCGCCTCGGCCAGGCGCTGCGCCGCGCTCACTTGCCGAATCCGAAGGAGTCCGCGCCCGCGACCTTGGTCCGCAGCCGCTTGCCCTTCTCCGTGGCCTGGTCGTTCAGCTCCTGCTGGAAGTCCCGCATCCGGGCCAGCAGCTCCGGGTCGTGCGCGGCCAACATGCGTACGGCCAGCAGGCCGGCGTTGCGCGCGCCGGCGACGGAGACGGTGGCGACGGGAACCCCGGCGGGCATCTGCACGATCGACAGCAGGGAGTCCATGCCGTCGAGGTACTTCAGCGGCACCGGGACCCCGATGACGGGCAGCGGGGTGACGGACGCCAGCATCCCGGGCAGGTGGGCGGCGCCGCCCGCCCCGGCGATGATCGCCTTCAGGCCGCGGTCCGCCGCCTGCTCCCCGTACGCGACCATCTCGCGCGGCATCCGGTGGGCGGAGACCACGTCGACCTCGTAGGGGATCTCGAACTCGTCGAGCGCCTGGGCGGCGGCCTCCATGACCGGCCAGTCGGAGTCCGAACCCATGACGATGCCGACGACGGGGGCCGTGCCCGCGGGGGAGGTGCTCATTCGGTGATCGTTCCTCTGAGGTAGCCGGCTGCGTGACGTGCGCGCTCCAGCACATCGTCCAGGTCGTCGCCGTAGGTGTTGACGTGGCCGACCTTGCGGCCGTGTTTCACGTCCTTGCCGTACATGTGGATCTTCAGCTGCGGGTCGTGGGCCATGCAGTGCAGGTACGCCGCGTACATGTCGGGGTAGTCACCGCCGAGCACGTTCGCCATGACCGTCCAGCGGGCCCGGGGGCGCGGATCGCCCAGCGGGAGGTCCAGGACCGCGCGGACGTGGTTGGTGAACTGGGAGGTGATGGCACCGTCCTGGGTCCAGTGGCCGCTGTTGTGCGGACGCATGGCCAGTTCGTTGACGAGGATGCGCCCGTCGGCGGTCTCGAACAGCTCCACGGCCAGGTGGCCGGTCACGTCGAGTTCCTTCGCGATGCGCAGCGCCAGGGCCTGGGCCTCGCCGGCGAGGGCCTCGGAGAGGTTCGGGGCGGGGGCGATCACCGTGTCGCAGACGCCGTCCACCTGGATGGACTCCACGACGGGGTAGGCCACCGCCTGGCCGTGCGGGGAGCGGACGATGTTCGCCGCGAGCTCGCGGACGAAGTCCACCTTCTCCTCCGCGAGGACCGGCACGCCCGCCCTGAACGGGGCCTCCGCGTCCTCGGGGGTGCGCACGAACCACACGCCCTTGCCGTCGTAGCCGCCGCGCACCGTCTTGAGGATGACGGGGAAGCCGCCCACCTCGGCCGCGAACGCCTCCACGTCCGCCGGATCGGCGACGATCCGGTGGCGCGGGCTGGGGGCGCCGATCTCGTCGAGCTTGGCGCGCATCACCCCCTTGTCCTGGGCGTGCACCAACGCGTCGGGCCCCGGGCGGACGGGGATGCCGTCCGCTTCCAGGGCCCGAAGGTGTTCGGTGGGCACGTGCTCGTGGTCGAAGGTGATCACGTCACAGCCGCGCGCGAACGCGCGCAGCGTCTCCAGGTCGCGGTAGTCGCCGATGACGACATCGCTCACGACCTGGGCCGCCGAATCCTGTGGTGTGTCACTGAGGATCTTGAATTTGATACCGAGGGGGATACCCGCCTCGTGGGTCATGCGGGCGAGCTGTCCGCCGCCGACCATGCCGACTACCGGGAACGTCACGGCTCCAGGGTATCCGTCGGTATTCCGCCATCCGGACGTGGCCTGGCGCGTACCCCGTGTGCCGTGCGTCGCACGGGCCCCGAAGGCACGTACGGCGCCCGGGGGCGACACTTAACATGGACGGGTTGACGCAATCGAGTGACGCCCGCGCACCGGCCGTGACGCCGTGGGTGACGACGACGGACAGGGACTGAACCATCACATGAGCACGCCGAAAGCTGTACCGCTGTCCGAACGTTTGCGCGGCCTCGCCCGTGAAGCCATCAAGTTCGGCGCAGTCGGCGGACTGGGCGTCCTGGTCAATTTCGGTGTGTTCAACCTGCTCCGGAGCACGACCGACCTGCAGACCGTGCGCGCGAACGTCATAGCCATCGTCGTGGCCATCATCACGAACTACATCGGCTTCCGTTACTTCACCTACCGCGACCGCGACCTCGGCAGCCGGCGCCGCGAGATGGTCCTGTTCATCCTCTTCAGCGGCATCGGCATGGTCATCGAGAGCGGTGTGCTCTACGTGGCCACGTACGGCTTCGGCTGGGACAGCTCGCTGCAGAACAACATCTTCAAGTTCCTCGGCATGGGCGTGGCGACCGTCTTCCGCTTCTGGTCCTACCGCACCTGGGTCTTCAAGGCCCTGCCGACGCCGGCCGCTCCCTCGCTGGTGGTCGACCAGCGCGACGGCGCGCAGGACGTGCCCGCGACGGACGTGCCGGCGACGCCGCGTACGCCCGAGCCCGCGGCCCAGTAGTCCCGTCGCCCGGTGGTCGCGTCGCCGGGTGCTCGCGTCGCGCCGGCGGTCAGCGGACGGTCTGTTCCCGGTCCGCCGGCTGCGGCGCGGTGCGGCTGAGGAACAGCGCGAACACCGGCGGCTTGGCCTGGAGCAGCTCCAGCCGGCCGCCGTCGGCCTCCGCGAGGTCGCGGGCCACGGCCAGGCCGATGCCGGTGGAGTTGCGGCCGCTGATGGCCCGCTCGAAGATCCGGTTGCCGAGGTCCGGCGGGACGCCGGGGCCCTCGTCCGTGACCTCCAGTACGGCCTGGTTGCCGATCACGCGGGTGCGCAGCGCGACCGTGCCGCCGCCGTGCATCAGCGCGTTCTCCACGAGGGTCGCCAGGACCTGCGAGACCGCCCCGGGGGTGCCCACGGCGCGGACCCCCGTCTTCCCCGAGCGCACGATGGCCCGCCCGGCGCTGCGGTAGGCCGGCCGCCACTCCTCGATCTGCTGCTTGACGACCTCGTCCAGGTCGAAGGGGACCGCCGAGCCGGTGCGCGGGTCGCGCGAGTTCGTCAGCAGCCGTTGGACGACGTCCGTGAGCCGCTCCACCTGGGTGAGGGCGATGGTCGCCTCCTCCCGTACGGTCTCCAGGTCCTCGGTGACCGTGATCTCCTCCAGCCGCATCGACAGGGCCGTCAGCGGGGTCCGCAGCTGGTGGGAGGCGTCGGCGGCGAGCCGCCGCTCGGCCGTGAGCATGCGGCCGATCCGCTCGGCGCTGGCGTCCAGGACGTCCGCGACACGGTCCAGCTCGGGGACCCCGTACCGCTTGTGCCGGGGGCGCGGGTCGCCCGAGCCGAGCCGTTCGGCGGTCTCGGCGAGGTCGGTGAGCGGGGAGGCCAGCCGGTTGGCCTGGCGTAGGGCGAGCAGGACGGCCGCGACGACGGCCAGCAGCGCCACCGCGCCGACGACGGCGAGGGTGCGCCCGACCTCGCGGGTGACGGTGGAGCGTGACTCCTCGACCACGATCAGCTCACCCTGCTCGCCGCGCGCGGTGCCCCGGATGACGCTGCCGTCGATGCGGTCTCCGACCTCGACGGTGGGCTGCCCGGGGACGGTGACGCGGGCGTACGTGCCGAGGCCGAGCTGTTCGGCGAGCGCGCCGGCGTCGACCGGTCGGCGCTCCAGGGCGTCCGCCTCGACGGTCCCCAGCAGGCGCAGCGCCTCGGAGCCGATGCGGTCCTGGGCGCTGCTGGTGATGGTCCGGGTCTCCACGATGACGAGGGAGACCCCGAACACGGCGATCACGACGAGCACCACGGCGAGCGTGGAGTTGATCAGGCGGCGGCGCATGGCTCGGGGGGTGTCTCAGCTCTTCTCGAAGCGGAAGCCGACGCCGCGGACGGTGGCGATGTAGCGGGGGTTGGCGGCGTCGTCCCCGAGCTTCTTGCGGAGCCAGGAGATGTGCATGTCGAGGGTCTTGGTGGAGGACCACCAGGTGGTGTCCCAGACCTCGCGCATCAGCTGGTCGCGGGTGACGACGCGGCCGGCGTCGCGGACCAGGACGCGCAGCAGGTCGAACTCCTTGGCGGTGAGCTGGAGCTCCTCCTCCCCCATCCACGCGCGGTGAGACTCGACGTCGATGCGCACGCCGTGGGTGGCGGCGGGGGCCTGGGAGGTGTCGGCGGAGCCGCGCCGCAGGAGGGCCCGTACGCGGGCCAGAAGTTCGGCGAGTCGGAAGGGCTTGGTCACGTAGTCGTCGGCGCCGGCGTCCAGGCCGACGACCGTGTCGACCTCGTCGGCCCGTGCGGTGAGGACCAGGATCGGGAAGCCGTGGCCCTCGGCGCGCAGCCGCCGGGCCACCTCCAGGCCGTCCATGCCGGGCAGTCCGAGGTCCAGGACGACGAGGTCGACGCCGCCCTGCAGTCCGGCGTCCAGGGCGGTGGGGCCGTCCTCCCGGACCTCGACCTCGTAACCCTCCCGGCGCAGGGCGCGGGCCAGGGGTTCCGAGATGGATGCGTCGTCCTCGGCGAGCAGTACACGCGTCATGTGGGTGATGGTAGTCCGCGACGACCGCGAGGAGACCCTTGCCGGCAGACCCCTCTCGAACTGGGGTTATGAGGCGATGGCTGCCTTCGAATATGACGAATCGGTTCCCGGCGGACCTGTGATCCATCTCTCAAGTCCTTCCATATGCCGCAGTGTCGTGTCGTATGGTGGCGAGACGCCTGATGCACTACCCAGGGGATCCTTATGCCGAAAAGCGAGCGAGGATCCTCAAATTCTGCTCTGGTTGGTTTCGGCCGACCCAGATGACAGTGAATGACCTGTGGGCCGGGCCCTGCACGCGAAGACGCGTGCCGAGCGTGGATCCCGGTTACGGCTGACCCTTCACTCCCGGCATACCGGGTACGAGGCCCCTGGGCGTGGGGCGGGTCATCCGGGGCCGGTGCCGGCCACCCCCCACCGGGCGCTGAACAGCTCACGAAGCCGAGCGTCCCGAGCAAGCAAGGATCGACCATGGCTTCCAGCCTGACGAAGGACTCGGCGTCCCCGGCCGAAAAGACCTTCTTCGGCCACCCCCGTGGCCTGGCCACTCTGTTCATGACCGAGATGTGGGAGCGCTTCTCCTACTACGGCATGCGCGCCCTCCTCGTGTACTACCTGGTCTCGGGCGGCGCCGACGCCGCCACGGGCAGCCAGGGAGGCGGCCTGGCGATGACCGCGGCCACCACCACGGCCATCTACTCCGTGTACGTCTCGATGGTCTACCTGATGGCCATGCCGGGCGGATGGTTCGGTGACCGCGTCTGGGGCGCCCGCAAGACGGTCGCCATCGCCGGTTTCGTGATCATGGCTGGTCACCTGTCGTTGGCCCTTCCCGGCCAGGCGATGTTCTTCGTCGGTCTGATCCTGGTCGCGACCGGTTCGGGTCTGCTGAAGGCCAACATCTCCACGATGGTCGGCCACCTGTACGACGGTCCCGAGGACCCGCGTCGTGACGGCGGCTTCACCCTCTTCTACATCGGCATCAACCTCGGTGCCTTCGTCGCCCCGTTCATCGTCGGAACGGTCGGCAAGGAGCACAACTGGCACCTGGGCTTCGCCCTCGCCGCCGCCGGCATGGGCCTGGGTCTGCTGCAGTTCCTGCTCGGCACCAAGCACCTGAGCCCGAAGAGCAGCCAGGTCCCGAACCCGCTGTCGCCGGAAGAGCGCAAGGCCGTCCTCACCAAGGTCGCCTTCGCGGTCGCGGGTATCGCCGTCTTCTACGGCGCCGTCGTCGCTCTCGGCATGTACACGCTGAACTGGGCGCTGGTCCCGCTGACGCTGGCCGGTCTGATCATCCCGATCGCGGTGCTGGCGCGCATCAAGCGCGACAAGGACCTCTCGGGCACCGAGCAGTCCCGCATGACCGCGTACATCTGGTTCTTCATCGCCGCCGCCGTCTTCTGGATGATCTACGACCAGGGTGGCTCGACGCTGTCCCTGTTCGCCGACTCCAAGACCGCCGGCACGGTCTTCGGCTTCGACTTCTCGGCCACCTGGTACCAGTCGCTGAACCCGCTGTTCGTGATGGCCCTGGCCCCGGTCTTCGCCTGGCTGTGGCTGTGGCTGGCGCGCAAGAACCAGGAGCCGAACACCATCGTGAAGTTCGCGATGGGTCTGGTGCTGGTCGGCGCCTCGTTCTTCGTCTTCATCGTGCCGATGGGCATGGCGACCGGTGACACCAAGGTCTCGCCGATGTGGCTCGTCTCGATCTACATGATCCAGACGATCGGTGAGCTGTGCCTCTCCCCGGTCGGCCTCTCGGTCACCACGAAGATGGCCCCGCAGAAGTACGCCTCCCAGATGATGGGTGTCTGGTTCCTCGCCGTCACCGCCGGTGACTGCACCACCAGCCTCCTGTCCCTGGGCGGTGTGGACCTCAACGGCACGTGGGTGATCGCCTTCGAGGCGACCGCCGCGGTCCTGGCCGGTTTCGCGGTCTACTCGTACCGCAAGAAGGTCCAGTCCCTCATGGGCAGCGTCCACTGACGCACCCCGCGCGAGCGGAGAACGGCCCGGCACACCGGAAGGTGTGCCGGGCCGTTCCGTTTCCGTATCCCGTACGGTGTACCCCGTACGGTGCACGAAGTACGCCGTACGGGGTTTCAGCGGGTGCCGCGCAGGCGGCGCCAGGGGGTGAACGCGAAGACGGCGCCGCCGAGCAGGATGACCGTGCCCGCGACCAGGGCCAGGGCCCTGATGCCGCCGTCGTCCTCGGCGCCCGTCTCGGCGAGGCCGCCCGAGGTGGAGGACGAGGAGCCGCCGACGGTGCCAGCGGTGCCGGCGGTGGTGGAGCCCGAGCCGCCCGGCTGGGCGGTGGTGTCCAGTTCCAGGGAGACCCCGCTGCTGGTCGCCTTGCACGGCACGACGATCGGGGTGGATCCCGGGGCCATGGTGACGTCGATCGTCAGCTGGTCGGGGCTCAGGGTGACCTTGCCCGACTTGCCGGGCTTGTAGGTGCCCGTCATGTCGCTGAGGCTGACCGGCGCCTTGTCCGCGATGGGCTCCGCGTTGGCCGGGCCGGAGACCTTGACCGTGCCGCTGTCGGCGCCGCCGAGCTTGATGTCCATCGAGGGCTTGAGGGCCCCGGCGGGCAGGGCCATGGGGGCCGCCATCGCTCCCTTGGCGGTCTTCACGGTGAGGTCGTAGCCGCCCCCGCCGTTCTTCTTCGCGTTGACGGTGACCGGCGTCTTGATGCCGCCGGGCACGACCGCGCCGCAGTCGTACGCGACCTCGACCGCCTTGCCCGGGAAGTCGGTCTGACCGCCACTGCCGCCGGTGGTGGAGCCGGTCGTGGAGCCTCCGGTCGTCGTGCCGCCGGTGGTCGTGCCGCCCGTTGTCGTGCCGCCCGTTGTCGTGCCGCCCGTCGTGGTGCCGCCCGTCGTCGTGCCGCCGCTGGTGCCGGCCGACACGTCGATGGTGGCGCCGACGCCCACGGCGCCCGTCGGCGCGCACTTGGTGACGAAGGTGCCGAAGGAGAAGGTCACCGCGACGTCGTACTTGCCCGGCGTCAGGGTGATCTTCCCGGCCTTGGTGAGCTTCAGCTTCCCCTTCATCGTGGACATCTGCATGGGCGCCTTCTTCGGGATCGGCGGGTTCTTCTTCTCCCCGACGACCTTCAGCTCGCCGCCCCCGCCGCCCACCGTGATCCAGCCGGTGGGCTGGACGGAGTCCTGCGGGATGTCCATCAGGTCCGTGTTGTTCGAGGCCGGCTTGACGGTCTCCCAGGACACGTCGACCTCGTCACCGACCTTCGCCGTGGCCGGAGCGCTGACCTTGGCGGTGGTCTCGCCCTCCACCGGGCTGCCGCCGCCGGCCGGCGGCACGCACTTGACGTTGAACCTGGTCTCGGCCGCCTGGGCGGGAGTGGCCCCGATGGCGATACCCGCGCCGCCGAGCAGCAGCGCGACCAGGGCCGCGCTCACCCTCCGTTGGGTTTCCACAAGTGTCCTCTCGTCGTCGGACTCTTCTCGGACGGTGCGGACGTCCTCGGTTCCGGTTCCGGTGCCGCCGGCGCGGCCGGTGCTTCCGGGGTGAACCACGGCAGGACCGCCGTGGGGGTCTCGGGGGGCGCCGTCGGACCGCCCCGGCGACCGGTCGGCCGCGGGTCCGCCGGGGTCCTCGCTCCCCGGTGCCGGCCGGCCGCGGGCGCCCCGGCGCGCGGCCGCACCCGGTCCACGACGGCCATGCCGACGCGGAACAGCGCGGTCGGGATCACCACCAGCAGCAGGCCCCAGAACAGCAGCACCCCGTACGGGCGGTCCACGCCCCAGGGTTGGGTGGCCACGACGGTGTCCCCGTACTTGAGCGAGACGGTGTAGTCGCCGTGCGCCCCCGCCGGAAGCGCCACGTCGAGGGCGATCTCGGCCTTGCCGCCGGGCGCGATGGTGCCCTTCCAGCGGGCTTCCTCCCAGGTCGGGGCGAAGACCCCGTGGGCGGTGCCGAGTTGGAAGACGGGGTCCTTGACGGGGGCGGAGCCCAGGTTGCCGACGGTGACGGTGAACTTCCGGCCGGGCGGGGCCCCGAACCAGGTCAGCACCCCGTCCTCGCCCTTCAGTCGGACCCCGGTGAGCATCGCGAGCCGCGCGCTCCCCGACTCGGCGGGCAGTTCGGCCACCGGATGCCCGGCGACCTTCAGCGGGACGGCGACGGTGGACTGGTCCCCGTTGACGGAGGTCACGTTGACCACGCAGGGGCAGGGCTTCGGCGGCGCCACCACCGCCAGTCGGGCGGTGAAGTGCCCGCCGTCGGCGACCGCCACGGCGGCTCCGTCGGCGTTGGCGCAGCTGTTGGTGCCGCCGATCATGTTCTGGCCGCAGAGCAGCAGCATGACCAGGGTCTTCGCCCGCCAGCCGGCGCCGTTGACGGTGATCTCGGTGCCCTGGGCGGCCTCCTGGAGCGAGAGCGTCACCGTGGGCTTGGCCTCGTCGGCGACGGCCTCGCCCGCCGCCGGGGCGAGGAGCGCGAGGGCGCACGCCATCACGGCGACGAGGAGTCGTACGCCGGGTCGTACGGCCCGCGCGCCGGCCTTGCGGCTCACCTGGTGGCTCCTGTCAGCTCGTGGTGCGGTACGTGGACCCCCGCGCCGGTCTCCGGCTCCGGTCCGGGGCGTTCCCGGCGCGCCCGGCGGCGGCGTACGAGGAGCGTCGCGGCCGCGCCGATCCCGCCGAGGGCGAGCAGGCCGGCGCCGGTCCGGGTGGCGGCGGAGCCGGGCAGGAACCAGGCGGCGGCCGTCGCGGTGGCCGGGGCGGCGCCGGGGGCGGTGACGGTGAGGGTGAGGTCGACCCGGTCGAAGGCGGGGGCGTCCGGCCAGGGTTCGGTCAGCTCGACGCGCCGGCCGGGCAGCAGTTCGACCGGCAGGGCGCGGGCGGCGCGGGCGGGGAGGTCGCCGAGGCGGCCGTCGGCGTCCAGGGCGAGTTCGGGGGTGAGGGCGACGTTGCCCCGGTTGACGAGGGTGTACGCGATGACGGTGGCGGCGCCGGCGCCGCGTACGGCGACGTCCTCGATGGTGAGGGCGGCCAGCGTCGGGCCGCCGACCCGCAGGTGGACCCGTACGGCGACCTCGCGGCCGGCCTCGGTGGCGACCACGGCGGCGGGGTGGTCGCCGGGCGCGGAGGCGGGCGGCACGCTGACGGTGAACGGGACCACGGCGCGGGTGCGGGGCGGGATCCGCACGGTGGCGTCGGGCCCGAAACTCAGCCACGAGCCGGCTTCGCCGGCCGCCCCGTCCGCGCTCACGGCGAGGGCGCCGTCCGGGCGGTTGTGGGCGTCGGCCCCGCGCAGGGTGACGACGCGTTCCCGGTCGCTGGTGTTGGTGAGGGCGAGGCGGTCCTCCAGCACGGTGCCGGCGGTGCCCGCGAGGTAGAAGTACGGGCGGGCGGGCGCTCCGGGTCGGCCGGCGGCGGGTTCGGCGCTCCAGCCCGGGTCGTCGGCGGCGGCGGCCGGCGGTGCGCCGAGGAGGAGGACGGCGGACAGGAGCGGGGCGGCGGTCAGGAGCGGGGCGCCGATCCGGTGGAGGGCGGGGAGCAGGGGCATGTCCGGGGCCGCTCCGTTCAGGACGGTGTCCGCTCGGCCCGTCGGCCGCGCCGGGTGAGCCACAGCATTCCGGCGGCGCCGGAGAGCAGCACGGTGGCGCCGAGGGTGCCGAGGGCGAGGGCGGAGTCGGCGGGGCCGGTCTGCGGGAGGGTGTCGCCGCCGGCTCCACCGCCGGGCGGGGGCGCCTCCTGGCCGCCGCCGGCTGCCGTGACCTCCAGTTCGAGGGAGGGGGCGGGGTTGTTGGAGGAGGTGCAGGTGGTGGTGGTCCCCATGGCCTTGATGGTGAGGACGCCGGCGGTGAAGGTGACCTTGCCGCTCTTCTTCGGGGTGTAGGTGCCCGACAGGTCGGTGATCTTGATGGGGGTGTTGGCGGGCGCGGCCTCGGGGTTGGGCGGTCCGGAGACCGGTACGGAGACCTTCTCGGCGCCGTCGGTCATGATCACGGCGCTGGGGCTCATCGCGCCCTTGCCCAGCTCGATGGGGCTGGAGGAGACGCCCTTCTGGAAGGACATCGTGAGCTTGTAGCCGTCGCCCTCCTTGACGGCCTTGATGTCGATGGGCGAGACCGCCGACTTGTCCCCGATGGGGGTCTGGCAGTTGTACGCGACGTCGACCACGTCGGCGTGGGCCGCGGGGGCGGCGAGCAGGACGGCCACGACGGCCACGACGGCCGACGCGCCGGCCGACGCGAGCACGGTGGAGCGTTTCCGGTCGGACACCTTCGTCTTCCCCTCGGGCCACAAGTTACTGACGACACATCAGATGGTGGCTCAAGGTACGCCGGGGGCCTTACGGAGGGAAGACAAAGGACAGTCCGGATCAACGGCCTTTCGGACGTACGGTTTCCGGCCGTTCCGGGGCGTCTCGGCCACCCCGGAACGGTCGGCAGGCGTCAGGCGGCGGGTCCGGCGCGGCGGTCAGGCGGCGCGCACGCCGCGCTGCCAGACGGCGGAGACCAGCGGGACGCCCGGCCGGTACGCGAGGTGCACGTGGCTCGGGGCCTCCAGCAGCGCGAGGTCGGCGCGGGCGCCGGGCACGATCCGGCCGATGTCCTCGCGGCGCAGCGCGCGGGCGCCGCCGGCGGTGGCCGACCACAGGGCCTCGTCGGGGGTCATGCGCATGTCGCGGACGGCGAGCGCGATGCAGAACGGCATGGAACTCGTATACGAGGAACCGGGGTTGCAGTCCGTCGACAGCGCGACGGTGACGCCCGCGTCGAGCAGCCGGCGGGCGTCGGGCCACTGCGCGCGGGTGGAGAACTCGGCGCCGGGCAGCAGGGTGGCGACGGTGGTCGCGGAGGCCTGGGCGAGGGCGTCGACGTCGGCGTCGGTGAGGTGGGTGCAGTGGTCGGCGGAGGCCGCCCGGAGCTCCACGGCGAGCTGCACGCCGGGCCCGTACGAGAGCTGGTTGGCGTGGACGCGCGGGATCAGCCCGGCGGCGGCGCCGGCGGTGAGGATCGCGCGGGCCTGGTCGCCGTCGAAGGCACCCTTCTCACAGAAGACGTCGACCCAGCGGGCGTACGGGGCGCAGGCCTCCAGCATCTCGCCGGTGACGAGGGCGACGTAGCCGGCCGGGTCGTCGGCGTAGTCCGGGGAGACGATGTGCGCGCCGAGGTAGGTGACCTCCTCGGTGTGCGCGGCGGCGATGCGCAGGGCGCGGGCCTCGTCCGCGACGGTGAGGCCGTAGCCGGACTTGGTCTCGAAGGTGGTGGTGCCCTGGCGGCGGGCCTCGTCGAGGTGGCGCAGCAGGTTGGCTTCGAGTTCGGCGTCGGAGGCGGCGCGGGTGGCGGCGACGGTGGTGCGGATGCCTCCGGCGGAGTAGGAGCGGCCGGACATGCGGGCGTTGAACTCGGCGGTGCGGTCGCCGGCGAAGACGAGGTGGGAGTGGGAGTCGACGAAGCCCGGGATGAGGGCGCGGCCGTTCGCGTCGAACGCGGTGTCGGCGGCGGGGGCGTGGTCGGCGGGGCCGACCCAGGCGATGGACTCGCCGTCGATGACGACGGCGGCGTCCCGGACCAGCCCGAGGGGGCTGCCGTCGCCGGTGGCGGGGTCGTTGGTGACGAGGCTGCCGATGTTGGTGACGAGGGTGGTGGTCATGGGTTCCGTTCGGGTTCGAAGCCGGGGGCCTGGGTCTGTCTTGTGGATCAGGCCGGATCAGGCACCGGGCGTCGCGAGCCCGGCATGATCCACAAGACACGGCCTAGCCCCCGGACCCCCGCACCTCAAACGCCGGCGGGGCTGATTCTTTCAGGGGCTGATTTTTTCAAGGGGTGGGACCGAAAAGCGTCAGCCTCGGACGGCTGCGATGGATGCGGACAGGGCGGACGGGACGTCCGGGACCAGGGTGTGGGCGCCGTCGCGGACGATGTGGCGGCCGGCGACCACCGTGTGGCGGACATCGGCGGCCGTCGCCGCGAAGACGGCCGTCTCGGCGCCGAGGCGCGGCAGCGGCCCCGCCGTGCGGACGGAGTCCAACGCGATGGTGGTGAAGTCCGCGAGCGCGCCCGCCTCCAGGCGCCCCGCGTCGGGGCGGCCGAGGGCCGCGTGACCGTCGGCGGTGGCGGCCGTCAGCAGCGCGTTCGCCGTCCAGTGCCCCCGCGTGTGGCTGCGCAGCCGCTCGTTCAGCTCCATCGCGCGGGCCTCCTCCAGCAGGTCGATCACCGCGTGGCTGTCGCTGCCCAGGGACAGCGGGCTGCCCGCGCGCTGGAGCCGGCCCGCCGGGCCGATGCCGTCGGCGAGGTCGCGTTCGGTGGTCGGGCACATGCAGGTGCCGGTGGCGCTGCCGCCGAGCAGCGCGATGTCGACGTCGGTGAGGTGCGTGTTGTGGACGCCCGTCGTGCGCGGGCCGAGCACCCCGTGGTCAGCGAGGAGCTGCGTCGGCGTCCGCCCGTGCGCGGCCTGGCAGGCCTCGTTCTCGGCGGTCTGCTCCGAGAGGTGCACGTGCAGGGGCGCCCGCCGCTCCTCGGCCCAGCGGGCGACGGTGGCCAGCTGCCCGGCCGGTACGGCGCGCACGGAGTGGATCGCCGCGCCGATCAGGGCGTGCTCGCGCGGCTTGAGGCCGCTCACCCGCTCCGCCCAGGCGTCCGCGCTGCCGTCGGAGAAGCGCAGCTGGTGCGGGTTGGGGGCCTCGCCGAAGCCGGCGGCGAGGTAGGCGGTGTCCAGGAGGGTGATCCGGATGCCCGCGGCGGCGGCCGCCTCGATGAGGGCCTCGCCCATCGCGTTGGGGTCGGCGTACGGGGCGCCGCCGGGCGCGTGGTGGACGTAGTGGAACTCGCCGACGTTGGTGACGCCGGCCAGCGCCATCTCCGCGTACACCGCGCGGGCCAGCGCGAAGTACGTGTCGGGGGTGAGGTTCTGGGCCACCTGGTACATGAACTCGCGCCAGGTCCAGAAGGTTCCCGAGCCCACCTGCACCAGCGACCGAAGCGCCCGGTGGAAGGCGTGCGAGTGCGCGTTGGCCAGACCCGGGACGGTCAGGCCGCGCAGCACCTCGGCCCCCGGCGGCGGGGTCTCGACGCCGGCGCGCAGGGCGGCGATCCGGCCGTCGGCGGAAACGTCCAGGGCGACGCCCGGCTCGACGTGGGCGGCGAGCCAGGCGTGCTCCAGCCAGTACGTGGTCAGCGGCACGCGAGTCCTTCCAGTACGTCGGCGAGCGCGAGGACGCCGGCCACGCAGTCGTCCTCGGCGGCGAACTCCCTCGGGGAGTGGGAGACGCCCGTGGGGTTGCGTACGAACAGCATCGCGGTCGGGACGGCCGCGGAGAGGATTCCGGCGTCGTGTCCCGCTCCGGTGCCGAGCACCGGGACGGCCCCGCCGAGGATGCGGTTCAGCTCGTCGCGCAGGGCGTGCTCGAACTCCACGACGGGGGTGAACGACTCGCGGACGACGGCGAGGTCGATGCCGTCCCGGTCGGCCTGTTCGCGGGCGGCCTTCTCGATGGCGGTGACGACCGTGTCGAGGGTGGCCTGGTCGGCGGCGCGGGAGTCGAGCCAGCCGCGCACGAGGGAGGGGATGGCGTTGACGCCGTTGGGTTCGACGGCGATCTTCCCGAAGGTGGCGACGGCCCCGGCGAGGGCGGCCTCGCGTCGGGCGGCCAGCACCGTCTGCGCGTACGTCAGCATCGGGTCGCGGCGGTCCACGAGACGGGTGGTGCCGGCGTGGTTGGCCTCGCCGTGGAAGTCGAAGCGCCAGCGGCCGTGCGGCCAGATCGCGGAGGCGATGCCGACGCGGTCCCCGGACAGGTCGAGGGCGCGGCCCTGTTCGACGTGCAGCTCGACGAAGGCACCGATGCGGGCGAGGCGTTCTGGGTCGGGCCCGATCGCGTCGGGGTCGTAGCCGGCGCGTTCCATCGCCTCGGGCAGGCGCACGCCGTCGCCGTCGCGCAGTTCGTACGCCTTCTCCTTGCTCAGCTGTCCGGCGGCGAGCCGGGAGCCGACGCAGGCCAGGCCGAAGCGGGCGCCTTCCTCGTCGCCGAAGTTGGTGATGGCGAGGGGACGGGTGGGGGTCGCGCCGCGGGCGCGCAGTTCGTCCAGGGCGGCGAAGGAGGAGACCACGCCGAGGGGGCCGTCGAAGGCGCCGCCGTCGGGGACGGAGTCCAGGTGCGAGCCGGTGACGACGGCGTCCCCGGCGAGGGGGTCGCCGAGCCAGGCCCACTGGTTGCCGTTGCGGTCGATCTCGTACGTCAGGCCGCGCGACTCGGCCTGCGCCCGGAACCAGGCGCGGCAGTCGGCGTCGGCGCCGGTCCAGGCGTAGCGGCGGTAGCCGCCGCTGCCGCTGTCGCGGCCGATGGGGGCGAGTTCGTTCCACATGCTGTGGAAGCCCGAGCGTGCCGGGCCGGCGGGGGACCCCGCCCCCGGGGCCCCGGAGGGGGCGCCGGGGGCGGGGACGGCCTCGTGGGAGGGGCTCACGCGGAGTCACCCTCGCGCATCGGGACGCGGACGCCGCGCTCGTCGGCGACGGTCTCGGCGATGTCGTAGCCGGCGTCGACGTGACGGATGACGCCCATGCCGGGGTCGTTGGTCAGGACGCGACGGATCTTCTCGCCGGCGAGCTTCGTGCCGTCGGCGACCGTGACCTGGCCCGCGTGGATGGAGCGGCCCATGCCGACGCCGCCGCCGTGGTGGATGGAGACCCAGGAGGCACCGGAGGCCACGTTGACCATGGCGTTGAGCAGCGGCCAGTCGGCGATCGCGTCGGAGCCGTCGAGCATGGCCTCGGTCTCGCGGTACGGGGAGGCCACCGAGCCGCAGTCGAGGTGGTCGCGGCCGATGGCGAGGGGCGCGGCGAGGGTGCCGTCCGCGACCATCTCGTTGAAGCGCTCGCCGGCCTTGTCGCGCTCGCCGTAGCCGAGCCAGCAGATGCGCGCGGGCAGGCCCTGGAAGTGGACGCGCTCGCCGGCCATCTTGATCCAGCGGTGCAAGGACGCGTTGTGAGCGGACTCAGCCTCGGGGAAGAGTTCGAGCATCGCCTTGTCGGTCTTGGCGATGTCCGAGGCCTCGCCGGACAGGGCGGCCCAGCGGAAGGGGCCCTTGCCCTCGCAGAAGAGGGGGCGGATGTAGGCGGGGACGAAGCCGGGGAAGGCGAAGGCGCGGTCGTAGCCGGCCAGCTGGGCCTCGCCGCGGATGGAGTTGCCGTAGTCGAAGACCTCGGCGCCCGCGTCCATGAAGCCGACCATGGCCTCGACGTGCTTGGCCATCGACTCGCGGGCGCGGGTGGTGAAACCGGCCGGGTCCTTGGCGGCGGCGTCGGCCATGTCGTCGAAGTCGATGCCGATGGGCAGGTACGCCAGCGGGTCGTGGGCGGAGGTCTGGTCCGTCACGATGTCGATCGGGGCGCCTTCCGCGAGCATCTGCGGGAGGAGTTCGGCGGCGTTGCCGAGGAGGCCGATGGACAGGGGCTTGCGGGCGTCGCGGGCCTCGACGGCCAGTTGGAGCGCGTGCCGCAGGTTGTCGGCCTTGACGTCCAGGTAGCGGTGCTCGATGCGGCGCTCGATGGCGCGCGGGTCGACGTCGATGCAGATGGCGACGCCGTCGTTCATCGTCACGGCCAGCGGCTGGGCGCCGCCCATGCCGCCGAGGCCGGCGGTGAGGGTGATGGTGCCGGCGAGGGTGCCGCCAAACTTCTTGGCGGCGACGGCGGCGAACGTCTCGTAGGTGCCCTGGAGGATGCCCTGGGTGCCGATGTAGATCCAGGAGCCGGCCGTCATCTGGCCGTACATGGTCAGGCCGAGGTGCTCCAGGCGGCGGAACTCCTCCCAGTTGGCCCAGTCGCCGACCAGGTTGGAGTTGGCGAGCAGGACGCGCGGCGCCCACTCGTGCGTCTGCATCACGCCGACCGGGCGACCGGACTGGACGAGCATCGTCTCGTCCTGCTTGAGGGTGCGCAGGGTGCGGACCATGGCGTCGTACGAGCGCCAGTCGCGGGCGGCCTTGCCCGTGCCGCCGTAGACGACGAGCTTGTCGGGGTGCTCCGCGACCTCGGGGTCGAGGTTGTTCTGCAGCATGCGCAGGGCGGCCTCCTGCTGCCATCCCAGGGTGCTGAGCTCGGTGCCTCGCGCGGCCCGTACGGGGCGGGGTCCTGACATGGCGGGTGCCTCCTCCGATGTTGGTCAATCCATTCACATCCTCTCTGGATGAATAGATCCAGTCAACAGCTGCGGGCGGGTCCGCCGGATGATGGGATGCGGACATGGCCTCCGAGACGCACGCACACGTGACGGACGCGCACGATCCCCATGCCTTCACCGGGGCCGCCGACGCCGCTGCCGCCGATGCCGGCGCCGGTGCGCGCCGCGATCGGGCCGTACGGGCCGCCGTGGAGCGGGGCCTGCTGGACGTCGAGCCGGTGGTCTGCCTGCTCGACGTGGCCGGCATCCGGGCCTCCGCCGCCGCCCTGACCGGCGCCTTCGCGGCGCACCTGGCGCCCGGCACCCCGGTGCTGCACGCCTTCGCGGTGAAGGCCGCCCCGCTGGTTCCCGTCCTGCGGCTGCTCGCCGCCTCGGGACTCGGCTGCGAGGTCGCCGGCCCCGGCGAGCTGGCCCTCGCCCGCGCCGCCGGGGTACCGGCGGAGCGGACGGTGCTGGACTCCCCCGCGAAGACGCAGGCCGAGCTGCGCGAGGCGCTGGCGCTGGGCATCGCCGTCAACGTCGACAACCGCCAGGAGCTGGAGCGACTCGACGCCCTGGTCGCGGCGGCCCCCACGGCCTCCCCGATCGGCGTACGGATCAACCCCCAGACGGGCGCGGGCACCATCGACGCCCTGTCGACCGCGACCGCCACCTCCAAGTTCGGCATCGCGCTGCGCGACCCCGGCGCCCGCGAATGGCTCGTACGGAACTACGTACGCCGTCCGTGGTTGACGCGGCTGCACGTCCACTCGGGCTCGCAGGGCGTGCCGCTGCCGCTGATCGCGGCGGGGGTAAGGGAACTGCACGCGCTGGCCGAGGAGATCAACGCGGCGGCCGGCCGCCGCCAGGTCGACACGCTGGACATCGGCGGCGGCCTGCCCGTCAACTTCGCCTCCGACGCCACCACCCCGACCTACGAGGAGTACGCGCGGGCCCTGCGCGAGGCGGTGCCGACGCTGTTCGACGGCTCGTACGGCCTGGTCACGGAGTTCGGCCGGTCGCTGCTGGCCAAGCACGGCACGGTGCTCGCCCGCGTCGAGTACACGAAGGTGACGGGGGGCCGTCCCATCGCCGTGACCCACGCCGGCGTGCAGCTGGCCACGCGCACCGTGTACGCCCCGCAGGCCTGGCCGCTGCGCGTGCTTCCGTACGACGCCAAGGGCGCCCCGAAGACCGGGCCCCCGCTGGTGCAGGACGTCGCGGGCCCGGCCTGCTTCGCCGGTGACCTGCTCGCGACCGCCCGGCAGCTGCCGGAGCTGGCGCCGGGTGACGTCATCGCCCTCCCGGACACGGGCGCGTACTTCTTCACGGCCCACTACGGCTACAACAGCCTGCTCCGCCCGGCCGTGTACGGGTTCACCACCGGCGCGCCGCACGGCGTCGGCTTCGCCCTGGCCCGCCCCGCGCAGTCCCTCGCCGCGCTCGTGGACGAGGCGGGCGGCGCGCTCGGGGACGCGCTGCTGGCGTAGCCGTTCGGGCTGCTCCGTCGGGCTACTCCACGAAGAGCCCGCGCGCCGCCGCCCGGGTGTCGAAGGCCTCCAGGCGGGCCTGGGCGTCCGGCAGCGCGTCCGCCATGGCCTCCAGCAGCACGCGACCCAGCAGCATCGGCGCGCACGCGGTGTCGAAGGCCAGGCCGGTACCGACGGGCGCCGGGATCAGCAGGTCCGAGTGCCGGGCGACGGGCGCGAAGGCCGAATCGGCGACGGTCACCACTGTCAGCCCGGCCGCCCGCGCGTGCTCCAGCGCCTCCACGACCTCGCGGGGGTGACGGGGCAGCGCGAAGCAGAGCAGCGCCGAGGCGCCGGCGCCGACGGCCGCGTCGATGCGGTCGGCGAGCATGGAGCCGCCCTCGTCGAGGAGCCGTACGTCCGGATGCACCTTCGCCGCGAAGTAGGCGAAGCCACGCGCCTGGGAGGACGCCGCCCGCAGCCCCAGCACCGGCAGCGGCGCGGACCCGGCGATGAGCCGGCCGGCCTCCTCGACCGGCGTCGGGTCGGCGAGCATCGCCGACAGCCGACGCAGGTTCTCGATCTCGCCCTGGACGGCCTGCTGGTACTCGTTGTACGCCTCCTCGCGCACCGGTTCCGGCCGCCCGGCGGGCGCCACCTCGCGCAGGTGGCGGCGCAGCGCCGGGTATCCGTCGAAGCCGAGGGCCACCGCGAAGCGGGTCACCGACGGCTGGCTCACCCCGGCCAGCTCGGCGAGTTCCACGCTGGACAGGAACGGCACCTCGGCGGCGCCGCGCACCATGCAGTGCGCGATCCGCCGCTGGGTCGGCGTCAGCCGGTGCCCCTCGAACAGCTTCTGCAGCCGCGCGGCCGGGCTGTCGTTCATGGCCGTCCCCATCCGTCCCGTCCGTCCCCGGTGCGATATTCACTCACGGTGCACTCTGCATGTGGTTATGCAGCTGGGCAAGCCACGCCCGTGATCCGGACGCGCGACACGACGTACGACGTACGTAGTGCAGCGTACGCAGTACGGCGTACGTAGTACCTGCACGGTTCGCCGATACGGGTGCTAACCCCAGTGCCCGGCGCCGCGGCCGTTCCTACTGTGGGGGCATGACAGCCGACTCGCCGCAGGTCCAGGACCTGAAGAAGGAACTCGCCGCGACGCTGGAGGCCCGGCGCGAGCTGGGGCCGGAGTACGAGCCCGCGTTGGTGGAGTCGTTCGTGGAGAAGGTCGACTCCCAGGTACGCCGCCGGCTCGCCGAGGAGCGCCTGCTGTCCGCCCGGGGCGGCGCGGCCCCGTCCTGGACGGCCGAGGGCGGCCTCGCCGAGCGCTTCGGCTTCGCGGTCGTGACGCTGGTCCTGGCGATCCCGCTCTCCGCCATCGGCGCCGCGCAGGCGGGCTTCGGCGGCCTCCTGGTCGCCTGGGCGGGCATCGTCGGCGTCAACCTCGCCCACACCGGCCGGCTGCGCCGCCGCACCGGGGAGTGACCCGCCCGACGCCGGTGTCGATCCACCGGGTCGATCCACCCGGGTCGATCCACCCGCGTCGAGGAAGTGGCGCGGGGACCGTCGGCACCCCCGGCAAGGCCGGGGGCCGGGACGACGACGGTCCCCGCGCGGGACACGGGCCGGGTCAGGGCCGTCCGCGTCCATGACGTCCGCGCGCTCCGGGAGCCGCTCCGGAGGTACGCAAGCGCCGTAGGTGGCGCCGGCCGAGGCGGCCCCGGTTCCCCGGGGTCCCCGCCGACATCCACCACTGTGCCCCGGCCGTGTTAAGCCGGTGCTGCCACCACATGTCGGCTCCGTACCGTTTGCGCGACGCGAATCAACCGCGGCGTTCCGGCCGGCGCGCACCGTGACGCGTGGTGGCTACTTCGCGCCCTTGGCGAGGAACGCCAGCAGGTCCTGCCGGCTGACCACACCGGTCGGCTTGCCCTCGACCAGCACGATCGCGGCGTCGGCCTCGCCGAGGACGCCCATCAGCTCCGACACCGGCTCACCGGAGCCGACCTGCGGCAGCGGCGGGCTCATGTGCTTCTCCAGCGGGTCTCCGAGGGAAGCCCGCTGCGCGAAGAGCGCCGCGAGCAGTTCCTTCTCGACCACGGAGCCGATGACCTCGGCGGCCATGACGTCGGGGTGGCCGGCGCCCGGCTTGACGATCGGCATCTGCGAGACGGCGTACTCGCGCAGCACCTCGATGGCCTGGCCGACGGTCTCCTCGGGGTGCATGTGCACCAGCGAGGGGATACCGCCCTCCTTGTCGGCGAGGACGTCGCCGATGCGCGCGGCGGGGCCGGCCTCCTCCAGGAAGCCGTGACCGGCCATCCACTCGTCGCTGAAGATCTTGCTGAGGTAGCCGCGACCGCTGTCCGGCAGCAGCACGACGACCACGTCGTCGGGGCCGAGGCCCTCGGCGGCGCGCAGCGCGGCGACGACCGCCATGCCGCAGGACCCGCCGACGAGCAGGCCCTCCTCCTTGGCGAGGCGGCGGGTCATCTGGAAGGAGTCCTTGTCGGACACCGCGATGATCTCGTCGGTCACGTTCGGGTCGTAGGCGGTCGGCCAGAAGTCCTCGCCGACGCCCTCGACGAGGTACGGGCGACCGGAGCCGCCGGAGTACACGGAGCCCTCGGGGTCGGCGCCGATGACCTTGACCTTGCCGCCGGAGACCTCCTTCAGGTAGTTGCCGGTACCGGAGATCGTGCCGCCCGTGCCGACGCCCGCGACGAAGTGAGTGATCTTCCCCTCAGTCTGTTCCCACAGCTCGGGACCGGTCGTCTCGTAGTGCGAACGGGGGTTGTTCGGGTTGCTGTACTGGTCGGGCTTCCAGGCGCCCGGCGTCTCGCGCACGAGGCGGTCGGAGACGTTGTAGTACGAGTCCGGGTGCTCGGGGTCGACGGCGGTCGGGCAGACGACGACCTCGGCGCCGTAGGCGCGCAGCACGTTGATCTTGTCCAGGGACACCTTGTCAGGGCAGACGAAGATGCACTTGTAGCCCTTCTGCTGGGCCACGATGGCGAGTCCTACGCCGGTATTGCCGCTGGTCGGCTCCACGATGGTGCCACCGGGCCTGAGGGCACCGCTCTGCTCGGCGGCCTCGATCATCCGGACGGCGATCCGGTCCTTCACGGAGCCGCCGGGGTTGAAGTACTCGACCTTCGCCAGAACGGTGGCCTGAAGGCCTTCGGTCACACGGTTGAGCTTCACCAGCGGGGTGTTGCCGACGAGGCTGATCATCGAGTCGTGGAATTGCACCATGTTCTCCAAGGAGGGGACTCCACGGGTTCTCCGGGAGGTCGGGCCAGAGTATGCGGAAAGAGATTGACCGACCGGCCGTACGGGGCAGGTAGGTCAACAACGCCAGACAGGGAAGCGAGGTGGCCTGAAGGGTGTCCAGGGCGAGAACGGCCCGCCGGATCGCGGCGGGGGCAGCGTACGGCGGAGGCGGACTCGGACTGGTCGGCGTGGCCACGGTCGGACTGGTGCTCGCGGAGGTGCAGTTCGCGAAGCGCACGGTCGGCAACGGCCTGCCCGACCCGCCGCGCGCGGACGGGCTCTACGGGAGCGAGTTCGGCGGGCCGGAACTGAGTCCGGGCCCGCTGCGCATGGGCATGCTGGGCGACTCCACGGCGGCCGGCCTGGGCGTACGGCGGGCCCGCCAGACCCCGGGCGCGCTGCTGGCCTCCGGGCTGGCGGCGGTCGCGGAGCGGCCGGTGGAGCTGCGCAACGTCGCCCTGTCGGGCGCGATGTCCGACGACCTGGACCGGCAGGTCGGGCTGCTCCTGGACGGGGACGCCCCGCCCCCTGACGTGTGCGTGATCATGATCGGGGCGAACGACGTGACGCGCCGCATGCCGCTCACCCAGTCGGTCCGCCTCCTGACGGCGGCCGTCCGGCGCCTGCGGCTCGCGGGCTCGGAGGTCGTGGTCGGCACCTGCCCGGACCTGGGCACGATCGAGCCGGTGTACCAGCCGCTGCGGTGGATGGCCCGGCGCGTGTCGCGGCAGCTGGCCGCCGCGCAGACCATCGGCGTGGTCGCGCAGGGCGGACGTACGATTTCGATGGGGGACCTGCTGGGCCCCGAGTTCGCCGCCAACCCCCGCGAGATGTTCGGCCCCGACTCCTACCACCCGTCGGCGGAGGGCTACGCGACCGCCGCCATGGCGGTGCTCCCGACGCTGTGCGCGGCGGTGGGCGTGTGGCCCGAGTCGGACCGCCTGGACGTCTCCCGGGACGAGGACATGCTCCCGGTGGCCAAGGCCGCGTCGGCCGCCGCCGGCGAGGCGGGTACGGAGGTCACGGGCGCCCGTGGACCCTGGGCGCTGCTCAAGCACCGCCGCAGGCGTCGGGTTCCGGCCGAGGAGGTCTCCGAACCGGCCACGAACGCTCCGGCCGCCCTGCCGGAATCGGCCTGAGGCACGTCCGCAGGAGCGACCGGCATCACATGCCCAGGCCGGTGACCTCGACGGTACGGGGCGGTAACTTCGCATGCGGTCCCGCAACGACGCACCCCTTGGAGTCCCGATGCCCGAAGCCGTCATCGTTTCCACCGCCCGCTCTCCCATCGGGCGCGCCTTCAAGGGGTCCCTGAAGGACGTCCGTCCGGACGACCTGACCGCCACGATCGTGCAGGCCGCCCTCGCCAAGGTCCCGGAGCTCGACCCGCGCGACATCGACGACCTGATGCTCGGCTGTGGCCTGCCGGGCGGTGAGCAGGGGCACAACCTGGCCCGTATCGTCGCGGTCCAGATGGGCATGGACTTCCTGCCGGGCGCCACGATCACCCGCTACTGCTCCTCTTCGCTCCAGACCTCCAGGATGGCCCTGCACGCCATCAAGGCGGGAGAGGGCGACGTCTTCATCTCGGCCGGTGTCGAGATGGTCTCCCGTTCGGTCAACGGCTCCTCCGACGGCATGCCCGGCACCCACAACCCGCTGTTCGCGGACGCCGAGGCCCGTACGGCCGCCGTCGCGCAGAGCGAGGGCGCGTCCTGGCACGACCCGCGCGAGGACGGCCTGATCCCGGACGCGTACATCGCGATGGGGCAGACCGCCGAGAACCTGGCCCGTCTGAAGGGCGTGACCCGCCAGGACATGGACGAGTTCGGCGTCCGCTCGCAGAACCTCGCCGAGGCCGCCATCAAGAACGGCTTCTGGGAGCGCGAGATCACCCCGATCACCACGCCGGACGGCACGGTGGTCTCGACGGACGACGGCCCGCGCGCCGGCGTCACCCTGGAGGGCGTCCAGGGCCTCAAGCCCGTCTTCCGCCCCGACGGCCTGGTGACGGCCGGCAACTGCTGCCCGCTGAACGACGGCGCGGCGGCGCTGGTCATCATGAGCGACACGAAGGCGCGGGAGCTGGGCCTGACCCCGCTGGCGCGGATCGTGTCGACCGGTGTCACCGGCCTCTCCCCCGAGATCATGGGCCTGGGTCCGGTCGAGGCGTCGAAGCAGGCCCTGAAGCGGGCCGGGCTGACGGTGGGCGACATCGACCTGTTCGAGATCAACGAGGCGTTCGCGGCGCAGGTCATCCCGTCCTACCGCGACCTGGAGATCCCGCTGGACAAGCTGAACGTCAACGGTGGCGCCATCGCCGTCGGCCACCCCTTCGGCATGACCGGCGCCCGCATCACCGGCACCCTGATCAACAGCCTCCAGTTCCACGACAAGCAGTTCGGTCTGGAGACGATGTGCGTGGGCGGCGGCCAGGGCATGGCGATGGTCATCGAGCGGCTGAGCTGAGCCGGAGCGGAGGGTAGGGGTCGCCCGACGCAGGAGGGCGGCACCTGCCCGCAGCGGTGGCGAGGCTCAGCGCGACAGAAAAGCGAGCGGCTGAGCTGAGCCGGAGCGGAGGGTAGGGGTCGCCCGACGCAGGAGGGCGGCACCTGCCCGCAGCGGTGGCGAGGCTCAGCGCGACAGAAAAGCGAGCGGCTGAGCTGAGCCGGAGCGGAGGGTAGGGGTCGCCCGACGCAGGAGGGCGGCACCTGCCCGCAGCGGTGGCGAGGCTCAGCGCGACAGAAAAGCGAGCGGCTGAGCTGAGCCGGAGCGGAGGGTAGGGGTCGCCCGACGCAGGAGGGCGGCACCTGCCCGCAGCGGTGGCGAGGCTCAGCGCGACAGAAAAGCGAGCGGCTGAGCTGAGCCGGAGCGGAGGGTAGGGGTCGCCCGACGCAGGAGGGCGGCACCTGCCCGCAGCGGTGGCGAGGCTCAGCGCGACAGAAAAGCGAGCGGCTGAGCTGAGCCGGAGCGGAGGGTAGGGGTCGCCCGACGCAGGAGGGCGGCACCTGCCCGCAGCGGTGGCGAGGCTCAGCGCGACAGAAAAGCGAGCGGCTGAGCTGAGCCGGAGCGGAGGGTAGGGGTCGCCCGACGCAGGAGGGCGGCACCTGCCCGCAGCGGTGGCGAGGCTCAGCGCGACAGAAAAGCGAGCGGCTGAGCTGAAAAAGCGAGCGGCTGAGCTGACAACGATCAAGAGAGCGGATGTTTGAGCCGCGACGTAGCGGAGCGTGAGGGGTCGGAAGCCGGTCCAGTCCGGCCCTCAGGCGCCGCAAGGGATCCTCTAGATCCATGCGGTCTACTGGCACCGATTCCAATCCCGTCGCGGCCGACCTGTGACCGAATCGCCCCCAGGATGTGACCTTTGTCCTGGGGGTTCGGTATTTGCCCAGGTCAACCGGCATCCCCCGCAGCCGCTGGGCCCAAAGACCCGTCCGATTCATGACGTAATGCACTGCACGCCATTCACAGCACAGGACAAGCTGATGTAGGAATTCGGGGGATCGAATCAATCAGGAGTTAGTCAGTGAGCGCCATGTCTCTTGCCCTGCTGCTGACCACGGCCGCTGCCACGGCCGTGGGCGCTGCTGCGCTGCACGCCGTACACGGACTGCGCAAGCAGGTCACGGCCCTGCGCGGTGAGCTGACGGCGTCGGCCCTCACGCGGGTCGCCACCGTCCCCCACGCCCGCAGCGCCGTCGAGTCCCCCGCCGCCGAGATACGAGCCGCCGTGGCCGAAGCCCTCGCCGAGGAGCGCGAGCGCGAGCTGGCCGAGGCGCGGGCCTTCTGGGCCGCGCAGGAGGCCCGTGACGCCGCCGACGCCCCCTCGCTGCTGGGCGGCCTGCCCGGCCTCGGTGAGGACAGCCCGGTCTTCCTGCCCCGGCAGGCGGACATGGTGGGCCTGGAGCCGGTCCTCGGCGACGACCTCGCCGACGAGTACCCGGAGGATTCGGCCGAACTGGCCGCCGCCCGCCGGCGCCACCCCTCGCACCCCGACTTCGTTCCGGTCCAGCCGCACCCCGGCGCCGACCACGAGCGGACCGTCAGCCGGCTGGAGGAGCTCGCGGAGGCCCGTACGGCCCTCGCCGACGTCCGTCCCGGCCCGCTGGGCACGCTCGACGTGTACGTCTTCACGGACGGCACCACGCTCTGCATGACCCCCGGCCACCGGGAGACGGCGGAGCGCCTCGCCGAGGCCCTGCGTTCGGGCACGGCGCCGGTCCTGCTGGGCGGCTCGGGCATCTCCGGCGCCTACGCCCTGACCTTCTCCTGCGGTGACGTCGAGGACCCCGACAGCAACGTCTACATCCTCGCGGACCGCGTCATCGCATCGCTCTGACTTCCGCCCGCTCCACCAGCGCCACGGCCTCGTCCAGCAGTTCGGACGGGGCCTTCGCGCCGTCCCCGACCCCCGCGCCGGCCGAGCCGTCGGCCGAGCCGCCGCCCGCGCCGGTCGAGCCGTCGGCTGCCGCGGCCAGCGCCTCGGCGAGGTCCTGTCCGGTCACCGCGACCTGATCCCCGACGACGAAGACCCCCGCGTCCGGCACCACCCGCTCGGCGCCCGCGGCGGGGCCCCCGAGGGCCTCCTCCAGCCGCTGAGCCCGCGACGCGAGCTCCCGGGCCAGTTCCAGCGCCTCGGCGGCCGCACCGCGCTGCAGGCGGCTCTGCGGGGCGGCGCGCAGCCGGTCGGCGAATCGTTCCACGGCGGCGGTCAGGGGCGAGGTATCGAGCACGCGGCCGACCTTACGCGGCGGCCGGGCACCATTGCCAACAGGCGAACGCGCCGGCACGGTGACGTGAAGAGAACAGCACGGCACTACCTTCCGGAGGCGCCCATGTCCGTAGAGTTCTCCGAGCGGACCCACCGCAACATGATCGACAGAATCCCCCAGACCACCGGTCGTGACATCTCCGACTGGCTCCGCACCGTCGACGAAGGCCCCTCCCTCGTCCGGTTCGAGGAGAAGGTCAGCTGGCTGCGCGGCGCGCACGAGCTGTCGTACGGCCAGGCCAAGGCGATCATCCACGAGTACGACCTGCGCAGAGCCGCCCGCAGGTTCGGCTGACCCCGATCCCCGATCCCCGATCCCGATCCCCGATCTCGACCCCTCCACACGCGGGAAGGCCCCGCGAGCGGTGTGCTCGCGGGGCCTTCCCCCTGCTCAGGGCTTACCGGTACGACTAATCGTCGCCCGAGAGGAGCTGGAACAGGCGCAGCAGCTCCAGGTAGATCCACACCAGGGTCAGGGTGAGGCCGAAGGCCGCCAGCCAGGCCTCCTCGCGCGGGGCGCCGTAGGTCACGCCGTCCTCGACCTGCTTGAAGTCCAGGGCGAGGAAGCAGGCACCGAGGAGGACACCGACGATGCCGAAGACGATGCCGAGGCCGCCGCTGCGGAAGCCGAGACCGTCGCCGCCGCCGAAGAGGGCGAACAGCGAGTTGGCGAGCATCAGCAGGACGAAGCCGAGCGCGGCCGCCATCACGAAGCCGGTGAAACGGCGGGTGACGCGGATCCAGCGCATCTTGTAGGCGAAGAGCACGGCGGCGAAGACGCACATCGTGCCCAGGACGGCCTGGACGACCACGCCGGGGCTGATGTAGGTGCTGGTCACCATGCTGATGACGCCGAGGAAGACACCCTCGAACGCCGCGTAGCCGAGGATCAGCGCGGGGGACGCCTTGCGCTTGAAGCTCTGGACCATCGCGAGGACGAACGCCACGATCGCGGAGACGATCGCGATGCCGTACGACACGCCCATGCGGGCGGGGTCGACCGGCAGGGTGATCCAGGCGAGGGTGGCGGTGACGATCAGGGTGCCGAGCGTCATGGCCGTACGGCTCACGACGTCGTCGATCGTCATCGCGTTGCCGCGGACCGGGGCCGCCGGCATGCCGGTGGTCGGGTCGGTGGCGTAAGGATTCGTCGCGTACGGGTTGGTCGCGGACCCGGCCTGCGCGGTCTGCGCCTCGAAGCCCGCGTAGCCGCCGTTGTCGCGGCTGAACCCCCGTCGCGAGAAGACCGGGTTACTGCTCCTCATCTCACTCCTCCATGGCCACCGTGCGCGGCCTTGCGTCAAGAGTAATGCGCTCGCAAAGAAAGCACCCTACTGCTGGAGGAGGATCTTAGGAGAAGGCGCGGCGACGCGCATGAGGATAAAAGGGAGATCTGCCCGAGTGCGCGCAGAACGCGCTGAAGTGCCCGGAGCCGGACTTGAACCGGCACGGCCCGAGGGCCAGCGAGGTTTAAGCTCGCCGTGTCTGCATTCCACCATCCGGGCAAGGCGCGGCGGGCCCCTGTAGAAAAGCCTTGAACGCTATGCCGAGCCTATCCGGATCCTCCGTGCGCGCAGACGGCCGTCTATCCGATGTTGTCTGATTTTATTGGTGATTGAGGGCCCGTCAGGCCCGATAAGTCACGGTCGACCCCCGTCCGGAGGTGACGGTTCGTCGCCCCGTGATTGACGGAATTTCGCCGCCCCGCGCCACCCCTCGCGCCACCCCCGGCCTCCCCCGGCCACCCCGGCTTGTCATACCAGAGGAGGATCCTCAGCCGGCCGCGGTCAGACTCCAGTGGGCCAGGGAACGGTCACCGCGACTGATCCGCGACGGGGTGCGCGGCGGTGACGATGGAAGGGTCCCGCCCCAGGCAGCAGCCGCTCGACAGGAGTACCTCCGTGACCGCCATGAACTACGCCCCGCACACCACCCAGGCCGTGGCCGCCCGCGCGGACCGGCTGTCCAAGGTGTACGGCCAGGGCGAGACCCAGGTGGTCGCACTGGACAACGTCTCCGTCGACTTCGCCCAGGGCCAGTTCACCGCGATCATGGGCCCCTCGGGCTCCGGCAAGTCCACGCTGATGCACTGCGTCGCCGGCCTGGACACCTTCAGCAGCGGTTCGGTCCGCATAGGCGACACCGAGCTGGCCAGCCTCAAGGACAAGCAGCTCACCCAGCTGCGCCGGGACAAGATCGGCTTCATCTTCCAGGCCTTCAACCTGCTGCCGACGCTGACCGCGCTGGAGAACATCACGCTGCCGATGGACATCGCCGGCCGCAAGCCCGACCGGCAGTGGCTCGACACGGTCATCGAGATGGTCGGCCTGTCCGGCCGGCTCTCCCACCGCCCCACCCAGCTCTCCGGCGGCCAGCAGCAGCGCGTGGCCGTCGCCCGCGCCCTCGCCTCCCGTCCCGAGATCATCTTCGGTGACGAGCCCACCGGAAACCTGGACTCGCGCTCCGGCGCCGAGGTCCTCGGCTTCCTGCGCAACTCGGTGCGCGAGCTCGGCCAGACCGTCGTGATGGTCACGCACGACCCGGTCGCCGCCTCCTACGCCGACCGCGTCATCTTCCTCGCCGACGGCCGCATCGTCGACGAGATGCCGCACCCCACCGCCGACGGCGTGCTCGACCGGATGAAGGCCTTCGACGCCAAGGGCCGCACCAGCTGACCCGGGCCGGCCCGGCCCGACGGCCGGCGCCCCCGAAGCCCTCCCGAAGCCCCTGACACCCCCCTGCCGCCGCACCGTGCCGCAGCGGGCCACAGCGGGGCTTCCTCCAGACTTTCCAGCCCCAGGACTGAGACCCCATGTTCCGTACCGCCCTGCGCAACGTCCTCGCGCACAAGGCCAGGCTGCTGATGACGGTGCTCGCCGTCACCCTCGGCGTCGCCTTCGTCTCCGGCACCCTCGTCTTCACCGACACCCTCAGCAAGGCCATGTCCAACCAGTCCGCGAAGTCCTACGAGGGCGTCGCGGTCTCCGTCACCGACTACGGCCGCCCCCGCGGCGAGGACGGACAGAAGCAGGGCGAGCCCGGCATCGGGCAGCAGACCCTCGACAAGATCAAGGCCGTCTCCGGCGTCGACACCGTCTCCGGCCGCGTCCAGGGCTTCGCGGGCGTCGGCGACGAGAACGGCCGGCTGATCGGCAGCGGCTGGGCCAACGCCGGCTCCAACTTCGCCCCCGTCAAGGACGGCAAGGACCCCCGCTACACCTTCACCGACGGCTCCGGCCCGCTCAAGGACGACCAGGTCGCCCTCGACAAGGACAGCGCCGCCAAGGGCACGTACAAGGTCGGCGACAAGATCCGCGTCGCCACCAACGGCCCGGTCCGCGAATTCACCCTCACCGGCGTCTTCACCACCGAGGACGGCGCCGTGAACGCCGGCGGCAGCCTCGTCCTGTTCAACACCAAGATCGCCCAGGAGCTCTACCTCCAGCCCGGCTACTACAGCGAGCTGTCGATCAGCGCCAAGCCCGGCGTCACCGCCGACCGACTGCTCGGCGACGTCAAGCCGCTCCTGTCGAAGAGCTCCGAGGCCAAGACCGGCGCCGCGCTCGCCGCCCAGCAGGCCAAGGACATCGAGAAGGCCATGTCCGGCATGAGCACCGGCCTGCTGATCTTCGCCGGTGTCTCGCTCTTCGTCGGCGTCTTCCTCATCTACAACACCTTCACCATGCTGGTCGCCCAGCGCACCAAGGAACTGGCCCTGCTGCGCGCCATCGGCGCCAACCGCGGCCAGGTCAAGCGCTCGGTCCTCGCCGAGGCCGGCGTCGTCGGCCTGGTCTCCTCCGTCATCGGTCTGGCCTGCGGCATCGGCCTGGCGGTCGCCATGCGCTCCGCGATGGACCTCTTCGACGCGAAGATGCCCGCCGGCTCGCTGATCATCGCCCCGACCACCGTCGTCGTCGCGCTGGTCATCGGCGTCCTGATCACCATGCTGGCCGCCTGGCTGCCCGCCCGCCGCACCGCCCGGATCGCGCCGGTCGCCGCCATGGGCAGCGCCCACCTCCCCGCGACCATGAAGTCCCTGGTCCTGCGCAACAGCGTCGGCGCCGTCCTCGCCGTCCTCGGCGTCGGCGTGGTCTTCCTGGGCGTGAGCCAGAAGAGCGACGGCCGCACCACCATCGCGGGCGGTGCCTTCTTCCTCCTCATCGGCCTGTTCGTCCTGCTGCCGATGCTGTCCCGCCCGGTCATCGCGCTGGTCCGCCCGCTGCTGGTGAAGGTGTTCGGCGTCTCCGGCAAGCTCGCCGCGCAGAACGCCGTGCGCAACCCGCGCCGCACCGCCGTCACCGCCGCCTCGCTGACCATCGGCCTGACCCTCGTCACCGCCATGTCGGTCATCGGCATCACCGTCGGCCAGGCAGTCGACAAAGCGACAACGCAGAACATCAAGGCCGACTACCGGGTCACCATGGCCGGCGAGGGCATGAACCTCGACAAGTCCGTGCTCCCCGCCCTGGAGAAGGGCAAGGGCGTCACCGCCGTCTCCCCCAAGACCTCCGAGTACATCAAGCTCGGCGACTCCATGCAGGGGGTCAGCGGCGTGAACCCGACCGCGCTCCCCGAGGTGCTGCGGGTCAAGACCACCTCCGGGGACCTCGCCTCCCTCGGCCAGGGCAAGCTGATGGTCTCCGACGTGGAGGCCAGGAAGAAGGGCCTCACGGTCGGCTCCACCCTGAACGCCGAGTACGACGACGGACAGGGCGGCACCCTCCAGGTCGGCGCGATCTACGAGGGCAAGGGCCACCAGCTCGGCGACTACGTCCTCGACAACAAGGTCCTCGCCGCGCACAACGAGGAGCAGTACCTGCCCGAGGTGTTCGTGAAGACCTCCGGCGGCACCTCCGAGGCCAACCGGCAGGCCGTGGTCGACGCGCTCGGCAAGAGCCCCGCCATCAAGGTCGTCAACCAGACCGAGATGCGCGACGAGATGGCCGGGATGATGAACACGGCGCTGAACATCATGTACGGGCTGCTCGGCATGGCGCTGATCATCGCGGTCCTCGGCGTGATCAACACGCTCGCCATGTCGGTGTACGAGCGCCAGCAGGAGATCGGCATGCTGCGCGCGGTCGGCCTCGACCGGGGCCGGGTCAAGAACATGATCCGCCTGGAGGCCGTCGTCATCTCCCTGTTCGGCGCGGTGATCGGCATCGGCGTCGGCGTCTTCCTCGCCTGGGCCGGCGGCAAGACCATCGCGAGCTCCATCCCGGGCTACGCGCTGGTCATCCCCTTCGACCGGATCGCGGTGTTCTTCGCGCTCGCCGGACTGGTCGGCGTCCTCGCCGCCATGTGGCCGGCCCGCAGCGCCGCCCGGCTGAACATGCTGACGGCCATCAAGACCGAGTAACGCGACCAGGTACGGCGTACGCCGTACGATGTACGCCGTACGGTGTACGTGATGAAGTGGCGGGGCCCCGGGGTGCGTACCCCGGGGCCCCGCCGCGTTCCGGCGGGCCGGTCCCCACCCGGTGCCTACGCGCCCCAGACGCGCGTCCGCAGCGGCAGCCCCGAGGTGCCGCCCGTGACGGGGCGGACGGCCAGGACCTGGTTCACGCCGAGGCGGCCGTGCTCGAAGCCCAGCGCGGACGCCGCCATGTACAGCAGCCACACCCGGGCCCGGCCCGGCGAGGTGAGCCGTACGGCCTCCTCCCAGCGCTCCTCCAGGCGCGCGACCCAGGCCCGCAGCGTCAGCGCGTAGTGCTCGCGCAGGCTCTCCACGTCGCGGACCTCGAAGCCGGCCCCCTCCAGTTCGCCGACGGTGGTGCCGAGCGGGGACAGCTCCCCGTCGGGGAAGACGTAGGCGTCGATGAACTCGTCGATGCGGTACGCCTCCTCGTCGGGCTCCGGCGGGCGGGCGATCTGGTGGTTGAGCAGGCGGCCGCCGGGGCGCAGCAGGGCGTGCAGGGTGCGGGCGTACTCGCGGTAGCGGTCGGCGCCGACGTGTTCGGCCATCCCGATCGAGGAAATGGCGTCGTAGGGGCCGTCCTTGACGTCGCGGTAGTCCTGCACGCGGATCTCGATCCGGTCGGTCAGGCCGGCCTCGGCGACGCGCTTGCGGGCGTACGCGGCCTGCTCGCCGGAGAGGGTGATGCCGGTGACGCGGACGTCGTACTCACGAGCCGCGTGCAGGGCCATGGAGCCCCAGCCGCAGCCGACGTCCAGGAGCCGGTCGCCGGGCTTCAGGGCGAGCTTGCGGCAGACCAGGTCGAGCTTGTCGCGCTGGGCGTCCTCCAGGGTGCCGCCGGGGGTCCAGTAGGCGCAGGAGTAGACCATCGAGGGGCCGAGGACGTGGCCGTAGAACTCGTTGCCGACGTCGTAGTGGTGGCTGATGGCCGCCCGGTCGCGGATCTTGGTGTGCCGGGGGCCGGAGCGGCGCGCGACCTCCTCGGAGGGCGGCGCGGGCGCGGGCCAGGGGCGCGCGAGGGCGAGCAGGTCCCGTACGGCGGCCCGGCCGGCCGGATCACGCAGCAGGGCGGCCGTCCCGGCGGCTTCGCAGGCCCGTACGGGCAGGTGGGGGCGCAGGGCGGCGAGCCGGGCGAGCCCGGTGCGGGCGGGCGTCGGGGCGGCCTCGGGAACGGGGGCGTGCTCGCGCTCCCAGAGCAGGCCCGCGACCCGGTCCAGTACGTCGAAGAGGTCGCCGTCGACGGTCAGTTCACCGGCCACCCAGGCGCGGGCGAGGCCCAACTCCCCCGGCTTCCACAGGATCCGACGCAGGGCGCGGCGGTGGTTCAGCACCAGGGTCGGCCCGGTGGGCGGGCCGGCCTCGCTGCCGTCCCAGGCCCGTATGCGTACGGGCACGGGGGCGCCGAGCAGGGTCTCGGCGAGCGCGGCCAGCCGCGGCGCGGCGTCGGTCATCGTGGGCACCTCCAGAAAGCTCCGGTCGAACGCCCTACCCGGTGCGCGCCCCGGACATGCCGAAGGGGCCGTCCGCACCACGGATGGCGGACGGCCCCTTCAGTGAGGTTCCGTTGAAGCTCCAGTTCCGCCCCTCTGGAGGGGCGGACCGGGTCAGGAGGCCTTGGCCTTCGCGGCCGGTGCCGCGGCGGCGGCCGGAGCCGGCGCCGGCTTGGCGGCCTCGTAGAACTCCTCGCGCGGGGTCTCCAGGGCTCCGAGGGAGACGACCTCACGCTTGAGGAACATGCCGAGGGTCCAGTCGGCGAAGACGCGGATCTTGCGGTTCCAGGTCGGCATGGCCATGCCGTGGTAGCCACGGTGCATGTACCAGGCGAGCCGGCCCTTGAGCTTGATCTTCATCTTGCCCATGACGATCATCGCGACGCCCTTGTGGAGGCCGAGGCCCGCCACCGCACCCTTGTTGGAGTGCGCGTACTCCTTCTGCGGGAAGCCCCGCATGCCGGAGACGACGTTGTCGCCGAGGACCTTGGCCTGGCGCAGCGCGTGCTGGGCGTTCGGCGGGCACCAGGCGTTCTCGACGCCGGCCTTGCGGGACGCGACGTCCGGGACCTGGGCGTTGTCGCCGGCGGCCCAGATGTAGTCGGTGCCCTGGACCTGGAGGGTCGGGGCGGTGTCCACGTGGCCGCGCGGACCGAGCGGCAGGCCGTAGCGGGCCAGCGCCGGGTTGGGCTTGACGCCCGCGGTCCACACGATCGTGTTGGAGTCGACCTCAAGGCCGTTCTTCAGCATGACGTGGCCGTCGACGCAGGAGTCCATCGAGGTGTTGAGGTAGATCTCGATGCCGCGCGATTCGAGGTGCTCCTTGCCCCAGGTGCCGAGCTTGGGCCCGACCTCGGGGAGGATCTTGTCGGCCGCGTCGACCAGGATGAAGCGCATGTCCTCGCGCTTGATCGTGGAGTAGTACTTCGCGGCGTCGCGGGCCATGTCCTCGACCTCGCCGATCGTCTCGGCGCCGGCGAAGCCGCCGCCGACGAAAACGAAGGTGAGGGCCTTGCGGCGGACGTTCTCGTCCGTCGTGGACTCGGCCTTGTCGAGCTGCTCCAGCACGTGGTTGCGCAGGCCGATGCCCTCTTCGACGCCCTTCATGCCAATGCCCTGTTCGGCGAGGCCGGGGATCGGGAAGGTGCGGGAGACGGCGCCGAGCGCGATCACCAGGTAGTCGAAGGGCAGCTCGTACGCCTCGCCGACCAGCGGCGTGACGACGGCGACCTTGCGGTCCTGGTCGATGGTCGTGACCCGGCCGGTGAGAACCTCAGCCTTGGGCAGCACGCGTCGCAGCGGGACGACGACGTGCCGAGGCGAGATGCTGCCTGCGGCCACTTCGGGGAGGAAGGGCTGGTAGGTCATGTACGAGCGCGGGTCGACGACCGTGACGGTCGCCTCGCCGTAGCGCATCTTCTTCATGATGCGCTTGGCTGCGTACAGGCCTACGTACCCACCTCCTACAACGAGGATCCTGGGACGCTCCGTGGTGCTCATGGAATGAGTATCCAGCACCCTCAGGGGTGATGCTCGTGAGCCCCTTCACAAGGTGCTGTGAGGTCTCTGCTACACTCCGCCGCCCACGTGACCCAGATCATGACGCACGACGGGAACCACGGTGCGACGGGAGTCGTTGTTCACCCGGTCTGAACTGGCCCGTAGGCCTGAAACGGAGTCGACCGCGGAGGTTCGTCCTTACCTCCGATACGAAACCCGCAGCCTCCGTTCATCGCACAATTGAGCGCCGAAACGGCCCTCTGACCCCCGGAAGGGGCCGGAACGGCCCTTCCGTTGACCCGCCGGACGTCTTTTCCTTGTGAAGAACTTCACGAAGTTCGTTCGGACGAGAGGACTTTCGGCCCCGAACGAGCCTCCCCTCAGACCCCGTCCACCCCCGATCCACCCCCACTCAGCCCCCGGACCAGCCCCTTGCACCGCCGGGCGAAACGGCGCAGCGGCGCTCCGGGGTCCGGGGCGCCGCTGTTCCTCTGGGTGAACCGGTCAGGACCGCCGCTGATCGGCCACGGCCTCTTCGGCGGTTTTGATGGCGATGCCGTCGAGGATGTCGTGTTCGGAGACGACGACCTCGCGGGCGCCGACGCGTTCCATGATGGCCAGCAGGACCAGGGCCCCGGCGCCGATCACGTCCACCCGGCCCGGGTGCATCACCGGGATCGCGGCGCGCTCGGCGTGGGTGGAGGTCAGCATCCGCTCGCTGATCGCGCGGACCTGGTCGTAGGAGATCCGGGAGTGGTGGATCGCCTCGCTCTCGTACGCGGGCAGGCCCAGCGCGATGCCGGCCACCGTGGTGACCGAGCCGGCGAGGCCGACCAGGGTGCGGGCCTCCTCCAGCGGGACCGTCTCGGCCGCGAGGTCCAGGGCCGCCTCGATGTCGGCGCGCATGGCGGCGATCTGCGCCTCGGTCGGCGGGTCCGTGACGACCCCGTCCACGACCAGGTGGCGTTCGGTCATGCGGACACAGCCCACGTCCACGGAGCGGGCCGCCCGGACGTGTGTGTCGCCGACGACGAACTCGGTGGAGCCGCCGCCGATGTCCACCACCAGGAACGGCTGCTCCAGGTGGTCGGCGCCGACGAGCTCCTTGGTGGCGCCGACGAAGGAGAACTCCGCCTCCTGGTCCCCCGAGATCACCTCGGGCTCGACGCCCAGGATCTCCACGACGCCGCGCACGAATGCGTCGCGGTTCTCGGCGTCGCGGGAGGCCGAGGTGGCCACGAAGCGCAGCCGCTCGGCGCCCAGCTCCTTGATCACCACCGCGTACTCGCGGCAGGCCGCGAAGGTGCGCTCCAGGGCCTCCGGAGCCAGCCGGCCGGTCTTGTCGACACCCTGACCCAGTCGGACGATGATCATCCGTCGGTCCAGCTCGACGAGCTCACCCGTGGCGGCGTCGTAGTCGGCGACGAGCAGGCGGATGGAGTTCGTACCGCAGTCGATGCCCGCGACCCGCGTCACGCGCCCGCCTCCGCGTCCGTACCCGGGCGCTGCGCCGCCTTGTCCGCGCACGGCGTGACGCAGGCGCCCTTGGCCCACCACTCCGGCAGCATCGCGAGCGCCTCGTCGCCGAACGGGTTCACCCCGGGGCCCGCGGCCAGCGAGTGGCCGACCAGCACGTGCAGGCACTTGACGCGGTCCGGCATGCCGCCGGCGCTCGGGAAGCCCTGGAGCACCTCGATGGCGTCGCGCCGCCGGATGTAGTCCTCGTGGGCCTTCCGGTAGGCGGCGGCCAGCTCCGGGTCCTCGGCGAGGCGGGCCTGCATCTCCTTCATCACGCCGTTGGCCTCCAGCGTGCCGATCGCGGAGGCCGCGCGCGGGCACGTCAGGTAGTACAGCGTCGGGAAGGGGGTGCCGTCGGGCAGCCGCGGGGCGGTCTCGACGACGTCCGGCTGACCGCAGGGACAGCGGTGCGCGATGGCGCGCAGCCCGCGCGGGGGGCGGCCGAGCTGCTGCTGGAACGCGTCGATGTCCGCGTCGGTGGGCTCGGTCCGGTCGGTCTGGGGCGGGGGCGTCTGCATGCCTGGAGGAAGTCTCTTCGTTCGGTCGTACGGGGTGGGTGGGCCGGAGCGTGCGCGTCGGTCGGCCGGTCGGTCTCCGGTGCGGTCGGTCTCCGGTGCGGTCAGTCGCCGGGGCGGTCGGCCTTGTCGACGCCGTCCCAGACGTTGGAGTACCAGGGGCGGTCGGACCCGCTCTGTCCGGCGCGGCGGTGTTCCGCGGCCTCGGCGCCGGGGTCGGTCATGATGTAGCCGATCTCCCCCGGGCGCAGGAAGTGCAGGTGTTTGCGCGCCTGCTGCTCGGCGTAGGCCGGGTCCTGCCAGCGGGCCTTCTCGTCGCGCAGCTGTTCGAGGCGTCTGCGCGCGTCGTCGGCGGCCCGCTGCTGGTCCGCGATCTCCGAGCGCTGGGAGACGTACTGGCGCATCGGATACGCGAGGGCGACGACCAGCGTACAGAGGACGAGGACCAGCAGGGCCGCGCGGCCGGTGAGCCGACTGCGGCGGATGTGCCGGCGCGACTGCGAGCGGTAGACGTGCGCGGCGGTCCGCTCGCCGAGTTGCCGCAGGCGGGTCGCCGTCGAGAAGGTGGAGAACCGATCCCGGTTCCCGGCCATGGTCCCGCCTCCCCTGTGCGCGCGCTACGCAATACGTCCCCGCACACGGTACGGGACCGAGTGCGGGGACGCAGGGAAGCCAGGCCCCGGGGCCGGTGGATCAGCCCTTGAAACGCGGGAAGGCGCTGCGGCCCGCGTACACGGCCGCGTCGTCGAGGATCTCCTCGATGCGCAGCAGCTGGTTGTACTTGGCGACGCGGTCCGAGCGGGCCGGGGCGCCGGTCTTGATCTGGCCGCAGTTCACGGCGACGGCGAGGTCGGCGATGGTGACGTCCTCGGTCTCGCCGGAGCGGTGCGACATCATGCACTTGAAGCCGTTGCGCTGGGCCATCTCGACGGCGTCGAGGGTCTCGGTCAGCGAACCGATCTGGTTGACCTTGACGAGCAGGGCGTTCGCGGAGCCCTCCTCGATGCCGCGGGCCAGGCGCTCGGGGTTGGTGACGAAGAGGTCGTCGCCGACGATCTGGACCTTGGAGCCCAGGCGGTCGGTGATGGTCTTCCAGCCGGCCCAGTCGTCCTCGAACAGCGGGTCCTCGATGGAGACCAGCGGGTACGCCTCGACGAGCTCGGCGTAGTAGTCGGTCATCTCGGCGGCCGAGCGGGACTGGCCCTCGAACTCGTACTTGCCGTCCTTGTAGAACTCGGACGCGGCGACGTCGAGCGCGAGCGCGATGTCCTTGCCCGGGGTGTAGCCGGCCTGCTTGATGGCCTCGACGATGAGGTCGAGCGCGGCGCGGTTGGACTCCAGGTTCGGGGCGAAGCCGCCCTCGTCACCGAGACCGGTGGAGAGGCCCTTGGTGTGCAGGACCTTCTTGAGGGTGTGGTAGACCTCGGCGCCCCAACGGAGGGCCTCGGAGAAGGACTCCGCGCCGATCGGGGCGATCATGAACTCCTGGATGTCCACGTTGGAGTCGGCGTGCGACCCACCGTTGAGGATGTTCATCATCGGAACGGGCAGCAGGTGCGCGTTCGGGCCGCCGAGGTAGCGGAAGAGCGGCAGGTCCGAGGCCTCGGACGCGGCGTGCGCGACGGCCAGCGAGACGCCGAGGATGGCGTTGGCGCCGAGGGAGGCCTTGTTGTCGGTGGCGTCCAGGTCGAACATGGCCTGGTCGATCAGACGCTGCTCGGTGGCGTCGTAGCCGACGAGCTCCGGGCCGATCTGCTCGATGACGGCGAGGACGGCCTTCTCGACACCCTTGCCCATGTAACGGTCGGGGTCACCGTCGCGGAGCTCGATGGCCTCGAAGGCACCGGTGGAGGCGCCGGACGGAACGGCAGCACGGCCGGTGCTGCCGTCGTCGAGGCCCACCTCGACCTCGACCGTGGGGTTGCCTCGGGAGTCCAGGATTTCCCGGGCTACGACGACGTCGATGGACGGCACGAGCATCTCCTTCTGGGATGTGACGCTGGGTGTGCGGTGGCGTGTCGGGCCGTGGGCCGGCCCTGCCGACTAGAGCCTAACCGGCTCCGGGCACTCGACCGGCCGACTGCCCGGGTCCTGGGACGAAAAAGGGGCTGAATACGCCGCTTCCCGGACATAGAGCCTTTGACGGGGCTCTCGATCCCGGCTCGATCCGGCTCGATCCGGCTCGATCCCGGGGTCCGGACATGCCGCCGCCCGGCGCGCGAGGGGTTCGCGCGCCGGGCGGCGGGGCGGTCGTCACACCGGGATTCAGCCGATCTTCAGCTTCTGGCCCGGGAAGATCAGGTCGGCGTCGTCGATGATGTCCTTGTTCAGCTCGAAGAGCTTCTCCCAGCCGCCCTTGACGTTGTGGGCGGCGGCGATGGTGCCGAGGGTGTCACCCTCCTTGACCACGTACGAGCCGTTGCCGATCTTCACGTCGCCCGAGCCGGACTCGGACTTCGGGGTCACCGGCTTCGGCGCCGGGGTGCTCGGCTTGGTGGACGGCTTCGAGGGCTTCGTCTCGGCCTTCGGGGTGGAAGGCTTGGCCGGAGCCGGCTTCGAGGTCTCGCTCTTCGGCGTGGACGGCTTCGACGGCTTGCTCGGGGTGGTGGCCCCGCCGCCGTTGTACGAGGAGTTGGACAGGCCGACGCCGCAGTGCGGCCAGGCGCCCTTGCCCTGGCCCTTGAGGACCTTCTCGGCGATGGCTATCTGCTGCGCCTTCGTGGCCTGGTTGGCCTGCGAGGCGTACGCCTTGCCGCCGTACGCGGCCCACGTGGAGGACGAGAACTGCAGGCCGCCGTAGTAGCCGTTGCCGGTGTTGATGGCCCAGTTGCCGCCGGACTCGCACTGCGCGACCTTGTCCCACTCGGAAGCGGTGGCGGCGCTGGCGGCGCCCGCGGTCATCAGCGGCGCCGCGACGGCGACACCGGCGACACCGGCGAGCGTGACGATGCGGACGGCCTTGGAGCCGCGACGGTGCTTGCCCTTGCCGGAAAGCAGCATGAGGTTCTCCTCACCGACGCCTTCGAGGTGAGCTGTCGGGTTCGGGCGGATGAGTTGCCCGGTCGTGCGTCGAGCGCACGGCTTAACCCCTAGCCGGTCAAGAACCGTCGAACGACGGCCTGTTCCGGCGCCTACCTTGGTTCCCCCGCTCCTGCCTTCGGCGCTTGCGCGACGACTGTTCCCCCCGTCCGCCGGCAGGATTCGGCGATGCGGTCGAAGGTGCTCGCGGTGGCGAGCGATTCAGAAGGTAGACAGGTCTCTCCCCGATGTTCAACGTGCGATTTCGGGGAGAAACCGGCCCACTTGCCCTCCGGGAATGCGCGTTTGCGCAGGTGAGGGGCGGGTTTGCGGAAGTTCCGGAACGAGACACGCCAGTTGACCGGAAGAGACGCATGTCTCACTTGCCGATAACGGACATTCAAGTCTTTACGGGTGTCCGAACTGCCCCTATTTCTTGGTTAGATCCAGGTTCTGGCCGGGCTTGATGAGGTCCGCGTCCCCGCCGATGACCTGCTCATTGGCCTTATACAGCTGGTCCCAACCCCCCTTGAGCCCATTGGCGTCCGCGATGGCCGTCAGGCTGTCGCCCGCCTTCACGGTGTAGGTCGGGGTGGGGGTGGCTGACGGGGCGCCAGGGGCGGCCGGGAGCTCGATCGCCGCCGGACCGCGGTGCTTGCCGGCGCCGTCGGTCGCCCCGGCGGCCGGGGTCGTGGGCGTGAGGCCCGGGGTGGGCGTGGCACCGGGGGTGGCCGGGGCGGTCGGCGTCGGGGTGCCGGTCGGGGCCGACGGGTCCGCGGGGCCGGTCGGGGTGGCGGGGGTGGTCGGGGTGCCGGGGAGGGTCGGCGTACCGGGGGCGGTGGTGGGCGGAACCGACGGGAGGGTCGGCTGCGTCGTGTAGTCCGGCTCGGGCATGACGGGCAGTCCGCTGGAGGGGCCCAGCGGGTAGTCCGGCAGCACGCTCGGGCTCGGGGCCAGCGGGCCCCGGCCCGGCTGCGCGGTCGGGGCGCCGAAGTCGGTGGGCGTACGGCCGGTTCCGGTGACGGGCACCGAGTCGTCGGGCCGGGTCGGGGTGGGAGCCACCTGGCCGGGCGTCTTCCCGTCGCCCGGGTCCACGGCGGCGGCCGGGCCGTTCTGGGTCAGGCCGGCGGAGGCGGCGCACAGCGGCCACGCCTGCGGGCCCTGGGAGGCGAGCACGCGCTCGGCGACGGCTATCTGCTGGGAACGGCTGGCGAGGTCCGGGCGCTCCGCGTAGGCGAGTCCGCCCGCGTTCTTCCACTGCTCCAGCGTGAACTGGAGGCCTCCGTAGGCTCCACTGCCGGAGTTCGCGCTCCAGGTGCCGCCGCTCTCGCAGTCGGCGACCTTGTCCCACGTGGCGGTGTCGGCGGCGCTCGCGTTCGTGGCGGCGAGCAGTGGCAGGGCCAGAGCGGAGCCTGTGACTCCGGCGGTGACCACGAGTGCGGGTACCTGGCGGGGGCGTCTGTGGCGGCCGTTCCCGGGAAGCATGAGGATGCACCTTTCGCATAACGGCGGGGTAACGGCAGAACCTAGCCGCCCTCGAACGGATGTCACAAGTTCGAGGGGCGACTGACTACCGGTCAGCCGCCGTTCCGCCGGCGCCCCGCTCCGGCCTCCGTCAGGTCCCGCTCGCGCCGCTCATCCGTTTCGGGGTGTGAAGCGAACCGGAAGGGTGCGCAGGCCACGCATGATCAGTCCGCCGCGCCAGCGCAGGTCCGCGGGGGGAATGGCAAGTTCCAGATCCGGCAGACGCGTCAGCAAAGTCGCCAACGCCGTCTGCCCTTCGAGACGGGCCAGCGGGGCGCCCAGGCAATAGTGGATTCCGTGCCCGTATCCAAGGTGCTGATTGTCACTTCGGGAGAGGTCCAGGGTGTCCGGGTCGGCGAACCGTTCGGGGTCGCGGTCGGCCGCCGCGAGGACCACCAGCACCGGGTCGCCCGTCTCGATGCGGCAACCGCCGAGGGTCAGCGGTTCGGTGGCGAACCGCCACGTGGCGAGCTCCACCGGGCCGTCGTAGCGCAGCAGCTCCTCGATTCCGGTTTCCAGCAGGGCGCGTTCGCCGGCGGCGAGGGCGGCCTGGAGGCGCTCGCGCTGGAGCGGGTTCATGAAGAGCGAGTGGACGCCGTTGCCGATGAGGTTGACGGTCGTCTCGAAGCCGGCGAAGAGGAGGATGAAGGCCATGGCGGTGGCCTCGGCCTCCGTCAGGTGGTCCCCGTGGTCGCTGGCGCGGATCAGGTCCGAGATGAGGTCATTGCCCAGATCGTCCCGCTTGCGGTGGATCAATTCCCCGAGGTAGGTGCGCATCTGCTTCACGGAACGGGCGACGCCGCCGCGCGGCCCGCCGCCGTGGCGGATCATCATGCCCGCCCAGTCCCGGAAGTCGTCCTGGTCCTCGCGCGGTACGCCGAGCATCTCGCAGATGGCGTAGATGGGGAGCGGGAAGGCGAACTCGTGGATGAGGTCCGCCTCCCCCTTCGCGCAGAAGCCGTCGATGAGGTGGTCGGTCAGTTCCTGCACGCGCGGGGTGAACTCGGCGACGCGGCGCGGGGTGAACGCCTTGGACACCAGCCGCCGCAGTCGGGTGTGGTCCGGCGGGTCGATGTTCAGCAGATGCGTCATCAGCTCCGCCTTGCGTTCCCCCGGAATCCCGGTCTTGCCCTTGGCGTGGGCCGGCTCCGCGTGGTGTGCCGGGTTCTTGCTCAGGCGCTGGTCCGCGAGGGCCTGGCGGGCGTCGGCGTACCGGGTCACGAGCCAGGCCTCGACCCCGCTGGGGAGCTTGGTGCGGTGCACCGGGGAGTGCTCGCGCAGCCAGGCGTAGGCCGGGTAGGGGTCGGTGGCGAACTCCCAGTCGAAGAGGGTCGGGCCCTGCGGGGCGCCGGGCGCCTCGGGGTCGGCGGGGTCGGCGGGCTGGTTCGCGGAGGTCTGCTCGTGCACCCGACGACGGTATCCCGCCCAGCGCCGCCGACCCGGTATGGGTGGTTCGTCGCGGCTGTCCGTAAATCGGACATGACTTGACCTCAGCTTCTCCGACGCTCCTACTTTCCGTTTTGTGGACGTGAGGATCTTGAAAAGCAGTTTCGCGGTGGTGGAGCGACGGGCCGAGCACGCCGTCAAGTTCTTCTACTCGCACCTCTTCTGGCACAACCCCGAACTACGCGCCCTCTTCCCGGCGTCCCCCGAGGACATGGAGCGCCAACGCGACCGGCTCTTCGCCGCCCTGACCCATGTCGTCGCACACCTGGAGAGCGAGTCCCTCGTCCCCTATCTACGCGACCTCGGCCGCGACCACCGCAAGTACCTCGTCGGCCCCGAGCACTACGCCGCCGTCGGCGCGAGCCTCTTCGCCGCGCTCGCCGAGACCTCGGGCGCCGCGTGGACCCCGGCCGTCGAGAAGGCCTGGACGGAGGCCTACGGGATGATCGCCGACGCCATGACCGCCGGCGCCGCCGCGAGCACCGATCCGCCCTGGTGGGACGCGGAGGTCATACGACACCTCCGCTACGGGCGCGACATCGGCGTCCTCACCCTCCTCCCGCACGCGCCGCTCCCCTATCTCCCGGGCCAGTACGTGAGCGTGAGCAGCGCCCGGGTCCCGACCACCTGGCGCACGTACTGCCTCGGCAACGCGCCCCGCCGCGACGGCACCGTCGACCTCCACGTCAGCCGGATCGAGGGCGGCCGGCTCAGCACCGTCCTGGTCGGCGAGATCCAACCCGGCGAGACGCTGCGGCTCGGCGCACCCGGCGGGCGGCTGACCCTGCGCCGCGAGGACCGCCCCGTCACCCTCATCGCCGCCGGAACGGGTTGGGCGCCGATCCGGGCCATGCTGGAGGACCTCGTCCAACGCCCTCCCGATCACGACGTGCGCCTCTTCGTCGTCGCCCGCGACGGCGCGCACCTCTACGACCGGCCGCTGATCGAGGAGTACGCCGCCGGCCTCGACCGGCTCGCCGTCACCTACATCACCCCCGCCCCCGGCCGGCACCGCAACGAGGCCACCGACCGGCTGGCGACCGCGCTCGGCAACCGGGGCCTGTGGCGCGAGCAGGACGTCCACCTGAGCGGGCCCCCGCAGTTCGTCGAGGAGACGGCCCACCTCCTGGAGGAACTCGGCGCCCGCCCCGAGCGCCTCTTCTACGACGCCCTCCCCGCCGTCGGCCCCGAACGGGGCCGGCCGCTGGGCTTCGGCGAATGGTTCCTGAACCGCCCCGCCCCCCAGTGGCACAACCCCTCGGCCCGCGACCCGCGGCCCTGACTCACGTCAGCGGCCGACGCCCTCCGCCGCGCGGATCGCGTCCCGGTAGACGCGGGCCGCGGCACGCAGCGCGGTCTCGGGGTCGATCCCCTCCCGCTCGGCGCGCGCCGCCAGCGCCAGCAGCTCGTACCCGACGCCCTCGCCCCGGGGCAGGTCCACCTCCACCGCGCCCGAGCGGACGCGGCCGGCCAGCTTCGCCGCGAGCGCGAGGGCGGGCTGGGCGGGCGGGACGCCGTCGGTGACCGACTCCCGCCGCTTCTCGACGGCCTTGGTGGCCTGCCAGTGGGCGCTGACGTCCTCCGGGGACTCGGCCTCGGCGTCCCCGAAGACGTGCGGGTGGCGGTGGATCAGCTTGGCGACCAGGTCGCCGGCGACATCGTCGATGGAGAAGGGCGCGCGGTCGGCGGCGTCGTCATCGTCATGGTCATCGGCGTCGGCGTCGGCGTCGGCGTCGGCGTCGATCTCGTCCGTCGTGCCCCGTATCGGGGCGCCCTCCTGCGCGATGCGCGCGTGGAAGACCACCTGGAGCAGGACGTCGCCCAGCTCCTCGCGCAGCGCCGCCCGGTCGCCGTCCTCGATGGCCTCGACCAGCTCGTACGCCTCCTCGATGGCGTACTTCACCAGGCCCTCGTGCGTCTGGCGCGAGGTCCACGGGCATTCGCGGCGCACCCGGTCCATCACCTGGACCAGGTCGAGCAGCCGGGCACCGGGCAGGTCGTAGGAGCCGGGCAGCAGTTCCAGATCGGGCATGTCGACGCGGCCGGAGCCCGCGAGGCGGGCCAGGCCGTCGGTCAGGCGCCGGTCGCCCTCGCCGCCCGGGATCACCACGATGGTGCGGCCTCCGGCGCAGGCTTCGACGAGCGCGTGCGCGTCGGGGGCCTCGTGCGCCACCTCCACCCCCGCCTCGCGCAGGTACGGCAGCTGCGGGTGGTCCGCGTCGGCGCACAGGACCCGGTCCGCGGCGTGCAGGGTCCGCCAGGCCGGCCAGGACAGCAGACCGGGGGCGACCCGGTGGCTGGCGGTCAGCAGGACGATGCGGCCCGTGCCCCCGTCGGGGGTCGCGGCGGCGGGGGCGTCGGGGGTCGCGGCGGGTTCGGCGGCGGCGGGTTCGGCGGTGTGGTCGGTCACCCTCCGAACCTACCTCCGGCCGGCGGCGTCAGGCTCCGGCGGGTACGGCCTGCTCGGGCCGGCTCCGCTGGGTGATCCACGGGGTCTGCTGGTCGCCCAGGAGGATCTGCCGGGCGTCCCAGTGGCCGTAGCGCGGGTTGACCTCGATGTGCAGGGCCTTCGCCGCCTCGCCCAGCTTGACGAGGGCCTTGTCCTGACTGCCGTAGTGCGCGAAGAGCTTGTCGCGCAGCAGCTTGAAGCGGGTGTCGGCGGCCATCTGGCCGGGCGTGAGCTGCGCCTGCTCCAGCGCCGCCGCGGCCAGGGCCTTCTCGTCGCCGGCCTGTTCGAGCTGCGCCTTGTGGACGTCCTCGATCTCCTTGGGGCTCACGCTCACCCCGGCGTCCTTCGCGGCGCGCTCCAGGACGGCGGTCTGGATCATCTTGTTGAGCTTGAGGCGTTCCAGACCGGCGGTCGCCCCGATCAGCTGCGCGCCCTGCGCGGAACGGTTCTGCGCCGCGCGGACGTCGTTGACCTGGGCCTGGAGGGCGGAGGTGGTGATCCGTTCACCGCCGACGACGGCCGCGGTGCCGGGGCGGGTGTCGGCGGAGCAGGCGGTCAGCAGGGGGGCCGCCGCGAGGAGGGCGACGGAGACGGAGAGCGCTGTGCGACGGTGCAAAGGAGCCTCCAGGGCCGGGAGATTGTGCGTCGGTGCACAAGGCCGTGCGGTGATCGATGGTATGAGGTCAGAGTGGTACGGGCCACCGGTTCGACCAACGATTCCGGGGGTGTTGGGGTGCGAGTTCACCCCCCGGCTACCGCCGGGCCCCGCGTTGCCGGCATCGTCGGGCCACCATGTCGATTTCGCAGCTCTCCCCGCGGCGCGCCGGCCAGGCCGATTCCACCGCCCGGCCCCGGCGTCTCGCAACGCGTCTCGCCCCGCGTCTGGCCACGCTCCGGTCGCGCCTGTCCGGCCCGCTCCTCGCGGCGCTCGTCACGGCGGTGGCCGTCTGCGCCGGGGACGCCCTCGCGCGCGTGTTCCCGTACGGTTCGCGCCACCGCAGCGTCAACGACCTCGGCAACCAGTTCGTGCCCTTCCACGCGCACCTGTGGGACCTGCTGCACGGGCGGGCCGAGGGCGGGCTCCTCTTCAACTGGCAGTCCGGCTACGGCAGCAGCTTCCTGCCCGACTGGGGCACGTATCTGACGAGTCCGTTCGCCGTGCTGGTGGCGCTGTTCCCGCGCGAGGACATCGACCTCGCCGTGTACGCCGTCACCGTGCTCAAGATGACCGCCGCGGCGGCCGCGATGGCCTGGCTGCTGCTCACCCAGCGGCGGGGGCTCTGGTGGGCGGCGGGGCTGCTCGGGGCCTCGTACGCGCTGTGCGGCTGGTCGGTGATCGAGGCGGCCTACAACCCGATGTGGCTGGACGGGCTGATCGCCTTCCCGCTGCTGTGCCTGACCGGCGAGTGGGCCCTGCGGACGCGCCGGCCGGTGACCGGGGTGCTGGTGGTGGCCGTCTGCTGGACGGCGAACTTCTACACCGCGTACATGGCGACGCTCGGCGCGGCGCTGGTGCTGGTGGTGCGGGTGGTGCTGACCCGGGAGGGGGCGCGCGAGCGTGCCCGGGTGGTGGGGCGGGGGGCGCTGACCTGCCTGCTGGGCATCGCCCTGGCGGCGCCGGTGCTGGTGCCGCTGTTCCTGAGTTCGAAGCAGGCCTATCCGGGGTGGTCGCGGCAGTTCGGGCCGGTGCCGTGGGCGGACCTGTTCGCGCGGCTGATGCCGGCGACGTACTCCTTCAACTCCCCGGCCGTGTTCGTGGGGACGGGGACGCTGCTGCTGGTGGCGGCGCTGCCGTTCCACCGGGCGGTGCCGGCGCGGACGCGCTGGTGGTGGGCCGGTCTGGTGGTGGCGGTGGCCCTGTCGTTGCAGTGGGCGCCGACGCATCTGGCCTGGCACGTCTTCGCGACGCCGAACGGCAGCGCGTACCGGCAGACCTTCGTCCTGGCCGGGATCGTGGTGATCGCCGCCTGGACGGGACTCGCCTCGGGCCCGCCGGGGCGCAGGGCCCTGGCGGCGGGCGCGGGCGTGATCACCGTCGCGGTGCTGTGGTCGGCGACGAGCCCGCTGGCCACGGTGCGGGGGGCGGTCCTGCTCTGCGGCGGGCTGGTCCTCGCGGCCGGCGCCTGGTGGGCGCTGCGCCGCCCTCGCCTGGTGGGGCCGGCGGCGGCCGTCCTCGGGCTCGTCCTGGTCGCGCAGGCCGCGGCGACCACGGCCCACGGCCACAAGGGCAAGCTCGCCGGACTGGACGACTACCCGTCCTGGGGCCGCGCCCACACCGCGCGGGCCAACGCGCTGGAGCAGGCCGACGGCTGGCCCGCGTACCGCACCGACGCGGGGCGGCCCGCGCTGTCCGGCAACGATCCGATGCTGCTCGGCGGTCAGGGCGGCGCGTACTACAGCAGTCACACCCCGGACGTGTTCACGCGCACGATGGCGGCGCTCGGCGCGGGCTGGACCTCCCGGGGGCGCAACGTGCAGAGCCTCGACAACCCGGTGACGGACGCGCTGTTCGCCGTCGGGGCGCGGCTGAAGCCGGACGGCACGGTCGTGCGCTCCGCGTCGCTGCCGCTGGTCACCGTCCGCCCGGCGGGCCCGGCCCCCGCGTACGGGGACTCCCCCTTCGCGAACCAGGAACTCCTGCTGGGCGCGAAGGTCTACGAGGACCCGCTCGCCCCCGGCGTCTGCCGGGCGGGGACCGACGCCTTCCTGTGGGCCCCGGAGTACAACGCCACGGCCCGCCTCGCCGACGGCCGGCCCCTGCGGCTGAACGGCAACGTCCCGCGCAACCGGGCGGCGCTCCAGCCGATGGGCCCTTCGCACGGCCCCGCGTCGCGGCTCGTCTTCGACCGGCCGGCGCCCGCGGCGTGGACGCTCGCCTGCCTGGACCGGGACCGGCTCGCGCGGGCGGTGTCGACCCTGCGCGCCTCCGCCGCCACGTCGGTCGCGGTGTCGGACGCGGGTCTACGGGCCACCCTGCCCGCCGGCGGCGCGGGCACGGCGGTGATCTCCGTACCGGCCGTCGCGGGCTGGAGCTGCGACGGGCGGCCCGCCTCGGCCCACCTGGGCCTGCTGGCGGTACCCCTGGACGGCCGCGCCACCACGGTGACCTGCTCGTTCCGCCCGCCGGGGCTGGTGGCGGGCGGGGCCTTGGCGGCGCTGGCCCTTGCGGCCATGGCGGCGCCCGCGGTGATCCGCAGGCGGGCCGCAACGCGGGACGCGGTGGGTGGAACGCGGGACGCGGTGGGTCCGACGCGGGGCGCGGTGGGTCAGCGCACCTGACCCAGCCACTGCAACGTGCGCCGGACCTCCACCGGAAGGGGGTGACCGGGGCCGTGCAGGCGGTCCGCGTCGAACAGGAGGCGGACCAGGGTGTCGTGGGCCGCCGCGCGGTCGCCGAGGGAGAGCAGCAGGTGCGCGATCCGCCGGCGGACCTCCAGCGGCAGGCCCGGGTCCGGGTTGGCGTAGTGGTTCTCGAACAGCGGCAGCAGCGAGCGGTACTCGGCGAGCGCCGCCGCCGGTTCGCCGAGCTGCTCCAGGCACTGGGCGGCGTCGTAGCGGAAGCGCAGCGCCTGCGGGTCGCCCGCGGGGAACTCCTGCGCCAGGCGCCGCAGTTCCGGCAGGGCGCGGCGGTACTGTCCGTCGTCCATCAGCGTGGCGGCGTACTGCTTGCGCAGGCTGCGGACCACGGGTGAGTGCTCCCCGTGCTCGGCGGCCGCCGCCGGGAGGATCCCGCCGAGGATGTCCACGGCGCGGGTCAGCTGGCCCTGGTCGAGGAGCTTGCGGGCCTCGTCGACCGCGCCCGGGATGTCCGGCCGGGCCGGCGCCGGGGGCGCGGTCGGCCGGGGCGGCACGGCCGCGGCCCGGTCGGGCCAGGGGGCCTGGGGGCGCAGGAAGGGCCGGGTCGGGTCGAGGGGGCCGGTCGGGAGCCGGCTGCCGCGCGTCGGGAGCATCGGCGCGAGGGCCTCGTAGACCTCCTGCGCGGAGGCGGGGCGGTCCTGCGGGTCCTTCGCGAGGAGGCGCAGCAGCAGCGCCTCCAGCTCCGGCGGGATGTCGGGGCGCTGTCCGCGCACCGGGAGCGGGGGCTCGTACAGGTGGCGGTGCAGCACCCCGAGGGCGGTGGAGCCGGCGAAGGGGACGTTGCCGCTGAGGAGTTCGTAGAGCAGCACGCCGAGGGCGTACAGGTCGGTGTACGGGCCGACCGCGCCGCCCATGGCCTGCTCGGGCGCCATGTAGGCCGGGCTGCCGATGGGGGATCCGGTGCTGGTGAGGCGGGTGGTGTCGGTGTCCATGACGGAGGCGACGCCGAGGTCGAGGACCAGCACGGTGCCGTCGGGGCGGATCATCACGTTGCGGGGCTTCAGGTCGCGGTGCACGATCGGCACCGCGTGCACGGCCGACAGCACGGCGCACAGCTGCGCCACCACCGCGACGGCCCACGGCCAGGGGTAGGGGTCGTGTTCGGCGAGGTGGTCGGCCAGGTCGGAGCCCTCGACGTAGCCCATGACCAGGAACAGTTCGTCGCCGTCGCTGCCCGCGTCGTGGACGGTGACCAGGCCCGGGTGGTCCACCTGCGCGGTGACGCGGCATTCGCGCACGAAGCGGCGGCGCAGTTCCTCGGCGACGGTGCCGGGGCCGGCGACCTTGTCGGGGCGCAGCAGCTTGACGGCGACGCGACGGTCCAGGCGCCGGTCGTAGGCCGTCCACACCTGGCCCATGCCGCCCTGGCCGAGGATGGTGGCGAGCTGGTAGCGCTCGCCGATCAGGCGTTCCGAGTGGCTCACCGGCCCGGGTCCTGGATCGCCGTGCTGTTCGGGTCCTGGTACGGGCCACCGGGCCGCGGGGGCTGCGGGGGACGGTCCGGGTTCTGTTGGCGCAGCAGCTCGCTCAGCTCGTCCAGCTCGGCGCGGACCTGCCCGAGGCGCGGGGGCGGGGTCGGCTGCTGGTGCTGCGGGGCGGGCTGTTGGGGCTGCGGAGGCTGCTGCGCCTGCTGCGGCTGCGGGCTCTGCGGCGCCTGCGGGTAGCCGTAGGACGGCATGGTCTGCTGGGACGGCAGGGGCTGGTGCTGCGGCTGGGGCACCGACTGCTGCGGCTGCTGCGTGTACAAGCCCTGCGGCCCCGGGTACCAGGGCGCGGCCGGGGTCAGGGCGGCAGCGGCGGCCTTCGCCTCGTGGTGACGGATGTCGGACACGAGGTAGTAGACGCAGACCGCGAAGCCCGTGAAGATCGAGCCACCGGCGCCGACGTTGCCCTGCCAGCCGTTGGTCTCGGCCGTCGGGTCGAGCTCGATGAAGACGATCCAGAGGATCGACAGCGCCCCGCTCAGCACCAACAGCGCCCAGTCGCGCGCCCTGCGGGTGAGCAGCGCCAGCCGCAGCAGCGCGCCCCAGGCGAAGAAGCCGCAGGTGAGCACGGGCAGCGCCGTGAACACCACGCGCAGCGTCAACGCCGCCCCGGACAAGGGCCGGTGGCCGTGAGGGCCTTGCTGCGGCGGGAGGCCGGGGGCGTGCATCGCTGCTCCTGACGGGGCGTACGGAAAAGGGTCGACGCCCTGAGCGTATACAGCCTTTCCGGCCGTTTGTGAGGGGATGCGCGCAACCGTTGCGAGGTCGCAGTATCCGCCCGCCCGGGGCACCTCAGTCGGGAGTGACGGAGCCGTCGGAGAGCCCGTCGTACAGGCCTTGGACGAGCTGTTCCCCGAGCCGTCCCGCCTGCCGCAGTACGTCCTCGAACTCGGCGAGCGCGCGGAAGCGGGCCCCGTAGCGGCGCTGTTCGGCCGGCGCGAGGCGGGGCAGCCGCAGGCGCCGTACGTCGAGCCGGGTGGCGGTGGAGGCGTGGCTGCTGGCGCGGCGGGTGTTGGCGGTGCCGCGCAGGAAGCCGGCGAGGAACCAGGGGTCGAGCGCGGCCGGGTCGGGGCGCAGGAGTTGGAGGTTGCGGCCGAGGACGGCGCCGGCGCCGCTCGCCGGATCGGCGGTGACGACGCGGGCGATGCCGACGGCGCCGACGACGGGGACGACGACGTCGCCGGGTTCGACCACGATCGGCTCCTCGGCGCCGGCCGTCGGGCCGGCCGGGGTGGTCGTGGCGGAGGGCGGGCCGCCGGAGTGGACGTCGTGTTCGGTGAGCAGGGGCAGTTCGCCGCCGTCCGCGCCGGACGCGGTGGCGGTGGCGGTGCCGGCGCGCAGCAGCAGGGCGCCGGCGCGGGCGAGTTCGCCGATGGTGGTCTGCGGCGTGCGGGCGGCGGACCCGTCGGCGGGGGCGGCGGTGGGCGGGGTGAGACGGGCCGCGCGGGAGAGGGTCTCGTCGAGCCGTTCGCGTACGGCGGTCAGTTCGGCGAGGCCGCCGCCGGCGCCGGGCGGCGGCAGGTGGCGGGCGGGGGTGAGGTCGACCTCGTCGTCCAGCAGCTCCACGACGGGCACGACCCGGCTCACGCCGGGCACCTCGTCGGTCGCGCCGGTGCGGTCGTACGCGGTCCAGGCGGCCAGTACCGCGTCGTGCACGGCGGGCCACGCGCCCCGGGGCTGCCCCTGCCCCTGCCCCTCGGGCACCAGGCCGGCGGTGTCCACGAGCAGCAACCCTGCGGGCGCGGGGCCGGCGGGCCGGCGCAGCACCCACAGCTGGAGCGGGATCCCGTACGGCGGCGCCGCGCCGGCGGGGAGCGAGACGACGGCCCGCAGGGCGCCCCGGCGCAGCAGGTCGGCGCGGATGCGGCGGCCGGAGCGGCGGGCGGCGACGGCGGGCGGCATGAGCAGCACGGCGGTGCCGCCCTCGCGCAGGTGGGCCAGGGCGTGTTGGACCCAGGCGAGTTCGGATTCGGTGCGGGCGGGCAGGCCGTACTCCCAGCGGGGGTCGTAGGCCAGTTCCTCGTGGCCCCAGGCGCGTTCGTTGAACGGGGGGTGGCACAGGACGGCGTCGACGGCGAGGCCCGCGAAGGTGTCGGCGCGCAGGCTGTCGGCGGCGGCGGCGCGGACCCGGGCGGATCCGTGCAGGGCCAGGCGCAGGGCGGCGAGCGCGGCCAGTTCGGGCGACACGTCCTCGGCGTGGAGGGCGTCGGCCCCGTCCAGGGCGCGGAGCAGGCCGCCGGTGCCGCAGGCGGGGTCGAGGGCGGTGCGTACGCCGGGTCCGGCGAGGGCCGCCATCAGGGCGGCGCAGCCGTCGGGGGTGAGGGTGTACTGCCGGGGATTGGCGTCGAGGTGGCGGCCGAGGAGGAACTCGAAGGCCTTGCGGGCGCCGTCGTCGCGGTATCCGGCCGCGAGTTCGGCGGCGGCGCGCAGGAGCGGGACGGGTGCGCCGCCGGGCCGGCGGCCGAGGGCCGGGGGGTGGGCGGGGCCGAGGCGGTGGTCGAGCACCTCGGCGGTGGCGTCGGGCAGCAGCGCGGCCATCCGTTCGTCGGAGCCGGCGGTGAGCTCCAACCACCGGGCGGGCCGGTCGCGTACGAGGAGCAGTGCGGCGCCGACGTCGACGAGCGCGGCGACGGCTCCGCCGGGGTGGGAGGCGACCTGCTGCCAGACGCGTTCGCGCAGGGGGACCTCGGCGAGCTTGCCCTGGGCGCGCAGCCAGTTCTCGACGTCGGACAGGGCGAAGGAGGGGCTGGTCTCGGTGCCGCCGACGGGCTTGGGGAAGTCGGGGTGTCTGCGCCGCCAGTTGCTGACGGCGGCGCGTCCGACGCCGGCCAGGCGGGCGATGCCGGCGGCGGTGACCTCGGCGGTGCGCTCGGCGGTGACTTCGACGGTGTTCCCTGCGGCGGCGGTGGCCGCGCTGTCCTCCTGCATGACGGGAGCATACCCGTACACAAGCACGAGATCGCTTCACAGCGTGAATCCAAGAAATCCTGTGAACTTGGTTGACTCGGTTCACAGCGTCTGTTGTGATGATCCACGTCAAGCACCGCGTCAGCACGACGAGCGCCGCGCGGCCCAGCGGGGCCCCGCACACGGCAGGAACAGGAGTACTCCCATGTCCCAGTCCCCCACCCCGCGCACCGGTTGGATCGCCCGCCACAAGGTCCTCACCGGCTGCGGCGCCGTCCTCACGCTGGCACTGGTGGGAGCGTGCGGCGGCACGGGCACGACCACGACGGACGGCAAGAAGAGCGACGACGGCGGGAAGCCGGCCGCCTCCTCCCCCGCCGGCGGGTCCGCGAGCGCGGGCAGCGCGAAGCCGAGCGAGGGCGGTCAGAGCTCCAAGCCGGCCGAGGAGAAGAAGCAGGTCGCGATCAAGGGCAGCGGAACCTTCCAGGTGGGCTCGGACGTCAAGCCCGGCACCTACCGCACCACCGGCAACAAGGGCATGGGCTGCTACTGGGAGCGCCTCAAGGACTCCTCCGGCGAGCTCGAATCGATCATCTCGAACGACAACGTGACGGGCGCGAGCTACGTGACCATCGCCGCGTCCGACAAGGTCTTCAAGTCCAACGGCTGCAAGGACTGGGAGGCCGTCGACCCGAAGGCCACGGGCGGCTCCCCCAAGGTCGAGATCCCCGCCGACGGCGGCATGTTCAAGGTGGGCCTGGACATCGCCCCCGGCACCTACAAGTCGACGGGCCCCGCCGAGGGCTCGGCGGGCTGCTACTGGGAGCGGTCCAAGGACGCCGCCCACGGCGTCGACTCGATCATCTCCAACGAGAACCCCGAGGGCGCGGCGGTCGTCACCATCGCCGCCGGCGACGGCTACTTCAAGACCACGGGCTGCGCCGTCTGGAAGAAGTCCTGACCCCGTCCCGCCCGGCCTCGTGACCGCCCGCGCCGGAACGCGGGCGGCCACACCGGGCGGCTACGAGCCCAGGATCGTCGTCAGGAACTCGCCGGTCCAGGCGAGGAGTTCGCGGCCGACCAGGGGCTTGCCGCCGACGCGGGCGGTCTTCGGGCGCGGCACCAGCACCTGCGAGGTGGCCGGCTTGAGGACCGTTCCCGGGTAGAGCCGCTTCAGGCGCAGCTCCTGCGACTCGCGCAACTCCACCGGGCCGAAGCGGATGTTCGGCCCCTGGAGGGTGATGTCGCCGACCCCGCAGGCCCGCGCGAGCATCCGCAGGCCCGCCACCAGCAGCAGGTTCTCCACGGGCTCCGGCAGCTTTCCGTAGCGGTCGGTGAGTTCCTCCCGTACGGCCAGGATGTCGGCCTCGGAGTTCGCGGAGGCGATGGAGCGGTACGCCTGGAGGCGCAGCCGCTCGCCGGGCGCGTAGTCGTGGGGGACGTGCGCGTCGACCGGCAGCTCGATCTTCACCTCCAGCGGCGGCTCCTCCTCCACTCCTCCCTCGACGGCGGCCCGGTAGTCGGCCACCGCCTCGCCGACCATCCGGATGTACAGGTCGAAGCCGACGCCCGCGATGTGGCCGGACTGCTCGCCGCCGAGCAGGTTGCCCGCGCCGCGGATCTCCAGGTCCTTCATGGCCACGTACATGCCGGCGCCCATCTCGGTGTGCTGGGCGATCGTGGCGAGCCGCTCGTGCGCGGTCTCGGTCAGCGGCTTCTCCGGCGGGTACAGGAAGTACGCGTACCCGCGCTCGCGGCCTCGCCCGACACGGCCGCGCAGCTGGTGGAGCTGGGAGAGGCCGAAGTTGTCGCCGCGCTCCACGATGAGGGTGTTGGCGTTGGAGATGTCGATGCCGGACTCGACGATCGTCGTGGAGACGAGCACGTCGAACTTCTTCTCCCAGAAGTCCACGACGACCTGTTCCAGGGCCTGTTCGGACATCTGCCCGTGCGCGGTCGCGATCCGCGCCTCGGGCACGATCTCGCGCAGCTTGGCGGCGGCCCGGTCGATGGACTCGACCCGGTTGTGGATGTAGAAGCACTGCCCCTCGCGCAGCAGTTCGCGGCGGATCGCGGCGCCGATCTGCTTCTCCTCGTAGGGGCCGACGAAGGTGAGCACCGGGTGGCGCTCCTCCGGCGGGGTGGTGATGGTCGACATCTCGCGGATGCCGGTGACCGCCATCTCCAGGGTGCGCGGGATCGGCGTCGCGGACATGGTCAGGACGTCCACGTTGGCGCGCAGCTTCTTCAGCTGCTCCTTGTGTTCGACGCCGAACCGCTGTTCCTCGTCGACGATGACCAGGCCCAGGTCCTTGAACTTCGTCTCCTGCGAGAAGAGCCGGTGCGTGCCGATGACCACGTCGACCGAGCCCTCCTTCAACCCCTCCAGGGTGGCCTTGGACTCGGTGTCGCTCTGGAAGCGCGACAGCGCCTTCACGTTGACCGGGAACTGGCTGTAGCGCTCGGAGAAGGTCCCGAAGTGCTGCTGCACGAGCAGCGTCGTCGGGACGAGGACGGCGACCTGCTTGCCGTCCTGCACGGCCTTGAACGCCGCCCGGACCGCGATCTCGGTCTTGCCGTAGCCGACGTCGCCGCAGATCAGCCGGTCCATGGGGACGGACTTCTCCATGTCCTCCTTGACCTCGGCGATGGTGGTGAGCTGGTCGGGGGTCTCCGCGTACGGGAAGGCGTCCTCCAGCTCGCGCTGCCAGGGCGTGTCGGGGCCGAAGGTGTGGCCGGGGGCGGCCATGCGCGCGCTGTAGAGCTTGATGAGGTCGGCGGCGATCTCCTTGACGGCCTTCTTCGCCCGCGCCTTGGTCTTCGTCCAGTCGGCGCCGCCGAGCCGGTGCAGGGTCGGGGCCTCGCCGCCGACGTACTTGGTGACCTGCTCCAGCTGATCGGTGGGGATGTAGAGGCGGTCGCCGGGCTGGCCGCGCTTGGCGGGGGCGTACTCGACGAGGAGGTACTCGCGGGTGGCGCCCTGCACGGTGCGCTGCACCATCTCGATGTAGCGGCCGACGCCGTGCTGCTCGTGGACGATGTAGTCGCCGACCTCCAGGGTGAGGGGGTCGATGGACTTGCGGCGTCGGGTCGGCATCCGGCCGAGGTCCTTCGTCGCGGTGCGCTGTCCGGTCAGGTCGGTCTCGGTGAGGACGGCCAGGCGCAGGGCCGGGTCCACGAAGCCGTTGTCGAGCGAGCCGCAGGCGACGTGCACGATCGAGGGTTCCAGCGTGTGGAGGTCGGCCTCCAGGCGGGCGGCGATGCCCTCGCCGCCGAGGACCTCGACGGTACGGGCGGCCGGGCCGTGGCCCTCGGTGAGGTAGACGGTGTGCCAGCCGTCGGCGATCCAGCCCTTGGTGTCGGCGAGCGCGCGGGCGGTGTCGCCCCGGTAGGCCTCGGGGGCGTGCATGCCCAGCTTGAGAGTGTCTCCGCCCACGACCTCGTCGGCGGCGAACGGGGAGACCGACCACCACATCATGCCGAGCTCGCGCGCGTGCTCCCGTACGTCCGCGATCCCGCGCAGGGAGGCCGCGCCGACGTCGATGGGGGCCTCACCGCCGCCGGCGGTGGCCGCCCAGGAGGCCATCAGGAACTCCTGCGAGGTCGCGACGAGGTCGGCGGCCCGGGTGCGGACGCGTTCGGGGTCGCAGACCACGGCCATCGCCCCGGCGGGCAGGACGTCGATCAGCAGTTCCATGTCGTCGACGAGGACGGGGGCCAGGGACTCCATGCCCTCGACCGCGATCCCCTCGGCGATCTTGTGCAGCAGCTCGCCGAGCTCGGGATGGGCCTCGGCGAGGGCCGCGGCCCGCCGCCGGACCTCGTCGGTCAGCAGCAGCTCACGGCAGGGCGGCGCCCACAGCCCGTGCTCGGCGATCTCCAGAGAGCGCTGGTCGGCGACCTTGAAGTAACGGATCTCCTCGACCTCGTCGCCCCAGAACTCCACCCGCAGCGGGTGCTCCTCGGTCGGCGGGAACACGTCGAGGATGCCGCCGCGCACGGCGAACTCGCCGCGCTTCTCGACCAGCTCGACGCGCGCGTACGCGGCCGCCGCCAGCGCCTCGGTCACCTCGCCGAGGTCGACGCTCTGCCGCTGCCGCAGGCTCACCGGCACCAGGTCCCCGAGCCCCTTGACCTGCGGCTGGAGCACCGAACGGATCGGCGCGACCACCACCGACACCGGCCCCGCCGCCGGGTCGTCCGCGCTCGGGTGCGCGAGCCGGCGCAGCACCGCGATCCGCCGGCCGACGGTGTCGCTGCGCGGGCTGAGCCGCTCGTGCGGCAGCGTCTCCCAGGACGGGTAGTCCACCACCTCGTCGGGGGGCAGCAGGGAGCGCAGCGCGGCGGCCAGGTCCTCGGCCTCCCGTCCGGTGGCGGTGACCGCGAGGACGGTGCGCCCGGTACGGGCGGCCAGCGCGGCGATCGCGAAGGGCCGCGCGGCGGGCGGGCCGACGAGGTCCACGTGCATGCGGTTGCCGTCCCCGGCCGCGGTGACCGCCTCGGCGAGGGCCGGGTCCCGGGTGACGGCGTCGAGCAGTCCGTGCAGGCTCATGAAGGGGGCTTTCCATCCTGGGGAAGGGTGCGGAGGGGCAACGCGAAGCACCCGACACGTCGAACGGGCCGGGGTTTCCCACCCTACGACGCGGCCGTCGGGCGCGCGCGAAGGATTCGGACCGCCGGGCGGGGCGGCGCGCGGCGGGGGCGGGTCGGAGGGGTCGGGGGGCGGCGGGTCGGGGTGCGGGGTGGGGCGGGGCTCGCCCGTTCGGGTGCGAAAATCCGTCCGTATGTCCATAGCCGGGACACCCCCGCCATCCGAGCAGCCCGCCGCCGCCCCGGCCGCGGGCTCCGCGCCGTCCCCGGCGGCCCGTCGGCTCCGGGACGCGGCCGGGCGCGCGGCGCGCTCGCCGCGGGCCGCGCGCCTGGCCCCGTACGGGCTGACGGCCGTGCTGTTCGTCGCGTACGCGACGCTCTCCCTGGCCCGCTACCGGCGGCTGGAGGAGTTCTCCTGGGACCTCGGGATCTTCGAGCAGGTGGTGCGCTCCTACGCCTGGCTCCGGGCGCCGATCGCCGACCTGAAGGGGCCGGGCTTCCACATCCTCGGCGACCACTTCAGCCCCGTCGTCGCCCTGATCGCGCCGCTCTACCGGATCTTCCCGACGCCCGTCACGCTCCTGGTGGTGCAGGCGGCCCTGTTCGCGCTGTCCGCCCTGCCCGTCACCCGGGCCTCGGTCCGCCTCCTCGGGCAGGCCCGGGGCATCGCCCTCGGGGCGGCGTACGGACTGTCCTGGGGCGTCCAGCGGGCCGTCGAGTTCGACTTCCACGAGATCTGCTTCGCGGTGCCGCTGCTGGCCTTCGCCCTGGAGGCGCTCCTCGCGCGCCGCTGGCGGGCCGCGCTGGCCTGGGGGGCGCCGCTGCTGCTGGTCAAGGAGGACCTCGGCGTCACCCTGGCGGCGTTGGCGCTGGTGGTGGCCTGGCGGGCCCGCGCCGTCGACCGGCGGGCCGCCCGCCTCGCGGCCCTGGTGGCCGTGGCGGGGGTGGCGGTGGCCGCCCTGGTGTTCACCGTCGTGATCCCGTCGTTCGCCGCCGAGGGATACCCGTACTGGGACAAACTGGAGCAACCGGGTGGCCCGCTGCGCGGCCTCGGCACGAAACTCACCACCCTCGCCTGGGTGCTGGTCCCCACCAGCGGGCTGCTCGCGCTGCGCTCCCCGCTGCTGCTGGTCGCCGCGCCGACCCTCGGCTGGCGCTTCCTGTCGGGGGACCCGCACTACTGGTCCACCGACTGGCACTACAGCGCCGTCCTGATGCCGGTCGTCGCGCTCGCCCTGGCCGACGCCCTCGACACCGTCCGGCGCGGCACCCGGCCGTGGCTGCGCGCCTACTCCCTCCAACTGCCCGGCGCCCTCCTCGCGGCGGCGCTCGCGCTCAGCGCCACCAGCCTGCCGCTGTCCCGCCTCGGGGAGCGGAGCCTGTACGAGACCCCGGCCCGGGTGGCCGCCGTGGAGGAGCTGCTCGCGCGGATCCCGGACGGGGTGCGGGTGGAGGCCGACAACGCGGCGCTGAGCCGGCTGACCTCGCGCTGCCGGGTGTTCTGGATCGGCGGCACCCGGGGGCTCCTGCCGACGTTCCTGACCTTCGACAACTCCACCGGCTGGGCCGGGAACCCCGTCGAGTACGCCGCGAAACAGCACCCGGGGGCGCGGTTCACGCTGGTGGGCGAGGCGGGCGGGGTGGTCCTGCTCGAACGGGTCTGAGCGAACGGGTCCGATCGAACGGGTCCGATCGAACGGGTCCGATCGAACGAGTCTGACCGAGGACGGCGAACACGGCGCGGCCCCGGACCGTCCACGGGGACGATCCGGGGCCGCTCGTGCCGTCCGACGCGCCGCTACCCCCGCTACTCGCTCGCGATCGCGTTCAGGACGTTCATCCGCCCCGCCCGGAAGGCCGGGACCAGTGCGGCGAACAGACCCACCAGCGCCGAGCCCGCGAACACCGCGAGGATCGTCGGCCAGGGGATCTCCAGCACCTTCAGGCCTTCGAGGGCCAGCAGCCGCTGCGCGCTCGCGCCCCAGCCCATGCCCAGTCCGAGGCCCAGCAGGGCGCCGAAGAGGGCGATGACCACCGACTCCAGGCGGATCATGCGGCGCAGCTGCCGGCGGGAGAGGCCGATGGCCCGCATGAGGCCGATCTCGCGGGTCCGTTCGACCACCGAGAGGGCCAGGGTGTTCACGACGCCCAGCACCGCGACGATGATCGCGAGGCCGAGGAGCCCGTAGACGATGTTCAGCAGCTGGCCGACCTGGTCCTTCAGGGCCTGCTTGTAGTCGGCCTGGTTGCGGACCTTGTACTGCGGGTACTCGGCCAGCGCCTTCTTGACGTCCTCGTACGCGCTCGCCGCCTGGCCGTCCTTGGCGGAGGCCAGCAGCATGAACGGGCGCGGCAGCCGGTCGGCGGGGACGTTCGCCCGGGCGAGGGCGGTGCTGATGTACTTGGCGCCCTTGTCGATGTTGCCCTCGTCGAGGGTGATCGCGGCGACCTTCAGCTTGACGGTGTTGCCGCCGGTGAAGGCCACGCTCAGCTCGTCGCCGACCTTGACGCGGTGGGCGTCGGCGTAGAGCGAGCCGACGGAGATGGCGTTCGTCCCGTACGCCGCCGCGTGCTCGCCGGCCACCACCTTGCGCCGGAGGTCCTTGGCGTACGTCGGGTCGGTGGCGCTCAGGCGCTCCTCGGTGGCGGCCCCGTCGGGCGCGGTGATCCTGGCCGGGATCTCGCGGTAGGCGGTGACGTGGTCGAGGCGCCCGCCGGCGCGCATCGCCTGTTCGGCCTGCGCCACGATCGGCTGGCCGGTCTCGGAGCTGACGATGTAGTCCGCGCCGACCGACTTGTCGAGTTCGTCGGTGGCGGAGGCCACCATCGAGGAGCCGACCACCGACAGGCAGGCGACCAGCGCCAGTCCGATCATCAGCGCGGCGGCGGTGGCGCCGGTGCGGCGCGGGTTGCGCAGCGCGTTGCGTTCGGCGAGCCGGCCGACGGAGCCGAAGGGCCGCAGGACGATCCCGGCGAGCATGCGGACCACGCCGGCCGCGAGCAGCGGGCCGATCATGATGAAGCCGATCAGCGTGAACAGGACGCCGACGCCCAGCCACAGCGAGCCGGTGGTGGCCTTGTCGGCGGACACGGCGAGGAACAGCCCTCCGCCGCCGACGGCGGTGACGACCAGGCCGAGGACGGCGCGGATCACACCGGCCTTGCGGTCCCCGGTGATGCCGGATTCGCGCAGGGCGGCCATCGGGGAGACCTTGCCGGCCCGGCGGCCCGGGACGTAGGCGGAGACGACGGTGACGACGATGCCGAGGACCACGCCGGCGACCGGGGTCGTCCACATGACCGTCAGGTCGCCGGTGGACATCTTCATGCCCAGCAGGCCCATGAGCTTCATCAGGCCGACGGCCAGGCCGATACCGGCCGCCACGCCGAGGAGGGAGCCCACGACGCCGAGCAGGAAGGCCTCGACCAGCACGGATCGGTTGATCTGCCGGCGGTCGGCGCCGATGGCGCGCATCAGGCCGATCTCGCGGGTGCGCTGGGCGACCAGCATCGAGAAGGTGTTGAAGATGAGGAAGATGCCGACGAGGAAGGCGATCCCGGCGAAGCCGAGCATCCCGTACTTCAGGACGTCCAGGAAGGCGCCGACGTCCTTGCGGTTGGCGTCCGCGGCCTCCTTGGCGGTCTGGAGCTTGTAGGGGCCGGCGCCGAGGGCGCTCGCGACGCTCTGCTTGAGCTGCTCGTCGCTCACCCCGTCCTTGGCGGTGACGTTGACGTGGGTGAACGTCCCGGGGCTGCCGAGCAGGTTCTGCTGGGCGGTCGGGAGGTCGAAGTAGACGAGGGTCGCGCCCGGGTTGGTCACCTGGAAGGTGGCGATGCCGCTGATCTTCGCGCGGAGGTCGCCGCTGAAGGTGATGGTGCGCAGCTCGTCGCCGAGGGCGAGGCGGTGCTTCTTCGCCGTATCACTGTCGATCATCACGTCGGTCGGGCCGCGCGGGGCGTGACCTGAGGTGATCTTCATGGACTTCAGCTCGGAGTCGCTCCAGTTGCCCGCGAGGGTCGGGGCGCCGGTGGTCGAGCCCACGTTCTCGTTCTTGGAGTTGACGACCGTGACGGCGGCGGAGATGACCCCGCCCTCGGCGGAGCGCACGCCCTGGGCGCCCGCGGCCTTGGCGACGACGGCGCCGTCGAGCGTCTCGGGCTTGCCGGTGTCGGGTATCTCCTCCCCGACCTCGGCCTGCTTGGGGCTGACGGTGACGTCGGAGCTGGTGACCGCGAAGAGCTTGTCGAAGGTCGCGGACATCGTGTCCGAGAAGACCAGGGTGCCGCAGACGAAGGCGACGGACAGCATGACGGCGATGGCGGAGAGCGCCATCCGGCCCTTGTGCGCGACGAAGTTGCGTCGCGCGGTCTTCATGACGGTCACGACGTCCGCCCGCGCGCGTCGAAGTCCTTCATCCGGTCCAGGACCTGGTCGGCGGAGGGGGCGTACATCTCGTCGACGATGCGGCCGTCGGCGAGGAAGATGACGCGGTCGGCGTACGAGGCGGCGACCGGATCGTGCGTGACCATGACGATGGTCTGACCGAGGGAATCCACCGACTGGCGCAGGAAGCCGAGGACTTCGGCGCCGGCGCGGGAGTCGAGGTTGCCGGTCGGCTCGTCACCGAAGATGATCGCCGGACGGGCGGCGAGGGCGCGGGCGACGGCCACGCGCTGCTGCTGACCGCCGGACAGCTCGGTGGGGCGGTGCTTGAGTCGGCCCGCGAGGCCGACGGTCTCCACGACCCGCTCCAGCCACTGCGGGTCGGGCTTGCGGCCGGCGATGTCCATGGGGAGCGTGATGTTCTCCAGGGCGTTCAGCGTCGGCAGCAGGTTGAAGGCCTGGAAGATGAAGCCGATCTTGTCCCGGCGCAGCTGCGTGAGCTTCTTGTCCTTCAGGCCGGTGATCTCGGTGTCGTCGAGGTGGATCCGGCCGCTCGTCACGGTGTCCAGCCCCGCCAGGCAGTGCATCAGCGTGGACTTGCCGGAGCCGGAGGGGCCCATGATCGCGGTGAACTGCCCCCGGTGGATGTCCACGTCCACCGAGTCGAGGGCGACGACACGGGTCTCGCCGGATCCGTAGGCCTTGACGACCTCGCGCGCTCGGGCGGCGACGGCGCCGTGGCCGCCGATGTCCCCGTGCCTGGTTTCGGTCATCGCCGATGTCACGGTCTTCTCCCCTGTTCGTGGTGCTGTGTGGCCGTGTCCGCCCGCGTACGCGCGTCGCCGCCTCGAAGTCTGCGCGGCGGGGGGTGGTCGGCGCGCTGGTGCCCATCGCCGTATCCACCGGGGGGTTAACCCCACCCCCCGGGCCCCGCTCGTATGAATCAGTTAAGGACCCGCACGGACTTTCGGCCTCCTCCGCCGGGACGAAAGACCCCTGGGCCGCAGTGCTGACCAACCCCTAGGGGATGTCCACCCCTCGGGCGATCCGGCGTCAGGGATACCGCCCGGCGCACCCCCGGTGAGATGGTGTTTCCTCCGGACGAGGGGGGCAGGGGTGGGGAGCGCCGAGCAGGGGCCGCGCGCCGCCGGGGAGGACCGGGCCGGCCCGGTCGCGCCCCGCGCGGGAGACGTTTCGGCCAACGCCGGAGGCGTTTCGACCCACGCCGGGGGCGAGGCGCCGCCGAGCCGCCCGACGACCCCGGTCGTCGTCTCGTTGATGCTGTGCATGGGCCTGGTGGCCCTGGACAGCACGATCGTCTCCACCGCCGTCCCACAGATCGTCGGCGACCTCGGCGGGTTCTCCGTCTTCTCCTGGGTGTTCTCCGGCTACCTCCTCGCCGTCACCGTCACCCTCCCCGTCTACGGGAAGCTGAACGACACCCTGGGCCGCAAGCCGGTGCTCCTCTTCGGGACCGCGCTGTTCCTGGTCGGCTCGATCCTGTGCGCCGGCGCCTGGAACATGGCCGCGCTCATCGCCTTCCGGATCGTGCAGGGGCTGGGCGGCGGCGCCCTCCAGAGCACCGTGCAGACCCTGGCCGCCGACCTGTACCCCCTCAAGGACCGCCCCCGCATCCAGGCCCGGATGACCACCGTGTGGGCCTCGTCCGCCCTGGTGGGCCCCGCCCTCGGCGGTCTGCTCGCCCAGTACGCGGGCTGGCGCTGGACGTTCCTGATCAACGTCCCCCTCGCCGGGCTCGCCCTGTGGCTGACCGCCCGCCACCTCGTGGAGCCCGTACGCTCCCCCGGCCGCCGGGGCCCGGTCGACTGGGCCGGGGCGCTCGGGGTGTTCGTGTGCGGCGCCCTGCTGCTGTTCGCCCTGGTGCAGGGCGGCGTCGCCTGGCCGTGGCTGTCCGCGCCCTCGCTGGGGCTGCTCGCCGCGAGCGCCGCCTCGGCCGCCGTCGTCGTGCGGATCGAACGCCGGGCGGCGCAGCCGATCCTGCCCGGCTGGGTCTGGCGCCGGCGCACCATAGCCGCCGTCAACCTGGCCCTCGGCGCGCTGGGCGTGCTGATGATCGCCCCGATGGTGTTCATGCCGACGTACGCGCAGACCGTGCTCGGTCTCGGGCCCGTCGGGGCGGGCCTGCTGATGGCGCTCATGACGCTGAGCTGGCCCGTGTCGGCCGCCCTGTGCCAGCACGTGTACCGGCGCATCGGGTTCCGCGACACCGCCGTCCTCGGGATGTCCCTCGCGGCGGTGATCCTCTTCTCCTTCACCCTGTTGCCGCACCCCGCCCGCCCGTGGCAGCCCGCGCTCGTCATGCTGCTGCTGGGCGCGGCCCTGGGGCTCTTCCAACTGCCGCTGATCGTCGGGGTGCAGTCGACGGTGGGCTGGGCCGAGCGGGGCACCACCACCGCGTCGGTGCTGTTCTGCCGCACCGTCGGCCAGAGCGTGGGGGCCGCGCTGCTCGGAGCGGTGGCCAACGCCACCGTGGCGACCCGGCTGGCGGACGCCCCGGACCCCGACGTCGTACCCGGCCTCCCGGCCCGGCTGGACGACGTATCGCGGGCCCTGGCCGCGCCGGGCGACCTCTCGCCGGCCGCCTCCCGGCACCTGCGCGACGCGGTGGCGGCGGCCGTGGACCACATCTTCCTCGGCGCCGGCGCCGCCGCGGTGGTGGCCCTGCTGGTCCTCCTGCTGATGGCCCCGCGCCGGTTCCCGGTCCTCCCCGAGCAACGCTGACTTGTCATGCACGGCGTCAGTGGGTGAGTCTCTTTCCACGGACCGTACCGGGGGGACCCCATGACAGCCACGTTCTTGGCCTTGGCGTTGTTCGCCGCCCTGACCCTGCCCGTGGGCCTGCGCCTGTACCGCCGGCCGGGCTTCGTCACCGGCCGCGACGGCCGCCTCTCCACCTCCACCACCCTCGCGCTGGCCTGGACCGTGATCCTGGTCTGGCTGCTCCTCGCGACCCTCGCCCACGGGCTCATCGCGGGCGGCGGCGCCGCGTACTTCCGGGGCTCCGACGGCCCGTTGTCCACCCTGACGACGGTGTACCTGCCGCTGCTCGGCGGCCCGTACGTGGCGCTGATCGGGGCGAAGGCCGTCGTCGGGATCCGGCTGGAGCACGGCAGCATGGCCAAGCCCGCCCCGAAGTCCCTGCCCGGCGGCCGCCGTCCGTTGCGGGAGCTGATCGCCGGCGACAGCGGCCGCATCGACCTCGTGGACCTCCAGTACGTCGCCCTGAGCGCGGTCACCATGCTCTACGTGGTGCTGTTCTTCCTGGCCGACCCGGCCGCCGGACTTCCCCGACTGCCTTCCGAGATCTGGGCCCTGACGGGCGCTCCGGCCGGCGCGTACCTGGTCAACAAGCTGGCCACCCGCCCCAACCCGGTCATCACGAACGTCACCGCCGGCGGGGACTTCCTCACCGTGGAAGGCGGCGGCTTCACCGACCCCCACCTCACGGTGAACGACACCCCCCTGACCCCCACCCAGGACCCCACCACAGGCACCCTGACGACCCCCCTACCCGCCACCCTCCACCCCCCGTTCACGGTGGCGGTAACCTCCCGAGGCCTCCGCAGCGACCCGTACACGTACACAGCCCCGGCCGCCCCGGCTCCGGCTCCGGCTCCGGCCCCGACCCCGGACCAGCGCACCGGCTGACCGGCCGGGGGTTCCCGACCCCGGCCCCGCAGCCACCCCACCCGACCTACCCCTCCGCCGGCGCACGCCCCGTCAGCGCCGCCAGGCTGGAGCGGACGTGGTTCATGTGCGCCCTCATCTCCTCCTGCGCCTCCGCGTGTTCGCGCAGCACGCGCTCCGTCTCCCGCCCGATCCGCTCCTCCCGCACCCGCGCCTCGGCCAACAGTTCATCGGCCCGCGCCTGCGCGTCCTCCTGCCCGTGCCGCGCCGACTCCTCCGCCTCCGCGAAGGCCCGCCGCGCCTCCGCGAGCCGCGCCTCCGCGTGCCGCTCCAGTTCGGCCTGGCGCGCCTCCCACTCCGCCAGGCGCGCCGCCGCCTCCCGTTCGGCCGCGTCCCACCGCTCCACCTGCTCCTGCTCCCGCTCCGCGCGCATCGCCTCCGAGCGCCGCCGCGTCTCCACCAGCCCCGCCTGGGCCTCCCCCCGCCACGCCGCCGCGTCCTCCCGCGCCTCCGCCCGGATGGCGTCCGCCTCGCGCTGCGCCCGCAACAGACCCTGCCGCGCCCGTACCTCGGTCTGCTCGCGCACCGCCTCCGCGTCGTGCCGCGCCAACTCCGCGACCCGGTCCGCGTGCGCCTCCGCCGCGCCCGCCGCCTCGACGGCGTCCGCCCGCGCGTCCGCGCGCAGCACCTGCGCCTCCTCCTCGGCCAACGCCAGGATCCGCCGCGCCCGCTCGCTCAGGTCGTCGTACGTCTGCGGGGCCAGTGCCGCGACGGCCTCGCGCAGCCGCGCCGCCTCCGCCTCCATCCGCTTGGCCAGGACGGTCAGCCGGGCCACGCGTTCCCATGCCTCGTCCCGGCTGCCGGCCAGCCGGGCGAGGTACCGGTCGACCTCCTCCATCCGGTAACCGCGACCGCGCACGGTCGAGAAACCCTGGGGTCCGTGAGGTGACATGGGTGCACTCATGCGGGAAGCGCCTCTCTCGCGGGGATTCCCGTCAAGGATGCGTCATTTGGTCACAGAAGCCGGAATGGCCGGGCCGTGACCCCGTTCGGGGGCACCGGCCCGGCCATTGATCCGATCACCTGATCAGAGCAGTCCGTCCCACATCTGCTCCAGCAGCACCGACCACCAGCTCTCCGGCGAGGCCAGCGCCGCGCTGTCGAGGCCGGCCAGATTCGCCTGGAAATCGACGGTCCACCGGCCCGCCTGTTCCGGCGTCAGATGCTGGCGCAACCGCCACATGTGACCCAGCATCGCCAACGACCGCGCGAATTGCGGCAGGCTCGAATTGACGAACTGCGGCGGTACGGGAGCCCCGCCCGGACCGGCCTCCACCGGCACCGCCACTATGTGCGCGGTGCCGTACTGCACGCACAGCGCCTTGCCGAAGTCGCTGCCGACGACCAGGTACGAGCCCGCGTCGGACGCCGGCTGCACCTGCCGCTGCGCGGCGAGTTCGGCCAGCGTCGGCACCGGCTGACCCGGTACGGCCTGCGCCCAGAAGAACGGCCCGAAGTCGACCGGCAGACCGGCCCACATCAGGGTCTGCGCCACGACGTCCGGCACGCCCTGCCGGGACACCGCCCGCTGGTCGAAGCGGAACACGCCCTGGGGCCCGAACGCGCCCGCCAGTTCCTGCGCGATGGCGTCCATCGGGATCGCGGGCTGGAGCGGAACCTGCGGCAGGGGCGCGCGCACCGGCGCGGGACGCGCCGGTCCGTCCGCCACCTGGTGCAGCTCACCCTGATGGGTGAGCAGGTGGCGCATGCCCTGCTGACGGCCCGCGTGGTCGGTGCCGTACGGGGCCACGCTCGTGATCCGCACCTGCGGCCACGTCTCCCGGATCATCCGGGCGCAGTAGCCGCCGGGCAGCTCACAGGAGGCCAGCTCCGTGTGCAGCTCCAGCACCTGCTGCGGCGGCACGTTCATGGCCCGCAGCTCGTACAGGATCTGCCACTCGGGGTGCGGCGTACCGGGCGCCGAGCGGCGGATCAGCTGCTGCTCCGAACCGTCGGGGGCGCGGTAGCGCAGGACGGCCTGGTAGCCGGGGCCTACGGTGGGCACGCCGGAGGGCGCCGGCGGCTGCGCCGGACCACCGCGCGGCGGTACCGGCGCCGGACCCGGCGGGCCCGGAGGAGCGGGCGGCTGCCCCGCACCCGGACCGGCCAGCATGGTCGCGGCGTGCTGCGCCGGGCCACCCGGAGCGCCAGGCGGGCCAGGAGGCCCCACCACGGCGGGACCCGCCAACATCGTCGCGGCGTGATCCAGACCCCCACCCGCAGCACCGGGAGCGCCCGGAGGCGCGGGCGGCGCCGACGGAGCACCGGGCGGACCGGGAGGAGCAGGGGGCGCCCCCGCACCCGGGCCGGCCAGCATCGTCGCGGCGTGCTGCGCCGGGCCACCCGGAGCGCCAGGCGGGCCAGGAGGCCCCACCACGGCGGGACCCGCCAACATCGTCGCCGCATGATCGAGACCCCCACCCGGAGCGCCAGGAGCACCCGGAGCCGCGGGCGCGGCCGGCGGAGCACCGGGCGGGCCCGGCGGAGCGGGCGGCGGCACCGTACCAGGGCCGGCCAGCATCGTCGCGGCGTACTGCGCGGAGCCGGCGGGTGCACCGGGAGCCCCGGCGCGGCGGGCGGCGCGGGCGGCGTCGGCACACCGGGCACACCCGACACACCGGCACCAGCACCAGCGCCGGCACCGGCACCGGCCGCACCGGCCCCCGCCGGCGTACCCGTCCCGACGCCCGGTCCACCGGCCGGCCGCGACACCCGGGCCTTGCCCGTCGGCGCGTCGGCGATCTCCGCCGCCTCCGGCGAGGGCCCGAGCACCGGGTGCACGGCGGTCCTGGGCAGTCGGCTGCCGCCCTCCATCAGCGTGGTCTTCGCCTCGGACGCCACCCCGGACGGCGTCGAGGGCCGGTCCTCCAGGTCGGAGCCGGACAGCGGCGGCGCGAACACGGTCGCGGGCAGCGGCACGGAGGCGTCGTCACCGCCGCCGGGGTTGACGTCCGTCCCGGCCCACGGCGTGGACCCGACGGGGACCCCGTCGTTCGCCGTCGGCTCGTACGGCACCTCCGCCTCACGGCGCAACGGCACCGGATCGGACGCGGCCGGGCCGGCGGGAACCGAAGCGGCCGAAACACCCGCGGGCTCCGGCGCCGAGGGCGCAGAAGGCACCGCCGGCGCGGAAGCCGCAGACCCCGCCCCGCCCGGGATGCCCGCCCGGTCCGCCGCCTCCTGGAGCCACTCCGGCGGGCTCAGCATGAACGACGTCTGCTCCGAGTCGATCCGCGGCGGCGGAACCGAAGCCTCCGAGGTCGCCGAGGCCACCCCGTACTCCTCCTCGTAGCGCCGGATCACCTCGCCCACGGGCAGACCGGGCCACAGCGTGACCTCACCGCTGTCCCGCGCGATGACCAGCCGCTGCCGGCCGCCCCCGGACACGGGACCGGTCGGCCGGTCCTCCGCCCACACCACGAAACCGAGCCCGAACTCCCGTACGCGCACCTCCCGGTGCTGGTACGCGGGCACGTCCCCGTTGATCCATTCCTCGGCGCGCTCCTGCGCCTGCGCGAAAGTCACCACTGCGCGATCAACCCTCCACCACGACCGGAACCGATCGCGCGAATCCGCCGTCCACCATCAGACCGGCCACCGTCTCCAGCTCCGGCGGGTTGCCCGCCAAGCGCTCCAGGAAGGCATCGAAATCGGCACCGCACGGCAGCAACAGCCGCTCCACGCGCTCCTGCACCGACCAGCCGTCCCGGTCGCGCGCGTCGTCGTACGGGGAGAACCACACGGAACCGACCCCCTCCCCCCTGACCTTCACCGCGAGCAACCCGCCCTGGACGAAGGCCACGCACAGGTAGTCCTTCGTCAGGTGGTCCCGCAGACACTTGTTGACGTAGACGAGGTCGTTGACCGCCGCCTCCTCACGCACCGTGAAGAACGGCTGGTCCACGAGCAGGCCCAGTTCGACGAGGAGTCCCGTGCCGACCGGCGCGCAGCCGCCGGCCGCCTTCAGGAACGCGCGGTAGGCCTCGGGCAGTCGGTAGCCGAGGTCCTCCTCGACGCCCTGGAGCTGCTGCTCAGAGACGGACACCACCGTCTTCGGCAGCCCCAGGTGCACCGGGCGCACCTCCTGCAACGGCCGCGTCCCGCGCTTGTCGTGGTCCACCGGGGCCGTCGCGAGGCCGGCGTGGTGGCGCAGCAGGGCCTTCACCTCGACGGGGACCAGCTCCATCCGGCGCGTTCCGGCCACGTGGTGCCAGGTCCAGCCGTGCGGGGTGGCCACCGGTCCGACGGTGTCCCACAGCGCGTGGCCGGAGCCGCGCATCGCCGCGTTCGCGGACACGCAGTCCGTCAGGCGCAACTCGTCGACGCCGAAGCCCTCCGGCGGCTCCGCGATCTCCACGGCCGCGCGCGCGTAGCGCGAGAAGTCGGGATGGCCGTTCGCGTCCATCCGTACGCCGTGGGGATGCCGAGCGGCCCGGACCGGGTCCGGGAAGTGCACGACCTGCCCCGAGTAAGCGGCGTTGGGTGGCGCGGCCTGCTGCCCGAGCCGACCTGTCGTCATGGCGGTAGCCCCCTGCTGGATCTGGCTGGTTCACCACAGCCTGGTTCACCACAGCCTATGTGCTCCGGCAAGAGGCTCACCCGCCCCCGAGGGCGGTACACGCGGACAGGGCGGGAACATCCGAATTGATACGAATCTTCGACCCCGCTTCCACACGACAGGCGACATTTGACAGGCTGTGCCGAAGCACGGGGGCGTGCGCGAGACCGGAGACCACCGCCGCCACGGGAGGGAAGAGACGAGCATGTACACGGCGACACCACACACGGTGACCCCGAACACGGTGATACCGGACACCACGGCAGGCCGCGCCGACCACGCGGACGCCGTCACCGGAACCTTCACCGAACCCATCACCGCCGAGCACACCGCCGGCGACCCCCGCCTGCGCTGGAGCAGCACGGGCGACCCGCACACACCGCCCGTCCTGCGCTTCCGCCGCGACGGCATCCTGCCCACCGTCGCCGCGGCCCTCTCCGTACGCGGCGAGACCCTCACCGGCACGGCGGGCAAGGCCGACCAGCCGCCCGTCCTGCACCCACTGGTCCAGGACTTCCTCGACACCCTCAGCAGCGGCCGGCGGGAACGCTTCACCGGCCGGTGCCCCGAGGCCATCCTGCTCTCCCGCCACCTCACCGCCGTCGAGGGCGCCCGCAGCAAGCGCGCCTCCCGCAAGCCCCTGACGGCGAGCGAGGCCCGCCGCTCCCTGAAGCACTCCCGCATCACCGCCCGCCGCATCCGCGAGGACGGCGACCCCCTCCACGGCAGCTACGCGCCCCCCTGCCGTTCCTGTGACGCGCTCCTCACCCACTTCGGCGTTCGCCCCGTCGACCTCACCCACCCCGAGTAGCCACCATGACCGCCTCCTCCGCCTCCTACGACCGCTCCTCGGCCACCCGCTTCGCCGGCCCGATCGACTCCGCGCTGCGCACCGCGGGCTGGGAACCCGGCCGCTGGGACATCAAGCAGGCCGAGTACTGGGCCGACGCCCTGCGCGACCACACCACACCCGCCGGGCACCGGCACACCGTCTTCCCCGCGGCCGTCGAGGCCTGGGCGGAGTTCGGCGGGCTCACGGTCACGGCGCCCGGACCGGGCCGGCAGATAGCCCCGGCCCGGGTCCGTATCGATCCGCTGACGGGGCTGCACCTGGCCCGCACCTTCGCCGACCTCGGCCGCGCCCTGTCGACGCAGCTGTGCCCGCTCGGCGCGGACACCGACGGCGGCTCGCACCTCGCCATCGACCGCGAGGGCCGCGTCTACGGCATCGACCACACCGGCGACTGGTACCTCGGCGCGAGCCTCGACGACGCCCTCACCCTCCTGCTGACCGGCCTCCAGCCGGCCCGCCTCACCACGGAGCCCTGACGCTCACCGGGCCGGCAGCACCGCCGACACCTTGAACCCGCCCGCGTCCGTGGGCCCGGACACGAACACCCCGCCGAGCCCGAGGACGCGTTCGCGCATCCCCACGAGCCCGTTCCCGCCGCTCGGCAGCTCGGGCCGGACCACGTCCGCGCCCGTGGGCCCGTTCTCCACCTGCGTGGCGACCTCCCCGTCGCGATGCGCGAGCCGCACGACGACCCGTGCGCCGGGAGCGTGCTTGTGACAGTTCGTGAGCGCCTCCTGCACCACCCGGTACGCCGTCTGCTCCACTTCGGCGGGGTACGCGCACCGGTCGCCCCGCACCACCATCTCGACGCTCATCCCGGCCACCCGGGACTGCTCCACCAGCGCCTCCAGCTCGTCCAGCGAGGGCCCGTCCTCCCCCACCGCCGGCGCCGCCGCGACGACGGTCGCCGCGGGCAGCGGCCGGACCTGCGGCCGCGCCCGTGACTGCGCCTGTGCCTGCGCGGATCCCGACCGCAGCACGCCGAGCATCTCGCGCAGCTCCGTCAACGCCTGGCGTCCCATGTCACCCACCAGCGCCGCGTTGCGCGCCGCCTTGGCGGGGTCCTTGACCGCCACCGCCTGCAACGCCGCCGCGTGCACCACCATCAGCGACACCCGGTGCGCCACCACGTCGTGCATCTCGCGGGCGATCCGCGTCCGCTCCTCCGTACGGGCCCACTCGGCGCGTTCCTCGGCCCGGTCCGCGAGCAGCGACAACTCCCGCTCCAGCGAATCGGCCCGCTCCTGGAGGCTCTCCATCAGCCGCCGCCGCGCGCCCACGTACAGCCCGAGGAGGACGGGCGGCACGGTCAGCGCCACCGCCATGAACCCGGACAGCACCAGCACGAGCGTGCCGTCGGCCTCGACATCGCCCCGGGTGCGCAGGTAGGTCACCACGAAGGTGGCCGCCAGCGACATCGAGCCGAGGATGGCCAGCACCCGGCGGGGCACCTCGCAGGCGGCCAGGGTGTAGAGCCCGACCACGCCGAGCACGAAGCCCATCATGGCCGGGGCGACACCGATCCCGACGAGCACCACCGCGACGGGCCACCGCCGGCGCAGCACCAGGGTGGCCCCCACCACCAGCCCGAACAGCACCGCGACGGCCACCGGCAGGCCCGCCTCGCGGGCGAAGGGCACCCCCTCCGCCGCGCACTCGGCGGCGGACAGCGCCCCGAGTCCCACGTCCAGGGCGGCCGCCCGCCGCCGCTCCCACCACCAGGGCCCGTCCCGCCCGGCTCCGTCCCGCTCTTCCCCCGTACTGGTCATGCCGTCCAGCGTACGGACGAGGTCCGCCGAAGCGCTGCCGGATACCGTCGCATCGAAGGCGGGTGGTGCGGCATAGTAGGGGCTGCACCGCATCCGATCAACGAATCGGACGCGGCGGACGAACCATCCCGGATCGTCTAAGGGCAGGACAAATGGTTTTGGTCCATTGAATGAGGGTTCGAATCCTTCTCCGGGAGCTCGCCCCACACGGCCGCCGCCACGGCCGTACATACGGCCGTTCGGTCTTCGGGTCCCGACCACCATGGTCGGGACCCGCGTTCGTGGAGGGGTAGGCGGCCCCCGCTATCCTTCACGGGTCCACCCCCGAAGCCGAAGGGCACACCCGTGAGCGCAACCCGCCCGGCAGCCGTCGTCGTACTCGCAGCGGGTGAGGGCACCCGCATGAAGTCGGCCACTCCCAAGGTCCTGCACGAGATCTGCGGGCGCTCGCTCGTCGGTCACGTGGTCGCCGCCTCCCGCGAGCTGGACCCCACGCACCTGGTGGTCGTCGTCGGCCACGCCCGTGAGCAGGTCACCGCGCACCTGGCCGGGATCGACGCCGACGTCCGCACCGCCGTGCAGTACGAGCAGAACGGCACCGGGCACGCCGTCCGCATGGCCCTCGAAGAGCTCGGCGGCACGGTCGCCGGCACGGTGGTCGTCGTCTGCGGCGACACCCCGCTGCTGACCGGCGAGACCCTCGCCCGGCTCACCGCGACCCACGAGGCCGACGGCAACGCCGTCACCGTGCTGACCGCCGAGGTCCCCGACTCCACCGGCTACGGGCGGATCGTGCGCGACGCGGCCACCGGCGCGGTCACCGCCATCGTCGAGCACAAGGACGCCACCGACGCCCAGCGGGCCATCCGGGAGATCAACTCCGGGGTGTTCGCCTTCGACGGCGCCCTGCTCACCGAGGCCCTCGGCAAGGTCCGCACCGACAACAGCCAGGGCGAGGAGTACCTCACCGACGTCCTCGGCATCCTGCGCGAGGCCGGCCACCGCGTCGGCGCGGCCGTCGGCCCGGACCACCGCGAGATCCTCGGCATCAACAACCGCGTGCAGCTCGCCGAGGCGCGCGCCCTGCTGAACGCGCGCCTGCTGGAGCGGGCCATGCTCGCGGGCGTGACCGTCGTGGACCCGGCCGGCACCTTCGTGGACGTGACGGTCACCTTCGGTCAGGACGCCCTGATCCACCCGGGCACCCAGCTGATCGGCGACACCCACATCGGCGAGGGGGCCGAGGTCGGCCCGAACACCCGCCTGAAGGACACCCGCGTCGGCGCGCGCGCCCGCGTGGACAACACCGTGGCCGACGGCGCCGTGATCGGCGAGTCGGCGTCCGTGGGCCCGTTCGCGTACCTGCGGCCCGGCACCAACCTGGGGCTGAAGGCGAAGGCCGGCACGTACGTCGAGATGAAGAACGCGACGATCGGCGAGGGCACCAAGGTCCCCCACCTGTCGTACGTCGGCGACGCGACGATCGGCGAGTACACGAACATCGGCGCGGCCAGCGTGTTCGTGAACTACGACGGCGAGCACAAGCACCACACCACCGTCGGCTCACACTGCAAGACGGGTTCGGACAACATGTTTGTGGCTCCCGTCACCATCGGGGACGGCGCCTACACGGCCGCCGGCTCGGTGATCACCAAGGACGTGCCGCCCGGCGCCCTGGCCGTGGCCCGTGGCCAGCAGCGGAATATCGAGGGTTGGGTGGCCCGCAAGCGCCCCGGCAGCGCCGCCGCGACGGCCGCCCAGTCGTCCGCGGAAGAGGACTCCGGCCGCCGTTGAGGTGAACTGACCGGAAACAGGTACGCCCGGGACGGCGTACCGTGATACGTGCACGCAATTCGGCTGGCTCACCGTGTGCGGGACGGACGCACATGGGGGCGAGCAGCTTCAACACGTCTGAGGAGACAGTGCTGTGACCGGGATCAAGACGACCGGCGAGAAGAAGCTGATGCTCTTCTCCGGCCGCGCCCACCCCGAGCTGGCCGAGGAGGTCGCACACCAGCTGGGAGTCGGCCTCGTGCCGACCAAGGCTTTCGACTTCGCGAACGGTGAGATCTACGTCCGCTTCCAGGAGTCGGCTCGCGGCGCGGACTGCTTCCTGATCCAGAGCCACACGGCTCCGATCAACAAGTGGATCATGGAGCAGCTGATCATGATCGACGCGCTGAAGCGCGCGTCGGCACGCTCCATCACCGTGATCATCCCGTCCTACGGCTACGCCCGTCAGGACAAGAAGCACAAGGGCCGCGAGCCGATCTCGGCCCGCCTGGTCGCGGACCTGCTGAAGACCTCGGGTGCGGACCGCATCCTCACGGTCGACCTGCACACCGACCAGATCCAGGGCTTCTTCGACGGCCCGGTGGACCACCTCTCGGCCCTGCCGGTCCTCGCGGACTACGTGGGCGCCAAGGTCGACCGCACCAAGCTGACGATCGTCTCCCCGGACGCCGGCCGCGTACGCGTCGCCGACCGCTGGTGCGACCGGCTGGACGCGCCGCTGGCCATCGTCCACAAGCGCCGCGACAAGGACGTCGCCAACCAGGTGACCGTCCACGAGGTCGTCGGTGAGGTCCGCGGCCGCGTCTGCGTCCTGGTCGACGACATGATCGACACCGGTGGCACCATCTGCGCCGCCGCCGACGCGCTCTTCGCGCACGGCGCCGAGGACGTCATCGTGACGGCCACGCACGGCATCCTGTCGGGCCCGGCCGCCGACCGCCTGAAGAACTCCAAGGTCAGCGAGTTCATCTTCACGAACACCCTCCCGGACCCCTCCGACCTGGAGCTCGACAAGATCACGGTCCTGTCGATCGCGCCCATGGTCGCGCGTGCGGTGCGCGAGGTCTTCGAGGACGGTTCGGTCACGAGCCTCTTCGAGGAGCAGGGCTAGATCCTTTTGGGGCACGGCCTCCCCGCCGGGTACACTCTGTGAGTTGCTCGGCGAGGGAGGCCGTACCCGTTTTCCGGGACGGACGCTCCGTTATCGACGCGCTCTTCGTAGCAGGCCGTTTCGGCCGGGTGACCCAGTCCGCATTTCCGTCACCCCACGAGGAGTGAGCATGTCCGAGATCAAGCTTTCCGCGCAGCTTCGCGACACCTTCGGCAAGGGCTCGGCCCGTCAGGCCCGTCGTGACTCCCTGACCCCGGGTGTCATCTACGGCCACGGCAACGACCCGAAGCACGTCAACGTCGAGGCCCACGGCCTGATGATGGCCCTCAAGACCCCGAACGTCCTGCTCTCCCTGGACATCGCGGGCGCCGGCACCGAGCTGGTCATCCCGAAGGCCGTGCAGCGTCACCCCCTCAAGCGCACCATCTCCCACGTCGACTTCCTGATCGTCCAGAAGGGCGAGAAGGTCACCGTCGAGGTTCCCGTCGTGACCGAGGGCGAGCTCGCCGCCGGCGGCAACCTGCTGGAGACCCTCCTCACCACCATCACGGTCGAGGCCGAGGCCACCCACATCCCGACCGAGGTCACCGTCTCCATCGCGGGCCTTGAGGCCGGTGCCACCGTCCACGCCTCCGACCTGGTCCTCCCGGCGGGCACCACCCTGGCCGTCGAGGGCGACATCGCCGTCCTCCAGGTCGTCGCCCCGCAGGCCGAGGAGCCGGCCGCCGAGGCCGCCGAGGGCACCGAGGCCTGAGCCTCACCTCAGCAGTTGCCGACCGACCGCCGTCCGGCTCCACTGGAGCGGGACGGCGGTCGTTCTCGTTCACGGTATTGAGGAGTATGTGATGTCGGACGACGCGGCACCCTGGCTGATCGTCGGCCTCGGGAACCCCGGCGCGGAGTACGCGGGCAACCGCCACAACATCGGGTTCATGGTGGCGGACCTGCTGGCCGAGCGGATCGGCGGCCGGTTCAAGGCCCACGGCAAGGCCCGCGCGCAGGTCGTGGAGGGCCGCATCGGCCCGCCCGGACCGGCGAGCCGACGGATCGTGCTGGCCAAGCCCATGTCGTTCATGAACCTGTCGGGCGGCCCGGTCACGGCGCTGCGCGACTTCTACAAGGTGCCCACGGACCGCATCGTCGCCATCCACGACGAACTCGACATCGACTACCCGACGCTGCGCCTGAAGCTGGGCGGCGGCGACAACGGCCACAACGGGCTGAAGTCGATGACGAAGGCGATGGGCCCCGACTACCACCGGGTGCGCTGCGGCATCGGCCGCCCGCCGGGCCGCATGCAGGTCGCGGACTTCGTGCTGAAGGACTTCTCCTCCACCGAACGCAAGGACCTCGACTGGTTCGTGGACCGCTCCGCCGACGCGGTGGAGTGCCTCCTCGCGGAGGGCCTGGAACGCGCCCAGTCCACCTACAACGCGTAAGCCGACTCCTGAGCCGACTCGTGAGCGACGCGAGAGCCCCCGCCCCGGGATCCGGTGCGGGGGCTCTCGTGCGCAGGGGGCCGGTCAGCCGGTGTTGCGCAGGCCCGCGGCGACACCGTTGACGGTGAGCAGCAGGGCGCGTGCCAGCAGCGGGTCCGGGTCCTCGCCGCGGGCGGCGGCGGCACGCTGGCGGGCCAGCAGGGACACCTGGAGGTAGGAGATCGGGTCCAGGTAGGCGTCGCGGACGGCGAAGGTCTGCTGGAGGATCGGCTGGGAGTCCAGCAGCCTCTCCCCGCCGGTGATGCGCAGGACCTCGCGCACGGTCAGCTCGTGCTCGGCCTCGATCCGGGCGAAGACGTGCTTGAGGTGTTCGGGGACGAGCGTGTCGACGTAGTGACGGGCGATCCGCAGGTCCGTCTTGGCCAGCGTCATCTCGACGTTGGACAGGAAGTTGCGGAAGAAGTGCCAGCGCTCGCCCATTTCGGCGAGGGAGGCCTCGTGGCCGGCCTCGCGCAGTGCCTTGAGGCCGGACCCGACGCCGTACCAGCCGGGGACGATCTGGCGGGACTGCGTCCAGCCGAACACCCACGGGATCGCGCGCAGGCCGTCGAGGCCGGCGCCCGAGTCGGGGCGGCGGGAGGGCCGGGAGCCCAGGTGCAGGTCGGCGAGCTGGTCGACGGGGGTGGCCGCGAAGAAGTACGCGGGCAGGTCCGGGTCCTCCACCAGCGCGCGGTACGCGGCGTGGGCCGCGTCCGAGACGATGTCCATGGCCGCGTCCCAGCGGGCCAGGGCGTCGCTGGACTGGCGGGGCGCCGTGTGCAGGGCGGAGGCCTGGAGGGTGGCCGCGACGGTCAGCTCCAGGTTCTCCCGGGCCAGCGACGGCACCAGGTACTTGTCGGAGATCACCTCGCCCTGCTCGGTGACCTTGATCTCGCCTTCCAGGGTGCCCCAGGGCTGGGCGAGGATCGCGTCGTGCGAGGGGCCGCCGCCGCGGCCGACGGTGCCGCCGCGGCCGTGGAAGAGGCGCAGGCGCACGCCGTAGCGGTGGGCGACGTCGCGCAGCCGGCGCTGGGCGCGGTGGATCTCCCACTGGGAGGTGGTGATGCCGCCGAACTTGGAGGAGTCGGAGTAGCCGAGCATGACCTCCTGGACGTCCCCGCGCAGGGAGACCAGCCGGCGGTAGGAGGGGTCGGCGAGCATCTCGTCGAGGATGACGTCGGCGGCGCGCAGCTCGTCCGTGGTCTCCAGGAGCGGCACGATGCCGATCTTCGCCCAGCCCGCGTGCAGGTCGATCAGGCCGGCCTCGCGGGCGAGGACGGCCGCGGCGAACACGTCGTCGGCGCCCTGGCACATCGAGATGATGTACGACTCGATGACCTCGGGGCCGAACTTCTCGAAGGCGTCCTTGATCGCGAGGAACACGCCGAGGGTCTTGTGGCCGGCCGCGTCGAGCGGGGCCGGGGTGGGCGCCAGCGGGCGGCGCGAGCGCAGCTCCTTGGCGAGCAGCTTCTGCCGGTAGTCGCGCGGCATGTCGGCGTAGCGCCACGACTCCTCGCCGAGCCGGTCGAAGAGCTGACCGAGGGCGTGGTGGTGGGCGTCGGCGTGCTCGCGGACGTCCATGGTGGCGAGCTGGAGGCCGAAGGCGGCCAGCGTGCGGATGGTGCGGTCCATGCGGCCGTCGGCGAACAGGGCGCCGCGGTGCTCGCGCAGGCTGGTCTGGATCAGCGTCAGGTCGGTGAGGAGCTCGGCGGTGCCGAGGTAGTCGCGGCCCTCCTCGTGGGGGATGCCCTTGGCGAGGCGCTCGCGGGTGTTGAGGAGCTTCTGGCGGATGCAGGTGGCCTTGAGGCGGTACGGCTCCTCGGCGTTCAGCCGCTTGTAGCGGGGGCTGATCTCCGGGAGGCGCTCCAGGTCGGCCTGGAGGGAGGTGAGCAGCTCCTCGGTGGCGCCGGTGTAGCGGATGGAGTTCGACAGCAGGCCGCGCAGGAAGTCGATCAGTTCGAGGGCGTCGGTGATGCCGTGCTCGTGCTGGAGGATCAGGACGTCGCGGGTGACCTCGGGGGTGACGTTGGGGTTGCCGTCGCGGTCACCGCCGATCCAGGTGCCGAAGGTGAGCGGGCGGGTGCCCGCCGGCAGCTCGACGCCGACGCGCTGGAGCTCGGCGGCGAGGTCCTCCAGGACGTCGCCGACGGCGCCGGCGTGCAGCTCGTCGAGGTAGTAGATGGCGTTGCGGGCCTCGTCGGCGGGCTCGGGACGCACGACGCGCAGTTCGTCGGTCTGCCAGACGAGGTCGATGTTCTCGGCGAGGCGCAGGTCGTGCCGGCGGCGCTCGCCGGCGCCGGAGACGGGCTCCTCCAGCAGGGCGGCGATCCGGCGCAGCTTGTTCAGGACGCTGCGCCGGGCGGCCTCGGTGGGGTGCGCGGTGAAGACCGGCCGGACGTTGAGGTTGCGGACCGTCTCGCGCAGGTGCTCGGGGTCGGCGTCCTTCAGCATGTCGGCGGTGCGGGCGAGGAGCCCGCCCTCGGCGGCGCGGTGGGCGCGCAGCTCCTTGCCGCGGTGCACCTGCTCGGTGACGTTGGCGAGGTGGAAGTAGATGGAGAAGGCGCGCACCAGCTTGGCGGCGGTCTCCAGGTCGGTGTCGCCGACCAGCGCCGCAGCGGCTTCGCCGTCGGTGCGCGTCAGGGCGCGTACTTGCTCGACGAGGTCGAGGAGGTCCTGCCCCTCCTGGCGTACGAGGGTCTCGCCGAGGAGGTCGCCGAGGCGGCGGATGTCCGCGCGCAGCTCCGCGTTCGCGGCCGCGGCCGCAGGCGTCGACGCCGGGCTGCCGGCGGGGGTGGCGGGGACCTGGTCAGCACTGCTCACAGGTGCGGCTCCTTGCAGTGTTCGAGCGCTACTGGGCGGTGGGCTCCCGGCTGCGCGCGGCTGCGCCGCTGTGTGTGCAGACCGGGCTGCCCGTGCGGACCGCGCTGTCCGACGACACCAGGATAGGTGTCCCGTCCCTGTGCCCCGGCAGAGCCCGCCGCTCAGAGCCCCACGTGATCCGGGCGGGAGTCCGTCGGTGGGTCCGGTCGGGGGTCCCCGAGGGCGGGTCCTGTTGCCGGGATGCTGACGTTTGCCATACTTACGATGCCGTAGGTTACGGATCCGTAGGTCCGTCGGGCCTCGGCACCTGCCGACTCCTCACCCCCCAGGGGAACCCCCATGACCCTCAGTTCCGATCTGATCGAGGACGCCTCGGCGTCCTCCTCCCGTGGTGCGGCCGGCGAACCGACCGCGACGCGCGGTGGTGAGCAGAAGCGGTCCGTCGAGCAGATCGCGCTGCTGCTGTTCATCACCGTGCCCTTCCTGGCACTGCTGGCGGCGATCCCGCTGGCCTGGGGCTGGGGGGTGAGCTGGCTCGACGTCGGCCTGATGGTCTTCATGTACTTCCTGGCCTGCCACGGCATCACCATCGGCTTCCACCGCTACTTCACCCACGGCTCCTTCAAGGCGAAGCGGCCGCTGCGCATCGCGCTCGCGATCATGGGCTCGATGGCGGTGGAGGGCCCGCTCGTCCGCTGGGTGGCGGACCACCGCAAGCACCACAAGTACTCCGACCACGAGGGCGACCCGCATTCGCCGTGGCGCTTCGGCGAGACGCTGCCGGCCCTGATGAAGGGCCTGTGGTGGGCGCACATCGGTTGGCTGTTCGACGAGGAGCAGACCAACCAGCAGAAGTACGCCCCCGACCTGATCAAGGACCCGGCGATCCGGCGGATCTCGCGGGACTTCGTCTTCTGGACGATGCTGTCGCTGGCGATCCCGCCGCTGGTGGGCGGTCTGGTGACGATGTCGTGGTGGGGCGCCTTCACCGCCTTCTTCTGGGGCTCGCTGGTGCGCGTGGCGCTGCTGCACCACGTGACCTGGTCGATCAACTCGATCTGTCACGCGGTCGGCAAGCGACCCTTCAGGTCCCGTGACCGCTCCGGCAACGTGTGGTGGCTCGCGGTCCTGTCGTGCGGCGAGTCCTGGCACAACCTGCACCACGCCGACCCGACGTCGGCCCGGCACGGCGTGCTGCGCGGTCAGGTCGATTCGAGCGCGCGGCTGATCCGTTGGTTCGAACTGCTGGGCTGGGCCACCGACGTGCGGTGGCCGTCGCGGGCCCGCGTCGACGCCCGGCGCAAGGAAAAGACGCCGAACGCGGCATGATGGGGGACGTGGCGATCGACGGCAGCAGTTCCAGCAGCGACAAGCCCCGGCGAGGTCGCCGGGTCCGGATGACGGGCGCCGAGCGGCGTCAACAACTGCTGGACATCGGCCGGACCCTGTTCGCGGCGAAAGGTTTCGAAGGCACCTCGGTGGAGGAGATCGCGGCGAAGGCCGGGGTGTCCAAGCCGGTGGTGTACGAGCACTTCGGCGGCAAGGAGGGCCTCTACGCGGTGGTCGTCGACCGCGAAATGCGCCAGCTGCTCGACGGGGTGACCGGCGCGCTGACGGCGGGGCACCCCCGGGAGCTGCTGGAGCAGGCGGCGTTCGCGCTGCTCGACTACATCGAGAACTACACGGACGGCTTCCGGATCCTGGTGCGGGACTCGCCCGTGGCCCAGTCGACGGGCACGTTCGCGTCGCTGATCAGCGACATCGCCACGCAGGTGGAGGACATCCTGGGGCTGGAGTTCAAGGCCCGGGGCTTCGACCCCAAGCTGGCGCCGCTGTACGCGCAGGCGCTGGTCGGGATGGTCGCGTTGACCGGCCAGTGGTGGCTGGAGACCCGCCGGCCGAAGAAGGCCGAGGTCGCGGCGCACCTGGTGAACCTGGCCTGGCACGGGCTGGAGAACCTGGAGGCCAAACCCCGCCTGGTGGGCCACCGCAAGAGCTGAGCGCGTCGACGCGCGGACGCGACGGCGCCCCGTCACCGAACCTCCGGTGACGGGGCGCCGTCGCGTCAGGCGGCTCCCGCGCCGCGGAGTCTTTGCCCGAACTCCTCGATCCCCCGGCGTTCGTCCTCCGAGCCCGGCGGCGCCGCGAGTTGGACGGGGTCGACGGCGGTCAGCACGGTCAGGCCTCCTTGCGGGCGACGGCGAAGATGCGGCGGAACGGGAAGACGGTGCCGCGCGGTCCCGTCGGGTAGGCGTCGCGCAGCAGCTCCCGGTATTCGGAGAGGAACGTCTCCACGGCCTCCCGGTCGTCGCCGAGCGCGGTGAGCACGGGTCGCAGCGCGGTCCCCTTGACCCAGTCGAGCACCGGGTCGGCGCCGTGCAGCAACTGGTGGTACGTGGTTTCCCAGACGTCGACCGCGCAGCCCAGCTCGGTGAACCGGGCCAGGTACTCCGCCGGTTCGAGGAGGTGGATGTAGCGGGCGCCGTGCCCGGCGAGCCGGCCCCGCCACCGGGGGGCGTCGCACAGCTCGGCGAGCAGCCGGTGGCTGGGGGCGGTGAAGTTGCCGGGGATCTGGAAGGCGAAGGTGCCGCCGGGCCGCAGCCCGTTGATCCAGGCGGCGAAGGAACCCGGGTGGCTGGGCACCCACTGGAGGGCGGCGTTGGAGACGATGAGGTCGTAGGTCTCCTCGGGCAGCCAGGTCCCCAGGTCCGCGAGGCGGAAGTCGAGCCGGCCGCCGCCGGGGGTGGGGCCCGCGTACTCCTCGGTGGCGCGGTGGAGCATCTCCGGGGACAGGTCGAAACCGGTGATCCGGGCATCGGGCCAGCGTTCGGCGAGCAAGGCGGTGACGTTGCCGGGGCCGCAACCGAGGTCGGCGATGCGCGCGGGACGGCCGGCGAGGGTGGCGGGGAGCTCGGGTATGCGGGTCAGCAGGTCGAGAAAGGGCCGCGTGCGGTGTCCCGCGTGCCGCAGGTACTGCTGGGGGTCCCAGGTCGGTGCCGCCGGGCCGGCGTCCTTGAGTGCCGTGGGGCGCGGCACGGCCGGCGCGATGTCGGAATGCATGTTCGAGCCTCCCTACTGGTGGGGCGGTCGGAAGCGGAAGCCGTTCCGGCACCCTCCTGCCCCATGGTCGACGCACTTATATCTTGATGTCAAGAGTCTTGATCTGAAGAGACTTCATGTCGACAGACCCCTTACACTGATCGGCATGGAGGACGAGGTCGACCGACTGGTCGCGGCATGGCGGCGAGAGCGCCCTGACCTCGACGTGGAACCGCTCGAAGTGCTCAGCCGCGTCAGCCGGCTCGCACGCCACCTCGACCGCGCCCGCAGGCTGGCCTTCTCCGAGCACGGCTTGGAGCCGTGGGAGTTCGACGTCCTGACCTCGCTGCGGCGCGCGGGCGCGCCCTACCAGCTCTCCCCCGGCCAGTTGCTGACGCAGACCCTCGTCACGTCCGGCACCATGACCAACCGCATCGACCGGCTCGCCAAGAAGGGCCTCGTCGAGCGTCTGCCGGACCCCAGCGACCGACGCGGGGTGCTCGTACGCCTCACCCCCGAGGGCCGCGACCGCGCCGACCAGTCGCTCGCCGGCCTGCTGGCCCAGGAACGGGCGATCCTGGCCCAGCTCTCCACGGCCCAACGGGTCGATCTGGCGGGACTGCTACGCCAGTTGACCGCTCCGTTCGACAACATCCCCGGCTAGCTCCGCCGGCCGTACGCCCGCCCGGCGGGCCAGGGCCACGGCGGCCAGCGTGGAGTGCACGCCGAGCTTGCCCAGCACGTTCTGCATGTGGGTGCGGACGGTGTGCGGGGACAGGAACAGCCGCGCGGCCACGTCCTTGCGCCCCAACCCCGCCACCATGCAGCGCAGCACCTCGTGTTCGCGCGGCGTGAGGGACTCCACGAGCCGCTCGCTGTCCGTACGGTGCTTGCGCGCGGCCGTCAGCTCCCGCAGGACGCCGGTGAGCAGCGCCGGCGGCAGGTGCGTCTCCTCGCGCAGCACTCCCCGGACGACGGCCAGCAGCCGCGACAGCGAGCAGTCCTTGGCGACCCAGCCCGAGGCCCCCGCCTGGAGGGCGAGCGCGGCCCGGCGGGGGTCGTCGCGCTCGGCGAGGACCACCGTACGCACGCCCGGATGGGCCGCGCGCACCCCGGCGACCAGCGCGATCCCGTCGGACGGGGGCGGCGCGGGGCCCGAGACCGGCGGGCGCGGCGGCGGCACGCCGGCGACGGCGCCCGCGCCGAGGTCGGCGTCGACGAGCAGCACGTCGAAGCGGCGGCCTTCCGCCGCCGCGCGGTCCAGGCAGCGCGAGGCGGCGGGACCGCTGCCCGCCGCGGACACGTCCACGTCGGGCTCGGCCGCGAGCGCGGCTGCAAGGGACTCGGCGAAGATGCGGTGGTCGTCGACCACCAGGACCCGGATACGAACCACAAAACCCCCAAGGGTCGGGGAACGGACGACTACGGGTACGACGCCCGGACCAGGTGGCCCACAAGGAGTCGCGGCCGCCGCCGAGACATCTGTGCAACTACCCCGGACCGGACGCCGTACCCGGCGTGTCTCGACCCCTGAATCAACACCGGCCCCCACCGGTGTCACGCATCAGCGTAGAGCCGCCCACGCCGCGTGGTTGGCCGAATAGCAGAAGTTTTTCGAGCGATTTTCCGGTGGGAGGGTGTGTAACAGCCGTTCCGGTGGCTGGTTTTCATCGGTCAGGCGCATACCGGGGGCGATACGGCGAACGGCGCGTGCCACGGGCAGTTGCGCGGGGACGGTTTCACCCGGCGTACGCACGCCGGGCGCCCGCGCGCGGCGCCCGGCCACCGCGCCCGCCGCACGTACGCGCGCCCCCCGCACCGGGGTGCGAGGGGCGCGCGGAGGGGCCGGGCGTTCAGCGCGCTCGGCGGGCGAAGTCCCAGGCGTCGGTGACGATGCGGGTGAGGTCCGAGCGGGTCGGCGTCCAGCCGAGGCGCTCGTGGGCGGTGCGCGCGGAGGCGACGAGGACGGCCGGGTCGCCCGGCCGGCGCGGGGCGGTGATCTCGGGGATCTCCCGGCCGGTGACCTTGCGGACGGTCTCGATGACCTCGCGGACCGAGAAGCCGTTGCCGTTGCCGAGGTTGCAGACCAGGTGCTCGCCCGGGGTGGCGACGCGCAGCGCGGACAGGTGGGCCTCGGCGAGGTCGGCGACGTGGATGTAGTCGCGCACGCAGGTGCCGTCGGGGGTCGGATAGTCGTCGCCGAACACCGAGATGGCCTCGCGCTCGCCCAGGGCGACCTGGAGGACCAGCGGGATCAGGTGCGTCTCGGGGTCGTGGCGCTCGCCGAACGCGCCGTAGGCGCCCGCCACGTTGAAGTAGCGCAGCGAGACGGCGGCGAGGCCGTGCGCCGCGCACTCCCCCGCGATCATGTGGTCGACGGCCAGCTTCGAGGCGCCGTAGGGGTTGGTCGGGGCGGTGACCGACTCCTCCGTCAGCGCGCCGCCGGTGGGTTCGCCGTAGGTGGCGGCGGTGGAGGAGAAGACGAGCGTGCCGACACCGGCCTCCCGCATCGCGGTGAGCAGGGCCAGGGTGCCGCCGACGTTGTTGTCCCAGTACTTGCCCGGGTTGACCACGGACTCGCCGACCTGCGAGGAGGCGGCGAAGTGCAACACCGCGTCGTAGGAGGCGTCCAGGTGCTCGGCCGCGTCCTGGATCCGGGCGTTGACGAGGGTGGCGCCGGCGGGGACGCCCTCGCCGAAGCCGGTGGACAGGTCGTCCAGGACCGTGACCTCGTGGCCGGCCTGGAGGAGGTGGGCCGCGACGACGCTGCCCACGTAACCGGCGCCGCCTGTGACCAGGTACTTGCTCACTCGCACTCCCACTGCTCGCGGACGCACGCGGACGCGCGTGCAGGAACTGGCTTACCGGATTCCGCGCTTCCGGGGAAATCGCGGCCCGGCGCCGGCCGCCGCGCGGCTCACGTCCGGACGGCTCACGGCCCGACGGCTCACGTTCCGACCGGCCGCGCCTGCTCCGCCGCGGGCTCGCGTACGGCTTCCCGTACGGCCTCGCGCACGGGTTCCCGTACGGCCTCGCGCACGGGTTCCCGTACGGGCTCACCGGGCGCCTCGCGTCCCGGCAGGACCGCCCGCTCCAGCAGCCCCGTACGGGCGGCGAGCGCGGCGGCCTCCAGCCGGGAGCCCACGCCCAGCTTCATCAGCACCCGCTGGACGTGGGTGCGCGCGGTGCTCGGCGCGATGTCCATCCCGGCGGCGATGAGCCGGGTGTCCTCGCCCTCCGCGACCCGCACCAGCACCTCCACCTCGCGCGGGGTGAGCAGCCGCAGCAGCCGGCTGCCCTCGTCGTCGGGCTGGGCGGAGGGGTTGAGCAGCTCGGCGAAGGCCGCCTGGAGGAGCTGCGGGGCGATGGCGGCCTCGCCGGCCCGCGCCTTGGCCAGGGCCCGCTCGACGCCCTCGATGCGCTCGTCCTGGCGTACGTAGCCCGCGGCGCCGGCCGCGAAGGCGGCGGCGATGCCGCGCGGGCTCGGGACGGGGCCGAGGACGACGACGGCGATCTGCGGCCGTTCGCGTCTGATGCGCACGACGGGCTCGAACACCCCCGGCTCGGCGGGGCTCGCGGTGCCGAACAGACAGACCTCGGGGGCCCGGCTGATGACCAGTTCGGCCGCGCCGGAGGCCGGAGCGGCCGCGGCCAGCACCCGGTGCCCGCGCAGCTTGAGGGCCGAGGCGAGCGCCTCGGCCAGCAGCCGGTGCTCGTCGACCACCATGACCCGTACGCCCATCAAGGCTCCCACCCCAGATCCTTCTGACCCGGCAAGCTACACGCTTGTTCGACGGAGCGGGCCCGTTACCGCGCGAAAGCCCCCGGAAGGACTGACCTTCCGGGGGCTTCGGTTGCTTCGGTGGCTTCGGTCAGCTCGCGGTGAAGGAGACGAAGAGGTACTCCGGGTCGCCCTTGTCCGAGTACGGCTTGCGCACGTTGGTGCGCGAGATGAAGAGCTTGCCGTTGTGGTAGCGGAACTCCGAGTGGTCCAGCGAGAAGCCGGTCTCGGCGCGCTGGCTGGCCTTGTCCGACGGGTTCTGCATGAGCAGGGTCTGCTTCATCGTCGTCGGGTCGATGCTGACGATCTGGCCGCCGCCGTCGTACGGGGGCACCTTGTAGGCGATGATGTGCGACCCGTCCATGCGCAGCGGGTACATGGTGTACCGCTCGCCGGCGTCGGCGCGGTCGGTGGTGAGCTTGCCGGTGTTCAGGTCGAAGGAGACGATCTCGTTGGTGCGGCCGCTGGACGCGCCCTGGTGCTCGTACGAGGGCAGGTACACCTTGCCGTTGCCGACGACCATGCTCCGGCACTTCTCGACCTCGGTGGCCTGGCAGTCGGGGGCGTAGTTGCCCTCGGAGAGGCCGATGCGGGTCTTCAACTGGCCGGCGTCGTCGACGACGAAGAGGTCGCTGACGCCGGTGGCGTTCTTGGCGGTCTTGCCGACGTCGGCGGCGACGATGAGCGGCTTGGTGGAGATGATGCTCGCCCACTCGATGCCGGGTGACAGCTTGTACGAGGACTTCGGGGCGCCGCTGGCCGGGTCGAGCACCTGCGCGAGCAGGCTCTGGTTGCCGCTGCGGCCGCACTTGCGCAGGACGGCGAGGGCTTCGCCGCCCGCGTAGCCCATGTCGTAGCAGCCTTCGCCGTCGACCTTGGGGAGCCACAGGGACTTGCCGTCGGCGAGGTTCCAGGCGGCGCCGCCGCTGGTACCGCCGGCGGCGACGGTCTGGCCGCTGATGGTGACCTCGTTCAGGGTCACCGGCTTGTCGCCGCCGGTGGCCGACTTCGCGGAGGCGGACCACAGGAGCTTGCCGGTGTTCAGGTCGATGACGCCGACCTGGGTGCACTGGGGGTACTTCTTCTGCTCGGTCGCCGGGCCCTCTTCGAAGAGGATCGCGGACTTGTTGTCGCTGATGTGCGGGGTCGCGCCGCAGACGTTGGCGGGGAGCGGGGTCTCCCACTTCTTGCCGCCGTCGACGAGGTTGTAGCCGACGACCTTGCCGACGTCGGACTTGATGTAGGTGGTGTCGGTCAGCCAGGAGCCGTCGACGGAGATGACCTCGGCGGGCGTCGGGCTCGGGACGTTGACGAGGGTCTTCGACTTGGGGTTCGACGGGACCTTCTCGCTGCCGGGCGCGCCGGCGGGGCCCTTGTCCCCGTCGGGCGAGCCGCTCGGGCCGCCGTCGGCGCTGGGCCGGTCGGCGCCGCCCTCGTCGCCGGAGACGTACCAGAAGCCGCCGCCGATGATGAGCACCATGGCCAGCAGGGCCGCGCCGACGATCATCAGCTGCGTGCGCTTGTCACCGCCGCCGGCGTCCGCCGGGCCGCCGCCCTGCTGCGGGGCCGGGGCTTGGACCGTGGCCGGCTGCGGGTAGCCGTAGCCGGGCTGGGCCTGCGGGTAGCCGTACGCGGGCTGCGCCGTGGGCTGCGGGACCGTCGGCGGTACGGGCGGCATCTGCGGGGCCTGGCCGCCGAAGCCGCCGGCGGGCGGCTGGTTCGGGGGCTGCCCGGGGGGCGGCGGGGTGCTCGGGGTACTCATCGGGGGGTGTACTGCCTCTCGGTCGGCGGCTCGGTGGACTCGTTCACTTTCCGAAGGCCATCAGGAGCTTCTCGTCCTTGCCGTCGGCTTGCAGGTTGGTGACGGACACGAAGAACCGGCCGTCCACGTAGGCCCGCCTGCCGAACGAGAAGGAGCCCTCGATCTTCGCGGCCGGTCCCGAGGGCGTCTTCAGGAGCGTCTTGGGAGCGCCGCCGGCGGCCGCGAGCGAGATGATCTCGCCGGGCTGGTCGAGCGCGCCGGCGCGGTAGGCGGTCAGCTGCCCGTTGCCCGCGCTGAGCGGGATGAGGCCCCGCTTGTCTCCTGCGGCGTGGCGCCACTTGAGCTTTCCGGTTCCGATGTCGAAGGCGGCGATCTCGTCCTTCTTGTCGTCCTGCGACGCCTTGAGGTAGAGGGTGTCCCCGTCGACGGCGGCGTTGCCGCAGCCCTGGAGCCTTTCGGTGCTGCCGATACCGCAGTTGATGTCGAAGGAGCCCTGGGCTTCCATGCTCGCGCGCTTCTTGCCGTCGGCGGTGAGCGAGAGGATGGCGCGCTTGTTCTCGTCCCGGTTGCGGACGTCGATGACGGCCGGGGAGACGGAGTAGACGCCCGCGATCTCGTATCCCTTGGGCAGCCGGTAGGACCAGGTCTTCTTGCCGGTGATCGGGTCGGCGTCCTGGATCTCGACGGTGCGGTCGGCGTCGCTGCAGTAGGCGAAGCCGAGCATCTTGCCGTTGCCGGCGGCGTAGGAGGAGGGTCGGCAGCCCTCGGCGACGCTGTTGCCGGCGAAGAGCTTGTCGCCGGTGCTCAGCCGGTAGGCACTGGTGCCGCCCATCCGGTTGATGGCGACGGTGTCGCCGGTGAGGGTGGGGTCGGCGTCGATGGCGCTGTCGAAGATGCCTTCCTTCTGCACCTCCTTCGTCCATCCCTCCTTGCCCGCCTTGAGATCGATGAGCTTCATGCGGTTGCAGTTGGCGTTGGCGCCCTCGCCGCCGTCCGTGACGATGACGACGGTCTTGCCGTCGGGCGTGGTCTGGTCGGTGTGCCCGCAGATCTCGGTCTTCAGGTCGAGCTTCCACTTCTCCTTGCCGTCGGTCACCGCGTAGCCGACGATCGACTTGTCGACGGTCTTGATGACGGTGTCACCGATCACCCACATGCCCTTCGTGGGGATGCCGGCGCCGGGGCCCTGGAGGTTGGCCGTCTTCAGCCACAGCACCTTGTCCTCGCCGGGCTTGCGACCGGCGTTGAGGTCGGTCTGTTCGCCGCTGCCGTTGCCGCCGTTGCCGTCGCCCTTGTCGACGGTCGGGGAGCCGGAGGGCTTCGGGTCGGCGGGTGTGGAGCCCTGCGCGACGGGCTCCTTGCCGCCGGAGTCGCCCGCGCCGAAGGCGAACCAGGCGCCGGTACCCAGGACGAGCACGCCGGCGACGGCCGCCGCGATGACGACCGCGCTCTTACGCCGCCCCGTGCCCGGCCCGCCGGGGCCGGCCGGACCGCCGGGGAACGGCGGGCCCGGGGGCATGCCGGGCGGCGGGAAACCGTAGCCGGGCTGCGCCTGCGGGTTGCCCATCGGCACGGTCGGCGGCTGCTGCTGCGCGTACGGGTTGGCGCCGCCCTGCTGCGGGTAGCCGTAACCCGGCTGCGGCGGGCCCGGGAGATGGCCGTAACCGGAAGGCGTGGACGGCTGGTTCGGCGGCTGGGGCGGCTCGGTCATCAGCGCATACCTTCGGCTTCAGGGCGATCGGAAAGGGCAAGGGGGTCGAGAAGAACCGAACCTTTCTATCACCCGTGGCCGACATGCGACGGGCCGGTCGGACGCCTGTTCCCAAGGTCGGACCGGCCCGTGACGCGGCCGTTATCAGGTCGGTTGACGCTCGACGGGCCGTCGGTCGACGCCCTCGCCGGCGCCGGCCGACCGCGTGGAACTCAGGCCTCCTCGGCCAGTTCCAGCCAGCGCATCTCCAACGCGTCCCGCTCCGCGATGAGTTCGCGCAGCTCCGTGTCGAGCTTGGCGACCTTGTCGTAGTCGGTGGAGTGCTCGGCGATCTGCGCGTGCAGGTTCGACTCGCGGTCCGACATCTTGTTGAGCTGCCGCTCGATCTTCTGGAGTTCCTTCTTCGCGGCCCGGGAGTCCCCGGACGAGGAGGACTTGGCGGCGGCGGCCGGGGCGGGCGCCGGCGCGGCCGCCTCGATCATCCGCTGCCGGCGCTCCAGGTACTCGTCCAGGCCGCGCGGCAGCATCCGCAGGGCGGCGTCGCCGAGCAGCGCCATCACCGTGTCGGTGGTGCGTTCGATGAAGAACCGGTCGTGGGAGATCACGATCATCGAGCCGGGCCAGCCGTCGAGGAGGTCCTCCAGCTGGGTGAGGGTCTCGATGTCGAGGTCGTTGGTGGGCTCGTCGAGGAAGAGGACGTTGGGCTCGTCCATCAGCAGCCGCAGGATCTGCAGCCGGCGCCGCTCACCGCCGGAGAGGTCGCCGACCGGCGTCCACTGCTTCTCCTTGGTGAAGCCGAACTGTTCGCACAGCTGGCCCGCCGTCATCTCGCGGCCCTTGCCGAGGTCGACGCGGTCGCGGACGCGCTGGACGGCCTCCAGGACGCGCAGCGAGGGGTCGAGTTCGCCGACCTCCTGCGAGAGGTAGGCGAGGCGGACGGTCTTGCCGACGGTGATCTCGCCGGCCGCCGGCTGGATCTCGCCCTGCGTGCGGGCGGCCTCGGCGAGGGCCCGCAGGAGTGAGGTCTTGCCCGCGCCGTTGACGCCGACGAGGCCGACGCGGTCGCCGGGGCCCAGGTGCCAGGTGAGGTGCTTGAGGAGGGTCTTGGGGCCGGCCTGGACGGTGACGTCCTCCAGGTCGAAGACGGTCTTGCCGAGGCGGGCGTTGGCGAACCTCATCAGCTCGGACTTGTCGCGCGGCTCCGGCACGTCGGCGATCAGCTCGTTGGCCGCCTCGATGCGGTAGCGCGGCTTGGAGGTGCGGGCGGGGGCGCCGCGGCGCAGCCAGGCCAGCTCCTTGCGCATCAGGTTCTGCCGCTTGGCCTCTTCGGTGGCGGCGATCCGCTCGCGTTCGGCGCGGGCGAAGACGTAGTCGCTGTAGCCGCCCTCGTACTCGAAGACCTCACCGCGCTGCACGTCCCACATGCGGGTGCAGACCTGGTCGAGGAACCAGCGGTCGTGGGTGACGCACACCAGCGCCGAGCGGCGGACCTGGAGGTGGGCGGCCAGCCAGGAGATGCCCTCGACGTCGAGGTGGTTGGTGGGCTCGTCGAGGACGAGGAGGTCCTGGTCGGCGATGAGCAGCTTGGCGAGGGCGATCCGGCGGCGCTCGCCACCGGAGAGCGGGCCGATGACGGTGTCGAGGCCCTGGCCGAAGCCGGGCAGGTCGAGGCCGCCGAAGAGACCGGTGAGGACGTCACGGATCTTGGCGTTGCCGGCCCACTCGTGGTCGGCCATGTCGCCGATGATCTCGTGGCGGATGGTGGCGGCCGGGTCGAGGGAGTCGTGCTGGGTGAGCACGCCCATGCGCAGGCCGCCGTTCTGGGTGACCCGACCGGTGTCGGGTTCCTCCAGCTTGGCGAGCATCCGGATGAGGGTGGTCTTGCCGTCGCCGTTCCGGCCGACGACACCGATCCGGTCTCCCTCGGATACGCCGAGGGAGATGCCGTCGAGCAGGGTACGGGTGCCGTACACCTTGCTGACTGCCTCGACATTGACCAGATTGACGGCCATCAGACGCGCTCCAGGGAAGGGGTGTGGATCAGCCCCTCAGCCTAACGCTCCGCGAGCGGGCCGGACCGTTCCACCAGGTGCCGGCCGCCGAGTGCCATGACGAGGGCCACCGGAGCGGTGATCGGGAAGGCGACGAGGGTGGCGCTGTGGCCCTCCAGGAGGCCGCCGAGGCCGGTCATGGACAGGCCGAGGACGCCCAGGAGGCAGAGGGTGACGCCGACGGCCGCGACCGGCCCGTTGCCCGAGGAGGCGCCGGCGTCGCCCCGGCTCGGGCTTTCGAAGCGGCGGAAACAGGCCACGAGCAGGGCGGTCAGGGCGGCGGCGAGCAGGATCCGTACGGGCACCTGCGCCCACCAGGCGGCGGTCGCGGGCTCGGGGAGGTCGAGGCCGAGGGCGAGCTGGGCGGCGTAGACGCCGAGCATGGCGGTGAGGTGCCACAGGAAGGCGGTCATGGCGACGCCGTTGGCGGCGACGACGGTCCGCCACACGCGCGGCCGGGCCAGCCACGCCCCGGCCGGCCGGGCGAGCAGCTGCACGGCGCCGACGAGCCACAGGCCGTGGCAGAGCAGGGCGAGGGTCGGCGGGGCCATGTTGGAGACCTTCTCGCCGGGCATCCCGACCATGGACAGCGGGTACGGTCCGACGGCGACGAGCAGCACGGCCCCGGTCAACCCGCCGGCGGCCAGGAGCGCCGGCCGGCGGATGCGGCCGTCGGCGCGCAGGAAGCCGAGCTGGTGCACGGCGAGCCAGACGAGCGCGAAGTTCAGGAACTCCACGTACGGGACCCCGAGCGCGAAGCGCAGCACGTCGACCAGCGCGGCCCCGCCCGCCAGGCCCGCGAAGGCCCACCAGCCCCGGCGGGCGTGCAGCCTCAGCAGCGGCGGCGTGAGGGCGACCATGGCGAGGTAGATCCCGATGAACCACAGCGGCTGCGTGATCATCCTGAGCGCGGCCCCGGCGAGCGGGCCGTCGTCCGCTCCGGCCAGCTGCACGAGGAGCGCGCCGGCCGTCCAGACGAGGACGAAGACCAGGGTGGGCCCGAGCAGCCGGCGCAGGCGGGCGCGCAGGAAGGCGGCGTAGACGGGTCGGCCGTCGGCACGGCGCTCCAGTGAGCGGTACGACAGGGCGTGCGAGAACCCGCCGACGAAGAAGAACACCGGCATGATCTGGAGCCCCCAGGTGAGGACCTGGAGCGGGGGCACGAGGGCGAGCAGGTTGCCTATCCCGTCCCCGCTGACGGCGGCCATCAGCCAGTGGCCGAGCACGACCGTGCCGAGCGAGGCGACCCGGAGCAGGTCGACGTACCGGTCCCTGGTGGCGGGCGTGGCGGCGGCCATGGCGCGTGCGCTGACTGTCATGGCCCCAACATCGCCCGCGCCGGCCGCCCGCCGACAGGGCGCTGCTACTCATTTCCGCCCTGGGTATCGCCCTCCGGATGCCTCAGCTCAGGACGGTCGCCCCCGGCGCCGGGGAGGACGTGACGCGGGTGGCGCGGCAGGTCCCGGAGGCCTCCAGCGCGGCCGCGACCTTCGCCGCCGCCTCCCCGTCGCGCACCAGGAACGCGGTGGTGGGCCCGGAGCCGGACACCAGCGCCGCCAACGCGCCTTCCGCGAGCCCCGCCGCCAGGGTCTCGGCCAGCTGCGGGCGCAGCGAGACGGCCGCCGGCTGGAGGTCGTTGGCCAGGGTGGCGGCGAGGGCGTCCGCGTCGCCGGAGGCCAGGGCCGCGAGCAGCGCCGGGGAGGCCTCGGGGACGGGCACGTCGCTGCCCGCGGTCAGCCGGTCGAACTCGCGGAACACGGCCGGGGTGGACAGGCCGCCGTCGGCGACCGCGAACACCCAGTGGAAGGTTCCCGCCTCGACGGGCGTGAGCACCTCGCCCCGCCCCGTGCCGAGCGCCGCCCCCCCGACCAGGCTGAACGGCACGTCGCTGCCCAGCTCCGCGCAGATGTCGAGGAGCTCGGCGCGCGGGGTGTCGAGCCCCCACAGCGCGTCGCAGGCCAGCAGGGCGGCGGCGCCGTCCGCGCTGCCGCCGGCCATGCCGCCGGCGACGGGGATGTTCTTGGCGATGTGCAGGTGCACGTCCGCGCTCCTGCCGTTGCGGGCGGCCAGCAGCTCGGCGGCCCGCGCGGCCAGGTTCGTCCGGTCCAGCGGGACCTGGTCGGCGTCGGGGCCGGCGCAGGTCACCGTCAGGGAGTCGGCGGGGGTCGCGGTGACCTCGTCGAAGAGGGAGACGGCGAGGAAGACGTTGGCCAGGTCGTGGAAGCCGTCGGGGCGGGCCGCGCCCACCGCCAGCTGGACGTTGACCTTCGCGGGGACCCGTACGGTCACGCTTCGGCGGACGCTCACAGCGCGGGCCTCTCCGCCGCCGGCTTGTGCTCGGCGATCGCCGCGAACTGCTCCACCGTCAGGGACTCCCCGCGCGCCTGCGGCGAGATCCCGGCGGCGACCAGCGCGGCTTCGGCGCCGGCGGCCGAACCGGCCCAGCCGGCGAGCGCGGCGCGCAGCGTCTTGCGGCGCTGCGCGAAGGCGGCGTCGACGACCGCGAAGACCTCGGCCTTGGAGGCGGTGGTCTTGATCGGCTCGGTGCGGCGCACCAGCGAGACCAGGCCGGAGTCGACGTTGGGCGCGGGCCAGAAGACCTTCCGGCCGATGGCTCCGGCGCGCTTGACGTGCGCGTACCAGTTCGCCTTGACGGAGGGCACGCCGTAGACCTTGTTGCCCGGCTCGGCGGCGAGCCGGTCGGCGACCTCGGACTGGACCATGACGAGGGTGCGCTCGATGCTCGGGAAGCGGTCGAGCATGGTCAGCAGGACGGGCACGGCCACGTTGTACGGCAGGTTCGCGACGAGCGCGGTCGGCGCGGGGCCGGGCAGCTCGGTCACCAGCATCGCGTCGGAGTGGACCAGCGCGAAACGGTCCTTGCGCTGCGGCATGCGCGCCTCGATCGTGGCGGGCAGGGCGGCGGCCAGGATGTCGTCGATCTCGACGGCGATCACCCGGTCGGCGGCCTCCAGCAGGGCGAGCGTCAGCGAACCGAGGCCCGGACCGACCTCCACGACCACGTCGTCCGGGCGCACTCCGGCGGTGCGGACGATGCGGCGGACCGTGTTCGCGTCGATGACGAAGTTCTGGCCCTTCTGCTTCGTCGGTCGTACGCCGAGGACCTCGGCCAGTTCCCGGATGTCGGCCGGCCCGAGGAGGGCGTCGGAGGCGCTCTCCCCGGCCTGCTCCCCGGCCTGCCCGGTGCTCCGTCCGGCGCTCGGGTGGGGCGTCTCGTCGGACGGCTGTGCTGACTGCTGCTCTGCGGTGCTCACCGGTAAAGCCTACGGCCGCAGTGGGGCCAGGGACTCGCCCCCCGCTGCACGTAGAGCTTCTTCGCCCGGTACGTCTGCTCGCTGCCCGACGCGTCCTGCGGGCGGCCGCTGCCGCCGAGGGACTGCCAGGTGGTGACGTCGAACTGGTAGAGGCCGCCGTAGGTGCCCGACGGGTCGGTGGCGGAGGCGCGGCCGCCGGACTCGCACTGGGCGAGCGCCCCCCAGTCCAGGCCGTCGGCCCCGGCGACGGAGGTGGGCAGCGGCTTCGTGCCGACCTTGACGAGCCGACTGACGGGCTCGCGCACGACCTCCTCGGCGATCTTGCGGGGCTGCCGGCGGACCCCGTTGACGGTGCGGAGGCTGTACGTGACCCGGCGCGCGCCGGGCCGCCCGCTGCGCTCGACGACCTCCGTGCCGGCGAAGAGCGTGCCGTCCTCGACGCGTTCGGTGGCGAAGGGGATGCGCTCCTCGCGGACCTCGCGGGTACCGGTGATGCGCAGGACGGTGACGGTCTGGCCGTCGCGGGGGAAGGAGTCGGGGGCGACGGAGGTGGTGTCCTCACCGTGCAGGGTGATGCCCGCCTGGTCCAGGGCCTCCTGGACGGTGGCGGCGTTGGTGCGGATGGTGCGTTCGCGGCCGTCGGCCATGAACGTGACCCCGCGTTCGGTGCGGACGCTGAGGTCGAGCCCGGAGCGCGGCACGGGCGCGGTGCGCGGGGCGGACAGGTACGCGCCCTCGACGCGTACGCCGAGCTGGCGCAGGGCGGCCTCGACCGTGGCGGCGGTGGTCCACACCTGGCGGCGGGCGGCGCCGTCGAGGGTGAGGCGCAGGGGGCGGCCGTAGCGGACGACGATCTGCTCGCCGTCGTCGAGGGCCGAGCCTCGGGCGGGGGCGACGAGGTCGTGGGGGCCGACGCCGAGGCCTTCGGAGGCGAGGAGGTCGTCGACGCTCCCGGCGAAGGTGTGGAGGGTGCGGGGGACCCCGTCGACGGTGAGGCGTACGGCCTTGTCGGCGGCGACGAAGGCGGTGGTGCCGCCCGCCAGGAAGGCCACGACCAGGGCCTGCGGAACGAGGCGCCGCCAGGCGTCGCCGGCGCCCGAAGCGGTGGGCCGGGCGGCGCGCCGGCGCCGGGCGGCGGCGGAGCGGGGCGCGGGAACGGGGAGGGCGCGGGGCTGCGTCCGGGGCGGGCGGGCCGAGGGTCGGCCGCGGTGCGCGGCGCCGGCCGGAGGGGCGGAGTACGTCGGCCGGCTCGGCCGCCTCCACGTCGCCCTCCGGGGCGGGGCGGCCCGGCGGCGGCGCGGGCCGGGCTCCGGGCCTTGCGGCGGCGCCCGGCGCGGCCCTCGGCCCGGGCGCGGGACGGCCGGCTCGGCGGGTTCGGCGGGGTGGCCGACGGCGGGTCCGGCGGCGGGTTCGGCGGCCAGTTCGGCGTAGGGCCAGGCGGCGGGGTCGGGCTCGGCCGCGGGCCCGTCGCCGGGGTCCGGTGCGGTCCCGGTCCCCGGCCAGGACGCAGACGCACGGCGGTGACTGCCCTGGGTATCGCTCACGTCGCTCGCTCCACTGGTCCGGCCCCGGCTGGTTCGGGCACGGCACCCTAGCGGGCGCGACCGTCACTCACCAAAGCCGTTCGACTACTCAGCGTGTCGGGCGAACGGGTGTGTCAGTACGGCGTTCGATCGAGGCCCGTGGAGAGGAGACGCGTGGAGGTCAGTAGTCGAAGGCGCGCGCCGTGTTGGCGGCCAGGGCCGTCGCCATGGCGTCCTCGTCGATCCCGCGGACCGCCGCCATCGCCCGGACCGTCAGCGGAATGAGGTACGGCGCGTTCGGCCGGCCGCGGTACGGCGCGGGCGTCAGGTAGGGGGCGTCGGTCTCCACCAGTACGAGTTCCAGCGGGGCCACGGCGAGCGCCTCGCGCAGGGCGCCCGCGTTCTTGAAGGTGACGGTCCCGGCGAAGGACATGTAGTAGCCGGCGGCGGCGCACTCCCGGGCCATCTCCGCGTCGCCCGAGTAGCAGTGGAAGATCGTCCGCTCGGGCGCGCCCTCCTCGCGCAGCACGCGCAGCACGTCGGCGTGGGCGTCGCGGTCGTGGATGACGAGTGCCTTGCCCTGCCGCTTGGCGATCTCGATGTGCGCCCGGAAGGAACGCTCCTGCGCCGCCATGCCCTCGGGGCCGGTGCGGAAGTAGTCGAGTCCGGTCTCGCCGACCGCCTTGACGTGGTCGAGGGCGGCCAGCGCCTCGATCTCGGCGAGGGCCTCGTCCAGCGCCCCCTGGCCGCCGCCGGGCCGCGCGCCCTGCCGCGACCATCCGTCGGGGTCGCCGTGCACGATGCGGGGGGCCTCGTTCGGGTGGAGGGCCACCGCCGCGTGGACGTTCTCCCAGGCCGCGGCGGTCTCGGCGGCCCAGCGCGAGCCCTTCACGTCGCAGCCGACCTGGACCACGGTCGTCACGCCCACCGAGGCGGCCTTCGCCAGACCCTCCTCGACCGTGCCGGCCTGCATGTCGAGGTGGGTGTGCGAGTCCGCCACCGCCACGCGCAGGGGCTCCGGCAGCGGCGGCGGCGCGTCCTTGGACGCCTTCTCGTTCGAGGAGGAATTCGAAGAGGAAGGGGCGGAGGAGGAAGGACTCTGACTCATACGGCCGATCTTATGACCGGTGGCTCACGCCCTCCGGCGCAAGAGTCCCAGCAGGCGGGCGAGCGGCCCGCGCCGCTCCCGGTAGGCGTCGACGGCCACCGGCCCGGGGGCGTCGTGCTTCGGCGTACGGGGCGCGGGGGCGCCGGCCGGCACGGGGCCGGCTATGCCCGGGGCGACGCGGTGGTGGTAGAGCCGGTCGAGGGTGCCGAGCACGGAGGAGACCTGACCCTCGCGCATGATCCGTACGACGTGGCCGTCGCAGTTCAGGCAGGTCGGGTTGGCGAGCGGCGACGGGACCCGTTCACCGTTGATCGTGTACATGATGAACGGCTCACCCCGGCCGTCGACGTGGTGCTCGATCTCGTACGCCTGCTCCCACCCGTATCCGCACTTCATGCAGGCGAAGGAGTAGGCCTCGTGCACGGTCGGCACGGCCGGGACGGGCGCGGGAACGGGTACCGGGGTCTCTGCGATCTCACTCATGCCAGCTCCTCTTGGTCCACTGGTGCCATGGACCAGTGGACGCCTCTTCGGCCGGGAGCGCATCAGGCCCTGTCCAGTGTTGGACGGACCTTGGGCGAGTCATTCCCAAAGTGCCCGGTGCGCGGTCTGAGCTTTGCCTTTCAGGTTAGCCCTTTACCGATTCACGGCACCTTTTGTGCCGCGTTCTTTGCCGCGACGACCGCGTCGAACACATCCCGCTTGGGTACGCCGGCCTCGGCCGCGACGGCGGCGATGGCCTCCTTGCGGCGCTCGCCCGCCTCTTCGCGGACCCGTACGCGGCGCACGAGCTCCTCGTCGTCCACGTCCCCGGGCGCGGCCGCCGGGGCGCCCTCGACGACGATCGTGATCTCCCCGCGCACTCCCTGGGCCGCCCACAGCGCGAGCGCGCCGAGCCCGCCGCGCTTGACCTCCTCGTAGGTCTTGGTCAGCTCCCGGCAGACGGCCGCCCGCCGGTCGGCGCCGAACACCTCGGCCATGGCCGCCAGGGTGTCGTCGAGCCGGTGCGGGGCCTCGAAGTAGACGAGGGTGCGCCGCTCGCCCGCCACCTCGCGGAGCCGTCCGAGGCGCTCACCCGCCTTGCGGGGCAGGAAGCCCTCGAAGCAGAAGCGGTCGACGGGCAGCCCGGACAGCGCGAGCGCGGTGAGCACGGCGGAGGGGCCGGGCACGGCGGTGACGCGGATGTCCTTCTCGACGGCGGCGGCGACGAGCCGGTAGCCGGGGTCGGACACCGAGGGCATCCCCGCGTCGGTCACCAGCAGCACCCGCTTGCCGGCCTCCAGGGCCTCCACCAACTCCGGGGTGCGGGCGGACTCGTTGCCCTCGAAGTACGACAGGACGCGCCCGGTCGTGTACACGCCGAGGCCCTGCGTCAGGCGGCGCAGCCGTCGGGTGTCCTCGGCCGCGATCACGTCGGCGCGCTCCAGCTCGGCGCCGAGGCGGGGCGGGGCGTCGGCGAGGTCCCCGATCGGGGTCCCGGCGAGGACGAGCACACCGGCCCCGGAAGCCGCGGACGACGCCGAGGACGCCGCCGAGGACGGGGCGGAAGAAGGGCCGGACGACGGGGCGGAGGCGGACGCTTCGGTGGGGCGGTGCTGCTCATCTGTCACCCGGTCATTGTCTCATCGCCCCCTCGGCCCACCCCCGGGCCGGCGGGGGCGGCCGCGCGGGCCCGGCGTGGCCGCCGACGGACGGGAAAGGTACGGGATATGACCGGAACCGCCGCACATGCGCGGGAACACGGGCCCCGCCCGCACCCCGTGGAGGCTGGGGTTCCCACAGGCGGGTTCCCTACGATGGCCCGGTGACCAGTACCGCGCCGCCACCGCCCAGCCCCGCGGGGGCCCCGCCCGTCCCCCCGGGCGGACGCGACCTCGACCCCGAGACGCCCGGATGGCTGCGCCGCCTGCGCGCCTTCGGCTACGTGCCGTCGGCGCCGGGGACGGACGTCCGCACCCGCCTCGTGCCCCCGTACGCCCGCCCCTCCGCCCAGTTGTGGGCAGCGCTCGGCGTTCCGGCCGGCAGCCGGCGGGCCTGGGAGCGGGTCATGGCCTGGGTCGGTCCGCTGCTGGTCACCCTGGTCGCCGGGGTGCTGCGGTTCACCCATCTGGGCAGCCCGAAGGCGGTGATATTCGACGAGACGTACTACGCCAAGGACGCGTGGGCCACGATCAAGCAGGGCTACGAGGCGAGTTGGCCCAAGGATGTCGACAAGTCGATCCTCGCCGACCCGAACGCCGTACCGCTCCCGCTGGACCCGGGCTACGTCGTCCACCCGCCCGTCGGCAAATGGGTGATCGGCCTCGGGGAATGGATGTTCGGCCTCACCCCCTTCGGCTGGCGCTTCATGACGGCGGTGCTCGGCACCCTGTCCGTCCTGCTGCTCTGCCGGATCGGCCGGCGCCTGCTGCGTTCGACCTTCCTCGGCTGCCTCGCGGGCGCCCTGCTGGCCGTCGACGGCCTGCACCTGGTGATGAGCCGCACGGCCCTGCTCGACCTGATCCTGATGTTCTTCGTCCTCGCCGCCTTCGGGGCGCTGGTCGTCGACCGGGACAAGGCCCGCGCCCGCCTCGCGGCGGCCCTCCCCCTCGACGCGGACGGCCGCGCCCGCCCCGACCAGCACGTCGCGCAGACACTGAAGCTGGGGTGGCGCCCGTACCGGATCCTGGCCGGCGTCTGCCTGGGCCTGGCCTTCGGCACCAAGTGGAACGGCCTGGTCGTCCTCGCCTTCTTCGGCGTCCTCACCGTCGTGTGGGACGCCGCCGCGCGCCGCACCGCCGGCGCGGGTGCCCCGTACGCGGCGATGCTGCGCCGCGACGCGCTGCCCGCCTTCCTGTCGACCGTCCCGGTGGCCATCGCCGTCTACGTGACCTCGTGGCTCGGCTGGATCCTCTCCCCCGACAACGGCAAGGGCGGCTACTTCCGCGACTGGGCGGCCAAGTACGACCGCGACAGCTCGCTGTCCTTCCTCCCCGAGTGGCTGCGCAGCCTGTGGCACTACGAGACGGAGGTCTACAAGTTCCACGTCGGCCTGACGTCGGGTCACACGTACGAGTCGAACCCGTGGAGCTGGCTGATCCTGGGCCGGCCCGTCTCCTACTTCTACGAGTCCCCCTCCCCCGGCGCCGACGGCTGCCCCACCACCGAGGCGGGCAAGTGCGCCCGCGAGGTCCTGGCCCTGGGCACGCCGCTGCTGTGGTGGGCGGGCTGCTTCGCCCTGCTGTACGTGCTGTGGCGGTGGTTCTTCCGCCGCGACTGGCGCGCGGGCGCGATCGCGTGCGCGTTGGGCGCGGGTCTGCTGCCCTGGTTCAACTACCAGGAGCGGACGATCTTCTACTTCTACGCGGTGGTCTTCGTCCCGTACCTGTGCCTGGCCGTCGCCATGATGACCGGCGCCCTCCTGGGCCCGGCCCACTCCACCGAACGCCGCCGCACCCTCGGCGCGATCGGCGCGGGCGTCCTGATCCTCCTGATCACGTGGAACTTCATCTACTTCTGGCCGATCTACACCGGCCAGACCCTCCCGATGGACTCCTGGCGCGCCCGCATGTGGTTCGACACCTGGATCTGAACCCCACCCCGCCGGCGGCTCGTCCCCGCGCCCGGGAAGGGAATCCCGTACGGCCGGAGGGGGTTGGCCACTTGGAGTGGGGCCGTCGCACGGCGTAAGGTCCACACCAAGGGGATCTTGAACGCGTTCAGGGGGGATGGGAAATGAACGGGGTGACCAAGGGTGCCATCGTCGGCGGGGTGTTCCTCGCGATGGTCGGTGGGGCCGGGTACGGGGTGTACGCGCTCGTCGGGGACGAGACCGGCCAGGGGGACGGCGCCACCGCCGCCAAGGCCGCGCCCGCGCCGAAGACCACCGGGCCCGTCACCGAGAAGGAGGCGACGGAGACCGCGAAGGCCTTCCTCGCCGCCTGGGCCGCCGGCGACGACCGCACCGCCGCCGACCTGACGAACAACGCGCAGGCCGCGCAATCGGCGGTCGCCGACTACCGGACCAAGGCGTACGTGTCCAAAGCCGTCATCACGCCCGGGACCCCGGACGGCGCCACCGTCCCCTTCAAGGTCGAGGCCGAGGTCACCTACGAGGGCACCACCAAGCCCCTCGTCTACGACTCCCGGCTGACGGTCGTGCGAGGCGCCGGCACCGGCAAGGCGCTCGTCGACTGGCAGCCGTCCGTCATCCACCCCGACCTGCGCCCGGACGAGAAGCTGCGCGCCGGCACCCCGGCGAGCCCGCCCGTCAAGGCGGTCGACCGCAACGGCAAGGAGCTGACGCCCGAGCTGTACCCGTCGCTGCGGCCCGTACTGGACTCGCTGCGCAAGACGTACGGCCAGAAGACGGACGGCACGCCCGGCATCGAGCTGTGGATCGAACCGGCGGCGCCGGCCGCGGGCGGCGACGGCCAGGACACCGCGAAGCGGACCCTGCTGACGCTGGTCGAGGGCAAGGCGGGACAGATCGAGACCGTCCTCGACGCCGACGTACAGGCGGCCGCCGAGAAGGCGGTGGCCTCGTACGCGGAGGCGTCCGTCGTCGCCGTCCAGCCGAGCACCGGCGACATCCTGGCGGTGGCCAACCACCGCCGCGACGGCTTCAACGCCGCGATGCAGGGCCGCCGCGCGCCCGGGTCCACGATGAAGATCGTGACGGCGGCGATGCTGCTCGACAAGGGCCTGGTCGCGGCGGACAAGACGGCGGCGTGTCCGCCCAGCGTGTCCTGGGACGGCAAGGTCTTCCGCAACCTGAACGGCTTCAGCCTGGACGGGAAGCCGTTCTCCACGAGCTTCGCCCGGTCCTGCAACACCGCCTTCATCGGCCTGATCGACGACGTGAAGGACAACTCGGCGCTGCCGAGGGAGGCCAAGGAGGTCTTCGGGATCGGGCTCGACTGGAAGACGGGCGTGCCCTCGCAGGACGGCTCCGTCCCCGAGACGTCCGGGCCGGCCGCCGCGGCCGAGTACATCGGGCAGGGCGCGATCCAGATGAACCCGCTGAACATCGCGTCGATCACGGCGACGGCGCGGACCGGCGTGTTCCGTCAGCCGGTGCTCGTGAAGGCGTCGCTGGACGACCGCCCGCTCGCGCGGGCGACGCGGACGCTGCGGCCGGGTGTGTCGGCGCAGCTGACGCAGATGATGCGGCTGACCGCCACGAGCGGCACCGCCGCCGGGGCGATGGCGTCGGTCCCCGGCTCCGACAAGGGCGCGAAGACGGGTTCGGCGGAGGTGGACGGCGCGGGAAGCCCGGACAGCTGGTTCACCGGGTTCAACGGTGACGTGGCGGCGGCCGCGATGGTCGAAGGCGGCGGCCACGGCGGCGACGCGGCGGGCCCCATCGTCGCCCGCGTCCTGTCCACGCGCTGACCCGGCGGGGTGGACGCGGGCGCGACCGGGGCCGAGCGGTCCGCGCCCCGAGACCGGGGCGGCCCCCGGCGAAACCGCCTCGCGCGAAGCGGGCCGGCGACGCTAGCGTCCCCGCATGACGATGTCCTCCCCCGCCCCGCATCCGCTCTTCGCCGAGGCCCTCACCGGGCTCGGCCTCGACGGGCTCGACGTCCGAACCTTCCCCGAGGGGACCCGTACCGCCGCCGACGCCGCGGCGGCGATCGGCTGCGCGCTGAGCCAGATCGTGAAGTCGTTGGTCTTCGCCGCCGACGGGGTCCCCGTGCTGGTGCTGATGGACGGCGCGTCCCGCGTCGACGTGGAGGCCGTCCGCCGCGAACTCGGGGCCGAACGGGTGACCCGCGCCGACGCCGCGCTCGTCCGCGAGACGACCGGCTACGCCATCGGCGGGGTCCCGCCCTTCGGCCACCGCACCCGCACCCGGGTGTTGGCGGACCGGTCCCTCCTGGCGCACGACGTGGTGTGGGCGGCGGCCGGCACGCCGCACACGGTGTTCCCCATGCCCCCGGCCGAGCTCATCGACCACGCGGACGCGGCCCTGGCCGACGTACGCGAGGACACCCCCTAGGGGTGTCCGGCGGATCAGGGTCGGATAGGCCGCGGCGTCTGGTGCGGGGGATCGCAAGGCGCCGGAGCGTCTTGATAGCGGAGCTATCGGGACGTTTCGGCAACGCGGCGAGGCGCCGTGCCAGACGCCGCGGGCCCGGCCATGATCCGCCGGACACCCCCTAGACCAGGCTCGCCCGTACCGCCCGGACCAGGGCTTGGGCGCGCGGGTCGGCGGTGACCGACTTGGCCAGGGCGTTGGTGACGTAGCCGAAGCCGATGCCCGCCTCCGGGTCCGCGAACGCCAGCGAGCCGCCGCGCCCCGGGTGGCCGAACGACGTCGGGGACAGCAGCGGCGACGCCGGTCCGTGCAGCATGTAGCCGGGGCCGAAGCGGGTGTTCACGACGAGCACCCGGTCGGGGCCGGCCGCCAGCTCGCGGCCGGCGAGCGCCGTGGTCGCCGGGGTGAAGATGCGGGCGCCGTCCTCGACGACCCCGATCGTGGCGGCGTAGAAGCGGGCCAGGGCGCGCGCCGTGCCGATGCCGGCGGAGGCGGGGAGTTCGGCGGCCCGGTAGGCGGGGTCGTTCTCGTCGGGCAGCGGGTCGATGGCGGCGAAGGCGCGGCGGGTGAGGGAGTCCGGGTCGGCGTACGCCTCCGAAACGTTTCGCCTCGGCCTCGTCCTCAGCGAGCCCGCGCCCTGCGGCGGCTCGACGGGCGCCACCCGGCCCACCCGGTGCACCTCGGCGTCCGGCAGGCCGATCCAGAAGTCGAGCCCCAGCGGCTCGGCGATCTCCTCGGCCAGGAAACCGCCCACCGTCCGCCCGGTCGCCCGCAGCACCAGCTCGGACAGCAGCCAGCTGAAGGTCTGCGCGTGGTAGCCGTGCTCCGTGCCCGGCTCCCAGAAGGCCCGCTGCGCCGCGATCGCGTGCGCCCCGGAGGTGCCGTCGGCGGCCTCGGCGGCGCTCAGCCCCCGGTCGAGGGCGGGGACGCCGGCCTGGTGCGCGAGCAGGTGGCGGACCAGGGCCCGGTCCTTGCCGCCCGCCTTGAACTCGGGCCAGTACGCCCCCACGGGCGCGTCCAGGTCCAGCAGCCCGCGCTGGTGCAGCAGCAGCGGCACGGCGGCGGCGACGCCCTTGGTGGCGGAGCGGACGATCTGCGCGGTGTCCTCGGTCCAGGGGTCGCGCGCGGCGTCACCGTCGGCGTCCTTGGCGCCGGCCCACAGGTCGACGACCTTGCGGCCGTCGCGGTACACGGCGACGGCCGCGCCCCGGTCGCCGAGCACCTCGAAGTTGCGCTGGAAAGCGTCCTTGACCGGCTCGAAGCCCTCTGCGACCACACCCTGGATGTCCACGAGCAGCCCAACAACGCGCGGCCTGCGGTTATGCCGCGCCGGTCCCGGTCCCGGTCCGTACGGTCGACGCCGCGACCGCGCGCGGGTCGAAGCCGAAGGGCAGCTCCAGGCGGTGCGCGCCCATCAGCTCCTCGTCGCACAGGAGGTCGCGGGTGGGGCCGTCGGCGGCGATGACGCCCTCGCTGAGGATCACCGAGCGCGGGCACAGTTCGAGCGCGTAGGGCAGGTCGTGCGTGACCATCAGGACGGTGACGTCCAGCGCGCGCAGGATGTCGGCGAGCTCGCGCCGCGAGGCGGGGTCCAGGTTGGAGGACGGTTCGTCGAGGACGAGGATCTCGGGGCGCATCGCCAGTACGGTCGCCACCGCCACCCGGCGGCGCTGCCCGAATGAGAGGTGGTGCGGCGGCCGGTCGGCGTAGTCGGCCATGCCCACCTGTTCGAGGGCTTCGCGTACGCGCGCCTCCAGCTCGGCGCCGCGCAGTCCGGCGGCGGCCGGGCCGAAGGCGACGTCCTCGCGGACGGTCGGCATGAACAGCTGGTCGTCGGGGTCCTGGAAGACGATCCCGACGCGCCGGCGGATCTCGGCGAGGTGGCGCTTCTCGACGGGCAGCCCGGCGACGGTGACGGTGCCGACGCCGCCGCCGAGAATGCCGTTGAGGTGCAGGACGAGGGTGGTCTTGCCGGCGCCGTTGGGGCCGAGGAGGGCGACGCGTTCGCCCTGTCCGACGGTGAGGTCGACCCCGAAGAGGGCCTGGTGGCCGTCGGGGTAGGCGTAGGCGACGCCGGACACCTCCAGGGAGGGGACGGGCGCGGCGGGGGTGGCGGAGGGAGCGGTCACAGCGTCCATCCCATCAGACAGACGGCGAGCGCCGTCACCGGGAGCACGGCCGCGTACGCCCACTGGGCGCGGGTGGCCGCGACGTCGTCGATCACCGGCATGGAGCCGGCGTAGCCGCGGCTGACCATCGCGAGGTAGACCCGCTCGCCGCGTTCGTAGGAGCGGATGAAGAGGGCGCCGGCGGTCTTGGCCAGCACGCCCCAGTGGCGGATGCCGCGTGCCTCGAAGCCGCGTGAGCGGCGGGCGATGGACATCCGGCGCAGCTCGCCGGTGATCACGTCGCCGTAGCGGATCATGAAGGAGGCGATCTGCACCAGCAGCGGCGGCAGCTTGAGCCGCTGGAGGCCCAGGATCAGGGCGCGCAGTTCGGTGGTGGAGGCCAGGACGACGGAGGCGGCCACGCCGAGGGTGCCCTTGGCCAGGACGTTCCAGGCGCCCCACAGACCCGAGACGCTCAGCGACATGCCGAGTACGTCGACCCGCTCGCCCTCGGCCACGAAGGGCATGAGCACGGCGAAGGCGACGAACGGCACCTCGATGAGCAGCCGGCGCAGCAGGAAGCCGGCGGGGACGCGGGCCGCCGCCGCGACGGCGGCGATGAGGACGGCGTAGAGGCCGAAGGCCCACATGGCCTCGCGCGGCGTGGAGACGACGACGATGACGAAGGCGAAGGTCGCGGCGATCTTGCAGTGGGGCGGCAGCCCGTGGACCGGCGAGTGCCCGTGCCGGTAGAGCCGGTGCGCGTGACCCGCTCCCATGTCAGTGACCCGTTCCCATGTCGGCGACCCGTTCCCGTGTCAGCGGGACGCGGGAGCGCCGGCCGCGGGGGCGGCGGCCTCGGCGCGGCGGCGGCGTACGGCCCAGAAGACCCCGGTCCCGACGACGACGGTCGCCCCGACGCCGATGACGCCGGCGAGGCCCCCGGACAGGCGGGCGTCGTCCACGTCCTTGACGCTGTAGTCGGCGAGCGGGGAGTCGGCGGCGGCGTGCTCCTCGACCTTGGCGTCGATGCCCTGGTCGGCGGCGACCTTCTCCAGGCCGTCGGGGCTGGCGGAGGCGTAGAAGGAGACGAACCCGGCGAGGACCAGGGCGGCGACGAGGCCGGTGATCCACACGGGACGGGTGGAGCGGGCGCCGGCGGGGGCGGCGGCCGGGGACGCGGCCGGCGCGTCGATCAGTTCGCCGCCGACGCGCAGCTTCAGCGGTGCGGTCAGCCCGCGCGCGCCGTGCACGAGGTCGGGGCGTACGGCGATCACGGCGCCGACGGTGGCGGCGGTGATGAAGGCCTCGCCGATGCCGATGAGGACGTGCACGCCGACCATGGCGGTGAACACCTTGCCGATGGCCACGTCGGTCGTGCCGCCGATCGCGTAGAGCGCGGTGAAGGCGGCGGCGGCGCCGGGCACGGAGAGCAGGGCGCCGGCGAAGGCGGCGGCGGTGACCGAGCCGCGGGTGCGCGGCAGCACCTTGAGGAGGCCGCGGAAGACGGCGTAGGCGACGACGACGGTGACGACGCCCATCACGCTGATGTTGACGCCGAGGGCGGTGAGGCCGCCGTCGGCGAAGAGGATGCCCTGCATCAGCAGGACGACGGAGACGCACAGCACACCCGTGTACGGACCGACGAGTATCGCGGCCAGCGCCCCTCCGAGGAGGTGGCCGCTGGTGCCGGCGGCGACGGGGAAGTTCAGCATCTGCACGGCGAAGATGAAGGCGGCGACGAGACCGGCCAGCGGAGCGGTGCGCTCGTCGAGCTCCCTGCGGGCGCCGCGCAGGCTGACGGCGACGGCGCCGGCGGCCACCACTGCGGCGGCCGCCGAGACGGGCGCGTTGATGAATCCGTCGGGCACGTGCATGAGGGCTCCGCTCTTGTGCAGTCTTTCTTATGCAGTCTTTAACCGTTCAAGAATATTGCCCAATTGCAAATGGTTGGCAAGAGCGTCCAGGTCACAAAAGGAGCGGCCCGCCTTGTCGGAACATGCGAGCGTGCGAGGGTGCGCGCGCGGGAATGTGCGACGCTGGACGGGACAAACGGACTGAAATGTTCCGATTCGAGGAGTCTTGTCGATGTCAGCGACCGCCGAGAATCCACCGTCCACGACCGTTCCCAGCGCCGTCGAGGAGCGGGTACTGGCCCGCGTGATCACCGACGACCCTCTCTACCGGGCCATTCCGGTGGCCCTGCGCTTCAGGCCCGAGGAGCCGCTGGCCGTCCGGATCGTCTTCCCCGCCGAGCTGTCGCCCGAGGGCACCGACAACGAATGGGTCTTCCCCCGCGCCCTCCTGGAGGCCGGCCTGTTGGCCCCGACGGGCACCGGCGACGTACGCGTCTGGCCGTGCGGCCGGGTCCAGGCCATCGTGGAGTTCCACTCCCCCGAGGGGGTCGCCGTCATCCAGTTCGACATCGCCTCGCTACGCCGCTTCCTGCGCCGTACGTACGCCGCCGCCACCCGACCGGCGTAACGGGTCCGGCGTAACCGAGCGCCCTGACGGAGCGGGCGGTAACCGAGCGGCGCAACGGAGCCGGCCCCGTACCTGCGGTCAGGTACGGGGCCGGGTCCGGTGCGGCTACGGGGTCACGCGTTCACGAGCTCGCGGTCCTTGTCCGGCCCGTGGCCGTCCTCGGACGCCGATCCGCTCTCGCCCAGGTGCTTGCGCAGGCTTTCGCCCTCCACGTCCACGTTGGGCAGGATCCGATCGAGCCACTTCGGCAGCCACCAGGCCTTGTGGCCGAGCAGCGCGAGCACCGCCGGGACGATGGCCATGCGAACGACGAAGGCGTCGAAGAAGACGGCGACGGCCAGACCGAAGCCGATCATCTTCACCATCTGCTCACTGGCCCCGATGAAGCCGGCGAACACCGCGATCATGATGACGGCCGCGGCCACGACCACCCGGGCGCTGTACCGGAAGCCGGTCACGACCGCCTGGCCGGGACGCTCGCCGTGGACGTACGCCTCCCGCATGCGGGTGACGAGGAAGACCTCGTAGTCCATGGCCAGGCCGAAGACCACGCCGACCATGAAGATCGGCATCATCGACATGATCGGACCGGTCTGCTCCACCCCGAAGAGCGAGCCGAGCCAGCCCCACTGGAAGACCGCGACGACCGCGCCGAGGGCGGCGACGACCGACAGCAGGAAGCCGAGGGCCGCCTTGAGCGGGACCAGGATCGAACGGAAGACCAGCATCAGCAGCAGGAAGGCGAGGCCGACGACGAGCGCGAGGTAGGGCAGCAGCGCGTCGTTCATCTTCTGCGAGAAGTCGATGTTCATCGCCGTGGCGCCGGTGACGAAGACGTCGTCCCCGCTGCCGTCGCGGATCGAGTGGACCAGGTCCTCGGTCTGCGTCGAGGACGGGCGGTCCTTCGGGATCACGCTGATGACGGCGGCGTCCTTGGCCTCGTTCGGCATCGGCGGCATCACCGCGACGACGCCCTCCAGGCCCTTGATCCGCTCGGCGGTCTGGTCGGCGAGCGCCTTGTCACCGTCCACGACGACCATCAGCGGGCCGTTGAAGCCGGGGCCGAAGCCCTCGGAGAGCAGGTCGTACGCCTTGCGCTGGGTGGTGGAGACCGGCTGGGCGCCGTCGTCCGGCAGGCCCATCTCCAGCTTGCTCGCCGGGATGGCGATCACGCCGAGGCCGATCACGCCGGCCAGCAGCACCATGACGGGGCGGCGCAGGACGAAACGGGCCCAGCGGGTGCCGCCGTTGGGCTTGGGCTCCGCGCCGGCCGCCTGCTTGGCCTTGCCGCCCTTGCCGAAGAGCTTGCTCTTCTCACCGGCCGGCAGGACCTTCCGGCCGGCGAAGCCGAGGATGGCCGGGACCAGGGTGAGTGCCACCAGGACGGCGATGACCACGGTGCCGGCGGCCGCGAAGCCCATCTTCGTCAGCATCGGGATGTTGACGACGGCCAGGCCCACGAGGGCGATGACCACGGTCAGACCGGCGAACACCACGGCGGAACCGGCGGTTCCGGCGGCCCGGCCGGCGGCCTCGTCCCGCTCACGGCCCTCGGCCAGCTCCACGCGGTAGCGGGAGACGATGAAGAGGGCGTAGTCGATGCCGACCGCGAGGCCGATCATCATCGCGAGGGTGGAGGTGGTGTTGCCGAGGTCGAGGACGTTGGCGAGCGCGGTGATGGAGGAGACGCCGATGCCGACGCCGATCAGCGCGGTCAGCAGCGGCAGTCCGGCCGCGATCAGCGAACCGAAGGTGATGACGAGGACGATCGCCGCGACCAGGATGCCGATGATCTCACCGGAGCCGGTCTCGGGAGCGGCCATCAGCGCGTCACCGCCGATCTCGACCTGGAGACCGGCCTGCTGGGCCGCGTGACCGGAATCCGTCAGCGCCTCGCGGGTGGCGTCCTTCAACTCCATCCCGCTGACCTTGTACTTCACGCTGATGTAGGTGGTCGAGCCGTCCTGGCTGACCGCCTGCGTCCGGTACGGGTCGTCGACCGTGGCCACCTGGTCGGCGCCGGCGCCGCCCTTCAGCCCCGAGATCATCTTCTCGACCTCGGTCTTGGTGGCCGGGTCGGTGACCTTGGCCCCCGCCGGGGCCTTGACGACGATCCGGGCGGTCGCGCCGTCGGCGGACATGCCCGGGAACTTCTTGTCCAGCAGGTCGAAGGCCTTCTGGGCCTCCGTGCCGGGTATCGAGAACGAGCCGGAGGTGGGCGCGGAGGCCGTCGCGGCGCCGAAGCCCGCGGCGAACAGCAGCGCCACCCACAGAAGGGCGACGAGACCGCGGCGCCGGAAGGCACCGCGGCCGAGCCGGTAGAGGAAGGTGGCCACGTCGTGGTTCTCCCGTTTCAGGTCGTGGGATGGATCCGGGACGGATCGGGGCGATCCGTGACGGATCAGGGCGTCAAAAGCCGGCCCGACGACGAGAGCGGCGTGTCAGGAACAGCGGGTGCGGTGCGGGATGGTGCGGGTTCTTCGGTTCGGTCGGGCGTCAGACACCGAGGGCGGGGAAGACCACGGCGTCGATGAACTCACCGAGGAACGCCCGGTCGACGGACCGGTCCTCGATCAGCGGGAGCGCGATGAACGCCCCGATGAGCATGTGCGGCACGAAATCCAGGGCCGGACAGTCCGGCCGGATCTCGCCCCGGTCGACCGCGCGTTGCAGCATGACCTTGAGACCGCCCAGTTCCGGGTCGACCAGCAGGTCGCGCAGCGCCCTGTGCAGCTCCGGGCTCTCGTGGACGGCATGGGCCAGACCCCGCATCAGCGCGGTGTCCTTGGCCATCTGCGCGTCGTCGGAGCACGCGACCATGCGCTCGAAGTCCCCGCGGAGGCTGCCCGTGTCGATCTCCCCGAGGGTGACCGGTTGGGTGCATCGCAGGGCTCGGGCGACCAGCTCCGGCTTGCTCCCCCACTGGCGGTAGAGGGTGGCCTTGCTGGACTTCGTACGGGCGGCGACCGCATCCATGGTGAGGGCCTCGTATCCGACCTCGCGCAGGAGGTCGAGGACCGCGCCGTGGAGTTCGGCCTCGCGCTCGGGGGTGATCCGGCTGCGCCGGACCGCCATCGGCTCGGTCATCTCCGGTTCCTCCCCAGCACGCTCGTCGACACGCTCGCCCACCTTACGGTCATCGCCACGGTCATCACCCGCGGCGCTCGGTGAACGAAACCGTTCCGTACACCTGAGACGATACCCCTCGCCACAACGAAACGAAACCGTTCCGTTTCGATGGAGGAGTGGGATGGGTCACGCGACCGCGTCCACGCACGTCACCTGCCGGAGTGACACGGCGATCACCTGTACGAGTTGCCGCGCCCCCCTCACGCGGAAAGCATTGGGGGGTGAGTCACGACGTCGCGTACCTCCGCTTCCCGCACCTGCACGACGACCTGCTGTGCTTCGCCACCGAGGACGACCTCTGGGTCGCCCCGCTCGTCCCCGAGGGCCACACCCCCGGCCGCGCCTGGCGGATCACCGTCGACCGGACCCGGGTCGGCCACCCCCGGTTCTCCCCGGACGGACGACACATCGCCTTCACCACCTGGCGCAGCCTCGACCCGGAGATCCACCTCGCCCCCGTCGACGGCGGCCCCGCCCGCCGGCTCAGCTACTGGGGCGCCACCGACACCCGCGTCTGTGGCTGGACCCCGCCCGACGAGGACGGCCGCAGCGACATCCTCGCCGTCTCCTCGCACGGCCAGCCCTTCTCCTACTTCTCCTGGGCCTACAGCCTGCCCACCGACGGCAGCCCCGGCGGCCGCCTGCCCTGGGGCCCGGTCTCCGACATCGCCGTCCACGACGGACCCGACGGCGAACGCCGCACCCTGCTGCTCACCGGCAAACCCCCGCACGAGCCCGCCGCCTGGAAGCGCTACCGCGGCGGCGCCACCGGCCGGCTGTGGCTGCACGGGCAGCGACTCCTGGAGGACATCGAGGGCCACCTCGACGCGCCGATGTTCGTCGCCGGACGCATCGCCTTCCTCTCCGACCACGAAGGCGTCGGCAACCTCTACTCCTGCCTGCCCGACGGCGGCGATCTGCGGCGCCACACCGACCACGACGAGTTCTACGCCCGGCACGCCTCCAGCGACGGCTCCCGGATCGTCTACCAGTGCGCGGGCGACATCTGGCTGGTCGACTCCCTCGCCCCCGACGCCCTGCCCCGCAAGCTCCCCGTCCGCCTCGGCGGCCCGCGCGCGGGGCGGCGTACGTACCAGGTGCCGGCCGCCAGCCACGTCGACTCGCTGTCCGTCGACACCACCGGGCGGGCCAGCGCCGTCATCGTGCGCGGCAGCCTCTACTGGCTCACCCACCGCGACGGCCCCGCCCGTACCATCGCCGACACGCCCGGCGTACGGGTGCGCCTGCCGGAGATGCTCGGCGGCGGCGGCCAGATCGCCTACGTCACCGACGCCGAGGGCGAGGACGCGATCGAGATCGCCTACCTCCCGCGCGCCTCCGGCGACCGCGAGCCGCGCCGGCTGGCCTCCGGAGCACTGGGCCGCGTACTGGAACTGCTCTCCGACCCCGACGGGGAACGCCTCGCCGTCGCCTCCGACGACGGACGCCTCCTGCTCCTCGACGCGACGGAGGAGTCCGACGGCGAGGTGACCGAGCTGATCCGGTCCATCAACGGACCCGTCACCGACCTCGCCTTCTCCCCCGACGGCTGCTGGCTGACCTGGTCCCACCCGGGGGTCGGCCGATCGCTGCGCCAGATCAAGATGGCCAGGATCTCCGGCCCGGGTCCCCGGACCGTCGTCGACGTCACCAACGGCCGCTTCGACGACGAGAGCCCCGTCTTCACCCGCGACGGCCGCTACCTCGCCTTCCTGTCGTGGCGCGGATTCGACCCCGTGTACGACGTCCACACCGGCGACATGTCGTTCCCGCTCGGCTGCCGCCCGTACCTGGTGCCGCTCTCCTCGGCCACGCCCTCCCCCTTCGCCTTCACCCCCGACGGCCGCCCCGCCGCCGGCGGACTCGACCCCGTGGAGGGCGAGTCCGGCGAGGGCGACGGCTCGGTGACCGTCGAGGTCGAGGGCCTGGAGAGCCGGGTGACGCCGTTCCCGGTGACGGCGTCGAAGTACTCGGCCCTCCACCCGGTCAGCGGCGGCGGCCTCGTGTGGCTGCGCTGGCCCATCTCGGGCGCGCTCGGCGAGACCTTCGCCAACCCGGCCGACACCAGCGGCAAGCCGACCCTGGAACACTTCGACATCTCCAAGGCCCGCAAGAGCGAACTGGCCTCCGGCCTGGACTGGTTCGCGGTCAGCGGCGACGGCACCCGCCTCGTCCTCAACGACGACGGCGACCTGCGCGCCGTCCCCTCGACCGAATCCGGCGACGGCGACTCCACCGTCTACCTCGACCTGCGGCGCATCCTGCACGAGGTGGACCCCGCCGCCGAATGGCGCCAGGCCTACGAGGAGGCCGGCCGGATCATCCGCGCCTACTTCTGGGAGCCGAAGATGTGCGGCATCGACTGGGACGGCGTGCTGCGCCAGTACCGCCCCCTGGTCGAACGGGTCGCCTCGCCCGACGAGTTCGCCGACCTGCTGCGCGAGGTCCTCGGCGAACTGGGCACCTCGCACGCCTACGTCTCCCCCGCCCGCCGCAACGAGGGCCCGCCCCACTACCAGCGGGCGATCGGCCTGCTCGGCGCGAACCTCGTGTGCCGCGACGGGGCGTGGATGGTCAAGCGCATCCTGCCCGGCGAGTCCTCCGACTCCAAGGCCCGCTCCCCGCTCGCCGGCACCGGCATCCGCGAGGGCGCGATCCTCACGCACGTCGACGGCCGACCCGTGGACCCGGTGGCCGGCCCGTACCCGCTGCTGTCGGCGGCCGGGGGCACCACCGTCGAGCTGACGTTCCAGCCGGCGGAGGCCGAGGGCCACGCCCGACGGGTCGCGGTCGTACCGCTCATCGACGAACGGCCGCTGCGCTACCAGGACTGGGTGTCGAAGCGGCGCGCGGTGGTCCGCGAATTGAGCGGCGGCCGCTGCGGCTACCTGCACATCCCCGACATGGGCGGCTCCGGCTGGGCGCAGTTCAACCGCGACCTGCGCCTGGAGGTCTCCCGGCCCGCCCTGATCGTGGACGTGCGCGGCAACGCGGGCGGGCACATCAGCGAACTGGTCGTGGAGAAGCTCACCCGCTCGATCCTCGGCTGGGACCTGACGCGCGGCGCGCAGCCCGTCTCCTACGCCTCCAACGCGCCCCGGGGCCCGATCGTGGCGCTTGCCGACGAGGCGACGTCCTCCGACGGGGACATGATCACGGCCGCGTTCAAGCTGCTGGGGCTGGGCCCGGTGGTGGGCCAGCGCACCTGGGGCGGGGTGGTCGGGATGACCGGCCGGCACACCCTGGGCGACGGCACGGTGATCACGGTGCCGATGAACGCGGCGTGGTTCCCGGAGTACGGGTGGTCCGTCGAGAACCACGGCGTGGAGCCGGACCTCGCGATCCTGCGCACGCCCCTCGACTGGGCGGAGGGACGGTACGGGCAGCTCGACGACGCCGTGCACCTGGCGCTGGAGCTGCTGGAACAGGACCCGGCGGCGATCCCGCCCGGCTACACGGACGTCCCGGACCTCCGCCGCCCGAAGCTGCCTCCGAGACCCTAGGGCCGGACTGACTCCGTGCACCGTATGACGTACACCGCACTACGTACGGCGTACGTCATACACGAAGGGGCGCGACCCGGTGTTCCGGGTCGCGCCCTCGGCGTTTCGGCGGCCGTGCGCGCGTCAGTCGTCGAAGGTGTCGTCGAAGGTCTCGCGCACCTTCTGTCCCTTGGGCGGGGCCGTCGCCGCCAGGCGCTCGCCGGCCTCCGGCGCGCGCTCGGTCGTGCGGTCCCCCGCGCCGGCGGCCGCTTCCTCGGCCCTCCGCGCGAGTTGCTCCGCCTTCGCCTGGAACTGGTCCCTCAGACCCATGCTGCTCCCTCCTGAAGGGGTGTCGGGGCGTGGCCCGACCAGCCTGGCACGAGGCGACATTCCACGCATTTCGACCATTCGGCGGCTACACCGGCCGCGCCCGTTCCTGCTCGTCGGCCGCCCCGCCCGCGCCCACAAGTCCCGTGGAGACACTCGCGAGTCGAGGCTCGAACCGCTTCATCTCGCGCTTGCCCGCCGCCGCGATGATCCCCGGCAGGTAACCCCGCGTCCCCTGCATGCCGCGCAGCCACCACTGCGCGTACACGTGCGGCGAGCGCCGTTCGATGCCGGCCACGATCCGCTCGACGGCCGGCCCCAGCGGGTAGGTGCGGTTCGAGGGCCACGGCAACCGCTGCCGCAACTCGCGCATGACGTCGTTCTCGTCCGCACCGCGCACCATGTCGGTGTCGGTCCAGGAGAGGTAGCCGACGCCCACCTTGACGCCCTTGTACCCGACCTCCGCGCGCAGACAGTGCGCGAAGGCCTCGACGCCGGACTTGGAGGCGCAGTAGGCGGTCATCATCGGCGCCGGTGTGATCGCCGCTAGCGAGGCGATCTGGAGGAAGTAGCCGCGGCTCTCGGTCAGCACGGGCAGGAAGGCACGGGCGGTGACGGCCCCGCCGATCAGGTTGACCTCGATCACGCGCCGCCAGGCCACGGGATCGGAGTCGGCGAACGGCCCGCCGGCGGCGACGCCCGCGTTGGCGACGACGACGTCCACCTTCCCGAAACGCTCCTTGACCTCCCGCGCGACCCGGGCCATCGCCTCGTGGTCGGTGACGTCGGCGTGCCAGTGGTCGCTGTCGGTGTGCAGCCGTTCGGAGACCTCCTTGAGGGCCTCCGGCTCCAGGCCGACCAGCGCGACCCGGGCGCCGCGCGCCGACAGTTTGCGGGCGAGCAGTTCGCCGACGCCGCGCGCCGCTCCGGTGACGACGGCGACCTGGCCTTCCAGACTCCTGCGAGGACTCACGCGGTCTTCTCCTTCTCGGGGGCGGGCAGGTACACGGCGGTCAGTTCCCGGATGGCGGCGGTGACGGCCTCCGGCGCCTCGACGGGGGTCATGTGCCCCGCGCCGGTGATTTCGGTCAGCCCCACGCATCGCGGCAGGGCGGCGGCGATGCGGCGGGCGTGCGTGATCGGCGTGAGCCGGTCGACGCGCCCCGCCAGCACGGCGGTGGGCAGGGTCAGCCGCGCGAGCCCGGCGTCCAGGTCGAGTCCCGCCAGGACGCGCGACCAGGCATGCCGCACCGCCGGCGGGCAGGCGTGCACGATGCGGGCGCAGGCCTCCACCCGTTCGGGTGCCGAACCGGGGGCCATCGTCGCGTACTTGAGCACCGCTCGCGTGACGGGTGTGACGGGCCCCAGCGGAGCGCGGCTGCCGACGACGGCCGAGGTGATACGGGTCCTCGCGCGCCCCGCGCGCAGCGGCAGCACGGTCGACTCGGCGACCAGACGCGAGCTGCCGGTGCTGCACAGCAGGGCGGCCGCGGCGTGCTCGGTGAACTCGGGGCGCCCGGCCGCGGCCATCACCGTCATGCCGCCCATGGAGTGCCCGGCGACGACGGCCCGCTCGCCGGGGGCGAGGGTGGCCTTCAGCACGGCGACCAGGTCGTCGGCGAGGGCGGTGGTGCTGTACCCGGCCGATCCGCCGGCCGGGGCGGCGGGGCTACGGCCGTGGCCGCGCTGGTCGTAGGCGATGACGCGGTGGTCGGCGGCCAGTTCCCGGATCTGCGCGGCCCAGAAGGCGGTGGAGCAGGTCCAGCCGTGGGACAGGACGACGGCCGGGGCGCCTTCGCGGCCGTGGACCTCCACGTGCAGGCGGGCCCCGTCGGCGGATACGGCGATCGATTCGCGTTCCGCGACCGGGGGTGCGTAGCGGCCGGAGGTGACGTGCGCGGGCCGCCTCACGCGGCGCCCTCCTCGGCGGGGGCCTTGGCGGAGGCCTTCGCGACGGCCTCGGCGGGCGCGGGCACGGCGGCCGCCGCCGCGTGGACCGGCTCGCGACGCCGCACCACCTCGTACTCGGACAGGTCCACGTTCCGCGTCTCCTTGCGGAACTCCCCCGTCGTGCCCGGCCAGACGGTGGTGTTGCGGCCCTGCGCGTCGAGGTACCAGCTGGTGCAGCCGCCGGTGTTCCAGACGGTCCGTTCCATCCGGGCCTGGACCTGACGGTTCCAGTGGTTGACGGCGGAGGGCCGCACCGCGAGGGCGGTCCGCCCGCGCGCGCCGCCGCCGTCCAGGACGGAGAGCTGACGCAGGTAGTCGGCCATGTAGTTCAGCTGGGACTCGATCATGAGGATCATCGAGCTGTTCCCGAGTCCGGTGTTCGGGCCGATGATCGTCATCCAGTTGGGGAAGCCGGCTGCGGTCGCCCCGCGCAGTGCCTGCATCCCGTCCTTCCATGCCTCGGCGAGGGTGCGGCCGTCGGCGCCCACGACCCGGTCGGCGATGGGCATGTCGGTGACGTGGAACCCGGTGCCGAGGATGATCGCGTCGACCTCGGCCTCCGTGCCGTCGGCGGCGACGAGGACCGAGCCCCTGACCTCCCGCAGCCCGGAGGCCACCACGTCCACGTCGGGTCGGGCCAGCGCCGGGTAGTACTCGCTGGACAGCAGGATCCGCTTGCAGCCGATCCGGTACGAGGGCGTCAGCTTCGCCCGCAGCTCGGGATCTTTGATCGAACGCGCCATATTGGCCTTGGCCAGCGATTCGACGAGCCCCAGCCGGCCGGGGTGCTTGGTGAACGCGCTCACCTGGAGCTCGCGGATCCCCCACAGCGCCCCGCGCCGCGCCGCCCGCGTGAAGGGCAGTTGGCGGTGCAGCCAGCGCTCGACGGCGCTGATCGCCCGGTCGGTGCGCGGCATGACCCACGGCGGGGTGCGCTGGAAGAGCGTCAGGCGCTCCACGTCGGGGGCGATGGCGGGCACGATCTGGATCGCGGAGGCACCCGTGCCGATCATGGCGACGCGCTTGCCGCGCAGGTCGTAGTCGTGGTCCCAGCGCGCCGAGTGGAAGACCTTGCCGGGGAAGTCGGCGAGACCGGGGATGTCGGGCATCTTCGGGTCGGACAACGGACCGGTGGCGGAGACGACCACGTCGGCGGTCAGGTCGCCGGCGGAGGTCTCGATCTCCCAGCGCAGTTCCCGTTCGTCCCACCGCATCATCCGGACCTCGTGGCGCAGGCGGATGTGCGGGCGCAGCCCGAAGGTGTCGGCGACGTGCTCCAGGTACTCCCGGATGGCCGGCTGCCCGGAGAAGGTGCGGGGCCAGTCGGGGTTGGGGGCGAAGGAGAAGGAGTAGAGGTGGGACGGCACGTCGCAGGCGCATCCCGGATAGCTGTTGTCACGCCAGGTGCCGCCGACGGAGTCGGCCCGTTCCAGGACCACGAAGTCCGTGATCCCCTCGCGGCGCAGCCGCACGGCCGCGCCGAGCCCGCCGAAGCCGGACCCGATCACCGCCACCCGTACGTGCTCACGCCCGTCCGCATCGCCGGCCCTCCCGGCCCTCCCGGCCTTGCCCGCCTTGCCGTCCCCGCCGCTGCCCATGCCCGCCGCCTTCCGCCGTCGCAGTCGTCCCAGCCACCACATCCGCAACACTGCCAGCAATCACTGGCACAATCGGGAGAGTAGAGCAGGCCCGTACCCATGGGTAGGGGTCGCGCCCGGAAAGTTACTGCGGGTACGGCCTAGGCTGCCGGTGTGGCGGACGAGGCGACGACGACGGAGGCAGGCGGGGCTGTGCGCGAATACCGGATGGAGGAACTGGCCGAGGCGGCCGGCATCCCCGTGCGCACCCTGCGCTTCTACCGCGAACGCAAGCTCCTGCCGCCGCCCCGCCGCGAGGGCCGCATCGCCTGGTACGACGACCACCACCTCGCCCGGCTGCGCACCATAGCCGCCCTCCTCGAACGCGGCCACACCCTCGGCGGCATCGCCGAACTCACCGCCGCCTTCGAAAGCGGCCGCGACGTCAGCCAGCTCGGCGAGCTGCTCGGCATCGGCTGGTCGGAGGAGACCCCGGTACGGCTGACCCCCGAGGCCCTCGCCGACCACTTCGAGGGCGAGGTCACCCCGGAGAACCTGGCGGCCTCCCTCGACCTCGGCTACATCGCCACCGACGGCGACGCGATCGTCCACGTCAGCCGCCGCCTCCTGGAGGTCTCCTCGGCGCTGGTCCGCGAGGGCGTCCCGCTCGCGGCGGTCCTGGAGGCGGGCCGCCGCGTCCGCGAGCACGCGGACGCGCTCGCGGCCCTGTTCACCGAGCTGATCACGACCCACATCGACGAGGACGACGAGGTCGCGGTGGCGCGCCTGCGCCCCCTGGCGAAGAGCGTGGTCGAGGCGGAACTCACGATGGCGATGGACCGCCTGCACCAGCAGCGGCCACACCGGCGGCCCCCGACTCAGACGACCGACTCGTAGACCACCGTCACCGGCGCGTGGTCGGACCACCGCTCCGGGTGCGTCTCGGCCCGCTCCACCACCGCCTTGACGGCCCTCGCGGCCAGCCCCGGCGTCGCGACCTGGAGGTCGATGCGCCATCCGGCGTCGTTGTCGAAGGCGCGGCCCCGGTAGGACCACCACGAGTACGGGCCCTCCGTGTCCGGGTGCAGCCCGCGCACCACGTCGACGTAGCCGGCCTCGCCGTACACCCGGCCGAGCCACTCCCGCTCCTCCGGCAGGAAGCCGGCGTTCTTGCGGTTGGTCTTCCAGTTCTTGAGGTCGACCTCCTGGTGGCAGATGTTCCAGTCACCGCACACCACGACCTCCCGCCCGTCGGAGGCGGCCCGCGCCTTCAGCTCCCGCAGGTAGTCCAGGAACTCGACCATGAACCGGTACTTCTCGTCCTGCTTCGCCGTGCCCGCCTCGCCCGACGGCAAGTACAGGCTGGCCACGGTCACACCGGGCAGGTCGACCTCGATGTAGCGCCCGCTCGCGTCGAACTCGTCGCTCCCGAACCCCACCCGCACCGCCTCCGGCGCCCGCCGCGTGTACAGCGCCACCCCGGCCCGTCCCTTGGCGGCGGCCGGCGCGAACACCGTGTGCCAGCCCTCGGGCTCCCGCGCCTCGACCGGAATCTGCGCCTCCTCGGCGCGCACCTCCTGGAGGCAGACGACGTCGGCGTCGGATCCCGCGAGCCACTCGACGAAGCCCTTCTTCGCGGCGGCGCGGATCCCATTCACATTCACGGAGGTCACGGTGAGCATCCCCGCACCATAGCCGCACCGTTCCGTACGCTATTCGAATGTCTCACGGTATAAACATCCGCGCCGTGCCGTACGACCACCCCGACGCGGTCAAGCTCGAAGCCCAGGTCCAGGTCGAGTACCAGATCCGCTACGCGGGCGAGGGCGACGCCACGTACCTCGACCCGGCGATGTTCGACCCGCCGAACGGCCTCTACCTCCTCGCCTACGACGCCACGGAGACCGCCGTGGCCAGCGGAGGCTGGCGCCGCCAGGACCAGAACGACGAGGGCTACTCGGACGGCGACGCCGAGCTGAAGCGCATGTACGTGATACCCGAGGCCCGCGGCACGGGCCTGGCCCGCCGCATCCTCGCCGAACTGGAGGCCGACGCCCGCGCGGCCGGCCGCACCCGCATGGTCCTCGAAACCGGCGACCAGCAGCCGGAGGCCATCGCGCTGTACCTGTCCTCGGGCTACGCCATGTCCGAGAAGTTCGGCTACTACCGCCTCTACGACTCCAGCCGCTGCATGGCCAAGCCCCTCCACCCCTGACCCACCAGCGCCCCGTCGGCCCCGGAAACCACCCGGGGCCGAACGACGCACCGACGCACCGACGGGTCGGAACTCAGCAGCCAGAGCGCACCCGCTCAGCGCTCCCGCCACTCCGGCCGGTCGGTCCCCCACCGCGACGGCCCCCGCTCCCACTCCCCGAAGGGGCTCGCCGCATACCGCAGCGCCCCGTACGCGCTGTCCCGCTCCCGCAACCACGCCCCCGCCTCGTACTCCGCCGGCTCGACGGCTTCGGCCGCGTCGGCCCCCGCCCCCTCCGGCTGCGCCGCGAGGTCCCGGACCAGCCACGAGGCCGTCCCCGCGAGGGAGTACCGCAGCAGCCGCCCGCCTCCCTCCGCGAGCGCGCGCAGCACGCCGGCCGCCATCAGGTAGCCCGTCCCGTGGTCCAGTGCCTGCGCCGGCAGCACGCCCGGACGGTCGTCCTCCGCGCAGGCGGCGGAGATCCCGTAGCCCGCCTGCACCAGCGAGTCGAAGCCCCGCCGGCCGGCCCACGGACCCCACTCCCGCCACCCCCACGCGCACAGCTCGGCCACGACCAGGTGCGGCCGGCGCTCCAGCAGTTGTTCCCCGCCCAGGCCGAAGCGCTCCAGCGCCCCCGGCCGGTACCCCGACACCACCACGTCGGCGCCGTCCAGCAGCCCCTCGAACACCGCCCGATCGCCGGGGTCGGCGAGGTCCAGCAGCGCCGAGCGCTTCCCGAAGCCGGTGTCGGCGTACGCGTCGTCCGCCTCCGGCAGCCCCGGCGCGTCGATCCGCAGCACGTCCGCGCCCAGCACGCCCAGGGTCCGGGTGGCGACGGGGCCGGCGATGACCCGGGTCAGGTCCAGGACCCGTACCCCCGACGCGGGCAGCGGCCCGGCCGGCAGCGCGAGCACCCGCCCGTCCCCGGCGCCCACGCCCTGGACCGTCTCCACCAACGGCTGCGGCGCCCCGTACTCCGCCGCGACGGCGACGGCCAGCCCGCCCGCCGCGTAGACGCGCTCCTGCACCTCGACCGCGCCGAGCCCGGCGAGCGCACTACGTACAGCGTCCGCAGTTCCGGGCACGCCCAATGCCCGTACGAGCGCCGCCTCGTGGTGGGGGTAGTTGGCGTGGGTCCGCACCCAGCCGTCGGCGGCCCGCCAGAACCCCGACAGCGGCGCGAACGACACCGGCGCCCGCCCCTCGATCCGCAGATGCCGCTCGCTCACGAACGCCGTGGCCACGGCCCCCTCGTCCACCACCACGGGCCCGGCCGGCTCACCGCCCGCCCGTACGGCGCCCAGCTCCGCCGCCGCCAGCGCGCACACCCCCACGGTCGCCCGCGCCAACTCCTGCACGGGCAACAGGCTCTCCAGCCCGGCCGCCCCCCGGTAGCGCACCCGCCCGACCGATTCCGCCGCCCCGCCCAGCGCGTCCCACGCCCAGGCCGTCCCACCGTCATGGCTCGTCATACGATCATTCTGACGCCGCATCACCCCCACAACGCAAAGATCCCGCCCGGTCTTTCGACCGGACGGGATCTTGTGACGTCCACGGGAGCTACCCGCGAACTGTCGTCTGTGGACCTGTGGGGATTTGAACCCCAGACCCCCTCGATGCGAACGAGGTGCGCTACCAGACTGCGCCACAGGCCCTTGCGACGTGTGAAACATTAGCATCCCCGCGCCGGTGCTCCAAAACGGGTTCCGGCCGGCGTCCGCGCAGGTCGCGGGCGGCGGGCGGGCGCGGGCACCGGCACCGGCACCGGCACCGGAGGGACGATCACTCGTTCGCGGCGCGCGGGCGGTCGTCGCTCTCGTACTGGTCGAAGAGCGGCGTGCGGCCCCGACCCTGTCCGCGCGGGCGCGGCGGCGCCGGCGGCTTGCCGTCCACCGCCCCTCCCGCCGTACGGTCCGTCGCGCGGTCCGGCTTCGGCACCGACGGCTGGGCGCGCAGGCGGGGGTCCGTCGGCTCGGCGGTGCTGGAACGGGTGGCGCTCCAGCCGTCCGGGGCGACGGGCCCGGTGGCGCGGGGGGCGACGGGGGCCGTCACGTAGGTCGGCAGCGGGACGGGTACGGGCTCCCAGCTGTCGCCGCGCGCCGGTCCGCGCTCCCGTTCGCGCTGCTGGTCCACCCATTCGGCGTGGTCGGTCTGCTCGACGAGCGCGCGCCGACCGGCCTCCTGCGGGGAGACCGGCGGCGCGGGGTCCGGTTCGGCGCCGGCGGGGGTCTCCTCGGGCGCGCGCCGACGCGGGCGGTTCTCGCGGAGGTTGCGGGCGGCGGCCTCGGCGCGGCGCCGGTCCATCGTGAACTCGTAGCGGCGTCGCTCCTGGACGCGCAGGTGCACGATGTACGCGCTGAGCAGCAGCGCCGGCACGGCCGGCGCCCACAGGTAGCGGAAGCCGCCGACGGCGGCGACGATCGCACCGGCGCTGAACGCGAGGAAGAGCAGCGCGGTGGTGCGGCGGCGGCGCGCGAGCACCTGGAGGCGCTGGCGGCGTCGGGCCCGTTCGGCCTCGGCGGCCCTCGGCTCGGCTCTGGTCGGCGGCACGCCGACGGCCCGAACGTCGGCGTCCACGGAATTCACCGTTTCCGTCGTCGCGTCCGGGTCCACGGGGGGCTGGGACTCCGCCTGTTCCTCACCGCGCTCACGCAGCCCCTTGGCGTAACGGCGCTCCATTCCCGCCCGGCCGGAAAGCAGCCGGATGGCGGTGGAGAAGCGTTCCGTCGGACGCGCTTCGTTCAGCTCGTCCTGCCTCCGGAGCCACATGGGCACCAAGTAGGCGGCCCAGGCCCCGACAATGACTGCGTAGATGAGGCCGCTGCTGCTCACACTCCACACCGTAGAGGGGCGCGGCCGAGGGGATCAGCCAATTGGGCCGGTGTGTCGCACGATCCGGCTGATATCACGGACTTTTTTTGTGATTCTTCGGATCAGGGGATCAGGTGACAGGTGAATAGCGGCATCAATTCGAACGCATTTACGATTATCGAGGGTTCGACGGGGATTGCGGCGGACTCGCCTGTCCCCGCGTGCGGTGCCAGCGCCGCAACAGCCCCTCCGGGAGTTCCTCGGCGGTGAGCGCGAAGACCAGGTGGTCGCGCCAGGCTCCGTCGATGTGGAGGTAGCGCGGCCGTAGCCCCTCCTCGCGGAAGCCCAGCTTCTCCACGACCCGCCGGCTGGGGATGTTCTCCGGGCGGATGCACACCTCCATGCGGTGCAGTCCGACCTTCTGGAAGCAGTGGTCCACGGCGAGCGCGACGGCCGTCGGCATCACCCCGCGCCCGGCGACGTCGCGGTCCACCCAGTAGCCGACGTGCGCGGCGCACATCGAGCCCCAGGTGATGCCGGCGACGGTCAGCTGGCCGACCAGGCGTCCCTGGTACTCGATGACGAAGGGCAGCATCCGGCCCGCGTTCGCCTCGGCCCGCAGGTGGCGCACCATCTGCCGGTACGTGGGCCGGTGGATGACCGGCCCCCACGGCGTGGGCGGCGGGATCGTGGCCTCCCAGGGGCGCAGCCAGTCGCGGTTGCGCCGGTTGACCTCCCGCCAGGCCTTCTGGTCGCGCAGCCTTATCGGCCGCAGCGTGACGTCGCCGTCGGTCAGCACCACCGGCCAGGTCGGGCCGTTCAGCTCGGGCTCCCGGGCTCCGCCGACGGTCTGGGGTGGTCGCCGCCGCGGATCTGGTCGACGGCGTGCGGCAGGATCCGGGCCAGGACGGCGAGGCCGTCCTTCACCCCGCCCGTGGAGCCGGGCAGGTTCACGATCAGGGTGTGGCCGGCCACGCCCGCCAGGCCGCGAGAGAGGGCCGCCGTCGGGACCTTGGCCAGACCCTCGGCGCGGATCGCCTGCGGGATGCCGGGGATCTCGTAGTCGAGGACGCGGGCGGTGGCGTCGGGGGTGCGGTCGGTCGGCGAGATGCCGGTGCCGCCGGTGGTCAGGATGACGTCGTAGCCGGCCGCGACGCCCTCGCGCAGGGCTCGCTCGACGGGGTCGCCGTCCGGGACGACCCGCGGGCCGTCCACCGCGAAGCCGAGCTTCTGCAGGGCCTCGGCCAGCAGCGGGCCGCCCTTGTCGGCGTAGACGCCCTGCGAGGCGCGGTTGGAGGCGGTGACCACCAGCCCGCGCCGGGCGGGCGTTGCAGGCGATGCGGACGGGGCGGGCGGCGCGGGCGTTACAGGCGATGCGGACGGGGCAGGCGATGCGGACGGGGCGGCGGCTGCCGCCTCCGGCGCCTCGGGTGCGTGCGCGTGGCTGTGGGCCTCGCCGCCGCGCGGGGTCACCGCCGGCTCCAGTCGCCCGACTTGCCGCCGGTCTTCTCCTCCACCCGGACGTCGGTGATGACCGCGCCCTTGTCGACCGCCTTGACCATGTCGATGACGGTGAGCCCGGCGACGGCGACGGCGGTCAGCGCCTCCATCTCGACGCCCGTGCGGTCGGTGGTCTTCACGGTGGCGAGGATCTCGACGGCCTCGTCGGTCACCGACAGCTCGACCTTGACGCCGGACACCGCGAGCGGGTGACACAGCGGGATCAGGTCGGGGGTCTTCTTGGCGCCCATGATCCCGGCGATCCGCGCGGTGGCGAGGGCGTCGCCCTTCGGCACGCCCTCGCCGCGCAGCAACTCGATGACCTGTGACGAGACGAGGACGCGTCCGCTGGCGCGGGCCGTACGGGTGGTGACGTCCTTCTCGGATACGTCGACCATCCGGGCCGCGCCCGCCTCGTCGATGTGCGTCAGCCTGCTCTGCGTACTCATGTCGTCGTGCCGCTCCCGCTCCGGGCCCCTGGAGCCTCGGGGCCTGTGGAGCAACACGCTACCGCCACCGGGCGGTGGTCAGCCGAGCAGGATCACTTCCAGCTCGGTCCCCGGCTCCACGGAGGTGACGTCCTCCGGTACGACGATCAGCGAGTCGGCGTGGGCCAGCGCGGCGATCAGGTGGGAGCCGGATCCGCCGACGGTGGCGACCGTCCCGGTCTCCCCGTCGTAGGCGGCGCGCAGGAACTGTCGGCGGCCGGCCGGGGAGCCGATCGGCTTGTCGGCGACGAGCGCGGCCCGCACGGACGGCCGGCTGAGCGCGTCCGCCGGCAGGCCCATGAGCGCGCGGATCGCGGGGCGCACGAACAGCTCGAAGGAGACGTAGGAGGACACCGGGTTGCCGGGCAGGGCGAGCAGCGGGGTGTGATCGGGGCCGACGGTGCCGAAGCCCTGCGGCTTGCCGGGCTGCATGGCGAGCCTGCGGAAGTCGACGCCGCCGGGCGCGACGTCGTCCTCGCCGCCGGGGAGGGTGGTCAGCGCCTCCTTGACGACGTCGTACGCGCCGACGCTGACGCCGCCCGTGGTGACCAGGAGGTCGGCGCGGATCAGCTGGTCCTCGATGGTGGCGCGCAGGCTGTCGGCGTCGTCCTCGACGGCGCCGACGCGGTAGGCGATGGCGCCGGCATCGCGGGCGGCGGCGGCCAGGGCGAAGCTGTTGGAGTCGTAGATCGCGCCGGCGGCGAGCGGTTCGCCGGGCTGGACCAGTTCGCTGCCTGTGGACAGGACGACCACGCGGGGGCGCGGTCGGACGCGGACGCTGCCGCGTCCGATGGCGGCGAGCAGCGCGATCTGCGGCGGGCCGAGGACGGTGCCGGCGGCCAGCGCCAGGTCGCCGGCCTGTACGTCGCTGCCGCGCGCGCGGACGTGGGCGCGTGCCTCGGCGGCGCGGTGGACGCGTACCTCGCCGCCCGCGCCCTCGGGCGCGGCGCTGGCCGGGTCATGCCGGTGGCGGCGCCGGCGCCCGTGCCGCCGTCGGTCCACTCGACGGGGACGACGGCTTCGGCGCCGGGGGGCAGCGGGGCGCCGGTCATGATGCGGGCGGCCTGGCCGGGGCCGACGGTGGGCAGTTCGCCGCTGCCCGCCGCGACGTCGCCGATGACGGCGAGCACCGCGGGGAACTCCTCGCTCGCACCCTGGACGTCGGCCGTGCGGACGGCGTACCCGTCCATGGAGCTGTTGTCGAAGGGCGGGAGGGCGACGGGCACGGTGACGTCCTCGACCAGGACACAGCCCTGGGCGTCGAGCAGCTGGAGCTCGATGGGCTCCAGCGGCCGGACGGCGGCGAGAACGTCCGCGAGGTGCTCGTCCACCGACCACAGGCGGTGGTGGTCACCCGCCTGCCGTGGATGCTGCGGCGCGGAACTGCTCAAAGTCCTACATCTCCTCCGTGACGTAACGGTGAAGCCAGGTGCGGAACTCCGGGCCGAGGTCCTCCCGCTCGCACGCGAGTCGGACGATGGCCCGCAGATAGTCCCCGCGGTCCCCGGTGTCGTAGCGGCGGCCCCGGAAGACCACACCGTGCACCGGGCCGCCCACGCTCTCGTCGGCGGCCAGCTTCTGCAGGGCGTCGGTGAGCTGGATCTCCCCGCCGCGGCCCGGCTCGGTCTCCCGCAGTATGCCGAAGATCGCCGGGTTGAGGACGTAGCGTCCGATGACGGCGAAGTTGCTGGGCGCCTCGGAGGCGTCCGGCTTCTCGACGAGGCCGGTGATCCGTACGACGTCCGCGTCGTCGGTGGGCTCCACGGCGGCGCAGCCGTAGAGGTGGACGTTGGCCGGGTCGACCTCCATGAGCGCGATCACGGTGCCGCCGGTGCGGGCGTGGACGTCGACCATCTGCCGCAGGAGCGGGTCGCGGGGGTCGATGAGGTCGTCGCCGAGGAGGACGGCGAAGGGTTCGTCGCCGACGTGCGGTTCGGCGCACAGGACGGCGTGGCCGAGGCCGCGGGGGTCGCCCTGGCGCACGTAGTGCATGGTGGCGAGGTCGCTGGACTCCTGGACCTTCTTCAGGCGGTCGTCGTCGCCCTTGGCGATGAGGGCGGATTCCAGCTCGTAGTTCCGGTCGAAGTGGTCTTCCAGGGGTCGCTTGTTACGACCCGTGATCATGAGTACGTCGTCCAGGCCGGCCGAAACGGCTTCCTCGACCACGTACTGGATGGCCGGCTTGTCCACGACGGGCAGCATTTCCTTGGGGGTCGCCTTGGTCGCCGGAAGGAACCGAGTGCCGAGGCCCGCAGCCGGAATGACGGCTTTCTTGATCACGGGGTGCGACTGAGTCATGGGCAGAACGATAGTGGGTCGCGCCGAACCCCCGGTCCGTTCCGGTGAATACGCCCAGGTACATACCAATAGCAGAGGATATGTGACACGACTGTGACACAGCGCCCGCCCTCCCCCGCCGCCGAGCCCGACCCCGAGCCCCACCGCGAACCCACCCCGGAGAAGACCGCGCTGCGCCGCGAACTCCTCGCCGCCCGCCGGGCCCTGTCGCCCGAGGCCAGGCGTACGGCGGCCCGCGCGCTGGCCCGCACCGCCCTCGCGCTGCCCGAACTGACCGACGCGCGCACGGTGGCCGCGTACGTCTCCGTCGGCGGCGAACCCGGCACCCGCGACCTGCTCGACGCGCTGCGCGCCGCCGGCAAGCGCGTGCTGCTGCCCCTGCTGCTGCCCGACAACGACCTCGACTGGGCCGCGTACGAGGGTCCGGAGAGCCTCGCCGAGGCCGCGCACCCGGGGAAGATGCGCCTGCTGGAGCCGGCCGGGCCGCCGCTGGGCCCGCGGGCCGTCACCGAGGCGGACGCCGTCCTGCTGCCGGGGCTGGCGGTGGACCGCCGCGGGATGCGGCTCGGGCGGGGCGGGGGCTCGTACGACCGCGTGCTCGCCCGGCTGGAACGGGCCGGGGCGCATCCCGCGCTGGTGGTGCTCCTCTACGACGAAGAGGTGGTCGCGCGGGTCCCGGAGGAACCGCACGACCACCCCGTCCAGGCGGTGGCCACCCCCTCGGGGGTGGTGCGCTTTACGGCTTCAACGTGAGCGTCTCGACCGTCGCCTTGTCCACGGCCTCCTTGCCGAAGGGCCAGTCCAGCAGCTCGCCCTTGGCCCAGAGCGTCGTCTGGTCCGTGTAGTTGGAGTGGTAGGCGTGACCGGAGGCGCCGGTGAGGTTGATCCAGCGCGACTTGTCGAGGTCGTTGAGGTTGACGACCATCCGCATCGACGGCACCCAGGTGACGTCGTAGCCGCTGGCGGCGTTCCAGCCGGTCGCGTTGACGGTGGCCTCACCGCCGCCCAGGTTCCACGGGCCGCGGTTGAGGAGCCACTGCATGAAGCCGGGGCCCTCGGTGCCGATCGTCTGGTTCTTCAGCGTCAGCTGGTGCAGTCGACCCCAGCTCCAGGTGGACTGGTCCTTGCCGAGCTTGGCGGTCAGCTCCCAGCGGGCGTCCTCCATGGCCCGCGCGAACAGCTCGTCGCGGGTCGTGGTCTCCTTCTCGCCCAGCTTGCGGGCCGGCGACTTCCACCAGGGCGACTTCTCGTCCTTGACCAGCCGGCGGACCACCTCGAACCAGCGGTCGCCACCGTCGGGCTGCGCCGAGTCCGGGCCGCGCTGGCCGCATTCGCGGACGATGTCGGCGAGGTCGTCGTTGGGGCCGGTGGGCTCCTTGACGTTGACGCAGCTGCCGTCCACCCGCAGTTCCTTGGGCATCTTGTCGCCGAAGGAGAGCTTCAGGATGTTGCGCCACACCGCGTTGAAGTACGCGGCCGCCGCCGAGTCGGGCTCCTGCGTGTAGTTCCAGCCGTCGAGGAGCTTCTGCGCCGAGCGCACGTCCGGGTCGGAGACCTGGATCTTGGCCAGCATCGGGGTCAGCAGCGCGGCGATCTCGCTGCTGTTGTCCATCTGCATGGTGCGCATGTCGTCGGTGGAGATCTTGCCGTTGTCCTTGATCTTCGCCTCGATGAGGTCGTTGATCCGCTGGCTGCGGGCGCCGTAGCCCCAGTCGGTGGTCAGGACGTACGGGTACTTGCCCGCGCCGGTGCCGGACTCGGTGACGGCCTGGTTGGCGGTGACGATGTAGCCGCGGGCCGGGTTGAGCTCCCAGGGCATCTCGCTCTGCGGGATGTAGCCCGCGTTGCCGTCCTTGCCGCCCTTCCAGGCGTACTTCGGGTCCCAGCCGGGCGCCGGCATGCGGCCGTCGCCCTGGGTGCGGATCGGGATGCGACCCGGGGCCTGGTAGCCGATGTTGCCGGTGGCGCCCTTGTTGTCGGCGTAGATCAGGTTCTGCGAGGGGACCTCGAAGTCGGCGGCCGCGGCGCGGAAGGCGTTGAAGTCCTTCGCGCGGTTCAGCTTGAAGATCGCGTCCATCGACTTGCCGGGGTCCAGGGCGGTCCAGCGCAGGGCGATGGCGTAGCCGTTGCCGCGGTCGGGGGCGGAGCTGGGGACGGGGGCGCGGGTGCCGACCGTACCGAGTTCGTCGCTGCGGTCGGAGACCAGCGGTCCGTTGTTGGTGCTGCGGACGGTGATCTTCTTGCTCGCGCCGCCGGCGACCTTGATCTCCTCTTCGCGGACGGTGAAGGGGAGCGTCTTGTTGTCGTAGACGTATCCGTCGGGCTTGATCTGCTCCAGGTAGAGGTCGGTGACGTCGGCGCCGAGGTTGGTCAGGCCCCAGGCGATGTCGGTGTTGTGGCCGACGACCACGCCCGGCATGCCCGAGAAGGTGTAGCCGGCCACGTCGTACTGGCACTGCGCCGAGACCGCGCGGCAGTGCAGGCCCATCTGGTACCAGACCGAGGGCAGCTGCGGGGAGAGGTGCGGGTCGTTCGCGAGGAGCGGCTTGCCGGTGGTCGTGTACTTGCCGGAGATCACCCAGGAGTTCGAGCCGATGCCGCTGCCGTTGGGGCCGAGGATGGCGGGGATCTCGTCCAGGGTCTTGGCGAGGGAGGTGAGCTGCGTACGCAGGCCCGCGCCGGCGCCCTGGGCGGTGGAGTTGCCGGCGAGGCCGGTGCCGGTTCCCGTGCCGGTGCCGGTGCCGGTTCCGCCGGTGGCGTTGCCGGTTCCGTTGGCGCCCGTACCCGTACCGGTGGAGCCGGTGCCGGTGCCCGTCGAGCCCGTGCCCGTGCCCGTGCCCGTGCCCGTACCCGTGCCGGTGGAGGCGCCGGGGGTGCCGGCCGGGGCGTACTTGCCGCCCGCGACCGTGCCGCCCTCGACGATCGGCTTGTTCCGGTCGAAGGGGTACGGCGGGTACAGCTCGTCGATCTGCTGCTGCGAGAGCGAGGAGGCCATCAGCGAGCGGTCGATCTCGTCCTGCATGTTGCCGCGCAGGTCCCAGGCCATGGCCTTGAGCCAGGCCACCGAGTCGACCGGCGTCCACTGCTCGGGCGCGTAGCCGTCGCTGATCTTCAGGGCGGCGTGCTCGACGGAGAGGTCCTTGCCGGACTTCCCCTTCAGGTACGCGTTGACCCCGTCGGCGTAGGCCTGGAGGTACTTCTTCGTCTCGGGTGAGAGCTTGGTGTCGTACTCGGCCTGCGCGACCTGACGCCAGCCCAGCGTGCGCAGGAAGGCGTCGGTCTCCACCTGGCCGGAGCCGAACATCTCCGACAGGCGGCCGGAGGTCATGTGGCGGCGTACGTCCATCTCCCAGAACCGGTCCTGCGCGTGGACGAAGCCCTGCGCGCGGAAGAGGTCCTCGTCGTTGTCGGCGTAGAGCTGGGGGATCCCGTGCTCGTCGCGCTTGACGTCGACGGTCCCGGTCAGGCCGGGGACCTTGAGGGAGCCGGTGGTCTGCGGGAAGGAGGCGCGCACGGTGTCCACGCTCCAGTACGCGCCGTAGCCGAGGCCCGCCAAGAGCGCCAGGACCATGACGAGCACGAGCAGGCGTGCGCGTGCGCGTCGTCCCTTCTTCTTGACGGGAGGTCCGGATTCTGTGGCGGGCATCGCTGTCCTTAGAGGGGCAGGGTGGTCCTGGCAGTACTGGGAGCAACCATAGGCGCAGGACCGCCCTCGTTGATCCGCCAGGGGTCGAGCTGCCGAGGACAGGGGTCGGCGGGCGTTTCACAATGTGAGGAGCGCGTCAAGGAATCGTCAATTATTAGGTAAGGTAACGAAGTAACTTGCCGACCGCGCCCGCGAGGATCGATCCGCTGCGGCGCTTCGAGGAAGGGCCGCCCGCTGACTGTCCACACGCTCAATGAGCTTCTGCTGGTCTGCTCGCTCGTGCTGCTCGTCGCCGTGGCGGCGGTGCGCATCTCTTCACGCAGCGGTCTCCCCAGCCTGCTCATCTACCTCGGCATAGGCATAGCGATAGGCCAGGACGGCATAGGCAACGTCGTCTTCGACAACGCCGAACTGACCCAGGTCATCGGCTATGCCGCGCTCGTCGTGATCCTCGCCGAGGGCGGTCTGGGCACCAAGTGGAAAGAGATCAGGCCGGCGCTGCCGGCGGCGACCGTGCTGTCTTTGGTCGGCGTCGCGATCAGTGTGGGCGTGACGGCGGCGGGCGCGCACTACCTCGTGGGGCTGGAGTGGCGCCAGGCGCTGCTGATCGGCGCGGTCGTCTCCTCGACGGACGCGGCGGCCGTCTTCTCGGTCCTGCGCAAGGTCCCGCTCCCCGCGCGGGTGACGGGCGTACTGGAGGCCGAGTCGGGCTTCAACGACGCTCCGGTGGTCATCCTGGTCGTGGCCTTCTCGACGGTCGGACCGGTGGACGAGTGGTACGTGCTGCTCGGCAAGATCGCGCTGGAGCTGACCATCGGCGCCGCGATCGGCCTGGCGGTGGGGTTCCTGGGGGCGTACGGACTGCGGCACGTGGCCCTGCCCGCCTCGGGTCTGTACCCGATCGCGGTGATGGCGATCGCGGTGACCGCGTACGCTGCCGGCGCGATGGCGCACGGCTCCGGCTTCCTCGCCGTGTACCTGGCGGCGATGGTGCTGGGCAACGCGAAGCTGCCGCACTGGCCGGCGACGCGGGGGTTCGCGGACGGGCTCGGCTGGATCGCGCAGATAGGCATGTTCGTGCTGCTGGGTCTGCTGGTGACCCCGCACGAGCTGGGGCACGACTTCTGGCCCGCTGTGATCATCGGATTGGTGTTGACGATGGTGGCGCGGCCGCTGGAGGTCTTCGTCAGCCTGCTCCCGTTCCGCCTGCCGTGGCAGGAGAAGACCCTGATGTCGTGGGCGGGCCTGCGCGGCGCCGTGCCCATCATCCTGGCGACGATCCCGATGGTGTCGGGGATCGAGGGCAGCGACCGGGTCTTCAACATCGTCTTCGTGCTCGTCGTCGTCTACACGCTGGTCCAGGGGCCGACGCTGCCGTGGCTGGCGCGCAAGCTCAACCTCCGGGACACGGACGAGACCGCCGCCGACCTCGGGATCGAGTCGGCGCCGCTGGAGAAGCTGCGCGGTCACCTGCTGTCGTTCGCGATACCGGACGCCTCGCGGATGCACGGGGTGGAGGTCGGCGAGCTGCGCCTGCCGGCCGGGGCGTCGGTGACGCTGGTGGTGCGGGACGGGAAGAGCTTCGTACCGATGCCGACGACGGTGCTGCGGCGCGGTGACGAGCTGCTGGTGGTGGCGACGGATCCGGTGCGCGACGCGGCGGAGGCGCGCCTGCGCGCGGTGGCGCGCGGCGGCAAGCTCGCGGGGTGGCTGGGGACGGGTGGAGGGGCGCCGCTCTAGGCGGCACCCGGGTACGCGACGTGACTTTGTGTGACGAGAAAGCCGTGTGGGCGGCGTTTCTTTCGGCCACAGTTCGTCCGGAACGAAGATTTTCCGTTAGAACGCCGCTCTAATTTGGCCATTTTCGGTGGCATGTCGGCGCGATTGCCCCCATATCAAGGGGCATGGAATGCGAAGCTCCAGTTAATCGCAGGTGAAGACACGAGTTGTCAGGGTAATCACAGGGCGTGGTAGTGGATCGCCCTGTACGATGAAGGCACACCAGATCGAACCAACTCTGCCTGACGCAGAGCTGGCGCGACCGCAAAGCGGCCGTGGCACCCTCCCGCAGTGGGCGCCCAGGTATCACTCGGTTCTGCGCAAGAGGACAGCTCTCGGGGCTCCCACATGTACGGGTCGGTCGCTCACAAGGCGGCCCATCGTCCGCAGACGGGGACGCTCTACCAGGCAGCGGAAAGGCCAGGCCGTGACATCCGCGGTCACGACCGACAAGTCCGCCACGTCCACCCGCCCCGGCTACGGGCAGCTCCTGCGCACGCCCGGCGCCCTCGGCTTCGTCCTCCCCGGCTTCGCCGCCCGCCTGCCCTTCGGCATGCTGACCATCAGCATCCTGCTGCTCGTGCAGCACGTGACCGGCTCCTACGGCGACGCCGGCATCGTCTCCGCCGTCACCGGCGTCTCGATGGCCCTCTTCGCCCCGGTCATGGGCAAGCTCACCGACCGCCGCGGCCAGAGCGCCGTCCTCGTGCCGGTCGTCCTCGTCCACGCCACCGCGGTCTCCGCTCTGACCGCGCTGGCGCTCCTCGGCGCCCCCCTGTGGGCGCTCGCGCTGGCCGCCGTCCCGGCCGGCGCATCCGTCCCGCAGGTCGGCCCGATGGTCCGCTCCCGCTGGGCCGCCAAGCTGGAGGGCTCGCCGCTGCTGCCGACGGCCGCCGCGTTCGAGTCCGTCACCGACGAGTTCACCTTCGTCGTCGGCCCCGTGCTCGCCACCGCGCTGTGCACCGGCATCCACCCTGCCGCCGGTCTCACCACCGAAGCGGCCCTGACGCTGCTCGGCGGCCTGTTCTTCGCCGCCCAGCGCGCCACCGAGCCGAAGGTCGTCGCCCCGGCGGCGAACGGCGAGAAGCACGCCTCCGCCCTGTCCTTCCCGGGCCTGCGTGTCCTGATCGTCGCGTTCCTCGGCATCGGCGCCGTCTTCGGCGGCATGCAGATCTCCCTCACCGCCTTCGCCGCCGAGATCGGCAACCCGGGCGCCAACGGCCTGCTCTACGGCATCTTCGCCGCGGGCAACATGATCGCCGGCATCGCCATGGGCGCCATCGCCTGGAAGATCGGCCCGCGCCGTCGCCTGATCCTCGGCTACATCGGCCTCACCGCAGCCGCCTCGCTCCTGTGGGCCGCGCACTCGGTGATCCTGATGGGCGCGCTCGGCCTGGTCGTCGGTCTGTGCATCGCGCCCGCGCTGATCACCGGCTACACCATGATCGAGCAGCTCATCCCGGCCGCCGCGCGGACCGAGGCCTTCACCTGGCTGACCGGCGCCGTCGCCTTCGGGCAGGCCGTCGCCGTGATCCTGGCCGGCCGCCTGACGGACGCGCACGGGTCCTCGTACGGCTTCCTGGTGCCGCTGGTGGCGACCGCGCTCGCGCTGGCCACGCTGCTGACGCTGCGCGCGAAGCTGGCACCGGCCCGTGCGACCCGCGTGATCGCGCGCGGCGAGGTGAGCCGCGAACTCGCCTCGGCCGGCAAGTGACGGGCGCATCGGCGCCCGCGCCGGCCGCTGCCTCTGCGGCAGGTGACGCATGTAACTCCTGCCGGGAGGCAGCAGCGGCTACTATGGACGTTCATTAGCACTCGTCGAGCGAGAGTGCCAGGAGGAAATTCGTGCCGACCTACCAGTACCAGTGCACCGAGTGCGGTGAGGGCCTTGAGGCCGTGCAGAAGTTCACCGATGACGCGCTGACCGTGTGCCCGAACTGCGACGGACGCCTGAAGAAGGTGTTCTCCGCCGTCGGCATCGTGTTCAAGGGCTCCGGTTTCTACCGGAACGACAGCCGTGGCGCGTCGTCGAGCAGCACGCCTGCCTCGAAGTCGTCCTCGTCGTCGTCCGCCACGTCCTCGACGACGTCGACGGCCGCTCCGGCCGCCTCGTCCTCCTCGACGTCGGCCGGCACGAGCAGCTCCACCTCGGCCGCCTGAGGCTGACGCCAGAGGCAGTCGACCCGTGCGTTTCCCGTAAGGCCACGTGAGGCCCCGTACGCCCATGTGGGCTACGGGGCCTCCCGCATGCCCCGTTAGGGTGGCGCCATGGTGAACGCAGAGATCGGCGTAATCGGCGGTTCGGGCTTCTACTCCTTCCTGGAGGACGTCTCCGAGATCCAGGTCGAGACCCCGTACGGCTCCCCGAGCGACTCGCTGTACGTGGGCGAGCTGGCCGGCCGTCAGGTGGCCTTCCTGCCGCGCCACGGAAGCAGCCACACCGTGCCGCCTCACAAGATCAACTACCGGGCCAACCTGTGGGCACTGCGCTCCGTCGGCGTCCGCCAGGTGCTGGGCCCCTGCGCGGTCGGTGGCCTGCGGGCCGAGTACGGGCCGGGCACGCTGCTGGTGCCCGACCAGCTGGTCGACCGTACGAAGTCCCGTGCGCAGACCTTCTTCGACGGCGAGCCGCTGCCCGACGGCAGCGTCCCCAACGTCGTGCACACCACCTTCGCCGACCCGTACTGCCCCGTCGGGCGTTCCGTCGCCCTCGCGGCGGCGCGGGGCCGTGACTGGGAGCCGGTGGACGGCGGGACCATGGTCGTCATCGAGGGGCCGCGGTTCTCGACGCGCGCCGAGTCGCGCTGGCACGCGGCGGCCGGCTGGTCGGTGGTCGGCATGACCGGGCATCCGGAGGCCGTCCTCGCGCGCGAGCTGGGGCTCTGCTACACGTCGATGGCCCTGGTCACGGACCTGGACGCGGGCGCCGAGACCGGTGAGGGCGTCTCGCACACGGAGGTGCTGAAGGTGTTCGGGGAGAACGTCGGCCGGCTGCGCGAGGTCCTCTTCGACGCGGTGGCGGCGCTTCCGCCGACGGATTCGCGCGACTGCCTGTGCACGCACGCCCACGACGGCTGGGACCTGGGCATCGAGCTGCCGTAGCGTGCCTGGCCGGCGCGGCGCTGCTGCTGACGCGGCCGGCACTCTGGGCTCCGGCGCGCCGTACGGCCACCCCTGAGGGTGACGGAGTTATCCACAACCTGGGGATCGTCCACAGGCGCGGACGGGATCCGGCGAAAAAGCGGACGGTGGGAGATGTCCGGGCGCCTGCCCGGACATCGGCTCTCGACCGACTCGGCGGTGACCGTCATGTCCAGGACCTCTCCCTGCTCCCCCTGTTCTCCCTCTTCCCCCGCCTTCTCCTCCTCTACGTGTCCCCCCGCGCGGCCCGTCCCCCTCTTCCCCCCGCTCCGCGTGGGCCGGGGCGCGGGGCGGCTGCGCCGCGCGGTGCGACGGAGGCGGCGGGTCACCTCGGCCGGCTTGGCGGTGGTCGCGGCCGCCCTCGCGGTGGGCGGGACGGAGGCGCGGGCCTCGCGCGGCGCGCCGCCCGCGCCGGAGGTGAAGCCACCGCCGGCGGTGGTGCGGATGGTGTCGGCCCCGGTGCGCATCGCGGACGCGGCGACGGTGCGGCTGCTGCGCGCGGGAGATCGCGTGGACGTGGTGGCGGCGGAGCGTGGCGGTCCGCCGAAGGTGGTGGCGGCCGGGGCGCGCGTGGCCGAGGTGCCGGTCGCGGACAAGGACGGCGGGGACGGCGGGGCGCTGGTGGTGCTGTCCGTTCCCCGGGATACGGCGCGCGCTCTGGTGGGTGCGGGTGCTGTGGCGCGGCTGGCGGTGACGTTGTGCTGATTCGTACAGAGGCCCAGTCACGTCACCTTGGCGTGGGCGACGATTGGACACGTCGTGCGTGGACTGCCGTAGTTTTCGGAACTGTTGGTTCCGTGTTGGGCAGTTCCGAAGAAGGGCTCAGTGATGAGCGAGAAGAAGGAGAGCGTCCTGGCGGGCTTCAAGGCCTTCCTGATGCGCGGCAACGTGGTGGACCTGGCGGTGGCCGTGGTCATCGGCGCCGCGTTCACGAACATCGTGAACTCGATCGTGAAGGGCATCATCAGCCCTCTCGTGGGTGCCATCGGCACCAAAAACCTGGATGTCTACACCTCGTGTCTGAAAGCACCCTGTGGGGTCGACGCGAAGGGCGAGCCGACCGGCGTGAACATCATGTGGGGCTCCGTGCTCAACGCCACGCTGACCTTCCTGATCACCGCGGCGGTCGTGTACTTCCTGATGGTGCTGCCGATGGCCAGGTACCTCGCCAAGGTGGAGGCACGCCGCAAGGCACGGGAAGGCGTCAAGGAGACCATCGAGATCACCGAGCTGGAGGTCCTCAAGGAGATCCGGGACGCCCTCGTCGCGCAGCGGGGGGCGAACGGAAGCACCAGGACGGCGGGGACGCGCGACGCGTTCTGACCGTTCCGCCGGTTCAGATGTGGTGCGGGGGCTTCTCGTCGAGGAATCGGGCCAGGTCGGCCGCGCTTCCGCCGGCGGGCGGCCGCTCGCCCCAGCCCCGGTCGGTGTCGTCCGAGGACTGTTGGTCCAGCGGGTCGTCGAAGACCAGCCGGGGCCTCGGCCTGGGCTTGGGCTTGGAGGCGGGCTCCGCGGGCCGCGCGGACTCCGGCGGGGTGGACTCCGGCCGGCTGGACTCCGGCTTCGCCTCGGCCGCGGCTGCGGGAGTGGGCTGCGGGTCGGAGGCGGGGGCGGTGCTCATGCCTCAAGAGTACGGCCGCCCCCTGCCCCCGTCCGGCTCAGCCGGGAGCCTCGGCGCCCTTGCGGGCGTAGAACCACCAGCAGACGGCAAGGCAGGTCGCGTAGAAGCCGGTGACGGCGCCCGCCTCCATCTCCGACTGCTTGAGCGCGGCCGCCTGCTCCTGGGGGCCCTGGCCTTGGGCCTGGCGCGTGTGCTGATCCCCGAAGATCACCGGGATCTGTCGGAACGTCGAACCGTTGCCCGGGCCGGAAAAGGCGAAGGCGAAGGCCGCCAGGAAGCCGGTGAAGAAGGCCCAGACGTTGCCCTGGTTCCCGGAGTGGGCAAGCGCGAAGATGACGACGACCAGCGCCGCCGCCATGCCGACGAAGGACAGCATGGCCACCTTGGCCCCGCCGATCCCGTCGGAGAGCCGGCCGCCACCCCAGCGCATCAGCGCGCCGACGAGCGGCCCGATCCAGGCTTAGGTCGTCGCCTGGTAGCCCTGCTCCTCGAAGGGCGACGGACCGGCCGGGCTCGGGGTAGTCGAGGTGGATCATCGATTTGCCCCGGTGGGAGTCGCATTCGCGGCAGGCGGAGACGCAGGCTTGACACCCGATGCAGCGGCCCGCGTCGATGAAGACGGTGCGGCCCATCATGGCGGCGTCATCCGCATCTCGTAGCCGGGACCCGAGCCGGTGGCGGAGGTGAAGGTGAACCAGCCCCAGATGAGCGGGAAGGTGATCGCGGCGGCCGGCAGGCAGCCCCGGGAGATGAGCCGGTGGGCGGCCCAGCGTGAACGGGAGCGGGCGCCGGGGAACTTCTGGAAGCCGAGGTAGGTCGCGATCACCCCTCGGCAGGGCGGTGGGCGCCTTCTTGAAGTTGGCGGCCGAGAAGAAGCTGCGGACGATCGCGGCGATGAGCAGCAGCGACGCGATGACGCCGGTCAGGGTGGCCCGTACGGTGACGGACCGGGTGGGGGCCGGCGGCGGTATCTCGGGTGGCCCTGGGGATGGGGGCGGCGCTTCGGCGAGGACTTCTGCGGGCTCGGGCACAGCACCACGCTAGGTGGTAAGGAAAAGTTTGGCCCGTTATGTAGACCTTTATGGTTACTCCGAACAGGACCCGAGACCGGGGCGGGATGGGGGGCGGGGCGCGGGAGGAGGGTGGTACGAGTCCGCCCGGGGCATGCGGGTGTTCCGAGCCGCGCGCCTCGCCTTCCGGGGCCTCGGGCACTGGTGTGCTGGGCGGTATGACGTACGTACCGATGACCGCCCGCAGCCGCGACGAGGAACACCGGGCGGCGACCCCGCTGGAGCTGTTCTTCGATCTCTGCTTCGTCGTCGCGATCGCGCAGGCCGGTCAGCGCCTGGTGCACGCGCTGGCGGAGGGGCATCCGGGGACCGGGGTGATCGGCTACGCGTTCGTGTTCTTCGGCGTGTGGTGGGCGTGGATGAACTTCACGTGGTTCGCCTCCGCCTACGACTGCGACGACGTGCCGTACCGGATCGCGACGCTCGTCCAGATCGCCGGAGTGCTCGTCTACGCGGCCGGCGTGAGCCGCGCCTTCGACGAGAACGACTGGACGGTGGCCGTCATCGGCTACCTGATCATGCGCGTCGCGTTGACCGCCCAGTGGTTGCGGGCGGCGGCCGGGGAGAGTGGCGGCGCCCGTACGGCCGCGCTGACGTACGCGGCGGGACTGGTGCTCTGTCAGGCGGGCTGGGTGGCGTTGCTGTTCGCGCCGGACGACCTCAAGCGGTGGCTGTTCCTTGTGCTGGTCTGCGCGGAGCTGTCGGTGCCGGTGATCGCGGAACGGCACCACCAGACGCCGTGGCACGCCCACCACATCGTGGAGCGCTACGGACTGTTCACGATCATCGTGCTCGGCGAGACGATCGCGGCGAGCACCGTGGCGGTGAAGTCGGCGCTGGACGAGCACGAGGCCTTGGGCGAGCTGTTGCCGATCGCCGCCGGCGGGCTGCTGATCGTCTTCGCCGCGTGGTGGATCTACTTCGCGGTGCCGATGCACGAGCGGCTGAACACCAACCGGGAAGCCATCCCGTGGGGCTACGGCCACCTGCTGATCTTCGCCTCGGGTGCGGCGATCGGCGCGGGCATCGAGGTCGCCGTCGAGCACGCGGTGGGCAAGGCGCACATCTCGCTGATCGCCGCGAACGCCGCCGTCACCGTCCCGTCGGCCGTGTTCCTGCTGGTGGTGTGGCTGCTGCATTCGCGGCACTTCAAGCGGGGCCCCGCCCAGCAGTTGGTCCTGCCGGTGTCCGCGCTCGCGCTGCTGGCCTGTACCTGGGCGGGTGCCTACGCCGTGTCGTACGCGGGGCTGGTGGCGACGGCCGCCGTCGTGGTGGGGACGGCCCTGTCGGTACGGGAGCCGGCCGGACACGCCCTCGCCGGGCACTGACGCCGGCCGGACTGCGCTCCCGGCTCCGCACGGACTTCGCGCGGGCCGTCACCCCCGCACCGCCCCCGCCGTTCTCCAGCGCAGAACGCCACGGAGCCCACGTACACCACCACACGACGGACACGATGGCCACGACGGACGCTACGGAGCCGACGTGGCGACGGCGAGCGACAGAAGGAAGCACCCCGTATGACACTCCCGGCCCAGCGACACGTCACCGCCACCGGCGGGGAGCCCGGCCCCGGCAGGGAACTGGCCGAGCCGGGTTTCTGGCAGCGGCCGCCCGCCGACCGGCTGGCCGCCTTCGCCCGGCTGCGCGCCCTCGACTCCCCGGTGTTCGTCCCGGAGGGCTCCGGGCACTGGGCCCTCGTCCGGCACGCGGACGTACAGGAGGCGAGCCGCCTGCCGAAGGTGTTCGCGAGCGCGCCCGGCGTCACCACGCCCGAGCCGGCTCGTTGGGTGCGGGCGTTGTTCGGGGACTCGATGGTGAACCTGGACGGCCCCGATCACGCTCAGCTGCGCAAGATCGTGCAGCGGGCGTTCACGCCCCGGCTGTTGGCCGCGGCGGAGGCGGACATCCACGCGGTCGCGGCCCGGATCGTGGACGACGTCCTGGCGGAGCGGCCCGACGAGTTCGTCTCGGCAGTGGCCTCCCGGCTGCCCTTGGAGGTCATCTGCAACATGATGGGCATCCCCGAGCGCTACCGGGCGGAGATCGCCGACCGGGTCGACCACGCCTCGGAGAACATCGGCGTCGAGCGCCGGCTGGCGTCCCGGCTGCGGATGCCCGGACGCGGCCTGCGGGCGCTGGCCCGGATGCAGCGGATGGTCGCGGGCATCGGCCGGGAGCGGCGCAGGAATCCCACCGACGACCTGATCTCCGCCCTGGTGTGCGCGAACGTGGACGGGCAGGCGCTGGGAGCGCGCCAACTGGGGGCGTTCTTCAGCCTGCTGATGGTGGCGGGCGTCGAGACCACCCGGAACGCGATCACGCACGGGCTGACGCTGCTCACCGACTTCCCCGACCAACGGGACCTGTTGCTGTCGGACTTCGAGAAGTACGCCGACGGCGCCGTCGACGAGATGATCCGGCACTCGACGCCGATCATCCAGTTCCGCCGGACCGTGGCCGCCGAACACACCCTGGGCGGCCGGCTGTTCCACCCCGGCGAGAAGGTGGTGCTGTACTACGCCTCCGCCAACCGTGACGAGGCCGTCTTCCCCGATCCGGACGCCTTCGTCATCACCCGCTCCCCCAACCCCCACCTGGGTTTCGGCGGGGGTGGCCCGCACTTCTGCCTGGGCGCGCACCTGGCCCGGGTGGAGATGAAGGCGCTGTTTCGGGAGTTGCTGACCCGGCCGGTGGGGTTGCGTGCGGTGGGGCTGCCGGATCTGGCGGGGTCCAACTTCGACAACCGGGTCCGCTCGCTGCGGTTCGCCTTCGAGCAGCCCGCCGGCCGACCCTGACCGCCGCCACCCTGACCGCCAGACCGGCGGTCGCCCCCGACCGCCCCCGGCAGCCGAACCGGCCACCGGGCAGGCTGGGGGCCCGGCGGCCGGAGGTAGTGGGGCGCGCGCCGCGCCGCTACTTCTGCAGGCTCTGCACCGTGACGAGGCAGTGGGCGCAGTCGTTCAGCACCGCCTCGTCACCGGCGAAGTCCCGCAGGGCCTCCTCCGTCACGGGCTGTCCGGGCACGGCCTCGGGCCAGGCGCGCGTGGAGAACAGGAAGTACGCCCGGCCGCTCTCCCGGGCCGCCTCGACCCACTCGTCCGGCGCGGTGCAGGTCACGTTCAGGCCGGGGAGGGTCAGCGCGACCTGGTTGTCGGCGAGGACGACCTTCACCTGGAACTTGTGCGGGTTGGCGGTGCCGTTCTCGACCACCTCGCCGATGCGCAGGCCCATCTCCCCCAGCAGGCCGCGCACGGCCTCCTCCGAGCCCTGCGGGCCCTGCGGCCCGTCGCCGAGCGGATAGGCGAGGAGATACGGCATGTCGTGGCCGGCGGAGGGGTCGCCGATCCAGGCGAGCACGGAAAGGGTGCCGAGCTGGGAACGGTCGGTCTCGGCTTGTGTTGAAGTCATGCGCCGCACCTTAGTGGCCCTTCGCCCGACCCTTTCACGGCCTTTCACCCGGGCGGGCTACACCGCCCAGAATCCACCTCCGGAATTCGCCTGCATGTTCGCGTCCTGGTATTGGAGGCGGGCGACGCGCACGTTTTCCGGGATTTCGAACACGACCCATCCTTCGGCCCGCTCACCGACCTCGAGGGAATCGAAGACGAGCGGTTTGCCGGTGGTCAGTTCCCCGGTGCGCGCCGCGGGGTGGCGTTTGCCCGCGGTGTCGTACGCCCACATGCGCCCGAGCGCCCCGTACGAGGCCCCGCCGACGTTGACGAACGACATCGAGGCGGCCACCCAGCGCTTGCCGGCGGGCGGGGCGAAGTTCTTCTCCACACTGACGGCCGGGTCCACGAACGCGACCAGCACCACCTGGAGGTGACGGCCCAGCTGCCGCCCCCGCACCCGTACGGAGTCGCCCACATGGGCGTCCTTCGAGGCGCTCCGCGCCCGCTCCCCGTCGGGGGCGGCCGGGTCCTCCTCCACGCCGGGCGCCGCGTCGTCGACCGGGACGGCGGGCACGGCGGCGGGGGCGACGGCCGCGCCCTCGGACGAGCCGGAACAGCCCGTGGCGCCGAACAGCAGGGCGGGCAGCAGGACGGGCAGGACCGCGGCGGAGGCGAAAGCGGAAACGGACTGACGCATACGGGAACCCCTTCGGGGATCTTCGGGGCGGAAATCAGGGGGATGGTGCGGGCCAGTCTCACGCGCCCGAGCGGGGAATTGCACACACCGACACGAGCCCGCGCGGCCAATCACCGCGCGACTGCCACCACAATGCGTTGCGACGGGTTCCGCCGGCGAATTCCGTCACCCCCACACACGGCGGCTCGACACCGCGTCAACCTGGAGGAACCATGACCGTTTCCGTATCCCGACTCGCCTTCGCGGCGCTTTCCGCGGTGGCCGCGGCCGCCGTTCTCACCACCCCGGCGGGGGCGGCCGCGTACGGAAATGAGATTTCCGTACGGAAAGACGCCCACATCAATCCGGACGACACGATCACCCTTTTCGGTACCTACCGGTGCGCACCGACGTCACCCGTGGGGTCGGTTCAGGTCTCGGTGACCGTGATCCAGGACGGGACCCGGCTCACCTTCGCCGGCGACGAGGCGGCGCGGTGCGACGGCGAGCGGCACGACTGGACGGCCTCCGGCGGGCTGCGCATGACGCCCGGCTTCCACCCGGGCGCGGCCGGCGCGGAGGTGCGTCTGCAGCGGGCCGGTGTCTCGGGCAGCGGCCTGGTCCCGACCTCGGTGCACGTCTCCCACCTCGCCGAGAGCCGTCAGGACATCGAGGTCTACGGCTGAGAGGTCCCCGGCTGACAGCCGCAGGGCCACGGCTGACGGCCGTCGAGCCACGGGTTGCCCACCCGGAATCCGGTAGCCGCCGCTACCGGCACTCGGGGGCGACGTCCGTCATCGACATGAACGCCACCGTCTGGCATCCGGGATGCGCGTGCGGCCGGCCCGCCGTCCGGTCGACGTCCTTCGGCACCACGGCCACCAGCAGCAGCGCCGCCAGCAGACCCGTGACCGCGCCCCAGGAGATCCTTTCCATGGGCGCATCATCACCCCACCCCGGCCACCCCACAACCGGGAGCGACCAAACGGTCACTCCATGCCGCGCGGCGAGCCACCGACGTCGAACTCGCACCAGACGGCCTTCCCGTCACCCCGCGACTCCACGCCCCAGTGCGTGGCCAGGGCGTCCACCAGCAGCAGCCCGCGCCCGGTCGTCGCCGCCTCGCCGGGCGTGCGCCTACGGGGCCACACGCTGGAGCGGTCCTTGACCCACAGCCGGATCCGCCGCACCGGCTCGGGCAGCACCTCCATGGTCAACACCGCCCCGCCGTCGGTGTGCAGCAGGGCGTTGACCAGCAGCTCACCGGCCGCCAGCTCGACGTCGTCGGCCAGTTCGGGCATGCCCCAGTCGCGCAGGGCCTGCCGCAGGGCGTAGCGGGCCTCCGACAGCCCCTCGGGGTCCGCCTGGTGGACGTACTGGTGGATGCGCGGCGCGCGGTGGGTGCCCGGGTCGGGGGCGCGGCGCAGGACGAGCAGGGCCACGTCGTCGCCGGAGCCCCAGCGTTCCCAGAGGCGGTCGGAGAGGTGGTCGGCGAGCGCCCCGGCCTCCTGGGGGCCGCTGCGCACCGCGTGGGCCAGGGCGTCCATGCCGACGGTGATGATGGTGCCGGGTTCCTCGACGAGCCCGTCGGTGCACAGCACGAGCGTCTCGCCGGGCACCAGGTCGAGGCGGGTCTCGGGGAACTCCTCCTGTTCGAAGACGGAGGCGAGCCCCAGCGGCAGTCCGCCGCGCACGTTGGGCCAGCCGGTACGCCCGTCCGTGTGCCGGATGAGCGGGCCGAGGTGGCCCGCGCGGACGGCCCGTACGCCGCCGGTTTCCAGGTCGACCTGGGCATACATGCAGGTGGCGAAGCGTTCGGTGTCGAGTTCGGCGAGGAAGCGGGAGGCGCGGGCCAGGACGGTGGACGGCGGGTGGCCCTCGCCCGCGTAGGCGCGCAGGGCGATGCGGAGCTGGCCCATGATGGCGGCCGCGTGGGTGTCGTGGCCCTGGACGTCGCCCACGACGATGCCGACGCGGTCGCGGGGCAGGGCGATGACGTCGTACCAGTCGCCGCCGACCTCGCGCCCGCTCCAGGCGGAGTGGTAGCGGACGGCGATCTCGCCACCGTGGATGTCGGGGATGCGGCGCGGCAGCATGGCGGCCTGGAGGCCGGTCGCGAACTCGCGTTCCTGGTCGAAGAGGAGGGCCCGTTGGAGGGACTGGGCGACGATGCCGGCGAGGCCGAGGCAGAGGTTGCGTTCCTCGGGGCTGAACTCGCTGCGCCGCCGGTAGAAGAGCACGAGGCCGCCGATGGCCTTGGCCTGGGCGATCAGCGGCAGGTAGGCGGCGGCGTCGAAGCGGATGCGCAGCAGGTAGTCGGCGAGCAGCGGGAACTCGTCGGCGAGTTCGGTCAGGGAGGTGGCGAAACGTGCCTTCCTGGTGATCACGGCCTGCGACAGCGGCAGCGATCCGTCCAGTCGGGTGAAGCGGCGCTCGCTCAGGATCTCCAGGGATTCCCCGCTCAACGCGATGATCTTGATGGCGCCGTTCTCCACGAGCCCCAGCGCCAGGCCGTCGGCGCCGAGCCGCTCCAGCGCGCCCGCGCCGGTCAGGGCGGCCGTCACGTCGTCGACGGTGACCGCCCGCGAGAGCGCCTCGGTGGTGCGCTGCACGATGGTGGCCTGCTGGGCGCGGGCCGACTCCAGTTTGCGCAGCACGGTGGCGTGGGCGAGTTCGGCCGTCGCGTCGCGCACGATGCCGACGATCCGGCGCGCACGCCCGTCGGGTTCGCGCAGGATCCGGCCCTGGGTGTGGGTCCACTGGTCGTTGCCGTCGCGCCGGCGCACCGTGAAATAGGAGCCGTACGTGTGCCCGCCGCCGTCGATGACCCCGGCGATCGTGTCGCCCAGACGGGCCGCGTCGTCGGCGGGGATCCGCAGGCCGAGGCCCTCGGGGGTCCGGTCGAAATGCTCCGGGTCCAGGTCGAAGACGGCCATCCCGGCCTCGTCCAGGTCCAGGGTCCCGGCGTCGAGGTCCCACTCGAAACTGCCCATGCCGGTGAGCGCGAGCCGCTCACCGGGCCCGGTCGACAACCCGGAGCCGCCCTGCGCGGAACCGCCCTGCGCGGGACCATCCGGCGCGGGACCCTCCGGCGCGGGCTTGTCGGGAAGGTTCCCCGGTCTGTCGTGCCGCCCACCTGCCACCGGTCACACCACCTAACGGCCGGGCCAGCACGGCTGGGAGATCAACCGCTCCCACTCCTCGTCAGGATGCCCCGGCAGGGTGCGCCCGGCCTCCCGCCAGCGCTTGACGAGGGACAGGTAGATCGAGGCCTGATCGCCGGACCCGAAGGAACCGAACGGTCCCGGCCCGGACGCGGCGGCCGCGGCCGGCCGCGCCGGGGACTGCTCCGCACGGCTGGCGGGGATGCGCACCCAGCCACGGCCGCCCTGTGCTCGCTCCGCGCCCATCGCGGACCCCTCTCACGGTGGATGTCAGCGTAGAAACGTCTTCGGATTCGGTTGCCCGGCGGCGGTCCGGTCACACCGGGCGCCGGCGGCGGAGCCCGAAAGCTGCCCCTGGGCACCGAGGCGCCTACGGACTCCCTTCACCAGTCTCCCCGCCGTGAACCCCGCACCGTGCACGAATCGCATGGAAGGGCCGAATGAGGGAGCCGTCAGCAGCCCCGCGAAGAACAGGCCCGGCCACGACGACTCGAAACCGGGCCCCAGCTCCGGCGTCCCCCCGTCCCCTACGGTGACCAGCGCGGCCCGCAGCCCGGCGTCAAGCAGCGCCAGCCGGCGCAGGTCCGCGGCGAAACCGGTGGCGGCGATGACGTGCGCGGCGTCCAGGACGACGGACTCCCCCGCCGGGGTGGTCAGCGCGAGCCGGGTCCGCCCGCCGTCGGCCGCCATCGCCCGCTGGAGCCGGTGCCCCAGCAGCGCGGGCACCCGCCCCTCGAAGCGCTCCCGCAGCCACCACGCCCCGGCGGGCCCCAGCGCCGTGGCGGCGATCCGCTCCCGCTGCGCCGCCGGCAGCCGCCGCACCGCCCACGGCAGCCGGGACCACGCCCAGCTGCGCCAGCCGGTGCCGAGCCCGCTGTGCGGGTCGCGCAGGGCGTGCAGCGGGGGCCGCCGCAGGGGCTGCGGGACGGTGTTCCAGTTCAGCCGCGACCGCCGGGCCACCAACGTCGGCCGGGCCCCCGACTCGGCGAGCAGGGTGGCCGTCTCCAGCGCGGCCTGCCCGGCCCCCAGGACGGCCACCTCCCGCCCGGCGAAGCGGGTCAGGTCCCGATGGCCGCTGCTGTGCGACCAGTGCCCCGGGGGCAGCTCGCCCAGCACATCGGGGGTGTGCGTGAACGGCATCACCCCGACGGCCAGCGCGACCGTCCGGGTCAGCAACGGGGGCCCCTCGGCGGTGCGCACGAGGAAGCCCTCGCCCTGCGGGGTGACCTCGGTGACGGTCACCTCCTCGACCTCCGGGGTGGCCCGCGAGGCGAACCAGAGCCCGTACGCGCTGAACGTGCCGATCGGCAGCGGTTCGCCGTGCTCGGCGCGTTCCCCGCGCGTGGCGCAGAACTCGGCGAGCGTGTGCCGGCCCCCGGGCGCGGAGAGGTTCGAGGCCCACGGCTCCGACTTGAGGTACATGCCCTCGGGCATGTGGTCGCGCCAGGAGGCCATGGGCCGGCCGAGCAGCCGCACCCCGATCCCGGCCGCGGCCGCGTGCGCGGCGATCGACAGCCCGTACGGGCCCGCGCCGACCACCACGAGATCGTCCATCCGCGTCACGGGTCTTCCTCCAGCTCGCTGCTCACCGTCCGGACGACGTGCTTCACCGGGCCACCAGTTCGTCCGGCTCCGCCGGGCGGGACGCCCCCGGGCCCGGCACCCGGTCCTGCCCGTACGCCGGCCCGCGTACCGGCCCTTCCCCGTCGCGTGGGCGCGGGGTGCGCGCCGCGCGGGGGGTGCGCCGCCCCTGCGCGGGCACGCCCCGCAGGACGCGCGCCCTTGCCGAATCCGCGCCCCAGGAACGCGCCGAGCATCGCCAGGAACGGCGCGAGGTCGTCGGCGGCGAACCAGGCCGTCTCCTCCGCCCCCGCCGCACCGCCGACGCCTCACCGAACGCCTCCCCGAAACCCCCGGACGGCCCCGGACGGCCCGCCGGACGGCCCGTCGGACGCCCGTACGGGTACCCGCGCGCCCGGCTCCGGCCGCGGGCCGCGCGGCAGGGCCCGCCCGCGTACCGCCGCGAGCAGCGCGTAGTTCTCCGCGACGAAGACCCGCCCCGGGCCGCCGGAGGCCCGCGGGACCCGTTGGCCCGTCAGGTCCAGGTACATCGCCTGGACGACGTCCAGCCCGGAGTCGTCCGTGAACAGCCGGAACTGCGCGCCCGGCCGGGGGTTGAAGTCCACCAGCCGGAACGTGCCCCGTTCGTCGCGGCGGAAGTCGAGGTCGAGGATCCCCTGGTAGCCGAGCCGTTCGGCGAGCCGCAGCCCGGCCTCCTCCACCGCCGCGTCCGGCAGCCAGCGCCCCACCGCCGTCAGCCCCGTGCGCAACGGCCAGGACAGTTCCTTGCGGCCGGACCCGGCGAGCAGCGGGCGCCCGCCCCGGGTGAAGGCTCCGTGGAAGAACCGGTCGGTGTCCGCACCGGCGGGCAGGAACCGCTGGAGCAGCAGCCGGCTGCGCGCCTCGGCGGAGCGCTCGTAGAGTCCCCGCGCCTCGGCGGCGCTGTGGACGAGGGTGGTGCTGCGCAGTCCGACGCCGGCGGGCAGCAGCCACGGCCGGCTCCACTTGGCCACCACCGGCAGGCCCAGCCGCCAGGCGGCCTCCGCCGCCTCGGCGCCGCTCGCCGGGATCAGAGTCTCCGGGTGTGGGACGCCCCAGCGCGCGCACAGCCGCGACAGCTCGGCCTTGTCCGCCACCCGGGCGGGCAGGTTGTCGGGCTGATGGGGGATCCGGAAACGGCCCGTCAGCGTCTCCGCGACCCGGGACACGGCGATGGCGCCCATGTCGTCCATGGCGACGAGCACGGCGGGCCGACCGATCCGTTCGGAGACCGCGGTGAGGCACTCCGACAACGCCTCGGGGGCCTCCGGGTCGAGCCCGCCGGCCGGCCCGGGATGCACCGCGCGCAGGTACCGCGAACATCCCACGGGACCTCCCCCGGCTTCGACGACGGCATGGACCTCCACGCCCCTGCGTCCGAGGGATCTGACGGCGCCGAGGGTTCCGTGGTGGAACGGATTCCGGTCGAGTCTGAGCAGAACAGCGGGCACATGGCCGTCGAACGCGTGCATGGGAACGGTGTCTTTCACCTAGTCGGACCAAGCGGGATGGATGCGCACCTGCTAATGGCCTACGCAGCGGCCACCGGGCAGGCCATTCGTCAGATCTGATGCCTAACGTCTTGGGAAAGCACACCGGTTCGGGAAGTCCCGGGAGACGCCATGTTCAGACCACGTCGCCGACTGGCGAGCGCCTGCGTCGGTACCGTCACGGCCGGCATCCTGGCGACCGGCGCCGCCCTCGCGGCGCCGGAGGAGGAGGCACGCGCCGGCTCCGACATCGCCATGGGCGCCTTCCTCGACTCCGGTACCGCCGGCGTCACCCGCATCCCGCACCTGTCGAACTGGCTGGGCGGCAAGGAGATCCGGGTCGGGCACACCTATCTGCCGGGCGACGTGTGGCCCGCCATCGAGGGCAACGTCAACTTCCTGGCGTCCTGGGCCGCCTGGCGCCAGGGCCGCGACGACCGGATGTTCGTCCTCAACGTGCCCATGCAGGCCCGCAACGAGGGCCGGGTGCCCGACTACCAGGTCGCCCAGCTGATCCGGGCCGGCGCGGAGGGCCAGTACGACCACCACTTCCGCCGCCTCGCCGAGCGACTGGTGTCGCTGGGCGTGCCGGACACGGTGATCGTGCTCGGCTGGGAGATGAACGGCACCACCTACACCCACCGCTGTGGGCCCGACCCGGAGAACTGGAAGGCGTACTGGAAGCGCGTCGTCAACACGATGCGCGACGTACCCGGCCAGCGGTTCAAATTCGATTTCGCGCCCAGCCGGGGCACGGACAACATCGCCTGGACCAGGTGCTACCCGGGTGACGACGTCGTCGACATCATCGGCATGGATTCGTACGACCAGGCTCCCGGCCGCACCTTCGACGAGCAGGCCACCCAGCCGTACGGGCTCCAGGCGCAGGTCGACTTCGCGAAAGCACACGGCAAGCCGATCTCGTACCCGGAGTGGGGGCTGTTCCGCCACGGGGACAACCCGGAGTACGTGCGGCGGATGCTGAAGTGGATCGAGCAGCACAAGCCGATCTACCACACCATCACCGACTACTGCCCGCACGGCGTCTGGCAGTGCAAGGCCAACCCGGAGTCGTCGAAGGTCTTCCGCGAGGCACTGACCCCGGAGGCGGCCGTCGAACCGACGCCGGTCGTCCCGACCCCGCCGGTCGTCCCCACGCCACCGACGGTCCCGACGCCGCAGATCCCCACGCCTCAGATCCCAACGCCGCAGATCCCCAGGCCGCAGATCCCGACCCCCCAGGTCCCGACGCCCGATCTGCCGACGCCCACGCCGACCCCGATGCCGGAGCCCCCCGTCGACCCGGGCCCCGAGGTCCCCGTCCCGCCCGTCGAACCCCTGCCGGACCCCGAGCCGTCGCTCCACCCGACCCCGGAGCCGACGCCCGACCCGACGCCCACTCCGCTGCCCCAGCCCGACCTGCCCCAGCCGAACCTGCCGAAGCCCACGGCCCCGCCCCAGCCGCCGAGCCCGCCGAACCCGCCCCAGCCGCCCACCAACAGCAACCAGTGGTGCATGCCGCTCAACTTCGGCGAGTGGCTCTCCAAGCTGGTCGGCCACAAGGCCGTCTGCTTCACGTTCGACTGGGGCAAGGGCACCGGCTTCTGGCCCTTCTAGACGAGTCATCGCACCCGCAGTTCGTTCAGCCGCGCCCGCCAGTCCCTGGCGGCCGGCAGCGCCTCGCGCAACGCGTCCACCGCCCGCTCGCGCCCCGTGATCTGCGACTCGTGCAGTCGCATCAGGGGCGCGAGCGCGTGCGTGGCCAGCAGCAGCCGCCGGTTGACGACCGTCACGGGCCGCCAGTGGTTCTTGTACGGCTCGTTGCCGCGCAGGAAACTCACCACGCCCCGGCCCTCCGCGAGGGCCCGACCCGCCTCGTAGCGCAGCAGCAGCGTGGCGATGTCCACCTTGCGGCCGCGCAGCTCCGGGTCGGCCCCGTACAGGTAGCCGCCGCTCAGGGCGGCCGACAGCAGCGTGACGTTGGCCGCCACGACCTTCCCGTCGAGCCGGAACTCCGTCAGCCGGCCCTCCCCGGCCCGCACCATGCGGCGGGTGGCCCGGGTGAGGTGCTCGGCGAAACGGGGTCGCAGGTGCTCGGGGGTGACCCCGCGTCCGCGCCACTGCTTCTCGTGCAGGCGCAGCAGGGTCCGTACGGCCCGGGGCACCTCCTGCTCGGTGACCTCGTGCTCCTCGATCCCGGCGGCGTCGGTCTTGCGCAGCTTGGCCCGCACCCGCTGGGCGCCGGAGGCGGGCATCCGCTTGACGAGTTCCTCGAAGGGGAGGGCGGGCAGTTCCATGCAGGTGGAGTCGGCCAGCTTGGCGCGCGCGCCGGGCCAGGCCTCGTACAGCGCCTCGGCGGCGGCCCCGGGTCGTACCTCGCGCAGGTCGACGACGGCGCCCCGGGCGGCCCGGTGCAGCCCGCGCGCCAGGGCGGGCAGGACCTGGTCGGCGTACCCGTCGGCGACGAGCACGTCGAAGTAGTCGGTGATCGGGCCGCCGAGCGGCACCAGCCGGGGCAGCGGCCGGTGGACGAGCATCAGCGGTGCCACGCCGACGAGTTCCCGCCCGCGCCGCACCAGCAGCAGGCGCAGCCGGCCCTCCTTGCCGTAGGACAGCCACCACGAGTGGAGCCAGGCGTGGCTCTGGAAGGGTGTGGCGGTGGAGCAGCCGCGCAGGAGCCGCGTCCACGGCTCCTCCAGCGCGGCGAACTGCCGGGGGTCGCGGCACAGCGTCACCGACAGGGCCCCGGCGGAGCCCCCGCTCATCGCACGGACTCCTTCTCCTTGGTCGAGGCCGGCTCGCCCTGGGCGGGCAGGGACGCGTACTCGCCGACGACGGCACGCTCCCGGACCTCCTGCGGCCTGCGCCGGCCCGGCCTGGCGAGCAGCCACAGGCCGCCGAGGAGGCCGCCCGCGCACAGTCCGACGGCGCCGCTGACGGCGGCGGACGGGGAGGCGGGCTCGGTGGGCGCGACGGCCTGGTTGAAGAGCAGGAGCTGTACGCCGGTGTTCTTGGCGGCCTGGTTGCTGCTCAGGGACAGCGCGTCGGCGACCGCGTTGGCGATGTCGGCGGCCTCGCCGGCGCTGCCGGAGGTGCCGGTGATGGCGATCATCGGGGATTCGGGGGAGGTCTCGGCGCGGACCTGACTGCGCAGCTTGCGGACGTCGATGCCGGCGCGGGGCTGGGCGTAGGCGAGGGTGGAGCTGCTGGTGGCGATGCGGGCGTAGGCCTGGGCGAAGCCGAGGGCGGTGGCCGGTTCGGTGGTGTCGTCGGGGACGGCGACGACGTAGCTGGTGGCGGCGTACTCGGGCGCCTTCAGTACGCCGTACGCGCCGCCGGCGGCGAGGCCCAGCAGGGCGCAGGCGGGCAGCGGCCACCAGGCGGGCGGCGGCAGCAGCCGCCCGCGCCTCCTGCCGGAGCGGTGGTCGGACGACTGACCGAGCCTGCGGCCGGCCTTGCGGTCGGACGCGCGCTCGGCGCTCTTCGGCGCGGCCTTCTTCCGATCGCTCGTCTTGTGGTCGCCCTCCTTCTGATCGCTCGTCGTCGGGTCGTTCTTCGTCGGGTCGGCGGTGTCGGCCATGTGCGGTGCTCGCTTCCTGGGTGGAGGGGAGTGCGTACGTCCCCGACCGGCGCCCGGACCGGGCGGAGGCGGGGCGGTGGGTGCGGGGCGGTGGATGCGGATCAGCCGTTACGGGCGCCCCGTACGGGTGTCGGCGCCCCGGCGTCCGGGGCGGACGCGGGGGCGGGCGTCGGGGCGGGTACGCGGTCCGGCGCCGGGGCGGCGTCCGGGACCGGCCCCGCCTGTGCGAGGGCGTAGACGTCCAGGAGCTGCCGCGCGCTGCGCGCGATGTCGTAGCGCCGTACGACGGGCGGGGGCGGCAGCCGCCGGGCCCCCGCCTCCATCTGCCCGCGCAGCGCCGCGACGAGCTCCGCCGTGCCGGTGCCGATCCGCCGGGCTCCCGGCGCCTGCGCCGCGGGCAGGTCGTCGATGGCGGGGCAGGTCACGTGCAGGACGGGCAGCCCCGCCGCCAGCGCCTCCACCACGGCGAGCCCGAACGCCTCCTCCTTGGACGGGGACACGAAGACGTCCATGGTGGCCAGCAGGGCGGGGATCCCGGCGGTGCGCCCGTCGGCGCTGTCGCCCAGCGGGTCCCGCTCCCCCAGCAGGTGGATGCGGCTCTGCGCGCCCAGCTCGGCGGCGAGCGAACGCAGCGCGGCCCGCTCCGGCCCGTCCCCGGCGAGCAGCAGGTGCGCGCCGGGCAGCGCGGCGACGGCCCGTACGAGGACGTCGAACCGCTTGCCGGGCACCAGTCGGCCCACTCCGCCCACCACGAAGGCCCGTTCGGGCAGTCCGCTGCGGGCGCGGGTGGCGCGGCGTACGCCTTCGTCGAAGCGGAAGCGGGCGGCCTCGATGCCGTTGGGGACGACGTGGACGCGCGCCGGGGGCACGCCCCAGTCGGCCAGTCGGGTGGCGACGGTGTCGGAGACGGCGACGGTGGCCGCGCCGAGCCGTTCGCCGGCCAGGTACAGGGCGCGGACGCCCGCGGTCAGGGGTCGGCCTTCGATCTCGCCGTCGCCGAGGGAGTGTTCGGTGGCGACGACGGTGCGGACGCCCGCGAGGCGGGCGGCGAGGCGCCCGTAGAGGCAGGCGCGGTAGAGGTGGGTGTGGACGAGGTCGTAGCGGCCGCGCCGGATGAAGCCGACGAGCCGGGGCAGCGCGAGCGCGTCGCGGTTGCCGCGCATGCCGAGGTGGACGACGCGGACCCCGTCGGCCCGCAGTCCGTCGGCGACGGGGCCGGGGTTGGTGAGGGTGAGGACGTCGCACCGCATGGGCATGTGCCGCAGCAGGAGGCGTAGTTGTTGCTCGGCGCCGCCGACGCCGAGCCCGGTGATGACGTGCAGGACCTTCACGGCAGGACCACCCGCCGCAGTTCCCGCAGGCGGTGGCGTTCCTGCTTGACGCGCAGCCGGCCGCCGCCGTCGGCCTGGCTGACGTGGGTGCGCGGCAGGGCGTGGGGTCCGGCGAGCCGGCCGGGCGAGATGGCGCAGGCGTAGCCGTAGCCGGCGGCCCGGGTGGCGTCGACGACGCGGGCGTCGAGGTGGCCGTAGGGGTAGCAGAAGCCTTCGGGGAGGGTGCCGGCCAGCTGCCGCAGCAGGTCGCGGCTGCCCCGCAGTTCCTGCTGGAGGACGTCGTCGGGGGCGGCGGTGAGGTCCTGGTGGAGCAGTCCGTGGGAGCCGATCTCCATGCCGGCGGCGGCGACCTCGCGGATCTGTTCGGCGGTGAGGAGGGGTTTGCGGGGGCCGAGCGGGTCCCAGACGTTGTCGACGCCGAGCCGACCGGGCAGGACGAAGAGGGTGGCGGTGCAGCCGTGGCGGCGCAGCAGGGGCAGGGCGCGGGTGAGGAAGTCGGTGTAGCCGTCGTCGAAGGTGAGGCCGACGAGGTCACGGCCCCGCCCGGCGGCGCGGGCGCGCAGGAGTTCGCCGACGGAGACCCCGCGCAGCCCCCGCGCGCGCAGCCACAGCAGCTGGGCTTCGAGGGTGTTCGGGGTGACGGTGATCCCGTACGGATCCTCGGCGGGGTCGGTGAACTCGGCGACGGAGTGGTACATCAGGACCCACGGTGAAGCGGTCCGGCGGGCGGGGCCGGCCACGGCGGCGGGCGCCGTCTCGGTGTCAGCGGACATTGCGGAACCTCTGGGTGAGCTGGGTGAGCCGGCCGACGGCCTGCGTGGCGAGCCGGTCGATCCGGTCGGACAGGGCGATGACTTCCAGGGCCCGTATGGCCATCCCGGTGGCGGCGAACATGGCGGGGACGAGGAGGCAGCCGAGGGCGGCGCTGAGCAGCGGGTCGGGGATCATCGGGCCGGCGAGCCAGCCGGTGCCGCAGGCGGTGGCCGCGGCGACGGCGAGCCGGCCGATGCTGACGGCGACGCGGCGGACGTGGATGGCGATGATGCGCGAGCCGAGGCCGGTGAGGAGGAGGACGGCGGTGGTGGTGATGGCGAGTGCGTTGGCGGCGGCGATGCCGTAGGTGCCCCACCAGCCGACGGCGAGGGCGCCGGCGACGATGTTGACGAGCAGTCCGGCGCCCATCGCGAGCGCGGGGAACCAGGTGGGCCGGGCGGTCGAGAAGAAGGGCCGGGAGAGCGCGCCGACGAGGCAGTGGCCGAGCAGCCCGAGGCCGTAGACGCGCATCGCGGAGGCGGTGACGGCGGTGTCCTCGGCGGTGAAGGCGCCGCGCTCGAAGAGGACCTGGATGATCTGCGGGGCGTAGCCGATGACGAGGGCGCTGCCCATGAGGACGGCGAGCGCGGCGAGCGCGAGGTCCTGCTCGACGCGCCGTCGGGCCTTCTCGCGTTCGCCGGCGGCCATGGCCTGGGCGACGACGGGGAAGGTGACGGTGCAGATCATCAGGGACAGCACCATCGGCATCTGCGCGACCTTCTGCGCGTAGTTGAGGTGCGAGATGGCGCCGGGGGACAGCGATGCGGCGAGGAACCGTTCGACGAGGACCTGTGACTGCCGGAAGACGGCGAAGAAGATGACGGGCGCGATGAGGCCGAAGGCGATGAGGGTGGGCCGGTCCCGGTCGCGTTGGCTGCGGGGGGCGCGGCGGGCGCGGGCGGGTCCGAAGCCGACGTTGCGGATGAAGGCCGGGAGTTGGACGAGGACCATCAGCAGCCCGCCGGCGGCGACGCCCGCGGCTGCGGCGCGGACCCCCCACAGGCTGTGGAGGGTGACGATCGTCGCGATGATGCCGATGTTGTACGAGACGTAGATCGCGGCGGGTGGCAGGAAGGAGCGGTGGGCGCGCAGGGCGGCGCTGAAGTATCCGGCGATGCCGAAGGTGACGACGGTCAGGGCGGTCAGGCGGGTGCACTGGACGGCGAGTTCGGGATCGGGCAGTCCGGGTGCGAGGACGCCGACGACGAGCGGCGCTGCCATGACGAGGATCGAGGCGACGGCGGCGAGGAACACGGCGAGCCGGGGCAGGGTCGCCCCGACGAGGAGGCGTACGGGGTCCCGGTCGCGGGCCTCCTTGCGGGTGAGCCCGGCGCGGCCGGCGGCCCGGCGGGCCAGGGCGTGGCTGAAGGCGGGCACCATCAGCAGGGCCATGGCGTCCTCGATGAGGAGCGTCGAGGCCATCTCGGGGACGGTCCAGGCGATCAGGAAGGCGTCGCTGTCGTGTCCGGCGCCGAAGAGGTGGGCGATGGTCTGGTCGCGCACGAGTCCCAGTACGGCGCCGGCCGCCGTCAGTGCGGCGGTGACGGCGGCGGCCTTGGCGAGGAACCGCCCGAGCGGGGCCGGCGCGCCGGCGCCGCCGTCGGGCGGCTCGCCGCCGGGCCCGCCCGGTCCGGACCGGCGACGGGCACGCACGGGCGGGGTGTCCACGCGGACGCCGCCCCCGACGACGGGCCGCCGCCCCCGCCCGGCAACGCGCCCGCCCCTCCGAACCACGAGGGACGCCGGAACGGGTGTAGGAACGGACGCCGGACCGGACACCGGGACGGACACGGGAGCGGACGCCAGAACGGGCGCGGGAATGGACGCCGGGACGGACACCGGACCGGACACCGGAACCGACGCCGGACCGGACACCGGAACCGACGCCGGACCGGACACCGGGACGGACGCGGGAACAGGCGCCGCGACGGGCGCCCGCGCGGGCCCCGCCTCGGCGGCGGCCCGATCCACCGAAGCCGCCCGATCCACCGCACCGGCCCGGTCCACCGCACCACGGTCCCCGGACGGTGTGGCGGCGCCGCCGGCGGCCCGCGGCCGCGGCGACATCGGTCGCCGCGGCCGCGGGCCGCCGCCAAGGGGTCGTGTCCGTCACCGGACCGCCGGCCTGTCGGCGGCGGCCCCGGGCAGCCCGGAGGCCGCCGGGAGGGCCCACCAGGCCGCGAGTCCGATGATCACTCCGGTCAGGACGGTGGAGGGGCCGCCGATGTCCGCGTAGAGGAAGTCGGTCAGCTGCCACACGAGCAGGCCCGTCGCGATCAGTCCGCAGTCCCGCGTCCCCCGACCCGTCGCGTACCGGCGCAGGCCCGCGACCAGCAGGGCCAGCCAGCCGCCGGCCAGGGCGAGCAGCCCGATGAGGCCCTGCTCGCTGAGGATGAGCAGGTACATGTTGTGCGGGGACAGCAGCGGCTGCTTGATGTAGCCCTGGCCGGCCCCGGCGGTGTCGCTGCCGGAGGACAGGCCGAGCGAGGAGTGGCCGTCGCGGTGGGCGGGGAAGCCCTTGAGGCCCACCCCGACCGCCGGCCGCTCCCGCCACATCGACTCGGCGGCGGCCCACATCGTGTACCGGTCGGTGACCGACTGGTCGGGGGCGCTGGAGACCTGGGTGATCGACGTCAACCGCTCCGCGACCATGTCGGAGCCGACGCCGAGTCCGCCCACCAGCACCACCCCGGCGGCGGCCAGCGCCACCAGCACCTTCAGGGCCCGGCGGATCCCGGCCATCGCCATCACGAGCACGGCCGCGCCGACGGTGGCGATCCACGCGCCCCGGCTGAAGGACAGCACCAGCGGCACCACCAGTACCAGCGCGCACACCCCGGCCGTCCGCCGGACCCGCCGCGACAGGCCGGGGGCGAGGGCGGCGGCCGTCGCGACGACGAGCCCGTACGCGACCACCGTGGCCATGCCCATGACGTCACCGGGGCCGAAGGTCCCCACGGCGCGGATGTCCTCGCCCTGGTAGGAGGCTCCGGTGTGGGTGGCGTACTGCACGACGCCGACGGCGCCCTGTACCAGCGCGAGCACGACGAAGCAGCCGGCGGCCAACCGGAACGCGCGCGCGTCCGGCACCAGCAGCACCACGGCTGCCGGGACGAGGACGAAGACCTGGAGGTAGCGCACGAACCCGGGCAGGGCGGCGTACGGGTCCCCGGCGGTCATCGTCGCCACCGCGAGCCCCACGGCCGGCGCGCCGAGCACCAGCACCCCGAGCGGGCCCAGCGGCCGGACCCGGCCCCGCAGCGCCTGCACGGCGCAGACGAGGACGAGCAGCAGCGAAGCGGCGTCGGCGGGGCCGACCTTGCCGGAGGTGGTGGCGTCGCCGGCGGGAAGGGGGGCGAGGAGGAACAGCACGGTCGCGGCGAGCGGCAGCAGCGGCCAGTGCCGGCGCAGCGCGCCCGCGAGGTCCGGCAGCCGGGGGGCGGAGGTGGATGCGGCGAGGCTCATGCTCAGCTGCCCCCCAGCCGGAAGCGGAAGAAGGAGGCGGCGGTCCGGGCGAGGATCCACAGGTCCTGCCACAGCGACCAGGTGTCGATGTAGTGGTTGTCGAAGCGGGCCCGGTCCTCGATGGAGGTGTCCCCGCGCAGTCCGTTGATCTGGGCGAGTCCGGTGATGCCGACGGGCATCCGGTGGCGGGCCTCGTAGCCGGGGTGGACGCTGGCGAACTTCGCGACGAAGAACGGCCGTTCGGGGCGCGGACCGACCAGGCTCATGTCACCCCGGACGACGTTCCACAGCTGCGGCAGCTCGTCGAGGGAGGACTTGCGCAGGAAGGAGCCGACGGGGCTCATGCGCCGGTCGCCGGCCACCGTCCAGCGGGTGGCGGACTCGTGCGCGTCGGCGCGCAGGGTGCGGAACTTGAGCAGGGTGAAGGGGCGCCCGTAGAGGCCGACGCGCTCCTGACGGAAGATCACGCCGGGGCCGTCGGCGAGCCGTACGGCGAGGGCGCAGGCGGCCATGACGGGGGCGGCGGCGAGCAGGGCGATCGCGGCGAGGACCGAGTCGATGATCCGCTTGGCGCACCGCTCCAGGGGGCGGGCGGGTCGGGGCAGCAGCGGCTGGACGGCGTACCCCCACAGCTGGTCGGCGGGCTGCGCCACGCGCATGCCGGTGACCTTGGCGGTCCCGGCGGGGTCGGCGAGCCAGAGCCGGCAGCCGTGGTCGTGGAACAGCCGGACCAGGGAGGCGGTGCGTTCGTCGGCCTCGGGCGGGCGGGTGAAGACGGCGTGCCGGACGGAGTTCTGGATGACGGCGCGGCGGATGTCCTCGTGGGTGGCGAGGACGGGGAGCCCCGCGCCGTCGGCGTCGGGGGCGGCGGTGTCGGCGATCCCGACGGGCCGCAGCCCGTACTCGGGGCGTCCGTGAAGGGCGGCGGACACGGCTCCGGCCCCTTCCCCGGGCCCGACGACGAGGGTGGAGGCGGGCCGCCGGCGGCCGGCGCGGCGGCGCAGGGTGTGCACCAGGCCGCGCGCGGCGCAGCCCAGTACGGTCTGCAGGGCCACGGCGCCGAGCAACGCGCCCCAGGTCAGGGCGGGTCCGACGGGGCTGGTGGCGAGGGCGGCGGCGAGGGCGCACCACAGGACGGCGGCCCGCCCGGCGAGGGTGGGCAGTTCGAGGAGCGCGGAGGGCGAGCCGGGGCCGGTAGAGGCCGGCCTGCGCGTGCAGCGCGACGAGCCCGAGGGCGGCGGGCAGCGCCACCTGCGGGGGTACGGCACCGGCGGCGGGCCAGGCCAGGGGCAGCGCGGCCGCGGTGGCGACGGCGGCCAGCGCGTCGGCGGTCAGCAGCGCGGCGAGGCCGTCGCGGCGGCGGGCCCGCTGGGGCCGGACCGCCGGCCGGGCCTGTTCGGCCCGGGGGCCCCGAGGGGGGTGGATGGCGGTCACGGAACGCCGGACGGCGGTGCTGCCTGCGTGCCCCGTGCCGCCCTGCCCGGTGTGCCGGGCGGCTGCGCTGTCCATCGTCATCGGCTGATGCGCTCCTGGTTCATGGGCCGGGGCCTGCCCAGCAGTTCGTGGTACAGGCCGGTGACCGCGTCCGTGGTCCGCCGCACGTCGAACTCCGTCCTCGCGTGCCGGTGGGCCTGCTCCCCGAGTTCGGTGAGCAGCCGCGGTGCGGCGAGGAGCCGGCCCAGGGCCTTGGCCAGCGCCGTCGGGTCCTCCGGGGGCACGAGGCAGAGCCGTCCCTGGCCGGAGGGCAGGCTCTCCCGCGCACCGCTGACGTCGGAGACCAGGACCGGTCGACCACAGGCCATGGCTTCGAGCGGGGCGAGCGCCATGCCTTCCCACCGCGACGGCAGTACAACGAGATCGGCGGCCCGAAGCCACGGTCGGATGTCGGCGGCGGCTCCCGCGAAGAACACCCCGGGGGGCGCGGCGCGGCGCAGCCGTTCGGTGTCGGGGCCGTCGCCGACGAGGGCCAGGCGGGCGTCGGGGACGGTGGCCAGCACTTCCGGCCAGGCACGGAGCAGGATGTCCTGGCCCTTTTGCGGGCAGAGCCGGCCGACGCAGACGGCGAGCGGCCCCTCACCCCGGAAGGCGGCGGGCAGCGGGAGTTCGGTGCGGGCGGCGGCCCGGTCCTGGTCGGGGTCGGGGTGGCCGGGGCGGAAGTGGCCGAGGTCGACGCCGTTGCGGATGACGGTCCAGTGGGCGGTGATGCCCTCGGTCTCGCCGGCGCGGCGTTCGGACTCGCTGACGCACAGCACGCGGTCGGCCCAGCGGGCGCCGAAGCGCTCCCAGCGCAGGGCGAGGGCGCCGGTGGCGCCGCCGACGGCGTCGAAGGACCAGGCGTGGGGTTGGAACACCGTGGGCAGGGCGCCGCGTACGGCGATCCGTCCGGCGAGGCCGGCCTTCGCGCTGTGGGCGTGCAGCAGGTCGGGGCGGGCGCGGCGGATCAGCCGGGCGGCTCCGGCCACTTCGGCGGGCAGGGCGGGGCCGGGCGAGCGGCCCGCGCGCCAGGGGAGGACCTCGGCGCCGGCGGCGCGGGCGCCGTCGGCGAGGTTCCCGCCGCGCGGGCAGCCGACGAGGACGCGCAGTCCGGCGGCGGCCTGGGCCCGTACGAGGTCGATGACGACGCGGGCCACGCCGCCGTCGACGGGTTGGACCAGGTGGAGGACGGTGAAAGAGGGCGTCGGCGGCGCGTCGTGGGAGGGGGGTGGGGGTTGCGTCGGCACGTGGAGTGACTCCTGCGTTCAGCGGCGCGCGTCTGTCTGAACGAAGAGCACACCGAGGAATTGACCCTGATTTTCGCCGGTGAACCTGAAGTTCAGGCTGCGGGCACCCCCGGACAGCGCGGGAGTCAGATCGAACACGTCCGCGTCATATCCGAGATTGTTCATATGTTCGGGCTGTCGCACGGGTGACGGATTCCCGAATTCCGTGATCGTGGAATTCATAACATCATTAAAAGGATTTTCCGCATCGCTGAGGCTGACCCGGCGCCCGCTGTCGGCGGTCACCGTGAGCGAGTCCCCGAGGGTGCCCCGGTCCCCGTCGTACGCGACCACCCCCGCCCGCCCCGACGCCCCGGCCGGCGCGCCCAGACCCGCGATCTCCACGGTCCCCCCGGCGGCCTGACCGGCCCCCGAGGCCAGCCCTTCGAAGCCGTCCCACACGGAGAGCCGGCGCAGCGGCTCCCGCGCGTGCTCGTAGGCGACGACCAGCGTCCAGCCGCCCCAGGCGCCGACCTCCGAGTGACCCATGGCGATGTTGAGCTGGGCGACGGTCCACATCCCCGCGCCGCCCTTGCGCACGAGCGGGGTGACGTCCGCCGAGGCCTGATAGGCATCGCTGGCCGCGTCACTGCGGTGCCCGATCACGGTGTCGGCGAGCACCTCCTTGTACGCGCCCCCGGGCTCGGCGACCAGCACCCGACCGTTGTCCTCCGGCGGCTTCTGCTCACCCACCCGCAGGTTCCCGCCCCAGTACAGCCGGGCGTAGGACACCTTCGCGCCCTTCGGCACCTTCAGCTCGGCCCGCGTGGAGTTGTAGGTGTCGGGGTCCTTGTCCACCTCGCTGTAGAACATCTCGAACTCGCCGTTGACCCCGGCCGCGCCCGCCTTGACCTCCGCACAGGGCTCCGCCTGCGGTGACTCCTCCCGACGGCAGCTGATCCCGGAGTTGGAGGCCCGCACCAGGCCACCGTGCTGCACCGCCTGGTAACGCTGGGTGAAGGGGACGCGGGTCATTTCCCGCGCGACCACCGGAACCGGATCGGGAGCCGTCGGGGCCGCCGGGGCCGCGGTCGCCGCCGTCGCCGCGGTGGGCAGGTACGCGGAAAGGGTGAGGCAGGACAGCAGGCCGAGAGTGCCGAGGATTCTGCGGGAGGAACCCATGATCCTGTCTCCATTTTCGATCAACGGGACAAAACAGGAGTGCACTTTGTCAGAAATCGGGGTGGAAATCACGCCGGACTCGCTCGTACCGCCTTTTGGGCGATGAAACGCACCCTGACCGTGGGCGGGTCGTTATGCGGAGCACCATCGTTCCCCTCGAAAGGAAAACAGAGATGAAGAAGAGGCTGATGCGCGGCACCACCATGGCGGTCGCGGGCGCGGCGATGCTGATGGGCGGCGCGGGCCTCGCCTCCGCGCAGGGCGGAGCCTCGGCGGACGGCGTCGCGGCCCAGTCCCCCGGCGTCGGGAGCGGCAACCTGGTCCAGGTCCCCGTCCAGGTCCCGGTGAACGTCTGCGGCAACACCGTCAACGTGATCGCGCTGCTCAACCCCGCGTTCGGCAACACCTGCGTGAACGCCTGAACGTCAACCCCGCCGCCCGAAACGGCGGCATCCGGGTGAAGCCACGCAACCCGAGCCGGGGCCGGGCCGTTGATCCGAGTGCTCCAGTACCGGGCGATCCTGCAAAATAAGGGACGATAATGATCAAGAAGTTTGCGGCCGGCGCAGCGGTTGCCGCCTCCGTCGTGGGTCTCGGCGCCGCCATGGCCCCGCAGGCGATGGCCATCGGGAACGACAACGGCGTCAACACCTCCAACGGCAACAACGCCGCGCAGATCTACGGCAACCAGGCCACGTACGGGAACATGAGCCCGCAGATGGCGCTGATCCAGGGCTCCTTCAACAAGCCCTGCATCGCCCTGCCGGCCAAGGCCAACGTGCAGTCCGTGCTCGCGCTCGTCAACGTCGGCGTCCAGGACATCCCGGTCCTGTCCAGCCCGCAGAACCAGCAGTGCACCGAGAACTCCACCCAGGCCAAGGGCGACGAGGCCCTCTCGCACATCCTGGACAACATCCCGATCCTCTCCGGCAACGTCTCCTCCGGCAGCTGATCGCGCACCACGCACGCGAGGCCGTCGCACCCTTGGGTCGCGGCGGCCTCGCCGCGTGCGAGGGCCGGGAATTCCGAATCGAATTAACCGTGACCCACCCTCCTCGGCAATTCACGAAATTACGCGGTTTACGCGGTTTCTTTTTCTCCGACTGCTCGTTGTTCCCTGTGCAGCGGATAGACCTCTGCGGGAAGGAAAGAAAACAAATGAAGCACAAGAAGGCAATGGTGCTGGCCGCGGGCGTGATGATGGCGGCCGGTGTCGCCGCCCCCGCCATGGCCGACGCCGGTGCCCACGGCGTCGCCGCGCACTCCCCGGGCGTCCTCTCCGGCAACCTCGTCCAGGTCCCGGTGCACGTCCCGATCAACGTCTGCGGCAACACCGTCAACGTGATCGCGCTGCTGAACCCCGCGTTCGGCAACACCTGCGTCAACGCCTGACGAAGCGCCTGCGCCCGCAAGGGCAGACCTCCTCGGGTGGCCTCGGAGTGCACGGCGGTGCACTCCGAGGCCACCTTCGATTCAGCCACCGGCCCCCGCGCCGGTAGACAGGGAAGGACCCATGCGACAGGTACTGAGCCGACAGGTACTGGGCAAGGGGGTGCTCACGGCAGCGGCCGCGTCGAGTCTGCTGTCGATCGCGACCGGCGCGGTCCACGCGCAATCCGGGGCGATGGCCGAGGCCTCGCACTCTCCGGGTGTGCTGGCCGGCAACAGCGTCTCGGTACCGGTCACGTTCGCGCCGAACGTGTGCGGCAACAGCGTGGACGGAGGTGCCGCGCTCAACCCCGCGTTCGGCAACACGTGCGCCACCACGTCCGGCTCGGACGTCGACCACGGCTACGAGCGCCACCTGAGCCCCGAGCACGCCGAAGCCATCGGGCGCTACCTCGACGAGCGCCGGGGCGGCGGCCGGCACGCACTGCCCGAGCAGCGCCGCGAGCAGGAGCGGCACTACGAGGCACCGCGGGCGCACGCCCCCCGACACGCGGCGCCCCGCCACGCGGCGCCCCACCACGACGAGCACGGCGACGACTCCCACCGGGGCCGCTACGGCGGCCACGGCGACGAGGAGCGGCAGCCGCAGGGCGACGAGGAGTGCGACGACCACCCGCCGCAGCCCGAGCAGCAGCCCCCGCACGCCGAACACCCGGCCCCGCTGCCGCCGGCACCTCGGCCCGTGGAGGAGCCGCAGCCGCAGCCGCTCCCGGCACCGAACCCGCTGCCCGCGCCCCCGGTCCAGGAGGCGCCGCCGCTGCCCGAGGAGCAGCCCCACCCGCTCCCCGCGCCCGCGCCGGTGACTCCGCAGCCCGCACCGGCTCCGCCGGTCGTGGAGCAGCCCGCGCCGCATCCGCCGCACGGCAGTCAGCCGGTGGAGAAGCCGGCGCCCGCTCCGGAGGTCGACCGTCCGGCCGACCAGCCTCCGGCCGCCCCGGCCGGCGACGTACCGGCGGACCTGCCCCGGCTCCGGTAACGCCCGCTCCGGCGCCCGCCCCGCCGTCGCCCCGCCGCCGGCCGCGGCTGTGGCCCCGGCGCCCGTACCGTCGCTCGCCACGGCGCCGGAGCTCGCCGCGACCGGAGCGGGTGAGTGGGGCGCGATGGCGGCCCTCGCCTCGGCCCTGGTCCTGGGCGGGGCGATCCTGTACCGGCGTTCCGCCGCCGCCTGACCGCAATACCGGTAATCGGAAGAAATATCGGCCGGAGAATCCCTTGTCGGATTCTCCGGCCATTGTCGTGGGCGGCCCGTACGCGTTTCCGTGGCCGCCGGTAATCGTTACGCAGGGCGAAAGCGGCGCGACGGGCGTCGCTGATGCCTCTGCCCACGAAAAGAAGAGGATTTCGATAATGAAGCTGTCCAAGGTCGCCGCTGTCGTCGCCGGCTCCGTGGCCGCCCTCGGTGCCGCGGCCCCCGCCTTCGCCGCCGACGCCCCGGCCGCGATGCCTCCCATGAGCGCGACGGGCGGGCTGACCGAGGTCCTGAACGCCACCGGACCGGTGAGCGAGGCGCTCCCCCAGACGCTGGGCAACGGTCTCGCCGAGCAGAACGAGAACGTCGACAAGGTCCTCGGCACCGTCCAGCGGGTGAACGAGGTCCGCAACAACGTTCCCGGCGAGGTGCTGAGCCTGGCGAACGGAGCCACCCAGGCGTCCCCGATGCTCGGTGGCGTGAAGCTCAACGGCGGCGCGAACTGAGCAGCCGTCACACACGACTGTGGGCGCCACCGGCGAGGCCGGGGCGCCCACAGTCACGTCATGGAGACCGATGCCTACGTCAGTCGTTGACGCAGGGGTTGCCGAACGAGGGGTTCAGAGCACCGATCACGTTCACGGAGTTGCCGCAGACGTTGATCGGAACGTGGACCGGAACCTGGACGGCGTTGCCCGAGAGGACACCGGGGGAACCCACGGCCGCGCCGTTGGCCTCGGAGTCGGCGGACGCGGCACCCGCGGCACCGGCCACTGCGAGACCAGCGGAAGCCAGGGCCACGGCGGCCTTCTTGGCAGCAGAGTTCATGGGAAGTGCACCTTCTCTTCGATGTCCTGCCCCGATTCCGGGGTTCACACCGAGCGAAACGGTCCACCGTCCCGAACGACACGGCCTGTCACTCGATCCGACCTGTTCAGCCCAATAGTCGTAACCTTCCCGGCCCGGCCGACTCCCCGCAGGGCGGCCCGCCTAGCGGGCGGGGACGTCCGGAAGGGCCGGAATCTCCGGCAGGGGGACCTCCGGCACGGCCGGGGTGTCCGGGACCGCCGGGGCCGCGGGGACGGCCGGGGCCGCGGGGACGGCCGGGACGGCCGGTACGGCGGGGGCCGCCGGCGCGGTGGGCAGGCCGGGGATCGCCGGGAGCTCTGGGAGTTCGAGGTCCGGCAGCCCCGGGATCTCGGGCAGCGTGGGCAGGGTGGGCAGGGTGATGGGCGGGAGCGTCACCCCGGCGGGCAGCAGGGCCTGAACGGACTTGAGGACGCCTTCGAGCGTCTTGCCCAGGCTCGCGAGGAGGTCGTCGATCGGGCCGGCCGCGACGCGGCCTTCGGCCTTCTTCTCCTTGATCTCCTCGATCTGCTCGTTCACAGCCGCCACCCGCTTGGTGAGGTCGGCTGCGCGTTCCCCGTCCGCCGCCACCGCGGGAGCGGCGACGCCGGACAGTATGACGACCGCGAGGGCCGACGGGACCAGTACACGGAAGCGGGACGGCTTGGTGCGGTGCATGGGGGATTCCTTCGCGTGGTCGCACAGAAGCGGACCCGAGCGATCCGCCTCCTTACCCACCGTGCGAACACCTCGCACGGAGCGCAACCGGACGGCGACGGCGGCCGGGGCCGTGGTGGCTGCGTACGGGCTTCGCGCACGCGTCCGCAACGGCCTCACCCGCGTTGGGGAAAAGCGCGGGACGAACGGGCCGTTTGAGTGAAGCGGCGCAACCATGCCTCGAACGGCCCGGTTGATCAGGGCGCTCCACTAGCGGGCACTCGTGCGACAAAAGGACCAATGATGTTCAAGAAGATCATGACCGCCGCCGCGGTCTCCGCCGCCGCCGTCGGTGCCGGCGCGGTCGTCGCGACCCCGGCCATGGCCATCGGCAACGACAACGGGGTCAACACGGTCAACGGCAACAACTCCGTCCAGGCCTACGGCAACCAGAAGACCCACGGCTACCAGAGCCCGCAGCTCGGTCTGGTCCAGGGCACCCTGAACAAGCCCTGCATCGGTCTGCCCGCCAAGGTCAACGCCCAGTCGTTGGTGGCGATCATCGCCAACGTCGGCGTCCAGGACATCAACGTCCTGGCCAACCCGCAGAACCAGCAGTGCACCGAGAACTCCACCCAGGCCAAGGGCGACGACTCCCTCTCGCACATCCTGGACAACATCCCGGTCCTGTCGGGCAACGGCTCCGTCGGCAGCTGACCTCCGCTCCCCCCGCCCACCGGTCAGGGCCTCGCTGCCCGTGGAGCGATGACGAGGGCCCCGGCAGCTTCCCGCTGCCGGGGCCCTCGCCCGTTCCGCGCCCGCGCCGGCGTCGGCGCGTCGGCGTCGGCATCGGCGCTCAGCCGGTCCAGAACTCCCACCACCGGGTCAGGATCAGCATGCCGATGATCCCGAGGTGAAGGGCGGGCGGCGCCCAACCGAAGTCGGTGAAGAAGGTCCGCAGCGGGCCCGGGGCGGGCAGGTGCCCGGAGCGGACGTTGTACGCCGTCACCGCCCAGAACATCAGCAGCGTCGCCACCCAGGCCAGGCAGCACCACAGGCACAGGGCGTTGATCTCGTAGAGCGACTCGACCATCAGCCAGGCGCAGAAGCCGGTGCCGAAGAGGGTGCCGGCGTTCAGCCCGAGCCAGAACCAGCCACGGTGACGGGCGCCGGCCAGCAGGCCCGCCCCGACGCAGACCACGACGGCGTAGGCGACGAGACCGAGCATCGGGTTGGGGAAGCCGAAGGCGGCGGCCTGCTCGCTGCGCATGACGCTGCCGCAGGAGACCACGGGGTTGAGACTGCAGGCGGGCTTGAAGTCCGGGTCCTCCAGCAGGAGGAACTTGTCGAGGGTGATCACCCAGGAGGCCAACACCCCGGCGGCGCCGGTGACCACCAGCAGCCAGGCCAGACCCTTGGACGGGGCCGCCTCGGGCCGGGAGCGGGGCCGGACCTGTTGGCGGGGAACGCCCACTGTATTCGTTGCCATGCCGTCCATAGTCCCGCGCACTAGCGCAGACCGGTGCCAACCATGACGATACGGGGGGAAGTTGACCTGAAGGGGTGGCGGGAACCCCTGATACTTCCCGGACGTTTTACCGAACCCCGGACGTGATGTCAGAGCCGGGCGCTACGTTGAGCTTCCGCGAAGTGACAAGCTGCGACGGCCTGGAGACCCACCTTGAGCGATCCGTACGAGACAACCGAGGCCCACCTCGACCGACTCCTGGGCCGCGCCCTCAACTCCTTCGACCTCCCCGACCTGTTGGTCGAGCGCATCGGTACGGCGCTCGCCCACAGTTCTTCGCTGTACACCACCCATCACAGCCCGTCGGCGGGCGTGTGGCGGGAGACCCATCGGCACACCTACCTGCTCGCGGACGGCGGTGCGCTCTCCCTGTGGGAGCTCACCTACCGACTGCGGGGCGAGCGGAGCATGCGCTGCGAGGTCTTCGCGAGCAAGAGCGAGCTGGCGCTTGCCGTGAGCCGGCTCTTCGGGGAGTCCGCGGCGGGCGGGGCGGCGTCGATCCCGGCCGGGATGGACGCGGAGGATGATCCCGACCACGATCTGGCCGTGCTGAGCGCCCTGTTCGCGACGCCGGCCCCGCACCGGCGCCACCGCGAGTACACCGTCGAGCAGTCCGCCGACCACGCCCGGCGGGTCCTGCGCCGCGCGGAGAACGGCGACCGGCCCGGCGAGGCGGTGGCGTCGCTGCTGCGCTCGGCCTACGCCCACCGGATCACGCAGGCCTTCGGCGGCCGTCACAGCCTCGCGGACGGGCGGGACGCCGGATTCAGCCTCTACGAGCACGCGTTCGTCCTGCTGGACGGCAGCGAGTTCAGCCTGTGGGAGGTCGAGCACACGGCGACCCCGGACGGGCGGCACATGTGCGAGGTCTACGCGAGCGAATCCGCCGCGCGCGGGGCGATGGAGACCCGCTCCCGGGTGCGGTAGGTCAGGCCGCACCCGGGCCGGTCGGGTCGGTCGGGTCGACGGGGAGGTCCAGCGGAAGGTCCTCGGTGACGCGGACCCGTTCGGGGCGCAGGTCCGCCGGGGTGGGCATGGCGCTGCCCGGGAGTTGGACGGCGGCCGCGCCGTGGGCCAGTGCGCAGGCGAGGGCGGCGGGGCCGGCGCCGCCGGCGATCAGGAAGCCCGCCAGGGAGGCGTCGCCCGCGCCGACGTCGCTGCGGACGGTGGTGACGGGGGCCGTGCCGTGGAAGGTGCCCTCGGGGCCGACCAGGAGTTGCCCGTGCCGGCCGAGGGAGGCGAGGACGGCGCGGGCGCCGCGCCCGACCAGTTCCTCGGCGGCCTTGACGACGTCCGCCAGGGTGGCGAGGGGGCGGCCGACGGCCTCGGCGAGTTCCGCCGCGTTCGGCTTGATCACGTCCGGGCGGGCCGGCAGGGCCGCGGCCAGGGCGGGGCCCGAGGTGTCGAGGGCGACGCGGGCGCCCGCCGCGTGCGCGTGGGCGACGAGGTCGGCGTACCAGTCGTGCGGCAGGGCCGGGGGGAGGCTGCCGCAGCCCGCGATCCAGGCGGGGGTGCCCGCGCAGGTGCGTACGGTGTCGAGGAGGAGGGTCGATTCCTCGGTCGACAGCGCCGGGCCCGCGGTGTTGATCTTCGTGAGGGTCCCGTCGGGTTCGGCGACGGCGATGTTGGAGCGGGTCTGGCCGGCGATCGCCACGGCGGTGACGTCCACGCCCTGCGCGCCGAGCAGCTCGGCGAGCAGGGCGCCGGGCGCGCCGCCGAGCGGGAGGACCGCCGTGGTGGCGACGCCCGCCGCGGCGACGGCTCGCGCGACGTTGACGCCCTTGCCGCCGGGGTCGACGCGCTCGCCGGTGGCGCGCAGGACGGCGCCGCGGCCGAGCGAGGGGACCTCGTAGGTGCGGTCGAGGGAGGGGTTCGGGGTGACGGTGAGGATCATGCGAGCGTGGCGCTCGGATGCGTACATGTGGATTTACGTCCGTTCCATGCCCGTATTGGTGATTCCTCCCCCAGCGTACCGGCGACCGGGGGTCAAAACAAAGGAAAACGGACATACCCGCCAACCTAAGCGGGCATGTCCGTGATCCTGAGCCGGCTAGCCGACCGGGACCTTCTCCGGGGCGGGGGCGTCCAGGGCGGCCGCGGCCCCTTCGCGCTCACCCGTCGGGACCTGCTTGCGCGGCAGCATGAACATCACCGCGAAGATCAGGACGAGGACCGCCACCACCCACCACAGGGCGCCGCGGAAGGCCTCGACGTAGGGCGCTCCGAGGATCATGTCGTCGTCGATCAGGCCGAAGAAGACGACGGAGGTCAGGCCGAGGCCCAGCGCGTTGCCCATCTGGCCGGTGGTGTTGATCAGGCCGGAGGCCGAGCCGGCGTGCTCGCGCGGCACCTGGGAGAGCACGGTGTCGGTCAGCGGGGCCACGATCAGGCCCATGCCGGCGCCCATGACGATCAGCGGGGCGGCCATCTGCCAGGAGGCGATGTCCATGCCGTAGTGGTCGGACTCCCAGATGTAGAGGAGCACACCCGCGGCCATGATGAGCGCGCCGGCCTGGAGCACCTTGCGGCCGAAGCGCGGGACGAGCTTTTGGACGGAGATGCCGGCGGCCACCGAGACGGCGATGGAGAAGGGGATGCCGGTGGTGCCGGCGCGCAGGGCGCTCCAGCCGAGGCCCATCTGCATGTAGAGCGTCCAGACCAGGAAGAAGATGCCGGTCGAGATGCCGAAGGTGAGCTGGACGGCGATACCGCCGGCGAAGCTCTTGACCTTGAAGAGGGACAACTCGACCAGCGGGGAACCGTCCTTCTTGATCTTGTACCGCTCGTAGGCGATGAAGGCGGCGAAGACGAACGGCGAGGCGATCATGCAGATGAAGCCCCACAGCGGCCAGTCGTTCTCGCGGCCGTGCGTCAGCGGGAAGATCAGCATGACCAGGGCCAGGGTGGCCAGGACGACGCCGACCAGGTCGAGCCGCAGCGCCTTGGGGGCCTTGGACTCGGTGATGAACTTCCGGCCGAGGATGACGCCCGCGATGCCGACGGGCAGGTTGATCAGGAAGATCGGGCGCCATTCGAGCCCGAAGAGGTTCCACTGCGTGAGCAGGGCGCCGAGCATCGGGCCGGAGACGGCGCCGAGGCCGACGATCGCGCCGAACATGCCGAAGACCTTGCCGCGCTCGTGCGGCGGGAAGGTGACGTGGATGATCGCGAGGACCTGCGGGACCATCATGGCCGCCATGCCGCCCTGGAGGATGCGGGAGACGACGAGCATGGACGGGTTGGCGGCGATGCCGCAGAGCAGCGAGGCGGCCGTGAAGCCGGCGATGCCGACGAGGAAGAGGCGCTTGCGGCCGTAGATGTCGCCGAGGCGACCGCCGGTGATCAGCCCGGCGGCGAAGGCGAGGGCGTAGCCGGCGGTGATCCACTGGATCGCGCTGGTCGACGCCCCGAAGTCCTGGCGCATGGCGGGTATCGCGATGTTGACGATCGTGACGTCGACCAGGTCCATGAAGGCCGCGGTCATCACGATGGCGAGGGCCAGCCAGCGGCGGCGGTCGGCCGGGGCCGGTGCGCCCTCGACGCCCTCCTCGGCGGGGTCTGTTCGTGCGGGCCCGTTCTCTCTTTCGGGCGATGTCCGGTGCGTCTCGGTGCTCATGGGAAGAAACCTAGACCGGATGTAGGTCAAGTCATGTCCTATTTCCCTGACAGCCTGGAAGGCATGAACGACACCTCGGCGCGACTGCTCACCCTGCTGTCCCTGCTCCAGACCCCGCGCGAGTGGCCGGGCAGCGAGCTGGCGGAGCGGCTGCGGGTCAGCGCGCGGACGATTCGGCGGGACATCGACCGGCTCCGGGAGCTGGGATACCCGGTGGAGGCGACGATGGGCGCGGTGGGCGGGTATCGGCTCGTCGCGGGGGCGGCGATGCCGCCGCTGCTGCTGGACGACGAGGAGGCGGTGGCGATCGCGGTGGGGCTGCGGGCGGGTGCCGGGCACGCGATCGAGGGGGTCGAGGAGGCCTCCGTACGGGCTCTGGCGAAGCTGGAGCAGGTGCTGCCGGCCCGGCTGCGGCACCGGGTGGGCGCGCTCCAGTCGGCCACGGTCGCGGTGACCCGGGGCGACGGCGCGAGCGTGGATCCGCGCACGCTGACCGCGATGGCGGGGGCGGTGGCGGGGCCGGAGCGGCTGAGGTTCGCGTACCGGGCGCGGGACGGGGTGGAGTCCCGGCGGCTGGTGGAGCCGTACCGGTTGGTGAGCACAGGGAGCCGGTGGTACCTCGTCGCCTACGACCTGGAGCGGGAGGACTGGCGCACCTTCCGGGTGGACCGGGTGAGCGAGCCGCTCCCGACGGGCGCGCGGTTCGCGCCTCGGGAGCTGCCGATGGAGGCGGCGGAGTTCGTGCGGCGCGGGCTGCGGGGGCGGGAGACGTACCCGGTGGACGTCTGCTTCGAGACCCTGCCGCAGGGGCTGCCGGGGTGGCTGGAGGAGCTGGCCGTGACGGAGCCGGGGGCGCGGGGGGTGCGGGTGCGCTTCGAGAGCGGTGACGACCCGCAGTGGTTGGCGGCCCGGCTGGCGCTGCTCGGGGTGCCGTTCACCGTACGGGGGCCCGAGCGGCTGGCGCGCGCCGCGGCGGCGCTGGGGGCGCGGCTGGCGGGGGCGGGCGGGGCGGCGTGAGGCCGGGGCGGTGTGAGGGAGCCCCGGCACCGGGGGGATGGTGCCGGGGCTCGTTCGGGGGGCTTCGAGGCGGGCGGCGGCCGGTCAGGCCACGGCGTCGAAGCCGGTGTCGCGGGCCATGCGCTTCAGTTCGAGCAGGGCGTGCTTCTCGATCTGGCGGATGCGCTCGCGCGTCAGGCCGTGCTGCTTGCCGACCTCGGTGAGGGTCCGCTCGCGGCCGTCCTCGATGCCGTAGCGCATCTTGATGATGGACGCGGTGCGCTGGTCCAGCTTGCCGAGGAGGTCCTCCAGCTCCTCGCTGCGCAGCAGCGAGAGGACGGACTGCTCGGGGGAGATCGCGGAGGTGTCCTCCAGCAGGTCGCCGAACTGGGTGTCGCCCTCGTCGTCCACGGACATGTTGAGGCTGACCGGGTCGCGGGCCCAGTCCAGTACGTCGCCGACGCGCTTCTCCGTCGAGTCGAGCTCGGCGGCGATCTCGGCGTGCTCCGGGTCGCGGCCGTTCTCGCGGTTGAACTCGCGCTGCACCCGGCGGATCCGGCCGAGCTCCTCGACCAGGTGGACGGGGAGGCGGATGGTGCGGGACTGGTCGGCGATGGAGCGGGTGATGGCCTGGCGGATCCACCAGGTGGCATACGTGGAGAACTTGAAGCCCTTGGCGTAGTCGAACTTCTCGACGGCGCGGACCAGGCCGGCGTTGCCCTCCTGGATCAGGTCGAGGAGCGGGAGCCCGCTGCGCGGGTAGCGGCGGGCGACGGCCACGACCAGGCGGAGGTTGGACCGGATGAAGACTTCCTTGGCTCGCTCGCCTTCGGCGGCCAGCGCCTCCAGTTCCTCGCGCGCGGGGGACTCCCCTTCGCGCTCGGCCTCACCATCGAGGATCTGTCGGGCGTAGACGCCCGCCTCGATGATCTGCGAGAGCTCCACTTCCTTGGCGGCGTCGAGCAGCGGGGTGCGCGCGATCTCGTCCAGGTACATGCCGACCAGGTCGCGGTCTGCGATTTCCCCGCCCACGGCTCGGGCGCTGCTCGTGGACTGACGACGGGCGACGGCGCGGGTTGCCATGCGTGCTCCCTTGCGATGCGATGAATCGGTCGCGGTGCGTCCCCGGACACTCTCCCGAGTGCCCGCTTCCGAAAGGAAAGAACGATCGGAATCGGGACAGAATTCCCACGTCGCCCTCCGAATTCCGAGATCTTGCAGTACCCTGCCCGGCCTCAGAGCGGGCGAGCCCGGCGGGATCTCGAAGAGGTGCAGGTCAGGCCGGGTACGAAAGCCGCCCCGACGCCCCTCGCGACGCACCGCCCCCACTCCGCCGGCGTGACCGCCGTCACACACCCCACGCGGCCCTTCACCCCCACTGGAGCGCCACTCGCGCCCGCCCACACCCCGGAAGACGATCCGCTCCGCCTTCCGGTTGCCTGAAGACCCGGCGAGGCGCCTGATATGCCGCAGGCAACCCTCGTCCGGGCTTCCGAGCGGCCCCGCTGAGGGGCTCACCATCGGCGGGGAGATCACCGGGGCGCGCGCAAGGCGTGGCTCACGCCCAGGGGGTGTCCGGCTAGCCGAACTGGAGGGAGCGTTTCGAGAGGCCCAGCCAGAAGCCGTCGACCGGGGTCCGGGGGGTGGTGAGGTCGGATTCGGCGGCGCCGAGGGTGACGAAGAGGGGGGCGAAGTGTTCCGTGCGGGGGTGGGCGAGGCGGCCGGCCGGGGACTTGGTCTCGAAGTCGAGCAGGGCGTCGACGTCGGCGGCGGCCAGGGCCTCGCTGCCCCAGGCGTCGAACTCCGCCGACCAACCGGGGACGCCGGGGCCGGTGTGGCGCAGGGCGGCCAGGTTGTGGGTGAAGAAGCCACTGCCGACGATCAGGACACCCTCGTCGCGCAGTGGGGCCAGCTTGCGGCCGAGGTCCATCAGGCGGCGCGGGTCCAGGGTGGGCATGGACATCTGGAGCACCGGTACGTCGGCGTCCGGGTACATCTCGACGAGGGGGACGTACGCGCCGTGGTCCAGCCCCCGGTCGGGGAGGTCCTGGACGGGGGTGCCGGGGCCGCGCAGGAGCGCGCGTACCGAGGCGGCGAGGTCCGGGGCGCCCGGGGCGTCGTAGCGCACGGAGTAGTAGTGCTCGGGGAAGCCCCAGAAGTCGTACACGAGCGGGACGGGCGTGGTGGCGCCGAGGGCGAGCGGGGCCTCCTCCCAGTGGGCGGAGACCATCAGGATCGCGCGCGGTCGGGGCAGGCCCGCCGACCAGGCGGCGAGTTCGGCCGGCCAGAGCGGGTCGTCGGCGAGGGGTGGGGCGCCGTGGCTGAGGTACAGCGCCGGCATGCGGGCCGGAGGCGATGCGGGGGTCGTTGGGGGCATCGGGGATATCGAAGGCATCGGGGCGCTCCTCATTCGTCTGCGGCCGTGGGTGGCCTTCGTCCGCGGGCCCCGTGAACACGACGAACCCCGCTTCATTCAAATTTGAACGAAGCGGGGTTCTCAGTCATTCCCCCGCCGGTACCGGCGGCGCGGGCGGCGGGTTCGCGCCCGTCAGTGGGCGATCACCGGCACCTTGAACGCGGCGTCCTCGGCGTTCTCCGAGTCCGAGTCCGAGCCCGCGCCGGAGCCGGAGGCCACGGGGCCGCCGGAGCCCGGACGCCCGGTGTTGATCAGCGTGAACGCGATGGCCGCGCTGATCGCGAGAATGCCGACGGCCCACCAGATGGCGGACGAGTAGCCCTCGACCATGGCCCGCGCCTGCACCAGCCGCGCCACCGACCCGCCCGCCGCGGCCTCGGCCGCGTGGTCGGTCAGGTACGCGGTCGTCGCGGAGGCGGCGATCGTGTTCAGCAGGGCGGTGCCGATCGCGCCGCCCACCTGCTGCGAGGTGTTGACCATGGCCGAGGCGACGCCGGCGTCGGCCGCGTCCACCCCGTACGTCGCCAGGGACATCGCCGGCATGAACGCCGTACCCATGCCGAGGCCGAGCAGCAGCTGCGCCGGGAGGATCAGCGCCGGGTAGGAGGAGCCGACCTCCAGCTGCGTCAGGAGCAGCATGCCGACGGCGGCGAGCAGGAACCCCGGACCCATCAGCAGGCGGGGCGCCACGCGGGTCATCAGACGGGCGCCGATCTGGGTGGAGCCCGCGATCATGCCCGCGATCATCGGCAGGAAGGCGAAGCCGGTCTTGACGGGCGAGAAGCCCTTCACGACCTGGAGGTAGTAGGTGAGGAAGAGGAACAGGCCGAACATCGCGATGACGGCCAGACCCAGCGAGAGGTAGACACCGCCGCGGTTGCGCTCCATCAGGACGCGCAGCGGCAGCAGCGGGGACTTCACCTTGGACTCGACGAGGACGAAGGCCGCGAGCAGCAGCGCCGAGGCGACGAACATCGACACGGTCACCTCGTCCGACCAGCCGGCCGACTCGGCGCGGGTGAAGCCGTAGACGAGCGCCACGAGACCGATGGTCGAGAGGACCACGCCCGGGATGTCGAGCGGGGCGCGGTTACGGCCGCCCGCCGGCTCGCGGACGATCATCCAGGCGCCGACGGCCGCGACGATCGCGAAGGGGATGTTGACGAAGAAGGTCCAGCGCCAGTCGAGGTACTCGGTGAGGACTCCGCCGAGGATCAGGCCGACGGCGCCGCCGCCGCCCGCGATGGCTCCGTAGATGCCGAAGGCCTTGGCGCGCTCCTTGGCGTCGGTGAAGCTGACGGCCAGGAGGGAGAGCGCGGCCGGGGCGAGCAGGGCGCCGAAGGCACCCTGGAGGGCGCGGGCACCGAGCATCATCGCCTCGCCGGTGGCGGCACCGCCCAGCGCGGAGGCCAGGGCGAAGCCGATGAGTCCGACGACGAAGGCGTTCTTACGACCCCACTTGTCGGCGATGCGACCGCCGAAGAGCAGCAGTCCGCCGAAGGCGAGCGCGTAGGCGGTGATGACCCACTGCCGGTTGCCGTCCGAGATGCCGAGGTCGGTCTGGGCGGAGGGGAGGGCGATGTTCACGATGGTCGCGTCGAGGACGACCATCAGCTGCGCCAGGGCGATGAAGACGAGCGCCTTCCACCGGTTCGGATCGGGGAGGGCGGCAGCCGGCGACTGCGCGGTCTCGGCTGTTTTTGACATGGGGGTACCCACTTCACTGTGCGGAATGACTGAAACGTGAGGAAGAGAGGGGTTTTTACGGCGTGACGGCGCTACGGCCGGCCGGCGCCGGCGCCGCGGCGCAGGTCGTCCAACGTTGCGGCGGAACCCGGCAGTTCGGAGCGGGCCGGGGCCCGCAGTCCGTCGAGGAAGAGCTGGAGGTGGCGGTGGGCGAACCGGTCCGCCTCCGGGCAGGCGCTGCCCGGCAGCGGGCGGCTGAGCTGGGAGAGCGCGATCATCAGGTCGCCCACGCCGATGTCGGTGCGCACCAGGCCGCCGTTCTGCCCGGCGGCGAGGAGGGCCTCCACGGCCACCGCCAATGCCTCGCGGGAGGCGAGGAGTTCGGGGTGGTCGCGGTCGAAGCCGTCGGAGAGCATCGGGCACAGGGCGCCGATCCGCTCGTCGGCGGCGGTGTGGGTGAAGTGACAGAGGGCGGCGAAGGCGTCGGGCTCCCGGGTGAGGGAGTCCTCGGCGAGGGCGGTGACCCGGTCCATGACGTACAGCACCACGTGGTGCACGAGGGTGGCCCGGTCGGGGAAGTGGCGGTAGAGGGTGGCGTTGCCGATGCCGGCCCGGCGGGCGATCTCGTCGAGGGGGGCCTGAGAGCCGAACTCCACGAACATCTCGCGGGCCGCCACGAGGATCCGCTCGCGGTTGCGCACCGCGTCGGCGCGCGGCTTCGACGTCCGGGTGGGAGCGGGGCCCACGAGGTCCACGCCACCCCGGGGGGCGGGCGCGAGCGTGCGGCTGGGGCTCTTCATTCCGGGGCCTCCCTGGGCGGACGGTCGTACGGGGCCGGCTGCGGTTCCGGCCGTGGTTCCGGCTTCGACCCGTGTGAACCGGGGGGTCGGTCCCCGTTTCGTGGGGACTCTCTTGCAAACGGGGAACGGATCCCCGCTTATTTCACTCGTGAGCGTGACGTGGGTCACAAAAAAAGGCGGGGGCGGTCCTTATTCATCCCATTTGGCCGCTTTCGACGCGCGGGCGTGTCGCGGCCGACAGAGGGTGGGCGAACAGAGCGCAGTCCGGACCCGGCCGGCTGCCGCGGACCCGAAGGCGATCTCCATGCCGCAGACCCGCCACCGGATACGCAGACCCCACCGCGCCGGCGCGTACATCGGCCTGACCGCACTGGCCCTCGGCGTCACCGCCACCGCCGGCAGCGGGATATCCGGGCGGAGCCAGTCGGCCGCCGGCCCCGTGGCGACGTCCGCCGAGTCGGTGCTCGCGCCGTGCCGCATCTCCGGGACCATGGGCGTCCAGATGTCCGAGGGCCTGCCGACCCCGGCCGGGTACTCGCGTTCGACGGGCGAGGTCCGCGCGCTGAACCTGATGATCGACTTCCCCGACGCCAAGGGCGAGGGCACGGCCCTGGACCGGTTGGCGGAGTTCTTCCCCCAGACCTCCGACTGGTTTCGCACGAGCTCCTACGGGCGGCTCACCTACCGCGCCGAGGCGCCGATACGGTCCTGGCTGCGGATGCCGATGCCCTTCGCGGCGTACGGGATCGAGCGCGGCTCCCCGTACGAGCCCGGGTACCGGCGGCTCGTCGAGCACATCGCGAAGGCCGCCGACCCCGAGGTCGACTTCAGCCGGTACGACCTCATCAACATCCTGGTCACGCCGAACGCCGGACCCTCCGCCCTCGACACCGTCCTGTCGGTGACCTTCTCCGGCAACAGCGAGGCGCCGATGGCCGACGGCGTGCCGCTCGCCAACACGTCGTTCGTCTACAGCCGGCAGGACGACGGCTCCGGCACCTACCGGGAGACCGGCTACCGGGTGCTGCCCCACGAGAACGGACACGTCTTCGGCCTGCCCGACCTGTACACCTCCGACGGGGGCGGCGCGGTCGGGCACTGGGACATCATGAGCGAGGACTGGGGCGCCAACAACGACCTCCTCGGCTGGCACAAGTGGAAGCTGGGCTGGCTCGACGGGGAGCAGATCGGCTGCGCCTCCAAGCCGGGCGTCAGCGACCACGTGCTGTCGCCACTGGCCGTGGAGGGCGGCACGAAGCTGGTGTTCATCCCGACGTCGCAGAGCGCCGGGTTCGCGGTGGAGGTCCGTACGCCGGCGGGGAACGACGAGGCCGTGTGCAAGCCCGGGGTGCTCATCTACAAGGTCGACTCGGAGGTGGACACCGGGCAGGGGCCGGTGACGGTGACGGACAGCGCGGTCGCGAGCGGCGGCTGCACGCGGCGGCCGAACGTGCACGCCGAGCTGTCGGACGCGCCGTTCCGGCCGGGCGAGACCTTCACGGACGATAAGTCGGGCATCAGCGTCGCGGTGCTCGGCGAGCTGCGGGGCGGGAGCTACCAGGTGCGCGTGACGCGGCCGTGAGGGGGCGGGGCCGGACGGGGGCCCGACGGGGGCCGGACGGGGCCCGGATGGGCCGGGGCTTTCGGCCTCTTCACCCGGGTGGAGGAGGCTTTTGGGCGGCTTCACCGACGGAAGCCGGGCATGGTCAAACCACTGACCCATTCCCCTTTCCTCAGGCCCTTCCCCCTCACCCTTCCCTCCGGAGGAACCACCGTGACCGCCACCCCCGTCACCCCCGAGGAACGCCTCGCCGAGGCCGGACTGAAGCTGCCGACCACCACCGCTCCGCTCGGCGTCTACGTACCGGCCGTGCTGAGCGGCCACTACGTCCACACCTCCGGCCAACTGCCCGCCGTGGACGGCGTCCTCGCGCTGACCGGCAAGGTGGGCACGGACGTCACCCCGGAACAGGCCCACACGCTCGCCCGGCTGTGCGCGCTCAACGCCCTCGCCGCCATCGCCTCCGTGGCGGGGGACCTGTCCGCCGTCCGGCGGGTGGTCAAGGTGGTCGGCTACGTGGCGAGCGCCCCGGACTTCACCGGCCAGCCGGGCGTGATCAACGGCGCGAGCGAACTGCTGGGCACCGCCTTCGGCGACGCCGGCATCCACGCCCGCAGCGCGGTGGGCGTGACGTCCCTTCCCCTGAACGCCCCGGTGGAGATCGAACTCACGGTGGAACTCCACACCCCCATGGCCGTGTAACGCCACCCCCTCCCCCCAAAACCCCACCACGAAGCCCGCCCCCGATCCGCTACCCTGTCCCCTGGACCGCCCTCACCGGCGGCCCAGCGCCTTCGTAGCTCAGGGGATAGAGCACCGCTCTCCTAAAGCGGGTGTCGCAGGTTCGAATCCTGCCGGGGGCACCGTCGTACAGGCCCCGGACCGGTCATACGGTCCGGGGCCTTTGGCGTTTCAGGCGACGAGGTCGGCGTAGAGGATCACGTTGTCGGTGCGGTGGGGCCGTGTAACGGTTGTTCGGGTGTCGGGCGGCGGGATGCGAGAGCCCTCCCGGCGGGCCGGGAGGGCGGAGATCGCCATGGCCGGGTCGGCGGGGGGCGCCGTCAGCTCAGGCCTCGGCTTCGTTCGCCGATCCGGTCGCCCTGGGGGGTACCGGCGCGCTTCAGGTCCGCCTTCGTGTGGACGCCGCCCTTGACCTTGCTGCGGACCGGACCGTCGAAGCCGTGACCCGGCGGGCGCGGCGACTGGACTTGTTCCGTCGCCTTCGCGATCACCGCGCGGACGTCCTGCCTCTGCTCTTTGCTCATCCCGTCGTCAACTCCCTAGGGAAGCACCCAATCGGACTACTGGGATCGTATGCAGACATCCCGGGCACCGCACCCGGGAGGCGCGTAAAGAATGGTGATCAAGGGCGCGGCGGAGTGGGGCGCTCGGGGGTGCCCAGGGTGGCGTTGACCAGCTCCTCCTGGCAGGGCGTACCCCGGGGGAGCTGGTACTTCGCGGAGACCCGGTACTCGCCGGGCGCCGGGGCCAGCAGCTCCGTCCAGACGTCGCCGGAGGCGTCGGGGGCCGCCTTGAAGAGGCACCCGGACGTATTCGCGTAGTCCTTCGGCACCGCCGCCGGCCCGCGCGCCTTCGACGCGAACGTCTCCTGCGGGGGCGGTACGGCCTTCCCCGCCGCGTCCACCAGCCCCAGCCACGGCGAGTGCGGGATCCGCACGAGCACCCGCCCGGGTTCGCGTACGTCGATGACCAGCCGGTCGGCGCCGGCCCGCACCACGCTCGCGGGCCCGGACACCAGGTTCGTCGGGTCGACCACCCGGAACAGCTGCCAGTTCTCGTCGCCCCACACCTGCTGGAGGTACGGGAGCCCCGCGCGCACGAGCTTCGCCTCCGACACGCCGCCCGAGTCGGGTTTGTCGGCAGGGAGCACGACGTAGTGCACGGCCCAGCGCTCCAGCCAGGCCCGGTAGCTGTCCTCGGTGAGGGTGTCGTCGTAGAAGAGCGGGTTGCGTTCCAGGTCGGCCTGGCGGTTCCAGCCGCGCGCGAGGTTGACGTACGCCGGGAAGGCCGAGGATTCGCGGTGGCTGCTGGCCGGGACCACCTCGACCCGACCCCGGTCGGCGCCCGCCTTCTTCAGCTGGTCGATCAGCGGGGCCAGCTCGCGGTTCCAGGCGGCCACGGGGGTGGTGCGCACGATGTCGGTGATGCTGTTGGTGGTGATCCAGGCGGTCAGGCCGACGCACGCGATCACCAGCGCGTGCCGCCGCCGCGTGCGCGGGGCCGCGTACGGCAGGGCGGCGAAGAGGGCCGCGCCGCCGAAGAGCATGACGAGCCGGGTGACGTTCGAGCCGACCTGGGAGTCGATCGCCCAGGTCAGGAAGACGCCGAGGGTGTACACGACGGCGGCGACGCGGACCGTGCGCCAGGCCTTCGGCACGAGGAAGGCGACGGCCAGCCCGAAGACGAACGGCAGCCAGGCCGAGCCCAGCTTCATCGGCTGGGTTCCCGAGAAGGGGAACAGCCAGGCCGACAGGCCGACGACGGCCGCCGGCGGCAGCCCCAGGACGTACGCCCCCGGCCGCCGCCCGCTCAGGAACAGCGCGGCGGCGACCACCCCGAGGAAGAGCCCCGCGACGGGGCTCGCGGCGGTGGCCAGGGCGGCGAGCGGCACGGCGACGGTCGCCTTGGCCCAGCGGTGCCGGAACCGGCGGCGCGGCCAACAGAAGACGGCGGCGACGGCGCCGAGCGCGAACAGCACGCCGAGGCCGAAGGTCACCCGGCCGGAGAGGGCGTTGCAGAACAGCCCGTAGACCCCGGCCAGGGCCGGCCACAGGGGACGCCGGACGGCGCCGCGGCAGCGGGTGAGGATCAGCGCGAGGAGGGCGGCCGAGCCGGTGCCGGCGATCATCATCGTGGTCCGTACGCCCAGCATGTGCATGAGGTACGGGGAGATCACGCTGTACGAGACGGGGTGCATGCCCCCGTACCAGGCGAGGTTGTACGCGGTGTCGGGGTGCCGGCCGACGAACTCGGCCCACGCGTCCTGGGCGGCGAGGTCGCCGCCGCTGTTGGCGAAGGCGTAGAACCAGACGACGTGCAGGACGGCGGCGAGGGCGGTCGCGACGGCGACGGGGTGCCGGTGCGCGAGGGCGAGCGTCCGGGTGGTGGGTGATCCCGCGCCGGCCTCAGGGGCCTCGGGGGCGGCAGCGCGGTCCGACGGCCGGTCGCCGTTGTCCTGGTGGTGCTGCCGCTCAGCTGTGGTCACAACCGACGCTCTCTCCCGACCTACGGCCTATGGCCTACAGCCTGACGGCTTACGGATCCCGGCTCACTAGACGCGCCGCGGCGCCCCGGGGTTGCCCGGGGCGCCGTAGCGCTCCTGCGGTCAGCCGATCCGGGTCAGCTTGCCGCCGATGCTCGGCGCGGACAGCTCGCCCTTGAGCGCCACGGGCACCTTCACCTGACTGGCGCCCTCGCCGACGGTCATCACGCCGACCTGCGTCCCGGCCTTGGCCGTCTCCGGGATCCGCGTACCGCCGTCACCCAGCTTGACCTGGACGGTCAGGGAGGGCCAACCGACCGCCTGGACGTCGGCGGTCGCGACGACCGGGGTGTGGCCACCGAGGCCGTCGTCGACGTAGCCGACGACCGCGCCCTTCTTGACGATCGGGGCGCCCTGGATCTCCTTCTGCGTGGCGATCAGCAGCGTCCGGCTCGCCGCGATGACGCTGTCGATGATCGGCGGCTTGTGCTGGCCGAGGACGGCGCCGACGATCAGCTGGTTGGTGTCGCCGACCTTCTTCTGCGCGGCGAAGAGGAGGTTTCCGCCGGCCTTGGTCGTCGTACCGGTCTTGATGCCGAGGGAGTCGTTGAACGGGACGAGACGGTTCCAGTTCGGCCAGTTCTTGCCCGAGGGGTCGACCCAGTTCGGCTTGCGGGTGATGTCCACCAGCGCGTCGATCTCGACGATCTTCAGGCCCAGCTTCACCTGGTCCTCGGCGGTGCTGACCGTGGTCGCGTCCAGGCCGGAGGGGTCGGTGTAGGTGGTGTTGGTCATGCCGAGTTCCTTGGCGGTGTCGTTCATCTTCTTGACGAACGCCTCCTGGGAACCGGAGTCCCACCGCGCGAGCAGCCGCGCGATGTTGTTGGCTGACGGGATCATGAGGGCGGCGACCGCGTCGTACTCCGAGATCTTGTCGCCCTCCTTGACGGTGTTGAGGGTCGACTCGTTGTCGGACTTGTCCTTCTGGCCCTCGATCTCGGCGGTCTTGTCGACGTCGATCATCGCGCCCTTCTCCCCCTTCTTGAAGGGGTGGTCGCGCAGGATGATGTACGCCGTCATCGACTTCGTGACGCTCGCGATCGGCACCGGCTTCTGCTCGCCGGAGCTGCCGATCGTGCCGAGGCCGGCGGCGGCCATGGAGGCCTGCCCCTCGGTCGGCCAGGGCAGGTCCGGCTTGCCGCCGGGGAAGGCGTACGAGGACTGCGCGGTCAGCACGAGCTTCGGCGCGGGCAGCGGGCGCACCAGCTGTACGACGGCCAGCACGATCGCCAGGAGCAGCACGATCGGGGCGTAGATCTTGACCCGGCGCAGCGCGGTGCGCAGGGGTGTGGGCGGCGGGGGCGGGTTGTTGGTGAGGTCCGCCAGCATGTCGAGCGGCGGCCTGGGGGGCAGCGGCTGCTGGGTGGTGCGCTCGCTGGGGTCGATGCGGGGTGGGGCCGGGGCCGGGGCCGGGGCCGGTGTGGGCCTGGGTGCGGGCTTCGGCGGGGCCGACCTCTCCTCTTCCCCGCGCAGGGGTACGAAGGTGCTGGGGGTGCGCCCGCCCGGCTTGACGGCGCGGAACGCGGCGGTGCGCTCGCTGTCGGACTCCTCCGCCGACGCGGAACCGGAGGCGGGCTTCGGCGCCGGCTCGGCGGGCTTCGGAGGCTCCCCGTCCCGGGAAGCGGAACGCGCACTTTCGTCTCCGGCCGCTCCGGCGGCCCGCGGGTCGGCAGCCGCCCCGGGCTTGACCGTACGGAACACCGCCGTGCGCTCGCTGTCGGCGGCGGGCTTGGCGGGGTCGGCTGCGCCGGGCTTGTCGGCGCTCGGCGCGGCCGAAGCCGGCTTCGACGCGTCCGGCTTGGCGGCAGTCGACGCCGCCGAGGCCGGCTTGACCGCGCGGAAGACAGCCGTGCGCTCGCTGTCGGCCGACTGCTCCTCGCCTCCCGCCTCCGACGACGGCGAGTCGGCCGGTGCGGCCGCGCCCGGCTTCGCCGCACCGAACCCGGTCGTGCGCTCACCGTCGGCGGCCGGCTTCTCGGCGTCCGCAGCGGGCTTGGCGGCGCCGCGCGGATCGGCTGCGCCGGGCTTGTCACCGCTCGGCGTGGCCGAAGCCGGCTTCGACGCGTCGGGCTCGTCGGCGGTCGACGCCGAGGCGGGCTTGACCGCGCGGAAGACAGCCGTGCGCTCGCTGTCGGCCGACTGCTCCTCGCCTCCCGCCTCCGACGACGGCGAGTCGGCCGGTGCGGCCGCGCCCGGCTTCTTCCCGGCGTCCGCAGCGGGCTTGGCGGCGGCACGCGGATCGGCTGCGCCGGACTTGTCGGCGCTCGGCGTGGCCGAAGCCGGCTTCGACGCGTCGGGCTCGTCGGCGGTCGACGCCGAGGCGGGCTTGACCGCGCGGAAGACAGCCGTGCGCTCGCTGTCGGCCGACTGCTCCTCGCCTCCCGCCTCCGACGACGGCGAGTCGGCCGGTGCGGCCCCGCCCGGCTTCTTCCCGGCGTCCGCAGCGGGCTTGGAGGCGGCACGCGGATCGGCTGCGCCGGACTCGTCGCCGCTCGGCGCGGCCGGAGCGGACTTCGACGCGTCAAGCGCGTCCGGCTTGTCGGCACTCGACGAAGCCGGCTTCGACGCGTCCGGCTTGGCGGCGGTCGACGCCGCCGAGGCGGGCTTGACCGCGCGGAAGACAGCCGTGCGTTCGCCGTCGGCGGCCGGCTTCTTACCGGCATCCGCCTCGGCGGGCGCGTCCGACTTGTCCGCGGTCCGGACAGCCGGGTCCGGCTTCTCCGCAGCCGCCGTCTCGGCAGCGGGCTTGGAGGCGGCAGGCGCGTCAGCCGCGTCCGCCTCGGCGGGTGCGTCCGGCTCGTCCGTGCTCCGGACGGCCGGCGTCGGCTTGATCGCGCGGAATGCCGTGGTGCGCTCGGGGTCGGTGGCTGCGGACGTGGCGGGCTTCGGGGAAGCGGAATCCTTCGGGTGCGACGGCGACCCGTTCGGTTCCGGGGTGGAAGCGGAATCCGGCGTACGCGGGTCCGGGCCTTCGGGCTGGCGGACCACCCGACCGGAGGACGACTCCGGGACGGTGCCGGCGTCCGGCTCCGCGTCGGAATCCGCGTCGGCTTCCGCTTCGGTCGTCGCCACCCAGGCCGCCACCGCTTCCTTCAGCGGGTCGCGGCGTCGGGGCGGCTGGAAGACCGAGAGCCTCGGGTCCTGTTCCGCGGAGGACTCCGTCGCCCCCGACGCTCCTTCATCTACCGACTTGTCGGGGGACTCGCCCGCCACCGTTCCTCCTCGATCGCCGTCCGGTCACTGTCCGAACCGTCTAACAGTGTCCCGTCTAGGGGGCATCGCCCAACCGCTAGACGAGAACGACATAGCTGCCGGTTCCCCCACAAAGCGGCCAGGCACTCTCGACAGATGAATGTGAGAGGCGTCACCCTGTCACTCATCCACGCGGGGAGGCATGGATGGGCAGGAGCCGCAGAACAATTCCGGAGGAGCTTCTGCTGCTCGCCTTGGACCCGGCCACGGGTACCACGGCGCAGCCGCAGTCGCTCGACCTCGGCCTGGCCGGGGCACAGCTAGTGGAGCTGGCTCTGGCAGGACGGATAGCCCCTGACGGGGATCGTATCGCCGTGGTGATGCCACGGCCGACAGGAGATCCGACTTTGGACTCCGCACTGGAACTGCTGCGCAGGCGCGGCAGCCCGGTTCGGGCGGTCCACTGGATCGGCGGACCCCGACTGGGGCTCCGTCAGATCTACCTCGCGCACCTGGAGCGTTGCGGCATGGTCCATGCCGTCGCGGGCCAGATGTGCGGGGTGCTGCCGACGACTCGCTACCAGGCGACCGATACGGCGATCAGCCGGGAGATCCGTGCCCGGCTCGACAGTGCGATCCGCACCGGCGTACCGCCGGACCCGCGGACCGCGGCGCTCGCCGCCCTGGCCCACGCGGTCGGACTCGGCAAGCATCTGTACCCCGGCAATGAGGGGCGTTCGTCCAGGTCCCGGCTGCGGGACCTGATCCGGCACGACCCGATGGGCGGTCTCGTGGCGCACGCCGTCATGGACGTCCAGAACGGTGTGGCGGCGCAGCCCCGCCGCGACCGCGCCACGGCCCAGCCGCCGGCGCGGGCGACGGCGAGCAGCGGTGGCGGTGGCGGTGGCATCGGCGTTCCGATGCAGCCGCGTCGGACGGGTGCCATGGCCCGCGCCGCCGCGCACTGATCCACCGAAGAGCGATCACCACCCGCGCGCGGGGAGGTGGGGCCGGTTCACCGGTCCCACCTCCCCGCGCGTTCGCACGCCCGCACGCCCGCGCGTTCGCACGTCCGCGCACTCGGGGGGCCGATTTCCCGTTCCCCAGCGCTATCGCACTCTTCGGTGGCAGTCTGCTGAACATCAGACACGCAGCGAGACAGCGACAGAAGAAGGCGGAGGTGCCGTTCCCGTGGCGTCCAATGTCAATCCCACCGTCCGACGCCGCCGACTGGGCATGGAGTTGCGCAAGCTCCGTGAGGACAAGGGCATGACGGCCGAGCAGGTCGCCGAGCGCCTCCTCGTCTCCCAGTCGAAGATCAGCCGCCTGGAGAACGGCCGCCGTTCCATCAGCCAGCGTGACGTCCGGGACCTGTGCGAGGTGTACGAGGTGGAGGATCCCCGACTCGTGGACTCGCTCATGCAGATGGCCAAGGATTCGCGCCAGCAGGGCTGGTGGCACGCATTCGGCGACATCCCGTACAGCGTCTACATCGGCCTGGAGACGGACGCCGCCAGCCTGCGCACCTACGAACCCCAGATGGTTCCCGGGTTCCTCCAGACCCCCGAGTACGCCCAGGCCCTGATCCGCGGCGCGCTGCCGGAGACGGCGCCCGCCGACGTCGAAAAGCGGGTCCAGGTCCGGATGCACCGCCAGAAGCGGCTGTCCGAGACGGACAACAACAACCCGGAGGTCGGGCCGCTGCGCCTGTGGGCGGTGATCGACGAGGCCGCCCTACGGCGGCACGTCGGCGACCCGCAGTTGATGATCCGGCAGCTGCAGTACTTGATAGAGCAGTCGGAGCAGCCGTACATCACCGTGCAGGTGATGCCGTTCTCGATGGGTGCGCATCCGGGGGTCAACGGCCAGTACGCGATCCTGGAGTTCCCGGACGCCTCGGACTCGACGGTGGTCTACATCGAGGGCGTCACGAGCGACCTGTACCTGGAGAAGGCCAACGACGTCCAGAAGTACAGCGTGATGTACGAGCACCTGCGCGCCCAGGCGCTCAACGTCGACCAGACCCGGCAGTTCATCTCCGAGATCATCGACCAGTACGCGGGCAAGGCGTAAGAGGCGAGGCGTAAGGGGCGAGGCGTAAGGGGCGAGGCGTAAGGGGCGAGGCGTAAGGGGCGAGGCGTAGGGGGCAGGCACCGTACACCGTCATTCCCCGGCCACAGAAGGCCTGAATGGAATATGCCACCCGGTCGAGTGAATGCCTCCGTCACCCATCGAGAGGTGCGGGTAGCTTCGGTCACGTCAGCCGGGGATGGGTCCGGCGGGCGCAACCGGAACTACTCGCTGAACCGGAGAACATCATGGCTATTCGTCAGGGCGCCACGGACAACTGGACCAAGTCCTCCTACTCCGGCGGAAACGGAGCGTGCGTCGAGGTCAAGTCCCCCGTCATGGAGGCCGTCGCTGTCCGCGACTCGAAGGTGCAGGACGGCCCGTCCCTCACCTTCGCGCCGGGTTCCTGGTCCGCCTTCGTCACCGGGGTCACCGGCGTCACCGAGGGCCGGCCGAACCGCCTCGTCTGAACGTCACCCCCCACATCACCACCGTTGGAGCCCTCTCGACCGGCCCGCCGTCCTGGCCGAGGGGGCTCGGCCCTCTCCACAGGGATCGCGCAAGTGGCTTCGTCGTAGCCGGCCCGACCGCCAGGCGGGCCGGCTACGGCTTTCAACGCAGCTGGTCCACGTAACGGTCCGTACCCGGGATCGTCGGAATGAACGGCGCCACCAGCTCCACCCTGCCGAGCCCGGCCTCCGCCACCTCCGCGTCCATCCCCTGGAAGCGGTCCCAACAGGTGCGCGGGTCGGCTTCGAGGAACCAGAGCAGCGTGAGGCGGGTGTCCACCCCCTCGACCTGCTTGACGTAGGTCATCCGGTCTCCGGGCAGCGGCGTCGGCCGGAAGATGGTCACCATCGCGGCCGGTGAACCGTTCAGCCGCTTCGGCAGGGACCGGGAGCGCAGCCATTCGAGCAGCTCCGCCCGCCGCTCGGGTCCGTCGGTGTCGACGACCTGGAGGACGAGCCCGGCGTAGGGGTGGTCGAGGGCGTGGAAGTCGCGGGGGCCGGCGGCGCCGTCGCGGTAGACGGTCGCCTCGCGGTCCTGGAAGGCCGTGAAGACGTGGGTGCGGTCCTGGTAGACGCGCGCGTCACGGTTCAGGCGCTTGTTGATGCCGACCGTCCACTTCATGTGTTCGTCGTAGCGGCCCTCGGTCACCCAGTACGTGGAGAGGTAGCAGCCCGCGCGGACGGGCTGGGCGACCGCCGACTTCTCCGGATAGCGCAGGTCCTGGAGTTCGCGGGTGGCGACCCAGCGGCGGCCGGCGTACATCCAGGGCATGGCCATGGCGCCGGCGTAGTAGTGGTCGTCCTCGTACCAGCGGTTGTACGCGTACTCGTGGCCCGGGTGCGGTTCCACCATCGTGATCAGCGCGTGGCCGGGGCGCACGCCGTACGGTCCGACCGCGGCCAGGGCGCCGTAGTCATCGACCCGGGTGTCATGGGCCGGCGCGTCCTCGGCGCCGCGTCGCCGCCCCTGTCCCTCTGTTGTCGTCATGGCACCGGTTTAGCTGATGCTTCGTCAGATGGGGAGGGGGCGGGCGGCGTTCGGTCCGTGGACAGGTAGGTGCTGTCTGCACCTTTCGCCGTTAGGCTGCGGCCACCCGCCGTCCCGAAGGAGCCCCCATGCCCCTCGCACCCGTCGCCGCCCCGCCCGCCTTCGCCGCCCGCGCGACCGCCGTCGGCGGTTCCCCCGTACGCGAGATCCTGGCCCTCACCGAGCGCCCCGGGGTGATCTCCTTCGCCGGCGGCCTGCCCGCCCCGGAACTCTTCGACACCGCCGGACTGCGCGCCGCCTACGACGCCACCCTGGGCGGCGCCGGCTCCGCCCGCGCCCTCCAGTACTCCACCACCGAGGGCACCCCGGAGCTGCGCGAGGCCGTCGCCGTCCGGGCGGGCGCCCGGGGCCTGGCCACCACGGCGGACGACGTCCTCGTCACCACCGGCTCGCAGCAGGGCCTGACCCTCCTCGCCGCCACGCTCGTCGAGCCGGGCGACACGGTGCTCGTGGAGAACCCGACCTACCTGGCCGCCCTCCAGTGCTTCGCCCTGGCCGGAGCCCGCGTCGTCGCCGTGCCCTGCGACGGGGAGGGGCTGCTGCCCGACGCCCTCGCCGAGGCCGTCGCGCGGGAGCGGCCGAAGCTGCTGTACACGGTGCCGACGTTCCAGAACCCGACCGGCCGCACCCTGCCCGGCGCCCGCCGCGCCGAGGTGGCCCGTATCGCGGCCCGCCTCGGGCTGTGGCTCGTCGAGGACGACCCGTACGGGGACCTGCGCTACGAGGGCTCCGAGCAGCCGTGGATCGCCGCGCACCCGGGCGCCGAGGACCGCACCGCCCTGCTGGGCAGCTTCTCCAAGGTGATGGCCCCCGGCCTGCGCCTGGGTTGGCTGCGCGCCCCGGCCGCGCTGCGGCGCGCGGCGGTGGTCGCCAAGCAGGCGGCCGACCTGCACACCTCGACGGTCGACCAACTGGCCGCCGCCCACTACCTCACCGCCCACGACCTCGACGCGCACATCGCCCGCGTCCGGCAGGCCTACCGGGCCCGCCGCGACGCCCTCCTGGCCGGACTCGACGGGGCGCTCCCGGCCGGCTCGGAGTGGAACCGCCCCGAGGGCGGCATGTTCGTCTGGGCCCGACTCCCCGAGGGGTACGACGCGACGGAGCGGCTGAAGTCCGCCCTCGCGCACGACGTGGCCTACGTGCCCGGCGCCCCCTTCCACTCGGGCACCCCGGACCCGCGCACCCTGCGCCTGTCCTTCACCACGCACACCCCGCAGGAGATAGCCGAGGGCCTGACCCGGCTGGGTCGGGCCCTGCGGTAGGCGCGCCGCCGACCGGTCAGCGCACCTCGACGCGCACGCCGAAGGCGCGCAGCCGGCCGAGCACCTCGTCGGCGTAGGACGCGTCCGACGCGTCCGAGCCGTCGGCGAGGGCCCGGCGCGTGGCTTCGTAGTCGTGCCAGACGAGGGTGAAGGGCGGGGTGGCGCCGAAGCCGCCGCTCAGGGCGTCGAAGAGGGAGTTCCAGCAGCGGCCGTAGTAGCCGCCGGGTCCGTTGACGGCCTCCCCGAGCGCGCAGTGCAGGGCGCGCCAACCGGTCACGGAGCGGCCGTCGAGGTGGTACGCGCCGCCCTGCCGGTCCTCGCCGACGTGGGGCACGGCGAGGTCGAGCCACTCGCCGTGCAGCTCGTCGGGGAACCGCGCCCACAGGCCGGGCGCGGTGGGACGCCCGCGCTCCCACGCCTGCCACAGGGGCCGGGCCGCCGGGAGCGGGCGGTCCTTGATCCGGCCGGTGAGCGTCACGTCGAGCAGACCGTCGCCCAGGGTGGACGGCCGCTCGTCGGTGACGTGCACGGAGAGGTCTCGTCCGGTCATCACCCGACCCGTCCGGTCGATCGCGAGGAGCTCCGCCCTCCCCCACCCGGTCCGGCGCGACAGGGTGCCCGGCTCGCAGCCGAGCAGCCGCAGCACGTCGGGGCGTTCGCGGATGCCGGAGCGGTCGACCGGCCCGGCGAACAGACCCGGAACGGCGGCGCAGGTGCCGTAGGGGACCACCTCGCCGGAGGACTCGTCGTACGAGGACTCGTCGTACAGGGTGTACGTCATCTGCTCCTGGCGGGACGCGGACGGGCTACCGAAGGACCAGTCCGGTGCCTCGACGCCCGCCTCGACGGCCACGTCGACGAGGCCGGGATCCTCGGGACTGGGTTGCCGATCGGTGACGACCAGGTCGTGCAGCAGGTAGCTCCAGTCCCGGATCCGCTCGCCGCCGAGGCTGACGTCGAGCCGTACGTGGCCCGCCCGGCCACCGTCCTTGCCGTCGACGGCGTCGCGCAGGACGCCCTCCGGGGCGCACCCGAAGAGGACGAGTTCCTCCCTCGGGGGCGCCGGCGGCTCGGCGAACAGGCCTTCCACGGCCGCGCACTGCGCCAGGACCTCGTACCCGTACGCGTACGGGACGCCGATGAGCCGCCCGTCCGGATCCTCACCGGGGGCCGCCGGGGCCTCGGCGGTGACGACGTAGCGCGGTGGTGTGGCGGGCGGCCGGCTCCAGCGGGCCTTCCAGGGGGTCATGGCACCCATTCAACCGTGGGCCCGGACGCCCCTGTGCCGGCCCTCGTCAGGCGTAGAGCGCCTCGATCTCGGCGGCGTAGCGGCGGGCGACTTCCGCGCGGCGGGGCTTGAGGGTCGGGGTGAGGGTGCCCGCGTCGATGGAGAGGTCCTCGGCGAGGATGTGGAAGGCGCGGACGCGGGCCGGGCGGGAGACGGTGGCGTTGGCGGCGGCCACGGCTTCGGCCACCAGGGCGCGGACCGCCGGGTGCGCGGCCGGCGAGGGGCCCACGTCGAGGCCCTCGCGGGCGGCCCAGGCGGTGATCTCGTCGGCGTCCAACGCGATCAGGGCGACGGGGTGCGGGCGGCGGTCGCCGATCAGGATCGCGCGCGACACGTAGCGGGAGGCGGCGCGCACCGCGAACTCGACCTCGCTGGGGGTGATGTTCTTCCCCGCCGAGGTGATGATCAGCTCCTTCTTGCGACCGGTGATGCGCAGGAAGCCGTCGCCGTCGAGTTCGCCCAGGTCGCCGGTGTGCAGCCAGCCCTCGGGGTCGAGGACCTCGGCGGTGGCCGCCGGGTTGGCGTGGTAGCCGGGGAAGACCATGGGGCCGCGCGCCAGCACCTCCCCGTCGGCGGCGATGCGGATCTCGCAGTCGCGGACGGGCCGGCCCACGGTGCCGTACCGGACGGCGTCGGGGTGGTTGGCGCTGAGCAGCCCGCCCGACTCGGTCATCCCGTAGCCCTCGAAGACGTGTATCCCGCAGGCGCGCAGGAAGTCCATGGCGGCGGGGTCGATGGGGGCGCCACCGGTCGACGCCCACCGCAGCCGGCCCCCGAAGGCGGCCCGCACCAGGGAGTACAGGGAGGCCTCCGCCGCCTCCCACGCGGGGCGCAGTTCCTCGGGCAGGGCGCCGTCCGCCGCGAGTACGCCGATCCGTACGGCTTCCTCGAACCGTTCCCGCCCGTCTTCGCCCTGCCCCTCCGCGAGGCCCCGCACCACCGCGTGGACCTTCTCGAACAGGCGGGGCACGGACGGCAGCAGGGTGGGGCGGGCCTCGGCCAGTTCGGCCACCACGTCCTCCACCCGGCCGCCGAAGTAGCAGAGCTCGCCGCCCTCCAGGAGGGTGGTGAACTGGATCAGCTGCGCCAGCATGTGGGCCAACGGCAGGTACAGGTACGTCGAATCCCCCGGCCCGCCCTTGACCAGCGGGAAGATCGCGTCCTGGACGGCCGCGAGATTGCGGTGGGTGAGGCGACAGCCCTTGGGCGGGCCGGTGGTGCCGGAGGTGTAGACGATCGCGGCGTCCATGTCCTCGGTCACGGAGGCGGCCCGCGCGGCCAGTGCGGTGTCGAGGGCGGCATCGGCGTCGCGGGCGTCATCGGCGTCGCGCGCGGCCTCGGCTTCGCGGGCGTCATCGGCGTCGCGGTGGGCCTCGGCTTCGCGGGCGGGGCCGCCGTACATCTCGTCCATGCGCACGATCGCCCTCAGCGCCGGCAGCTTCGGCCGCAGCGCCTCGACCCGGGCGGCCTGGGCGGCGTCCTCGCAGACGGCCACCACCGCCGCGGAGTCGGACAGCACCCAGGCCACCTCCTCCTCCCCCGCCGTCGGGTACACCGGCACCAGGACGGACCCCGCCGCCAGGATCCCGAAGTGCGTGTACGTCCACTCGGGCCGGGTCTCCGCGAGCACCGCGACGCGTTCCCCGGCGGCCACGCCCAGGCCGAGCAGCAGCCGTCCCGCGTGGCGGGAGGCCGCGCCGAGTTCCGCGTAGGTCCGGGTCCGCCAACCGCCCTCCGGGGCGCGGAAACGCAGGGCGGTGTGCGGCCCGTACCGCTCCTCGGTCCATTGGGTGAACTCCGCCGACGTGCGCGGTCGACGAGCGTCACGCGGTCGAGCGTCCATGGTGCCCCTCCCGGAGTAGGTGACCCACGAGGCTAGGCAGCCCCGCGAAGCCGGCGGTATGGCCGGAGGCGTCAACACCGCTGACCCCGGCGCTCATTGGGGCTACCGTCGAACGCATGGACAGGGCCGCGGGGAGCGCCGTTTCGACCGACAGGGCACGGACGACCGTCACCGTGCACCACGTACGGGCCGTCCTCGCGGGCGTGCGGCGCGCCGGCGTCGATCCGGTGCCGCTGCTCCAAGAGGCGCAGATCCCGCCGCTGTTGCTCGGCGACGACCGGGCGCGCGTCACCCCGGCGCAGTTCGCGCGGCTGTTCCGGGCCCTGTACCGCACGACGCGCGACGAGTTCCTCGGCCTGTCGGCGCAGCCCAGCCGGCCGGGAACCTTCGCGATGATGTGCCACGCCTCGCTCGGCTGCCGGGACCTGCGGGCGGCGACCGAGCGGGCCGCCGTCTTCTACGGGCTGTTCCCGGGCGGGCCGGAGTTGACGCTCGAAGTGGACGGCGCCGAGGCGCGGTTCACCGTCCGCAACGCCTTCGACGGGGACGAGGAACGGTTCCTCAGCGAGTGCGTGCTCGCGATCTGGCACCGGCTGAGCAGTTGGCTGATCGGCCGGCGCGTCCCGCTCTCCCACACCGCCTTCGCCTACCCCGCGCCGCCGCACGCGGACGAGTACGCGACGCTGTTCGACTGTCCGGTGCGGTTCGGCGCCGACCGCACGGGCGCGGTCTTCGACGCGCGCTGCCTGACCGCGCCGCTCGTACGGGACGAGGCCGCGCTCGACGCGCTGCTGCGCCGGGCCCCGTTCGACCTGCTGGCCCGCCCCGCGTACGGGACCACGGTCGCCGAGCAGGTACGCCGCACCCTGACGCACGGGCTGCGGGACGCGCCGCGGCTGCCGGAGCTGGGGGAGGTGGCGGCCCGGCTGGCGGTGTCGCCGGCGACGTTGCGGCGCCGGCTCCAGGGGGAGGGCACCTCCTTCCAGCGCCTGAAGGACCAGGTGCGGCGGGACGCGGCCATCGCGGGCCTCGCGGAGGGCCGGGAGCCGATCGCGGAACTCGCCACCCGGCTCGGCTTCTCGGAGGACACCGCCTTCCACCGGGCGTTCCGCCGCTGGACGGGGACGACGCCGGGGGCGTACCGGATCGCTTCGGGGGCGTAGGGGGGCGTTGGCGGCGCGGCGGGCGGTGTGGGGATTCGGGGTCAGGAAAGGTGAGCGGTCCGGTCAGGCACATGCCGACCGGTCGGTCACTACCTTCTCCTCACCACCCCTTCTCCTCACACCCCTTCTCCTCACCACCCCCACACCGGACCCTTGGGAGAGCCGCCCATGCGCATCCGAAGCACCGCCACCGCCACCGCCACCGCCCTGGCCGCCGTCGCCACCCTGGCCGTCTCGGCCGGCATCCCCGCGGAGGCCGCGGAACGGGCCACCACCCGCCCCGGCGACATCGTCTCCAGCGTCCCCTCCGCCTTCCACCCGCTGCCCGGACAGCCCACCAACACCAAGGCCTGGAAGGTCCACTACCGCTCCACCACCGCCGACGGCGCCCCCAACGTGGTCTCCGGGACGGTCATCGTCCCGCAGGACGGCCGCACCGGGCCGCGCCCGCTGATCACCTACGCCGTGGGCACCGTGGGCCTGGGCGACTCCTGCGCGCCGAGCGCCAACCTCCCGTACGGCACCGCCATGGAGGCCAACCTCATCCAGCAGTACACGCTGCGTGGTTGGGCCGTGGTGGTCACCGACTACGAGGGCCTCGGCACCCCGGGCACGCACACCTACACCGTCGGCCCCTCGGCCGGCCACGCGATGCTCGACGCCGCCCGCGCCGCCGTACGGCTGCCCGGGGCGGGGCTCTCGCCGGACAGCCCGGTCGGGATCATCGGGTACTCGCAGGGCGGCCAGGCGAGCAGTTGGGCCGCCGAGCTGCAGGGCTCGTACGCACCGGAGTTGAAGGTGAAGGGCACGGCGACGGGCGGTGTCCCGGCCGACCTGCTGAAGGTGGCCGCCTCCAACGACGGCTCCTTCGGCTCGGGGCTGATCTTCATGGCCGCCGCCGGGCAGGACGCGGCCTTCCCCGAGCTGAAGCTCGACTCCTACCTGAATCCGGCGGGTCGCGCCCTGGTCTCGGGGATGAAGGAGCACTGCGTCGCCATCGACGCGATCGCCGGCTCCTTCAAGCGGATCTCCGACCTGACGACGCGCGACCCGCTCGCGCAGCCGGACTGGCGGGCCCGCCTGAACCAGAGCCGGCTGGGCCGGACGGCGCCGGCGGCGCCCGTACTCCAGTACCACGCGCTGGCGGACGAGCTGATCCCGTACGCGGTGGGCCGGCAATTGCGCTCCGAGTGGTGCGCGAAGGGCGCGGACGTCCAGTTCGACACGATCTGGCTCGGTGAGCACGTCAGCGGTGTCATCACGCACTCCCCGGCCGTCGGCGCCTGGATGGCGGACCGCTTCGCCGACCGCCCCTCGCGCCCCGACTGCCAGGGGGTGTCCGACTAGGTCGTGTCTTGTGGATCATGCCGGATTAGCGAGCGGCGTCCGGGGCCGTGCGTCGCAAGGCGGAGGAGGGAGCCACTGCGGAGCATTGGCGACCGACGACAACGCGGCGAGGCGCGGCACCGGGCGTCGCGAGCCCGGCATGATCCACAAGTCACGGCCCAGGTCGCGCCGTTCACCCGCCGGACGGGCAGGAGCGGGTTCCGTGGGGGAGGCGGCCGTCGAGGAGGAAGCCGTCCACGTAGCCGCTGACGCAGCGGGAGGCGGTGTAGCCGGTGTGACCCTCGCCCTTGTGGTCGATGATCACGGCCGAGCCGAGCCGGCGGGCCGTCTCCTCCGTCCACTCGTACGGGGTCGCCGGGTCGCCGCGCGTGCCGACGAGCAGCACGCGCGGGGCGCCCGGGTGGTCGATCCGGCGGATGAAGTCGGTGCCGGCGGGGCGGCCGTAGCAGGCCAGTACGGTCAGCAGCTGGTACGGGCCGAAGATCCGCGACGCGGCGAGGAACTCGGGTCGCAGGGCCCGCAGTTCCCGCTCCACGGCCTCGGGGCTCGCCTTGTCGTTGCTCCGGTCCGGGTCGTCGGCGCAGTTCACGGCGGCGAGCGCGGCTGCGGCGTTGTCGGGGGGCACCGCGTCGGGGCCGCCGCCGTCCTCGTCTTCGTCGTCGTCGGGCGGCGGTTCGTCGGGGCTGCCGAGCTGGAGCAGGCCGAGCGGGTCGCCCCGGTGTTCGGCGGCGGCGAGGGCGTCCGCGAGCCGGGGCCACTCGGTCTCGGAGTACAGGGCCTGGGCGATGGCGGCGGTGGCGTCGCGCCCGGTGAAGTACGAGCCGTCCTGCCCGATGAGCGGCGCCCGGTCGAGCCGCTCCACCAGGGCGTCGACCTCCTCCTTGGCGGTACGGGTGTTCGTGCCGTAGACGCAGCCGGGCCGGTGGGCGCACCAGACGAGGAAGTTGTCGAGGGCGCGCTGTTGGCCGCGCGCGGAGACGAGGGCCTGCTCGGCGAGCGGCTCGGAGAGGGTGTCGACCCCGTCGAGGACCATGCGGCCGGTGCTCTTCGGGAACAGCGCGGCGTACGCGGCGCCCAGGCGGGTGCCGTAGGAGAAGCCGAGGTAGGCGAGCTTGCGGTCGTCGCGCCGGTTCAGGACGCGGCGTATGACGTCCATGTCGCGGGCGACGTGGACGGTGCCGACGTACGGGAGGACGGGCCCGGAGTACCGCGCGCAGCGGGCGGCGTGCGCGCGCAGGGCGGCCAGCTCGCCGGCGGCGTCGTCGGTGACGGGCCCGTCGTCGGAGTCCGCGCCGCCCGACTCGGGCCCGCCGGCGCCGCAGGATATGCCGTCGCTGTGGCCGACGCCACGGGGGTCGAAACCGATGAGGTCGTAGCGTTCGCCGAGCGTCGCGAAGGTCGTGGCGTTGGCCGCGAGGAGGGCGATCCCGGAGGCGCCGGGGCCGCCGAAGTTCAGCAGGAGCGGGCCGAGGCGGCGGTGCGCGGGGCCGGTCGCCGGTATGCGGGCGAGGGCGACGTGCGTGGTGCCCCTGGCGGGGTCGGCGTGGTCGAGGGGGACGGTCAACGTCGCGCACCGCATCCCCTCGGGGACGCGCGGCTCGGGGCAGTCCCCCCAGCGCGGGCGCTGGTCGTGGAAGCGCGCGAGGGGGTCGCCGGGGGCGGGGGCGGAGGCGGCGGCCTGGGCGGATGCGGCGGACGGAGCCGGGGCGCGGGCGGCCGAGGCGGCCGGGGGCGGGCCGCCGGGGTCGGGGCGAAGCCGGCCAGGAGCAGCGCGCAGGTGGCGGCCAGGGTGCGCGTACGGGGCCGGCCGGCGAGGCGGCGGCGGGAACGGTGCACGGCACCTCCTCGTGCCTCGCGCGGCCCCCCGGACCAGTGAGCCCACCATAAGCGGGCCCCGCCGCCGGCGCCGCTCGAACGCCGCGCCCCTCACACCCGGCGGTACAGCTCCTCGATCCGCTCCGCGTGGTCCGCGACGATGGCCGCGCGGCGCAGCTTGAGGGAGGGCGTCAGGTGGCCCCGCGCCTCGGTGAAGTCGCCCGGCAGGACGGCGAAGCGGCGGATGGACTCGGGGCGCGAGACCAGCTTGTTCGCCTCGTCGACCGCCCGCTGGAGCTCCTCCAGCAGCTCGGGGTCCGTGACCAGCTCGCGGCGCGGGACGCCCTGCTTGCGGTGCATCTGGCGCCAGTGGTCGAGCCCGTCGGGCTCCAGGGTGATGAGGGCGGCGACGTAGGGCCGGTTGTCCCCGACGACCAGGCACTGGCCGACCAGGGGGTGGGCGCGCAGCCAGTCCTCCAGGGGCGCGGGGGCGACGTTCTTGCCGACGGAGGTGATGATCAGGTCCTTCTTGCGGCCGGTGATGGTGAGGTACCCGTCGGCGTCGAGTTCGCCGATGTCCCCGGTGGCCAGCCAGTCGCCGCCGGGGTGCGCGCCGACGTTCCAGTACCCGGCGAAGACGTGCGCCCCGCGCAGCAGGACCTCCCCGTCGTCGGCGATGCGTACCGCCGTGCCGGGCAGGGGCCAGCCGACGGTGCCGAGGCGGGGGCGCTGCGGCGGGGTGACGGTCGAGGCGGCGGTCGTCTCGGTGAGCCCGTAGCCCTCGAAGACCTCGATCCCGGCGCCGGTGTAGAAGGCGGCGAGCCGCCGGCCGAGGGGGGAGCCGCCGCACAGGACGTAGCGGACGTGTCCGCCGAGCGCGGCGCGGATGCGGCGGTAGACGAGCGGGTCGTACAGGGCGCGGGCGGCTCGCAGGCCGAGGCCGGGGGTCTTGCCCTCGGCGGTCTCGCCGATGCTGCGGGCGATGCGGGCGGCCCGGTCGAAGGAGGCGGCGCGGCCCATCCTCTCGGCGGTGGCGCGGGCGGTGTTGTAGACCTTCTCCAGCACGTAGGGGATGGCGAGGAGGAAGGTGGGGCGGAAGCCGGCCAGGTCGGCGAGGAGGTCCTCCGTCGTGATGCTGGGCGCGTGCCCGAGTCGGACGCGGGCCCGCAGGCAGCCGACGGCGACCATCCGCCCGAAGACGTGCGACAGCGGCAGGAAGAGCAGGGTGGAGGCCGGCTCCTCGCTGACGGAGGTGAAGACGGGGTAGAGGAGCGCCACCGCGTTGTCGACCTCGGCGAAGAAGTTCGCGTGGGTGATCACGCAGCCCTTCGGCTGTCCGGTGGTGCCGGAGGTGTAGACGAGGGTGGCGACGGAGTCCGGCGTACGGGCGGCCAGGCGGGCGTGCACGACGGCGTCGGGCAGGTGTTCCCCGGCCTTGACGAGCCGGGCGATGGCTCCGGTGTCGAATTCCCACAGGTGGGCGAGCCACGGCAGGTTGACGCGCTCGGCGCTGATCAGGCGGGCCTGCGCGGTGTCCTCCACGGCGCAGGCGACGGCGCCGGAGTCGTGGAGGATCCAGCGGGCCTGGAGGGCGGAGGAGGTGGGGTAGACGGGTACGGTGACCAGCCCCGCGGCCCAGCCGGCGAAGTCGAGCAGGGTCCATTCGTAGGTGGTCCGGGCCATGATGGCGAGCCGGTCGCCTTCGGCGAGGCCCTCGGCGATGAGCCCCTTGGCGACGGCGAGCACCTCGGCGGCGAACTCGGCGGCGCTCACGTCCCGCCAGGTGCCGTCGCGTTCCTTGCGGGAGAGGACGGGCGCGTCGGGGGCCTCGCGGGCGTTGAGGAAGGGGATGTCCCCGAGGGATCCGCTCGCCGGTATCCCCGCGAGCGCGGGCACGGCCACCTCGCGGACCACTCCGTCGACGATCGTCTTGAGGGGCTCGACCGGTCTCGGTTGGGCGGTGTCCAGGTCCACGGCGTCTTCTCCTCGGCTCGCCGGTGGGTTACCGCCGGTAATTTACGGACGGGCCACCGGGCCGACCACCCTCTGAACCACTTCTCCCCCGCACCTGCACACCGCTTTCGCGGCGTCCTCGCGGCGTCCTCGCGCCGTCCTCGCGCCGGGACTTGTCAGGCGGAACGCCTGCGTCAGCGCGGACGCAAGAGGCAGAATCGCCAAAGGTCCGTCAACTTCCCCCCACCGACCACCCTTTGGAGCAGCCGATGTCCTCTCAGGAAATCGCCTTGACCCTGTCTCCGCAGGAGGCCGCGACCGGGGTGACGATCGACATCCCCCTCCCGACGGGCTCCGCGCGCCTGCGCATCCCGCCGTCCCGCGACGGCGACCTCGTCCGGGCGCGCGTCGGGGACGAGACGGTGGAGCTACGGATCCGCGTGTCCGCGACGGCGGCCGGCGCGGCGGGTACGGCCGCCACGGCCGCCACGTCCGCCTTCGCCGCGCCGACCCCCGCGCCACCCACCACACCGCGGCCCGGCAAGGCCGGCCGGATCGGATGCCTGGTGGCCCTGGCCCTGGTCGCGGTCGTGATCGCCGGCGCAGTGATCACCAGCGGCGACGACGACACGTCCGACAACGCGGGCTCGTCCTCGACGGCCACCCCGTCACCCACCGAATCGTCCTCCCCGCCCTACAGCACCGCCCCGCAGCCCACGGTGACCACGGCGCCCACGCCCAGGCCCACGCCGACCCGCGCCCCCACGTCCGAGCCCAGCTACACCTTCCCCCCTCCCGTCTTCCCCTCCCTCTCCGAGCCCAGCCCGTACGACCGGGGCACCTGCCTCAACGGGACCCTGCCGGACTCCACGACGCCCACGCGCGTCAACGACGTGGATGAGGTGCCCTGTTCGGCGTCCGACGCGCACTACAAGGTCATCGAGACTTTCCCCGGCACCTCGGACATGGACCGGTGCGAGAGCAACTCGAAGACGGAGTACTCGTTCTCCGCCCGCTACACACGCGGCGGCGTCGTCACCAACGAGTACGTGTACTGCCTGGTCGGCCTCGGCTCATACGCCCGTTGAACTGACGTTTCGGCACGAATGTGCTGGACAGCGCGTCGCACGGCGGTCGATCATGCGGGCCATGACCTCTCTCGTACGGCACGTCACGTTCGACTGCTCCGACGCGTACTCCCTCGCCCGCTTCTGGGCGAACGCCCTCGGCGGCACCCTCGCCGACGACGACGCCCCCGGGGACCCGATGGCGACCGTGACGTCGGCCGGCGCCGCCCTGCTGTTCATCCAGGTGCCAGAGGGCAAGACCGTGAAGAACCGCGTCCACCTGGACCTCCAGCCGCAGGACCGCAGCCGCGACGACGAGGTGGAACACCTCCACGCCCTCGGCGCCAAGATCATCGGCGACTACCGCGAGCCGGACGGCACGGGCTGGGTGACGATGACGGACCCGGAGGGCAACGAGTTCTGCGTGGAACGCAGCGCACCGGAACGCGCGAAGACGCAGTAACCCCCAGGCCCGCCGGGGCCCTACACCGCCGGGGCCGACTTCCACTCCTGGGCGAGGAGCCCGAGTACGACGTCGTCCAGGAACTCGCCCATCACCCAGGCCGAGGACCGCAGCACGCCCTCGCGGACGAAGCCGTTGCGCTCGGCGGAGCGCAGCATGGCGGCGTTGTCCGCCAGCGTCTCGATCTGGAGCCGCTGCAGGCCGCGCACGATGAACCCGTAGTGGCACAGCACCGCGACCACGTCGGTGCCGTATCCCTTGCCGCGCGTGGCCGGCAGCAGCCCCAACCCGAGGTGCGCGGACCGGTGGTGGGTGTCGATGCCCCACAGCGTCGCGGCACCGACGAGGCTGCCGCCCTCCAGCTCCACCACGGAGAACGGGACGTGCCCCTGCTCGGTGTCGTCCACGACGAGCCGCGGGTCCCGCGAGCCGGGCGTGATCGGTCGCCACGGCCGACTGTCGGCCCGCGCGGAGCCGACCACGTCGTCGTAGAGCTCGGTCCGCAGGATCGGAATGTCCTCATCGTGCCGAGCCCTCAGCCCGACCTTGCTACCCCTCAGCATGCGATCTTCCTATCCGACCGGGCCGGCCGACGGCAATGCAATATGAGGCCGCGCCTGTTGCAAACCCCGGAGTACACGCGGGCACTGTTCAGGGCATGGCGGCCTGTCTACGTGCCGGACGAGCTTGAGCGGATGCTGGAGGCCCGAACGGCCCGCCAGTCAATCTTCGACCGGTTGCCTGCCCCGACGCTCAGCTTCGTCCAGGAAGCAGTTACCCTCTGCCGCCCGATCGGAGGGCCAATGGGTCCTGCGCCGACAGCTCGAACTCCTACTGGAGGTGGCCCAGTTGCCCCACGTCGAGCTCCAGGTCATGCCGACCGATGTCGACGAACACGCGGGCATGGCTGGACGCATCCAGATGCTCAAGTTCCGGGACGGCTCGGCTGTGGGCCGATCCGACGGAGCCTTCTACGGCCGCCCGGTATCCGACCCGAAGCAGCAGGCACCCTGCCGGGTCCACGTGCGGGACTCCAAGGACACCGCGCTCCCCCACCTCACCTTCAACCCCTCCGCCTGGACCGGCTTCCTCTCCTCCCCCGGTGTTACAGAATGATCCGCATCTAAACCGAGGGGGTGCGGTGCGGGCGGGAGAGCGGTTGGCCGGGCGGTATCGGCTGGATGCGCGGCTCGGGCAGGGTGGGATCGGGGAGGTCTGGCGGGCGTACGACGAGGACCTCGGCCGGGCGGTGGCCGTCAAGGTGCTGCTGGAGTTCGACGCCTCCGACGAGCTGCTACGACGCTTCCGGCGCGAGGCGGCGATCGGGGCGCGGCTCCAGCATCCCGGGATCACGGTCGTCCACGACATCGGGCAGCACGAGGACCGGCTGTTCATCGTCATGGAGTTGCTGGAGGGCCGCGACCTCGCCCACACCCTGGCCCTCACCCCCGGGCGCGGGCTCCCGCTCTCCGAGGCCGTCGGGCTCGCCCTCCAGGCGACCGAGGCGCTGGAGGCGGCGCACGCCCAGAAGGTGGTGCACCGGGACCTCAAGCCCGCGAACCTGTTCCTCCTCACCGACGGCCGCCTGAAGATCTGCGACTTCGGCATCGCCCGCACCGCCGACGCCACGGGCGGACTGACCGTCACCGGGCGGGTGTTCGGGACCCCGGCCTACATGGCCCCCGAGCAGTGGCGCGGCGAGCACGTCGACGCGCGCTGCGACCTGTACGCCCTCGGGTGCGTGTTGCACGCCCTGCTGACCGGTGCGCCGCCGTTCGCCGACGCCGGGCAGCCGTGGGCGCTGATGCGCCGGCACCTGGACGAGGCGCCGGCCGCGCTGGACACCGTACGGGCGGACGTGCCGGTCGCCCTCGCGGAACTGGTCGCCGCCCTGCTGGCGAAGGACCCTGCCGACCGGCCGACCGCGACGGCCACCGCCGAGCGCCTGCGCGCGCTGCCGATCCCGGGGCCATCCGTCCCTGGACCGGCGCCGGTCCCCGCCACGACCGCCACCGCCTCGACCGTGCCCGCCCCGAGTCCCGGGCCGCACCGACGTAGCGTCCTGCTTGGCGGTCTGGCCGGGCTGGCCGCCGCGTCCGGAGGGGCGTACGCGGTCCTGCGGCTGTCAGGCGACGAGACAGGCGGCGCCCACTCGGAGACCGTGATCGTCCGTCTATCCGGGTCGGCGGAATCGGTGGCGTTCAGCCCGGACGGCAAGCTCGTCGCCGGCGGGAGCAGCGATGGCACCGTCCGGCTGTGGGACGTCGCCACCCGCGCGAGCTCCTCCCCGTTCCCCGGTCACAGCGGTTCCGTGACCGCGGTGGCGTTCAGCCCCGAGGGCAGGACCCTGGCCAGCAGCGGCGGCCGTGAGGTCCGGCTGTCGGACGTCACCGCGCGCAGCGGTGCCAACAGCCTGAACCCCTCGCTCGGCGCGTGGTCGCTCTGCTTTGGACCGGATGGCAGGACGCTGGCCGCCGCCCACGAGGACAACTCCGTCCGCCTGTGGGACGTCTCGGGCAGCCCCGGCACCGTCATCGCCATCTTCACCGGTCACACAGCACAGGTCTGGTCGGTGGCACTCGCCCCGGACGGCAGGACTTTGGCCAGCGGCGGCGACGATGACACCGTCCACCTGTGGGACGTGGCCACCCGAACCAAGACCGCCACCCTCACCGGCCACACGGACCACGTGACCGCCGTGGCGTTCAGCCCGGACGGCAAGATCCTCGCCACCGGCGGTGCCGACAAGACCGTCCGTCTCTGGGACGCCGCCACCCGCACCACCACCCAGGTCGACACCCTGGCCGGCCTCAACAGCAGCGTGCGGGCGCTGGTGTTCAGCCCGGACGGAAAGACCCTCGCCGGCGGCGGCGGCCGGACCATCCGGTTGTGGGACGTCGCCACTCGCACCAACACCACCAAGCTGAACGGGCACACGGGCGCGGTGAACTCGTTGGCCTTCAGCCCCGACGGCAAGACCCTGGCCAGCGCCAGTGACGACTCCACCGTCCGCCTGTGGAAAACCCCCTGATGGCCCGGAAGGGGAGCAGTGACCTGCCCCAGGACCGGGGCTGTCTGCGGTGGGTGCCCGTCTTCCACCGCACCCTCGGGCGCTGGTGGTACGCCGCCCCCTTCCTCCTGGCCTCGGTGGCGTACGTCCGCGCCCAGACGGTCTGACGTCAGGTCGGCGCACACGACAACAGCCCCCGCCCGGACGGGGGCGGAGGCTGTCGGCGGTGTGCGCGGTGGCCGCGCGGGGGTGCGTCAGGCGGCGGCGACGACCGGGGTGCGGTCGGCGGGGGCGGACTCGTCGAGCGGGGAGGACGAGGCGGCGGCGTAGGCCTCCTTGTCGAGGATCCCCTCACGGGCGGAGACGAGGACCGGGACGACGGCCTGGCCGGCCACGTTGGTGGCGGTGCGCATCATGTCCAGGATCGGGTCGATCGCCATCAGCAGGCCGACGCCGGCCAGCGGCAGGCCCAGCGTGGACAGGGTCAGGGTCAGCATGACGGTCGCGCCGGTCAGACCGGCCGTGGCGGCGGAGCCGACCACCGAGACGAACGCGATGAGCAGGTACTCCTTGATGCCCAGCTGCACGTCGAAGATGTTCGCGATGAAGATCGCGGCGAGCGCCGGGTAGATCGCGGCGCAGCCGTCCATCTTGGTCGTGGCGCCGAACGGGACGGCGAAGGAGGCGTACTCCTTCGGGACGCCGAGGCGCTCGGTGACCTTCTGGGTGACGGGCATGGTGCCCACCGAGGAGCGGGAGACGAAGGCCAGCTGGATGGCGGGCCAGGCGCCCTTGTAGAACTGGAGCGGGTTGACCTTGGCGACGAAGGCGAGCAGCAGCGGGTAGACGCCGAACATCACGAGCGCGGAGCCGATGTAGACGTCGGCGGTGAAGGTCGCGTACTTGCCGATGAGGTCCCAGCCGTACGAGGCGATGGCGGTGCCGATGAGGCCGACGGTGCCGATCGGGGCGAGGCGGATGACCCACCACAGGGCCTTCTGGAGCAGCTCCAGGACGGATTCGGCGAGATTGAGGACCGGCTGGGCCTTGGAGCCGAGCTGGAGGGCGGCGATGCCGGCGACGGCGGCGAGGAAGACGATCTGGAGGACGTTCAGCTCGGTGAACGGCGTGACGATGTCCTTCGGCACGATGCCGGTCAGGAAGTCGATCCAGGAGCCGGTCTTCTTGGGCTCCTTGCCGTCGGCCGGGGTGAGGCCGGTGCCGGCGCCCGGGTCGGTCAGCAGGCCGATGGCGAGGCCGATGCCCACCGCGATCAGCGAGGTGATCATGAACCACAGCAGCGTGCGGGAGGCGAGGCGGGCGGCGTTGTTCACCTTCCGCAGGTTGGTGATGGACACCAGGATCGCGAAGAAGACGAGCGGGGCGACGGCCAGCTTCAGCAGCTGGACGAAGATGTCACCGACCTGCTCCAGCGTGGTCTTCAGCCAGCTGATGTCCTGGCTGCGGGCGAGCCAGCCGAACAGGACGCCGAGCACGAGACCGGTGACGATCTGGGCCCAGAACGGGAACTTGAAGCCGGTGGCCTTGGCGGGAGCCTGGGCCTGGGGGGACGCGGACACGGACACTCTCCGGGGGATGACGCACAGAAGTACGGCGGAAGGTTTCTGCGAGGGGTTCTACGCGGTTGTGCGCGGTGCGATGCGGTGCGGCAGCAGCCGGAAAGGGGCCGGGCCGGCCGGGACCGCTGCTGTGTCGACTCCGAACGGAATCAGCTCCGAACGGATTCAGCGGCAACAGCAACAGGCCGCGGACACGCGGCGGCAGAGGTCGACGTGCAGGCGCTCCACGAGCGGGACGCCCGTGGTCATCGAATGCGCGGCTGAGGTCAACATGTTTCACACGCTAACACTTCTACTTTGAGAATCTCAAAGCAGTACTTTGAGCCACTGGTGGACGAGGACCCCCGCCCCCACCCCCGAAAACGCCGAAGCCCCAGCGGAACGGGGGTATTCCCGTCGCTGGGGCTCTTCGGTGTGTGAGGAAGCTAACCGGGCGCGTGAAGCCACCCGGCACCCTCCGGTCAGGCCACGCGGGCGGCGTCGTCCGCCGCGTCCTCCTGGGTGCGGTTCGCGGCGAGCTTCTGCTTCGCGCCGGCCACGCGTCCGGAGATCTGCTCGGACATCGCGTCGCGCTGCTTGCGCAGCAGCACGAAGGAGAGCGGCGCGGAGATCACGAGGGCGAGCAGCACGACCCAGGCGGGGTTGGCGTCGCCGAGGCCGGCGGGCACCCACCCCAGGTTGACCAGGACGGCGACGAGAACCAGGCACCCGACGAAGATGCCCAGGCGCATCGCGGTGTAGCGGATCGTCGCGCTCGTCTTGAGGGACACGGTGACCCCTTCTCTCTCGTCGTTTACCAGTCCGGCGTCGTTTACCAGTCCGGCGTCGTGCCCGTCCAGTGAAGCACGCCGGCCCCCCGCTCCGGCCCGCCGGGGGTCAGTGCAGGGGCAGCAGCATCGTGATGTCGTCCCGGTCCTCGCCGGGCGCCACCCGAATGGCGTCGGGCACCCGGCCCACCTCCTTGTAGCCGCAGGCGGCGTAGAAGTGCTCCAGCCCGAGCCCGCCCCGGCAGCTGAGCCGGATCGCTTCGATGCCGTCCAGCGAGCGGGCCGCGTCGGCGAGGGCCGCCATCAGCTCGCGCCCGGCGCCGCGCCCCTGGAGGGCGGGGTCGACCATGACGGTGTACGCCCATACCCAGTGCGTCATCAGGCGGTGGGTGTTGAGCGCGAGGAAGGCGACGGCGCCCACGTTCCCCGCCTCGTCCCGCCCGACGAGCAGCCGGTGGCGCCCTTCGGCGAGCGCGACGAGGTGCTTCACCAGCTCGGGCCGGACGTCGTCGCGCGTCACCGGCGGAACGAAGCCGACGGCGCCGCCCGCGTTGGTGACGTCGACCCACAGGTCCGCGATGCCGTCGCGCAGCGCCGGGTCGACCACCGGGTCGAAGGTGAAGGTGAGCGCCATTCCCGTCACTCTCGTCAGACCCGCATCGCCTGCGGGGTCTCGCGCAGCGAGGCGTCCGGGCCGGGGTACTCGCGGATGACCTCGTAGCGCGTGTTGCGCTCGACCGGGCGGAAGCCCGCCTCGCGGATCAGGTCGAGCAGGTCCTCGCGGCCCAGCTTGTTCGGGGTGCCGTAGTTGTCGGCGTCGTGCGTGATCTTGTACTCGACCACCGAGCCGTCCATGTCGTCCGCGCCGTGCTGGAGCGCGAGCTGGGCGGTCTGGACGCCGTGCATGACCCAGAAGACCTTGACGTGCGGCACGTTGTCGAAGAGCAGGCGCGAGACCGCGAAGGTCTTCAGCGCCTCGGCGCCGGTGGCCATCGTCGTGCGCGCCTGGAGCTTGTTGCGGATCTTGCCGTCCTGCATGTCCACGAAGTCGTGCTGGTAGCGCAGCGGGATGAAGACCTGGAAGCCGCCGGTCTCGTCCTGGAGCTCGCGCAGCCGCAGCACGTGGTCCACGCGGTGGCGCGGCTCCTCGATGTGCCCGTAGAGCATCGTGCTCGGGGTCTTGAGGCCCTTCTCGTGCGCGAGGCGGTGGATGCGCGACCAGTCTTCCCAGTGGGTGCGGTGGTCGACGATGTGCTGGCGGACCTCCCAGTCGAAGATCTCCGCGCCGCCGCCGGTGAGCGATTCGAGGCCGGCCTCGATCAGCTCGTCCAGGATCTCGGACGCCGAGAGACCGGAGATCGTCTCGAAGTGGTGGATCTCGGTCGCGGTGAACGCCTTCAGCGAGACGTTCGGCAGCGCTTCCTTCAGGGCGGACAGCGAGCGCGGGTAGTACCGCCACGGCAGGGTGGGGTGCAGGCCGTTGACGATGTGCAGCTCGGTGAGGTTCTCGTTCTCCATGGCCTTGGCCAGGCGGACGGCTTCCTCGATGCGCATCGTGTACGCGTCCTTCTCGCCCGGCTTGCGCTGGAACGAGCAGTACGCGCAGGAGGCGGTGCACACGTTCGTCATGTTGAGGTGGCGGTTGACGTTGAAGTGGACGACGTCGCCGTTCTTGCGCGTGCGCACCTCGTGGGCGAGACCGCCCAGCCATGCCAGGTCGTCCGACTCGTAGAGGGCGATGCCGTCCTCACGGGTCAGCCGCTCGCCGGAGCGAACCTTCTCCTCCAGCTCACGCTTGAGCCCAGCGTCCATGCCGGTGTCTCCTCTGTCGCCTCTGTGTCCCGACCTGTGTGCAACCGCCACCCACCGTACTCTCAGGCCTCGCCGGGAAGTTCCCCGACCCGGTTCTCCCACTTCGTGGAGAGCACGATGGTGGTGCGGGTGCGGGAGACGCCCTTGGTGCCCGACAGCTTGCGGATGATCTTCTCCAGGCCGTCGACGTCGCCGGCGCGCACCTTGAGCATGTACGAGTCGTCGCCCGCGATGAACCAGCAGTCCTCGATCTCGGCGAGGTCGCGCAGTCGGCGCGCCACGTCCTCGTGGTCGGCGGCGTCGGAGAGGGAGATGCCGATGAGCGCGGTGACCCCCATGCCGAGCGAGGCCGAGTCCACGGTCGCGCGGTAGCCGGTGATCACGCCCGCCGTCTCCAGGCGGTTGATGCGGTCGGTGACGCTGGGGCCGGAGAGGCCCACGAGACGGCCCAGCTCCGCGTACGAGGCACGACCGTTCTCGCGAAGTGCCTGGATGAGCTGCCTGTCCACCGTGTCCATTACGTGGAGCCTTCCATTATTCGGCGTTCCTGCAAGTTTAGGTATAGAATCTAAGGCACACAGGGGTCAACACCCTGTGAATCTTTCAACAGATCAATGACGATCTTCAGGAGTGGTTCACCGTGTACACGATCGAGATGGCCTACGCGCACATGCGACAGCTCCAGGAGCTGGCCAACCGATCCCGCACCGACCAGCCCAGCGCCGCCCACCGCGTCGACAAGACCCGCAAGCCGCGCAGCGCGAAGAAGCGCTAGTCACGAGGGGCGGGCGCTGCCAAGCTCCCCCTCCCAACGGCGGTACAGCCGGTGCGGCACTCCTGCCGCGTCGAGCACCCGCCCCGCGACGAAGTCCACCAGGTCCTGGATGTGCGTCGCGCCCGCGTAGAACGCCGGGGAGGCGGGCAGCACGACCGCGCCCGCCTCGTCCAGCGCCACCAGGGCCTTGAGCGTCTGACCGCTCAGCGGGGTCTCCCGCACACACACCACCAGCCGGCGCCGTTCCTTGAGCGTCACGCTCGCCACCCGCTGGAGCAGGTCCTTCGACAGTCCGAGCGCCACACCGGCCACGCAGGCCGTGGAGGCGGGGACGATCAGCATCCCCTTCACCGGGTACGAACCCGAACTCGGCCCGGCGGCCAGATCCCCGGCCGCCCAATGGCGTACGTCCCCCAGATCGGGCACCTCGAAGGTCCCCGGCTTGCCGTCGGCGCCCCGGCCCAGCCACTCGGCCAGATCCGTACGCCAGTGCGCGTCGCGGAACGCGATGCCCGTCTCGTCCAGCAGAGTGAGCCGCGAGGCCCGACTCACCACGAGGTCGACGCTCTCACCGGCCGCGAGCAGCCCGCGGACCACCGCCGCCGCGTACGGCGTCCCGGACGCCCCGGAAACCCCGACCACCCACGGGGTGCGCTTGCGCTCAGTCATACCTCCGAGACTATCCGGCCACCCCGGGCGGGCACTCGTCAAGGTGTGCCGTACGTTCCCTGACGGGAAGCACGTACGACACACCCCGGGGGAGGCAGCACATGCGTACGACGATGGCGGTACCGGAATGGAGCCGCACGGGTCGCGCCAAGGCGGCGGCGGCTCTGATGCCGGCCTGGGTCGCCCTGCTGTGGCTGATAGAAGCCGTCGACTACGCCGCCGGGCACGCGCTGGACGCGTACGGGATCCTGCCCCGCGATCCCGACCATCTGATCGGGATCGTCGCGCACCCCTGGCTGCACTTCGGCTTCGAGCACGTGGCCTCCAACAGCGTCCCGCTGCTGGTCTTCGGCTTCATGGCCGCGCTCGGCGGGATACGCCGCTTCCTCGCGGTGTCCGCCATCGTCTCGATCGCGGTCGGCGTGGGCGCCTGGCTCGTGGCACCGTCGCACACCGTCGGCGCCGGGGCCTCCGGCCTGGTGTACGGCCTGTTCGGGTACGTGGTGGTGCGCGGGTTCGTGGAGCGCAAGCCGCTCTTCGCGTTGGCCGGGCTGACGACCGCCGCCGTCTGGGGCAGCACCGCCCTCTTCGGCGTCCTGCCCACCGATTCCGGCGTCGGCTGGTACGCCCACCTGATCGGCCTCGTGGCCGGCGTGGTGACGGCCCTGTACTTCCGCCGCCCCGCCCGCCGACCGGCCGTCGTCGAGCCGGCCGTCTAGACGGTGAGGCCCCGCACCACCAGGTCCAGCAGCGCGCACGCGAACAGCGCGATGCCGATGAAGCCGTTGACCGTGAAGAAGGCCCGGTTCAGGCGGGACAGGTCGTGCGGCTTGACGATGGTGTGCTCGTAGAGGAACGCCCCCACGACGACCAGCAGGCCGAACCAGAACAGCACCCCGGCGCCGGTCGCGACGCCGTACCAGGCCAGCAGGCCGGTCGTGACGACGTGCGCCCCGCGCGCCCCCCACAGGGCCGCCGGGATCCCGAAGCGGGCCGGGACCGAGCGGACGCCCTCCGCGCGGTCGGCCGCCACGTCCTGGCAGGCGAAGATCAGGTCGAAGCCGCCGATCCACACGCCCACCGCGAGCCCGAGGATCACCGCGTCCCACGACCACTCACCGGTGACCGCCAGCCACGCCCCGATGGGCCCGATCGCCTGGGCCAGGCCCAGGATGGCGTGCGGGAAGTCCGTGAACCGCTTGCCGTACGGGTAGACCACCATCGGCACGACGGCGACCGGCGCCAGCATCAGACACAGCGGGTTCAGCAGCGCGGCCGAGCCGAGGAAGACCACCAGCGCGATCCCCGCGCCGGTCCACGCGGAACGCACCGACACCGCGCCGGTGACCAGTTCGCGCCCGGCGGTGCGGGGGTTGCGGGAGTCGATCTCCCGGTCGATGATCCGGTTCGCGGCCATCGCGAAGGTCCGCAGGCCCACCATGCAGACGGTGACGAGCAGCAGCTCGCCCCAGTGCATCCGCCCGTCCAGCTGGAACATGGCGGTGAGCGCGGCGATGTAGGCGAAGGGCAGCGCGAAGACCGAGTGCTCGATCATCACGAGCCGCAGGAACGCCTTCACCTTGCCGCTCGCCTGCGGCGCGGCGGGACCGGATCCGAGGACTCCCTCGGCTGCCGAAGTCATCCGAGGGACCTCCGGAACTGTTCGATCTCGGCCCGCAGGTCCGTGCCGGACGACGAGCCGATCTCCACCTCCAGCAGGGGCGTCCCCTCGGAGGGCGGCGGGACCACGGCGGCGAGGAAGGAGAAGCGGCCCTCGCCGGCGGGGCGGACGGTCAGGCGCAGCACGTCGTGCGCGGCCACGGTGAGGGTCACGGTGGACTCGGCGTCGGGGTCGGCGAGCGCGGCCAGCAGCCGGTCGGCGAACGCGGCGGCTTCGGCGTCGGACAGGTCGTCGAGGGCGATCTCGCGGCCCTCGCCGTCGGTCCGGTCGGCGATCAGCTGCCACAGGTCGGAGGGGCCGGCGAACTCCTCGGGCGTCACACCCGCGTGCTCGGCGGCCTCCCGGACCGCCGGCTGCTTCGGGTCGATCTCGGGGCGCACCAGCGCCACGCAAGGGGTGTCGGTTCCGATGAAGAGGGCGGGACCGCCCACGGCGATCTGGCTCTGGTTCTGGTTCTGGCTCACAGTCCGTATTCCTTCCAGCGGCGGTCCACCAGGGCCGCCGTCGCGGGGTCGGACTCCACCATGTCGGGCCAGCCGCCGTCGCGGGTGTAACCCTCCTCCGGCAGTTTCCTCGTGGCGTCGATGCCCGCCTTGCCGCCCCAGAACTGCTGGTACGAGGCGTGGTCGAGGTGGTCCACCGGCCCCTCCACCACCGTCAGGTCGCGGGAGTAGTCGGTGTTGCCGAGCGCCCGCCAGGACACCTCGTGCAGGTCGTGGACGTCGCAGTCCTTGTCCACCACGATGATCAGCTTGGTCAGCGACATCATGTGGGCGCCCCAGATGGCGTGCATGACCTTCTGCGCGTGCTTGGGGTACTTCTTGTCGATCGAGACGATCGCGCAGTTGTGGAAGCCGCCCGACTCGGGCAGGTGGTAGTCCACGATGTCCGGGACGATGATCTTCAGGAGCGGCAGGAAGAAGCGTTCCGTCGCGCGACCCAGCGGGCCGTCCTCCGTCGGCGGCCGGCCGACGACGATCGACTGGAGCAGCGGGCGCTTGCGCATCGTCACGCAGTCGATCTTCAGCGCGGGGAAGGGTTCCTGCGGGGTGTAGAAGCCGGTGTGGTCGCCGAAGGGGCCCTCGGGGAGCATCTCGCCCGGCTCCAGCCAGCCTTCGATGACGACCTCGGCGTTGGCCGGGACCTGGAGCGGGACCGTCTTGCAGTCGACCATCTCGATGCGCTTGCCCGCGACGAACCCGGCGAACAGGTACTCGTCGATGTCGCCCGGCAGCGGCGCGGTGGACGCGTAGGTGACGGCCGGCGGGCAGCCGAAGGCGATCGCGACCGGCAGCCGCTCGCCGCGCGCGGCGGCGACGGCGTAGTGGTTGCGGCTGTCCTTGTGGATCTGCCAGTGCATGCCGATGGTGCGCTTGTCGTGGCGCTGGAGGCGGTAGAGGCCGAGGTTGCGCACGCCGGTCTCGGGGTGCTTGGTGTGCGTGAGGCCGAGGTTGAAGAAGTCGCCGCCGTCCTTGGGCCAGGTGAACAGCGCCGGCAGCCGGTCCAGGTCGACGTCGTCGCCGGTGAGCACGACCTCCTGGACGGGCGCGGACTCGCCCTTCACCTTCTTCGGCGGCACGTGCACCATCGAGCCGAGCTTGCCGAAGGCCTCGCGGACGCCGATGAAGCCCTGGGGCAGTTCGGGCTTCAGCAGCCCGCCGATCTTGTCGCTGATCTCGCCGTAGGACTTCAGGCCGAGGGCCTTGAGGAGGCGGCGGTCGGTCCCGAAGACGTTCATGGCGAGCGGCATCGCCGAGCCCTTGACGTTCTCGAAGAGGAGCGCGGGACCCCCCGCCTTGTTCACTCTGTCGACGATCTCCCCGACCTCCAGGTACGGGTCGACTTCGGCCTTGATGCGCTTGAGGTCGCCCTCCCGCTCCAGAGCCCGGAGCAGCGAGCGGAGATCGTCGTAAGCCATGGGGCCCAGTATCCGTCACCAACTACCCTGGGGATGTCACCGGGCCCCGCGCGGGCCCGCCGCCACTGCCGGGGAGTCGGTCCCACACCGTGCTGCGCTATCTGCCGTTCCTGCTTCTCCTCGCACTGACCATCTACGCCTTCATCGACTGCCTGAACACGCCCGAGGAGGAGGTCAAGCACCTCCCGAAGGGCGTCTGGGTGCTGATCATCCTGCTCTTCTCGATCGTCGGCCCGGTGGTCTGGCTGTCCGCCGGCAAGCAGCGGACGCAGGTCGGCGGCGGGAGCCGGGGCGTCGGCGGGGGTCGTGCGCGGCGCGGTCAGTGGGTGGCGCCGGACGACAACCCAGAGTTCCTGAAGTCCCTTGACCAGGACCAGGACAAGGGCGACGGCAAGGGAAAGGGCAACGGGAACGGCAACGGGAACGGGAACGGCTCCGACGAGCCCGACAAGGGCGAGCCGGGCAAGGGCGACCAGGCCTGACCCGCCCCGCCCCCCGCCACCCCGGGACGGCTACCGCGCCCAGGGGAGTTCGCGGGTGCCCTCGGTGCCGGGGACCGAGACGACGCCGTCGGCGCGCATGACGACGTACGCCTCGAAGTGCTCGGGCGCGTGGATGCGCCGGACGACGTCCGGGGGCAGCACCAGGGTCTGACCGGTGGTCACCTTCTCGGTGCGGCCGTCGCAGGTGACCTCCAGGGAGCCTGCGGTGAGCAGCCAGACCTGTTCGCGGTTGACGCGGTGTTCGGGGCCGGTGGCGCCGGCGGCCATGTCGACGTGCCAGGTGCTCAGCTCGGAGCTGCCCCGGCTGGGGGCGGCGAGGCCGGTCATGGTGGCGTTCGGGGAAACGGTGACGTTGTCGGGGGAAACGCTGATCACGTGCAAGGCGGGTCCTCGTCTGTTCGGCGTCGGTGAGAGCACGGCCGCAGCAAGTAAAGCGGCTTTACTCAAGACCGCGAGTAAAGCAGCTTTACTCGCCTGTGTCACCATGTTTGCGTGACCTCACCCACGCAAGACGCGGCGGATCCCGGCATCGAGCTGACCTTCCTCCTCGGGATCGGCTTCCAGCTGATGCTCGGCGAGTTCTCCCGACGCCTCGCCGACGCCGGGTACGCCGACCTGCGCCCCCTGCACGGCATGGCCTTCCAGGCCCTCAAGGGCCCCGGCGCCACCGCCACCGAGCTGGCCGAACGGCTGGGGGTGACCAAGCAGGCCGCCGGGCAGCTCGTCGACGACCTGGAGCGGCGCGGCTACGTCCGCCGCGAGCCGCACCCCGACGGCGGGCGGCGCAAGCTGGTGGTGCTGACCGCCGCCGCGACCGACCACCTCGCCACCGCCGGACGCGTCCTGCACGCACTGGAGGCCGAGATCGGCGCGCACGCCGACCTCAGGACCCTGCGCGTCGAACTGGGCCGCGCGATCCGGGCGCTGAACGGGGACGGGGAGCTGCCGCCACTGCGGCCGGTGTGGTGAAACCCGGTGTGGTGAAACCCGGTGTGGTGAAACGCCGGAACGCCTACGTCCTGGAGAAGGACGCGTAGGAGGCCCGCAGCTCGGCCCGGCGGCCGGCGGGCGGGAGGGGATGGCCCGTCAGGACGGCTTCCAGCCGTTCGAAGCGCTCGTGCCAGTCGGCCAGGCAATCGAGGCGCTCCTCGTCGGAGCCGCCGCGTTCGTTCAGGAAGCGGATCACCGTCGAGTCGGTGCCGACGGGTTCCAGGTGGAAGCGGATGCGCCCCTGCCAGGCGCCGGGCTCGTCGTCCGCGCGGAGGGTGTACTCGGCGACCCGTTCGACGTCCCAGGCCGTGATCCGGCCGGACGAGGCGGCCCGGCTCCCTGGGCGGCGCAGGGTGACGGCCCCGCCGAGCCTGCGCTCGGGCACCTCGGCCTCGGCCAGCCAGCCGCGCAGCCCGTCCGCCGTGGTGAGGGCGGGCCACAGGGCCTCGTAGGCGTACGGCAGGTGCACCTCGAAGCGGACGTCCCAGCGGCCGGGGCCGTGCGGGGTGCTGGTGGCATGGCTCACGGGAGACATACCACCAGCGTGCCACCGTCGGGGGTCAGACGCCCGCGTACGAGTGCTTGCCGCTGAGCAGGATGTTCACGCCGTAGTAGTTCCAGATCCAGCAGGCGAACGCGAAGAGCGCGAGGTAGGCGGCCTTGCGGCCCTTCCAGCCGGCGGTGGCGCGCGCGTGCAGGTAGCAGGCGTAGGCCACCCAGGTCACGAAGGACCAGACCTCCTTGGGGTCCCAGCCCCAGTAGCGGCCCCAGGCGTCGCCCGCCCAGATGGCGCCGGCGACGATGGTGAAGGTCCACAGCGGGAAGACGGCCGCGTTGATCCGGTACGAGAACTTGTCGAGCGAGGCGGCGGAGGGCAGCCGCTCCATCACCGAGGTGCGGAAACGTCCCGGCGTACGGCCGGCCTCCAGGTGGCTCTCGTAGCCGTCGCGGAAGAGGTACAGCACCGCGCCGGCCGCGCCGATGTAGAAGACGGCTCCGCAGAAGATGGCGGTGGAGACGTGGATCCACAGCCAGTACGAGTGCAGGGCCGGGACCAGCTGGTCGCTCTCGGTGTACAGCCAGGTGGTGGCGATGCCGAGGTCCAGCAGGACGGTCGTGACCAGGATCAGTCCGAGCCAGCGGACGTTCTTCTTCAGGGCCAGGAGCAGCAGGTAGGCGCCGACGGCGACCGTGGAGAAGGTCACCGAGAACTCGTACATGTTGCCCCAGGGGGCCCGTTCCACCGACATCGCGCGGGTGACGACGCCGCCCGCCTCGATGAGGAAGCCGAGGACGGTCAGCGAGACCGCGATGCGCCCGTAGAGGTCGCCCTTCTCGGTGCCGCCGGCCGCGCCGGGGCCGTCCGGCACGTCACGGGTGCCGGCGGCGGAACGGGTGACGACCTTCGGCCTGTCGAGGACGGCCGTCCCCCCGCCCTTCGTGCGCACCTGCACGGCGGGGGCGTCCGCCTTGGTCCGGTCGGCCGTCAGCGCGGCGGCCGTACGGCCCACCTTGCTGCGGCTGCCGAAGACCCACTCGGTGATGTGCGCGAGGAAGGCGAGCGTGTAGACCGCCATCGACGCGTAGACCAGCTTGTTGCTGAGCTCGGCCAGACTCTCGTTGGCCGCGGCCGCGAGCAGCGTCATCCGCGCTCTCCTTCTCGGTTCGCCGGGACTTCTTCATCGGGTACGTCGGATTCGTCAGGTGCGTCGGGGTTCGTGGATGCGGCGGGCGGCGACGGCGCCCGCTCGTACAGGGCGCCGGACAGCACCGACAGCTCCTCGGGCAGCTTCGCGGACTCGCTGCGGCCCAGGCCGGCCATCTCGACGACCGTCACGCCGTCCTCGCCGCGCACCGCGCGGACCCAGACGCGGCGGCGCTGGATGAACAGGGAGGCGGCCAGGCCGCCGATGGCGACGATGGCACCGGCCAGCGCCAGGCCGTTGCCGGGCTGCTGGGTGATCGAGAACGTCGCCCAGCGCTCGATGCCCTCGAACTTGACGGTGCCCTCACCGCCGGGCAGCTCCATCGTCTCGCCGGGCAGCATGCGCTTCTTGAACAGCTGCCCGTCGGCGTCCTTGAACTCCTGCAGCTTGGAGGTGTTCAGCCGGTACACGTTCTGCGGCAGGCCGGAGTCGACGCCGAGGCTGCCGTGGTAGGCGCTGAGCGCGAGGACGGGGAAGTCCAGGGCCGGGAACTGCGAGAGCATCGTGCCCTGGCCCGCGCCCGCGAACGTCGGCACGAACATGGCGTTGAAGCCGAGCTGTTCCTTGTCGCCGTTCTTGTTGCGGTAGCCGTCGGTGACCTTGACGGCGCCGGAGGAGCTGAGGTTGGCGTCGAAGGGCAGCATCGGCACGGCGTCCTTGTAGATCACCTTGCCGGTGGGGTCGGTCACCGAGATGATCGGCGCGTAGCCGTGGCCCAGCAGGTAGACCTTGGAGCCGTCGATCTCCAGCGGCTTGTTGACCTCGATCTCGGCCTTCCGCGGCTCCCCGTGCGCGCCCTCGCTGTAGGTGACGTACGCCTTGAAGTCGCGCGGGGTGCCCTTCTGCGGGCCGCTCTTCTCGAAGGTCGCGTCGAACCGGTCGAGGGTGAAGGAGAACGGCGGCAGGTCGTCGGAGGAGAAGAGGCTGCCGGACTTGAAGTCGTCGTACTGGGTCAGCGTGTTGGCGAAGCCCTTGCCGCGCAGGACGAGCTTGCCGCCCTCGGACTTGAAGAGCTGCCCGCACGCGAACGCCACCAGCATCACGATCAGGGCGATGTGGAAGGCCAGGTTCCCGGCCTCGCGCAGGTAGCCCTTCTCGGCGGCGACGGCGTTCCCGCGCGTCTGCGTCCGGAAGCGGCGCCCGCCGAGCACGGCCTTCGCCGAGGCGAGGACCTCCTCGGGATCCTTCTCCGTACGCCACGTCGCGTACGCCGGCAGCCGGTCGAGGCGGCGGGGGGCGCCCGGCGGGCGGCCCGTGAGCTGCCCGACGAACTGCCAGGTGCGCGGGACGATGCAGCCGATGAGCGACACGAACAGCAGGATGTAGATCGCGGAGAACCACACCGAGCTGTAGACGTCGAAGAGCTGGAGCTTCTCGGCGGCCGGCACCCAGAACTCGTGCTGCTTCTTCCAGTCCGACACCTTCAGCGCGTCGACCTGCGTCTGCGGGATGAGGGAGCCGGGGATGGAGCCGAGGGAGAGCAGGAACAGCAGGATCAGCGCCACCCGCATGGAGGTGAGCTGCCGCCAGAACCAGCGGGCCCAGCCGATCACGCCGATGCCGACGGGCGCGGCGGGGCCGTCCTCGACGGGGGCCGTGGAGAGCTGCGCGCCGGCCGCGGCGTCGGCGTCCGCCTCGGCGGTGGAGGTGTGCGGCGCCTCGGGGGACGCCTTGTCGGTCGTACTCATGTCCGTGTAGTCCTCAGATCCCCACCGTGAAGCCGTTGGTCCAGCCCTGCATCTCGCCCACGATGCTGTCCCACGTTCCTGTGACGAGCAGCAGACCGGTCACGATCAGCATGCCGCCGCCGATGCGCATCACCCACGCATAGTGCTTCTTCACCCAGCCGAAAGCGCCGAGCGCCTTGCGGAAGGCGATCGCGGCGAGGATGAAGGGCAGGCCCAGGCCGAAGCAGTAGACGACCATGAGCAGCGCGCCGCGCGCGGCGCTGGCGTCGTCGAGGGAGATCGCGAGCGTGTTCACGGCGGCGAGGGTCGGGCCCATGCAGGGGGTCCAGCCGATGCCGAAGAGCACGCCGAGCACGGGCGCGCCGAGCAGGCCCGCCGTCGGCTTCCGGTGGAAGCGGAACTCGCGCATCGTCAGTCCCGGGATCGCTCCCATGAAGAAGAGGCCGAGGAGGATCACCAGGCCGCCCAGGACCCGTGTGATGACGTCCTTGTTCTCGCCCTGGAAGACGTCGCCGAACTGGCCGAAGAGCGCGCCGGTCGAGACGAAGACGGCGGTGAAGCCGAGGATGAACAGGCCCGCACCGGCCGCCATCCGGCCGCGCCTGGCCTCGGCGAGGTCGGCGCCGCCTATGCCGGTCACGTAGGACAGGTAGCCGGGGACCAGGGGCAGCACGCAGGGGGAGAAGAAGGAGACCAGACCCGCGAGGAGCGCGATCGGCAGGGCCAGCAGCAGTCCCCCGCTCAGCACGGTCGTGTTCACACCGGTCTCGGCGGCGAGGAGGAGGTGGGGGTCCACGAGGTCACTGCTCCGCGAGGAGCGGGTCGATCATCGAGCGCAGCTGCTCCTCGTTGACCGCGACCAGGGTGCGGGCGGCGATCTTGCCCTCCTTGTCGAGGACGATCGTGGAGGGGATGGACTGCGCGTTCAGGGTGCCCTTGGGGAAGCGGAGCATCAGCTTGCCGTCGGGGTCGTAGAGGCTCGGGTAGGTGATCCCGAAGTTCGCCTCGAAGGAGGCGGCGTTCTGCTTGCTGTTGTCGCGGGTGTTGATGCCGACGAAGGCGACGTCCTTGCCGGCGTCGGCGAGCTCCTTGGAGACCTTCGCGAAGTACGGGGCCTCGGCGCGGCACGGCGGGCACCAGGAGCCCCAGACGTTGAGGACGACGACCTTGCCCTTGAGGGTGGTCGTGTCGAGCGTCTTGCCGTCGACGGTCTCGCCGTCGAGCTTGGGGGCTTCCGCGCGGTCGCCCTTCGCGACGGTGGAGATGCCGCTGGGGCCGGTCACGTAGCCGCCGGCGGAGCCGGACGGTTTGCTGCCGCTGCCCGAATCGCCGCACGCCGTAAGGGTCAGGGCGCTCGCGAGGGTCACCGCGGTCAGCAGGGTGGCGCGGCCGCTGGTCGAGCGGCGGCGTCGGGGGGCGCGGCTAAGGCTCATGTGAAAAGTTTCGCATGAGCGATTTGCGGATCTTCCGCACCCCCCGAAGGGGTGTTAAGAGGCTGGTCAGAACGGAATCGGGACCAGCTCAGACCGCCGAGAGGTACGCGCCCCAACCGCCGCTCGGCGCCTGACCGACCGCGAGGGAGCGCAGTCGGGCGAGCGTCTTCGGGTCCTGGACGTCCAGCCAGTCGACGAACTGCCGGAAGGATACGAGCCTTACGTCCCTTTTGTCCGACATGGCCTTGAGTGCTTCCTCGACGGCGTCCATGTAGATGCCGCCGTTCCACTCCTCGAAGTGGTTGCCGATGAACAGGGGCGCGCGGTTGGTCTCGTAGGCGCGGCGGAAACCGCCGAGGTAGGTGGCGGTCGCCTGGGTGCGCCACGTCGGGTAGTTGGCGGGGACGCCCCGGGTGGTGCTCTTCGACTGGTTGGCGAGGATGTTGTAGTCCATCGACAACACCTCGAAGGTGTGGCCGGGGAACGGCAGGGACTGCAGGGGCAGGTCCCAGATCCCCTCCTTCTTCACCGGCCACCGCTGCAGGCCCCCGGGCGAGGAGGCGTCGTAGCGCCAGCCCAGCTCGCGGGCGGTGATCAGCAGGCCCTCCTGGCCGAGGAGGCAGGGGGTGCGGGAGCCGGTCAGCTCGCGGCGGTAGTCGAAGGGGAGCGGCGGCAGGTCGGTGAAGCCGGTGTTCGTGCGCCAGTTGGTGACGAACGACACGGCCTGGTCGATCTCGCTGCGCCAGTCCGTCGGCGACCAGCGGGCGACGGAGCCGGAGCCGGCGCAGAAGTGGCCGTTGAAGTGGGTGCCGATCTCGTGGCCGTCGAGCCAGGCCTGACGGACGTGGGTGAGGGTGGCGCGGACGTTCTCGTCCTTGAGGTAGCCGATGTCGGAGGCGCCGACGGGGTTGTTCGGCGGGGCGTAGAGGTGCTTCTTCGACTCGGGGAGGAGGTAGAGCCCGGAGAGGAAGAAGGTCATCGTCGCGCCGTGGTCCTTGGCGAGCTTGAGGAAGCGCGGGAAGAGGCCGTTGCCGATCTCCCCGGCGCCGTCCCAGCTGAAGACGACGAACTGCGGCGGGGTCTCGCCCGGCTGGAGGGGGACGGGCCGGTCGGGCTGGCGGGGCTGCGGACCGGTGTCCGCGGTGGACCCGTCCCCGATCACCGCGACGGGAGGACCGCCCCCGACCCCCCGCGGCCTGTCCCCGCCACCAAACCCACACCCGGCGACCCCGACCGCGGCGGCGGCGCCGAGTCCGAGAAGTCCCCTTCGGCTGAATCCGCGCACATCGCTCATGCAATGTCATATAAACGCAAGACCGCCGGGCCAAACCCAACCGCGCGCGGCCACCAGCCGGCCCCGCCGGCGTTCGAGGCGCGGGGGTCCGGGGGGGGGGAGCCCCCGGCAAACCCCGCCGGACACTCCCTAAGCCCCGAACGCCTTCGACTTCCCCTTCACCGGCTTCGCTCCGGCCAGGAGATGCGCGGGCACCAGATCCCGCGCCGGCTCGCTGTACCCCACCGAGACCAGCCGGTCCCCCTGGTACGTGAACGACGTCAGCGACGCCAACGTGCACTGCCGCCGCCGCGGGTCGTGCCACAGCCGCCGCTTCTCCGCGAAGCTCCGCACGATCCAGATCGGCAGCTGGTGGCTGACCGCCACCGCCTCGTGCCCGCGCGCCGCGTCCCGCGCCGCCTCGATCGCGCTCATCATCCGCACGACCTGCTCGACGTACGGCTCGCCCCACGACGGCTTGAACGGGTTCGTCAGGTGCCTCCAGTTGCCCGGCTTGCGCAGCGCCCCGTCCCCGACGCCGAAGGTCTTGCCCTCGAAGACGTTGGCCGCCTCGATGAGCCGCCCGTCCGTCGCCAGGTCCAGCCCGTGCGTCTTGGCGATCGGCGCGGCCGTCTCCTGCGCGCGCTCCAGCGGCGAGGCCACCACGTGCGTGATGTCCCGGTCCTGGAGGTGCTCGGCGACCCGGTCGGCCATCTGCCGGCCCAGCTCGGAGAGGTGGTAGCCCGCACGGCGCCCGTAGAGCACGCCGTCGGGGTTGTGCACCTCGCCGTGCCGCATCAGGTGGACGACGGTGATGTCGCTCATGCCGTCGCCTCCGCGGCGGCACGCGCCGCCGCCGGCAGCGCGGCGGCGATCCGCTCGATCGCCCGCTCGTCGTGGGCCGTCGACACGAACCACGACTCGAACGCCGACGGCGGCAGGTACACGCCCTGCGACAGCATCGAGTGGAAGAACCCGTTGAAGCGGAACCCTTCCTGCTTCTTCGCGTCGTCGTAGTTGCGGACCTCGTCCTCGGTGAAGAACACCGAGAACATGTTGGACGCGGTCTGCAGCCGGTGCGCCACGCCCTCCTTCGTCAGCGCCGCCGTCACCAGGCCCTGGATCTCCTTCGAGACCGCGTCGACCTTCGCGTACGCCGCCCCGTCCAGCAGCCGCAGCTGCGCGAGACCGGCGGCGGTGGCGATCGGGTTACCGGAGAGCGTGCCCGCCTGGTAGACCGGGCCGGCCGGGGCCAGGTGGCCCATGACGTCGGCGCGACCACCGAACGCCGCCGCCGGGAAGCCGCCGCCCATGACCTTGCCGAAGGTCATCAGGTCGGGCTTGACCCCGTCGACGCCGTACCAGCCGGCGCGCGAGGTGCGGAAACCGGTCATCACCTCGTCGGAGATGTACAGCGCGCCGTTCTCGCGGCACAGGTCGGCCAGACCCTGGTTGAACCCCTCGCCCGGGGTCACGACGCCCATGTTGCCGGGCGCGGCCTCGGTGATGACGCAGGCGATCTCACCGGGGTGCGCGGCGAACGCCGCCCGCACCGCGTCGAGGTCGTTGTAGGGGAGCACGATCGTGTCGCCGGCCTGCGCGCCCGTCACGCCGGGGGTGTCGGGCAGCGCGAAGGTCGCCAGACCGGAACCGGCGGCGGCCAGCAGCGCGTCGACGTGACCGTGGTAGCAGCCGGCGAACTTGACGACCTTGGCGCGGCCGGTGAAGCCGCGCGCCAGCCGGATCGCCGACATGGTCGCCTCGGTGCCGGACGACACCAGACGCACCTGCTCGACGGGCTCGATCCGGGCGACGATCTCCTCGGCGAGGGCGACCTCGCCCTCGCCGGGCGTGCCGAAGGACGTGCCGCGGGCGACGGCGGCCTGGACGGCCTCGATCACCTCGGGGTGGGAGTGGCCGAGAATCATCGGCCCCCACGAGCAGACGAGGTCGACGTACTCGCGCCCGTCGGCATCGGTCAGATACGGACCGGTACCGGACACCATGAACCGGGGCGTACCGCCCACGGCACGGAAGGCGCGCACGGGAGAGTTCACGCCGCCGGGGGTCACGAGGGACGCGCGCTCGAAGAGCGTCTGCGAAACTGGGGCTTCATACGGGTACGGGTAGCTCACACCAGCCATGGTCTCAGAGGCCGCGACAGACTTGCGGACGGGCGTTTCACCGCGCCGCCGCGGGGGAGGTCACTGCCATGATGATCAGGCTGCGTGGCGGGGGCCGCGGGGCCGGGGCAGGCAATACGTGTCGGGTGGAGATATGCAACGCGGTGGTGGACCGGGCGAGGGTACGGACGGCCTGGACCCGCAGCGCGCCCGTGAAGCCCGCCGGCGGGGCAGGCACCGGCGCGGTGCCGAGGCCGCCGATCCCGTACCGGCACCGGGCGAGACCCCCGGGAGCGCGGCCGGCGAGGACCCCGAAGACGGCCTCCCCAAGGGCCGCGGCATGGGCGTGACGTACAAGTACTTCGGCGCGCCCGACGGGGCGACGGCCGCGCGCGTGCCGCAGACGATGCGCCCGGAGGAGCTGGGCGGCGACGAGCTCGGCATGGGCGGCATGTTCACCAAGATCAAGCCGGAGACGGTGGCCGCGATGGTCCTGACCGGCATCGAGGGCATACCCCTGCACAAGGTGCCCCCGCTGGAGCTGGTCGTCCTGCACCCCGACTACGCGGTGGTCAAGCTCCCCATGACGGTGGTCGACCCGCTGCGCGGGGTCGGCGAGGAGTCGGTGGGCGCGGCGGCCTTCATCTGGTCGACGGTCCCCGACCGGGGCGGCCCGAGCGACGCGTTCAACGTCTACCAGCTCCTGCACGAGTGGCAGGACTTCTCCCACCGCCTCCACGAGGCCGGCCACCAGCCGTACTGCCTGGTCTGGCCCTGACCCGCACGGCCGCGCGCAGGGAGCCGCGGCTACCGCCGGCGGCCTGAGGCCCCGACGTTTCCGGCTGCCGGAGCGCTGCGACGAGCCGGAGACGACCCGCCACCTCGGCGGCCCCGAGTCACCGCAAAAGCGCACCGACCCCACCGGCGGTACCAGGAACCCGGCGCCCGCGAGCCGGCGGCGGGACGGATGTTCCGGATCGTGCCGGAGCCGTCCGGCGAGTCGGTCGGCGGCACCGGCCCCCGCCGACGCGGGCCCGGCGCGGGCCCCGTCAGGCGGCCGTGAGGATCACGCGGCCCCGGGTGCCCGGGGTGGTGAGGGCCGTGTGGGCCTTCGGGGCGTCGGCGAGGTCGAAGGTGTCGGCGACGCGCAGGGTCAGCGCGCCCGCGTCGACCAGGGCCACCAGCTCGGCGAGGGGGGCGCCGTCGGGGGCGACCTCCTGCTCGACGACGCGGACGCCCCGATCGGCGGCCGGGGCGGCGCCGGGGATGAGGCCGACGTAGACGCCGCCGTCGCGGACCGCGGCCAACGCGGGCGCGCCCAGGACGGCCGCGTCCGGCACCCCGTCCACCGGAGCGGCCGGAGCCTCGCCGCGCGGGACGAAGGCGGCGGCGCCCAAGCCCCGTACCCGCACCGTCACCCCACCGTCCCCGTCCCCGTCCCCGTCCCCGTCCCCGTCCCCGTCCGCGTCGACTACCGCCTCACCGAACTCGGCGTCAGCCTCGGCTGCCTCCTGTCCTCCGTGAAGCGCTGGGCCGAGAACCATTTCGACGAGGTCAGCGCCCATCGCGCCGCCTACGACGAAGCCACCGCGCCCCCGGAAATCCCCCGCACCACACCGCCGTCCGATGGCATGCTGGGCCCGTGAACGGTCCCGCCATCCATCTCACCCTCGCCCCCGAACTGCGCCTCTTCGCCCCGCCCAGCCGGCGCGTGGACCGCGTACCGACCACCACCGACGGCGCCTCCAGCCTCGGCCACGTCGTCGAGTCGGCCGGCGTGCCCCTCACGGAGGTCGGCCGACTGCTCGTCGACGGCCACGAGGTGCCGTTCTCGTACGTGCCCCGAGCAGGCCAGTCCGTCGAGGTGCGGGGCGTCGAGCGCCCCCAGCGGATCGACGGGGCCCCGCTGCGCTTCCTCCTCGACGTCCACCTCGGCACCCTCGCCCGCCGCCTGCGGCTGCTCGGCGTCGACGCCGCCTACGACAACGAGGACCCGGGCGACCCCGCCCTCGCCACCCGCTCCGCCGCCGAACACCGCGTCCTGCTCTCCCGCGACCGCGGCCTGCTGCGCCGCCGCGAGATCTTCGCCGGGGCGTACGTCTACAGCGACAACCCCGACGAGCAACTGCGCGACGTCCTCGGCCGGTTCGCCCCCGAACTCGCGCCCTGGACCCGCTGCACCGCCTGCAACGGGCCCCTGCGCGAAGCCGACAAGGACAGCGTCGGCGACCGACTGGAGCACGGCACGCAGCGCTCGTACGACGTGTTCGCGCAGTGCGCCGCGTGCGAGCGCGTCTACTGGCGCGGCGCCCACCACGCCCGACTGGAACGCATCGTCGGCGAGGCACTGGCCGAGTTCGGGGACGGCGCGGCCGTGTAGGCCGCGTAAGCCGCGTAAGCCGTCCGGGTGAGCGGCCCGTGGTCAGAAGGCGTACGCGTCCCCCGTGTCCAGCGCCAGCACCACGTGGTCGTTGTTGGTGAGGTCGCGGTCGGTCGCGCCGCCGTTCCACCAGGTGTCGACCCGCACCAGGACCTCCGCCGGCCGGTCCCGCAACGCCAGCACCAGCCCGATGTGCCGCCCCTGCCCGTGCGGCGGCAGCGCGCCCGTCTCGCACACCACCTCCCGCAGCCCCGCCCGCGCGCACCCGCCGGCCAACTCCTGCCGGTCGGCGAGGTCGGCGGACAGCCGTACCCGCACGGTCGCGTTCGCCAGCGCGGCCGGGCCCTCGTTGTGCGGCACCATCCACACCCGCAGCCGCCCGCCGTCCAGGAGCACCCGCCCGTGGTACGCCACGTCGGCCTCCGGATCCGCGCCCCCGCCGGGCCCGGCGGCCCACACCCCGGCCCCCGTCTGGGCGGCACCGGCCAGCACCAGCAGCCCCGCCACCACCACACTCCGTACGGCGCCACGGCGCACCGCCACCACCTCCTCGTGTCCTCGCGCGGACGCTAGGGTCCCGCCCCACCCGCCGGTCGGACCATCACACGAACGAGGGCGAGCCCAGAGCCATTCGCCTGCGTAGGCTTCAGGCCATGCTGGTCACCCGCTCCGCCGCCCTCTTCGCCCTCGCCGCCCTCCTGGAGATCGGCGGCGCCTGGCTGGTCTGGCAAGGCGTGCGCGAGCACAAGGGCTGGGCGTGGATCGGCGCCGGCGTCATCGCCCTCGGGCTCTACGGATTCGTCGCCACCCTCCAGCCCCAGGGCGACTTCGCCCGCGTCCTGGCGGCGTACGGCGGCGTCTTCGTCGCCGGCTCGCTCCTGTGGGGCGTCGTCGCCGACGGCTACCGACCCGACCGCTGGGACGTCGTGGGCGCCCTCGTCTGCCTCGCCGGAATGGCCGTGATCATGTACGCGCCGCGCCGCTGACCATGCCTATGCTGGCCGGGAATCGCCCGTACGAACGAACGGCCCGCACGGCCGGAACGGCCCGCACGGCCGCCCGTACGCGCACGCCCCGCGAACGACCGCACGAGGAGCCCCGCCCATGAGCACGCGCCCGGCCACCCGAACCGCCGTAGTCACCGGCGCGAGCAGCGGAATCGGCGCGGCCACCGCCCGGCAGCTGGCCGCCGCCGGCTACCACGTCGTGCTCACCGCCCGCCGCGAGGACCGCGTCGCGGCCCTCGCCGCCGAGCTGACCGCCGCCGGGCACGAGGCCACCGCGCACGCCCTCGACGTCACCGACCGCGCCGCCGTGGACGCGCTGGCCGCCTCCCTCGCCCGGTGCGACGTCCTCGTCAACAACGCCGGCGGCGCCATCGGCGCCGAGCCCGTCGCCACCGGCGACCCGGCCGACTGGCGCACGATGTACGAGGTCAACGTCATCGGCACCCTCAACGTCACCCAGGCCCTCCTGCCCGCCCTCACCGCCTCCGGCGACGGCACGGTGGTCGTCCTCTCCTCCACCGCCGGCCACGCCACCTACGAGGGCGGCGCGGGCTACGTCGCCGCCAAGAACGGCGCCCGCGTCCTCGCCGAGACCCTCCGCCTGGAGATCGTCGGACAGCCGGTCCGCGTCATCGAGATCGCGCCCGGCATGGTCAAGACCGAGGAGTTCGCCACCACCCGCTTCCGCGGCGACACCGACAAGGCCGCCAAGGTCTACGCGGGCGTGGCCGAACCGCTGTCCGCCGACGACGTGGCCGACACCATCACCTGGGCGGTGACCCGCCCCAGCCACGTCAACATCGACCTCCTGGTGGTCCGCCCCCGCGCCCAGGCCTCGAACACGAAGGTCCACCGCGAGCTCTGAGCCGAGCCGATCGGGGGGGCCGGGGATGTTCGGAGGTACGGGTACACGGGCGAGGCTCGTCGCCCTGGCGACGCTTCTGGCCGCCCCGGCGGTCGTGGCGCCCGGCGCCTCCGTCATGCCGCCCGGACCCGCCGCGCCGGACGCACCCGCCCTGCGGCTGTGGCAGCCCCGCACCACGTTCTTCGTCGCCGACGCGACCGTCTTCGAAACCTCCCTGCGGGCACCGCGCCGCGGGGCCCTGCACGGGGTCGTCGCCGAGTACGACGTCTCCGCCCTGGCCGGCCGGGTCCGCCTGCGCGACCTGGCCCCCGGCTGCGCCGCGTCACCCGGCCGCGTGCGGTGCGTCCTGCGCCCGGCCGGGCCGGACCGCGACGTCCTGCCGTTCACGATGACGGCCCCCGGCGGCGGCGCCGGCGGGTACGCGGGGACCGTGACGGCCCGCTTCACCAGCCCAGCGTTCGCGCCCGTCACCCACACGGCCCGCGTACACCTCGGCAGACCGGACTTCCGGCTGCGCGTCCACCGGCGGACGACGGTCCCCGCCATCGACGGGAGCACCGCGCCCCCGCTCACCCCGGCCTTCGTGAACACCGGCGCACCCGCCCCCGGCCCGGTGGTGCTGCGCGTGTCCGTCCACGGCTCCCGCCTCGCGCCCGACCACGCGAACTGCGCCTACTCCCCCGACGGCCGCGAGGCCGCCTGCACCCTCCCCGGCCCGCCGCTCCCCGGCCAGGCGTACGAGACCGACGCGCCGCTGCGCGCGCTGGGCGCCGTCCGGGGGGAGTACGCGTACGCCGTCACGCCCCTGGACACCGCGCCGGGCGGGAGCGGAACCCGAGAGGCGACCTGGACGCACGGCACCGGCCCGGCCCTCGGCCTGAAACCCGTCGGCGCCGACACCCTGGACCGCGACCGGGGTTACGGCGAACCGGGGCGCATGCCGTTCGAGACGGACGCCGCGCCGCCGGCCCGGGGCTTCCTCGCCACGCCGCCGACGCTGCGGGGCCGGGTCGGGCAGGAGATCACGATCCCCCTCGCGTACGCGACGAACGTCCGGGTCGACCTGCCCGAAGGGGTCTCCTTCCGCCCGCCCGAGCTGCACACCCACCCGTCCGAGGAGACGTACTGCGGAACCCCGGGAGCCCGCACCACCGGCTGCGGCGGCGACCGGACCTACCTGAGGGTGCGCATCGACCGCCGGGTCGAAGGCGCCGCCGGCCGCATCCGGGGCCCGGCCGGCCTTGAGGAACCCCTGAGCGTCGAATACACCGGCATCGCCGCCACCCCCGACGACGTCCTGGCCGCCGACGCCACCCCCACCCGCCCCCGTACGGGCCCCCTGACGTGGGCGGCCCTGGCGGCGACGGCCGCCGCAGGCGCCGCCACCACCGTCATGGCCCTCAGGAGACGTACCCGGCGGCCTTGAGGTGCGGCATGAGGGGCGCCGGCTTCAGCCCGGCGGCCTTCGCCGCGTCCAGGGCCCGCTGGAGGTCGGCGGCGAGCGTCGGCGTGAAGTGCAGCAGCACGATGTCCCCCGCCTTCAGCCGCGGGGTCGGCGGCGTCTGGCCCCAGGTGGTGAAGTCGTGCGTCCAGGTGATCAGCGCCTTCACCCCGCAGGCCTTCGCCGCGAGCCGCACGTCGTCGTTGACGGCCCCGAACGGCGGCCGCAGCAGCTTCGGCGTCTTCCCGAACGTCGCCCGCAGCCGCTCCCCGGCCCCGCACACCTCGGCGTCCTTCCCGGCGGCGTCGAGGGTGGTCAGGTCGGGGTGGTTGACGGTGTGGTTCTCCACCGTCACCCGGCCCCGCTCGGCGAGCGCGGTGAAGTACCCGGTGTCGTACGAGGTCGCGTCGGGCAGCAGGAACAACGAGGCCGGCACCCGCTTCTCCAGCAGGATCCGGGCCGCCTCCGGATCGTGGTTCCAGCCGTCGTCGATGGTGATGAAGACGACCTTCTCCTGCGTCGGCACGGCCGACACGACGGGCGGCAACCCCACCCCCGCCCGCGCCACCCCGGCGCCCCCGACGACAAACGACAACGCCGCGAACGCGGCCAAGACGACACGAGATCTCCCCATGCCGCCCACCCTGGTCTAGACCAACAGTGCCGGTCAACCCCCTCCCCCCAACCGGAAGTTGCCCATTCCGCACACCCTCGGAGCCCGTACGGGTGAATCCGCGCGGCTTGTCGGCGGCCACGGATACGCTCCGGAAGCGTGAGCCCCGAAGAGGAGGAGGCTATGGCCGTGATGCAGCACGAGACCACGATCGCGGAGGCCGCCGATCGACTCTCCAGGGAGCTCCCCGGGCACCGAGTGGAGATTCTCCAGGGGAGGCTCACCGTGACACCACCCGCCGACGGGCGACACGCCCGCACCCTGACCCGGCTCACCGTGGCCTTCCACGAGGCCGGGGCCGAAAAGGCGGGCCTGGAATTCCTCCAGGGCATCGGCATCTGGCTGCCCACCGGCGACGACGACTACGCCGTCCCGGACTTCGCGCTCGTCGAGGCGGATTTCCTGGACCACAAGGTGGTCAAGAACTGCTACCGGCCGGACGTCTTCCGCCTGATCCTGGAGGTCACCTCCTCGAACTGGGCGGACGACATCGGCACCAAGGTGGAGAGCTACGCCAAGGCCGACGTCCCCGTCTACATCGTCGCCGACCGCCACCACGACGAAGTCGTGGTCCACACGGATCCGCGCGGGGCCGGCTATCGACTGCGCAGGGCCTTCAAGCGCGGCACGTCGTTCAGGCTTCCCGACCACCTCGGGGTGCCCCTCGAACTGTCCGTGGACATGCTGCTCGACTGACGCCCTCCCGCGCCGGCGTCAGCCCTTGACGCAGATGACCTGCTTCAACTTGGCCACGACGCGCACCAGGTCGGTCTGCTGGTCGATGACCTGCTCGATCGACTTGTAGGCGGCGGGAATCTCGTCCACGACACCCGCGTCCTTGCGACACTCGACGCCCCGCGTCTGCTCGGCCAGATCCCGCGCCGAGAAACGCTTCTTCGCCGCCGTACGGCTCATCTTGCGGCCCGCCCCGTGCGAAGCGGAGTTGAAGGACATCTCGTTGCCGAGTCCCTTCACGATGTACGAGCCCGTTCCCATCGAGCCGGGGATGATCCCGTACTCGCCGCTGCCCGCGCGGATCGCGCCCTTACGGGTGACGAGCAGGTCCATGCCCTCGTACCGCTCCTCCGCCACGTAGTTGTGGTGGCAGCTGATCTCCTGCTCGAAGGAGACCTTCGCCTTGCGGAATTCCCCGCGCACGACCTCCTTGAAGAGGCTCATCATCGCCGCGCGGTTGAACTTGGCGTACTCCTGCGCCCAGAAGAGGTCGTTGCGGTACGCCTCCATCTCCGGGGTCGCCGCGAGGAAGACCGCCAGGTCGCGGTCGACCAGGTTCTGGTTGTGCGCGAGTCCCCGCGCCACGCCGATGTGGTGCGCGGCCAGCTCGTTGCCGATGTTCCGGGAGCCGGAGTGCAGCATCAGCCAGACCGAACCTGACTCATCCAGACAGAATTCGATGAAATGATTTCCGGATCCGAGCGTTCCGATCTGCTTTACGGCACGATCCTGGCGGAATTTGACCGCGTCCGCGAGGTAGTCGAAGCGCTTCCAGAGGTCCGCGTAGCCCGACTCCGAGAAGCCGTAGAGCCGCGCCGGGTCCACGGCTTCCTTGTGCAGGCCCATGCCCACCGGAATCACCGACTCGATGCGCGAGCGCAGTCTCGACAGGTCTCCCGGGAGGTCGTTCGCCGTCAGGGAGGTCTTCACGGCCGACATGCCGCAGCCGATGTCCACGCCCACCGCCGCCGGGCAGACCGCGTCCTTCATGGCGATGACCGAGCCGACGGTGGCGCCCTTGCCGTAGTGGACGTCCGGCATGACGGCCAGGCCCTTGATCCACGGCAGCCCGGCCGTGTTCCGGAGCTGGCGCATCGCGCTGTCCTCGACCGACGCCGGATCGGTCCACATCCGGATCGGGACGTTCGCCCCTGGTACCTCTACATACGACATAAGACGCCCATCCCCCGAAAACCGCAGATTAGTCCGATTACGCAAAAGCCTCGCTCATCGCCCCAAAGCAGACAGGGAACCGGCGCCGGCACCAGCGCGTGCGATAGACATTGTGTCCATCCGTGCCCAAGTCGCGGCAACGGATTTTCCCGAGGGAACCAAGGGAGCCAAGGCGTGCCAGTGGACGTGCCAGTGGACGTGGAGCGGCGCAAGGCGGTACGACGCCGGGTGCTGCCCGGGGTCGCGATGCTCACCGCGCTCGTGGCCGGGGCGACCGGCCTCACCGGATGCACCGACGGCAACGGCATCGGTGTCACCGGCGACGCCAAGGGCGGCGGCAGCACCGCCACCCCCGCCCAACCGGGCAAGTACCGGAGCCTGCCCGAGCCCTGCAAGGCCGCCGACGGCAAGCGGCTGCGCGCCATGCTCCCGGCCGCCGACTCCCTCACCACCGAGGAGCGCGACCGCCTCTACGCGGGCACCGCCGACGCCTCCTTCGACGGCGACCGGCGCGTCGGCTGCCGGTGGAACGCGCAGGTCCCCGAGGGCACGCTGCTGTTGTCCGTCCGCTTCGAGCGGGTCGTCTCCTACGACCGCGCCGCCATGAGCGACGACGACAAGGCCCGGCAGGTCTACGTGAGCCGCCTGACGGCCGCCCACCTGCCGTTCCCCGGCCCGACGGCGAGCCCCACCCCGAGCGCCGCGAGCACCCCGGCAGCCCCGGGCACCCCGAACCCGGGCGGCTCCACCGCGCCGAGCCCCGGCCCGTCCGCCCCGCCGGCCCCCGCCGGGTCGCCGGCCACCTCCCCGTCGGGCTCCGCCACGGGATCCCCCTCGACCTCGCCCACCAGCCCGCCCGAGCTCGGCTCCCGCGTCCTGGAGGGGCTCGGCAACGAGGCGTACATCGAGGACAAGCTCAGCGCGGCCGGCGCCACCGCCGCGCAGGCGCGCACCGTGCGCATTGTGTTCCGTACCTCGAACGTCCTCGTCACCGTCGAGTACAGCGTGCAGCCCTCCGCCCCGGGCACGGTCCCGCCGAGCGGCGAAACCCAGGACAAGACACGCCAGTTGGCGCAGGCCCTCGCCGAGCGTTTCAACGAGTGAACGTGCGAAACCGGAACGAACACCGGAAGGGACGTAGGCGGACAAAAGAGAAGATCGTGACGGCGCGCACAGCAGGCGACCACCCGATCGGGCTACCGTTGCACGCGATCCCGCGCCCGAAACGCGTCCACAAGAAGACCCCGACCGTCTGAAGGAACCATGCAGCGATCTGCCTCGCGCCTCACCCGCGTCCTCGCCTGTGCGGCCGTCCCGGTGATCCTCACCGTCGCCGGCTGCTCGTCCGATTCGGGGAAGGGCTCGACCTCGGACTCCGGCAAGAAGAAGTCCGACTCCTCCGCGTCCTCCCAGCCCAGCACGAAGCCCTCGGCCACGCTGGAGAAGGTGGCGTTCGCGAAGCTGCCCGACCCCTGCAAGGCGCTCGCCACCAAGACCATCGATTCGCTCGTGGCGGAGGCGAAGGAGAAGAACGGCACGGCGGCCAAGTCCAACGACCTCGCCAACCGCGCCAGCTGCACCTGGAACGGTCTCGACACCGACGGCACGAAGGGCTCGCAGTACCGCTGGCTCTCCGTCTCCCTGGTCCGCTACGACTCGCACGCCTCGCTCGGCAGCGGCAACAAGCGCGCCGAGGAGCAGTACAACAAGCAGATCGAGGCCGCGAAGACCACCGAGGGCGCGCGCGACGTCAAGGCCGAGCAGGCCGGCGGCATCGGCGACCAGGCGACGTCGGTCACCTACGGGGTGAAGAAGGACGTCGAATTCCTCAACACCACGATCGTGAGCCGCACCCAGAACGTCGTCATCACGATCGACTACAACGGTGCCGCCTACGAGGGCGCCTCCGCCCCCGACCAGGCCAAGCTGCTCCAGGACGCGATCGCCGCGACGAAGGAGACCGTGAGCTCCGTCGGCGCCGCCGCCGACCAGCCCGCCACGCCGTCCGGATCCGGCTCGCCGTCGGGCTCGGCTTCGCCGTCGGGCTCCGCCTCGCCCCAGAGCTGAGGTCGCGGCGGCAACACCCTTGGGGGACCTACGGGAAGGGCGGCTTCCGGCCACCCGTACGCTGTGCCTGCCATAGCTCGACAAGGGGAGGGGATCGCGGGTGGCCGCGATGCAGCTGACTCGAACGCACCGGATTCTCATCGGCGTCGTGGTCGCCGGGGCCGTGGTCATCGCGGGTATCGGCTTCGCCGGTTCGTACTCCGCGGTGCGGGCGCTGGCCTTGCAGAAAGGCTTCGGCAGCTTCTCGCTGGTGTTCCCGATCGGCATCGACGCGGGCATCTGCGTCCTGCTGGCGCTGGACCTGCTCCTGACGTGGATCCGGATCCCCTTCCCCCTGCTGCGCCAGACGGCGTGGCTGCTGACGGCGGCGACGATCGCGTTCAACGGCGCCGCCGCCTGGCCGGATCCGCTGGGCGTCGGCATGCACGCCGTGATCCCGATCCTGTTCGTGGTCACGGTGGAGGCGGCCCGGCACGCGGTGGGCCGGATCGCGGACATCACCGCGGACCGGCACATGGAGGGCGTGCGCATCACGCGGTGGCTGCTCTCCCCGATCCCCACCTTCAAGCTGTGGCGTCGGATGAAGCTGTGGGAGCTGCGCTCGTACGAGCAGGCCGTCACCATGGAGCAGGACCGGCTGATCTACCAGGCGCGGCTTCAGGCCCGCTACGGGCGGGCGTGGCGGCGCAAGGCGCCGGTGGAGGCGCTGATGCCGCTGCGGCTCGCCCGGATCGGCGTACCGCTCGCGCAGACGGCCCCGGAGGGGCTGGCGGCGGCGGGCATCGACCCGGTGCTGCTGCCTCCGGCGCCGAAGGCCCCGGTCGCGGCCCCGGCGGCGCCCGCGGCGCCGCCCTGCCGGCGGCCCGCGAGGCCGCGGAGGCCCCGCAGCCCCGGAACCCGAGGCGCCCCGGTCCGAGGCCCCGGCCCAGGCCCACGCCCCGGCCCAGTCCCCGGCCCCCGCACAGGCCGAGCCCCACGCCCCGGCCCAGGCCCCGGTACCGCACCAGGGCCCGCAGCCCGCGCCCCAGCCCGTCCCCGTCCCGAGCCCCGTCCCCGTCCCGCCCCCCTCCACGCCCCGGCGCCCTTCGCCGTCGAGCCGACGGCGATGCCGGCGGCCCACAACAGCGCATGGTTCGCGGCCCCCAAGGCTCCCAAGGCGGCGTACGAGGGCCCCGAGCCCGCCCCGGAGCAGCCGCAGCCGGCCACGAACCCGCCCGCGCCCGAGACCCCGGGCGACGCGGACGACATCGACGAGGTGAAGTTCGCGGAGGCGGCGTACGAGGTGGTCCGTACGTACATCGAGGAGAACGGCAAGCTCCCGAGCCCCGAGCAGGTCGACATATACCTCTCGGACCGTCACGGCATCACGCACCCGCGCAGCTTCTCGACCATCACCCGGCTGATGCCGGAGCTGAAGCAGCGCTACCAGCGCGACCTGGAGAGCGAGCACATCGCCTAGGGGTGTCTTTCGGATCAGGCCGGCCCGCCCGGACCCGGTACGCGAAAGGGCCCGCACCCCTCGGGGTGCGGGCCCTCCTCACATCACCGACCGACTACGCGGCCAGCAGCTTGCGCACGCGGTCCGCGCCCACGGCCAGCAGCAGCGTGGGCAGACGCGGGCCGGTCTCCCGCGTCACCAGCAGGCGGTACAGCAGGGCGAAGAACTCGCGCTGCGCGACCTTCAGCTCCGGCGTCGGCTTGGCGTCGGGCTCCAGGCCGGCCATGACCTTCGGCACGCCGTAGACGAGGGTGGTGAGCCCGTCGAGCGACCAGTGGGAGTCGAGGCCCTCCAGGAGCAGCCGCAGCGACTCGCGGCCGTTCTCGTCGAGCGAGGACAGCAGCTCCGTGTCGGCTTCCTCGCGGACCATGGTGCGCTGGTCGGCCGGGACCTGGCTGGTGATCCAGTTCTCGGCGCGGTCCAGGCGCGGGCGGACCTCGTCCAGGGAGGCCAGCGGCTTCTCCGGCTCCAGGTCGCTGAGGATGCGCAGGGTCTGCTCGTCGTGCCCGGCGGTGATGTCGACGACCGACGCGAGGGTGCGGTACGGCATCGGGCGCGGGGTGCGGGGCAGTTCGTGGGAGGCGACGCGGACGGCGCGGGCGTGCGCGGCGGCGTCGGCCGGCAGCACGGAGCCGTCGGCGACCTTGCCCTCCAGCTTGTCCCACTCGTCGTAGAGTCGCTGGATCTCCTGGTCGAAGGCGATCTTGAACGACTGGTTGGGGCGGCGGCGCGCGTACAGCCAGCGCAGCAGCTGCGGCTCCATGATCTTCAGGGCGTCGGCCGGGGTGGGCACGCCGCCCTTGCTGGACGACATCTTGGCCATGCCGCTGATGCCGACGAAGGCGTACATCGGGCCGATCGGCTGCTCGCCGCCGAAGATGTGCACGATCTGCCCGCCGACCTGGAACGACGAGCCGGGCGAGGAGTGGTCCACGCCCGAGGGCTCGAAGATCACGCCCTCGTGGGCCCAGCGCATGGGCCAGTCGACCTTCCAGACCAGCTTGCCGCGGTTGAACTCGGACAGCTTGACCGTCTCGGTGAACTCGTCCTCGGTGCAGACGTAGGTCATCTCGGTGGTCTCGTCGTTGTACGAGGTCACCTTGGTGAAGTCCTTGCCGCACGCGCCGCAGTACGGCTTGTACGGGAAGTAGCCGCCCTCGGCGCTGCTGCCGTCGTCCTCGGCGGCGGCGCCGGAGCCCTCGGCGGCCTCCAGCTCGGCCGCGTCGACCGGCTTCTGCTGGGGCTTCTTGGCGCCCGGCTTCTGCTTGGTGCGGTACTGGGCGAGGACGGCGTCGATGTCGCCGCGGTGCTTCATCGCGAACAGCACCTGCTCGCGGTAGGCGCCGGAGGTGTACTGCTCGGTCTGGCTGATCGGGTCGTACTCGACGCCCATCTCGGCCAGCGCCTCGACGAAGGCGGCCTTGAAGTGCTCGGCCCAGTTCGGGTACGCGGAGCCGGCCGGGGCCGGTACGGAGGTCAGCGGCTTGCCGATGTGCTGCGCCCAGGACTCGTCGATGCCGGGGACGCCGGCCGGCACCTTCCGGTAGCGGTCGTAGTCGTCCCAGGAGATGAGGTGGCGGACCTCGATGCCCCGGCGGCGGATCTCGTCCGCGACCAGGTGCGGGGTCATGACCTCGCGGAGGTTGCCCAGGTGGATGGGGCCGGAAGGGGAGAGTCCGGACGCGACGACGACAGGTTTGCCGGGTGCTCGGCGCTCCGCCTCAGCGATGACCTCGTCCGCGAAACGGGAGACCCAGTCGGTCTCGGTGCTGCTCTGAGCCACGACACGTCCTTCTATCTCGAAATGCTGGCTACCGCCATTCTCCCAGACGGAAGCGGGCCCTCCGAGGTTGCCCGCGCGCGCGGGCCGCCGTAGCGGGAAATCCCGGAATGCGGACGAACCCTCCGTGGGATACTCGTCACCCACCAACCGACTCACAGGAACGGCAGCTCATGGCCTCGGTCCCTTCCCTCGCTTCCTCCGTCGAACAGCGCGTCGCGGACGCCCTCGCCTCCGCCCTGCCGGAGGCCGGTGCCTCCGACCCGCTGCTGCGACGAAGCGACCGGGCCGACTTCCAGGCCAACGGCATCCTGGCGCTCGCGAAGAAGGCCAAGGCCAACCCGCGCGAGCTGGCGACGACCGTGGTCGAGGGCATTCCGACCGGTGAGGGCGACCTGATCAAGGAGATCGAGGTCTCCGGCCCCGGCTTCCTGAACATCACCGTCTCCGACCGGGCGATCATCGAGACCCTCGCGGCCCGCGCCGCCGACGACCGTCTCGGCGTGCCGCTGTCCCCGACCGCCGGCACGACGGTGATCGACTACGCGCAGCCGAACGTCGCCAAGGAGATGCACGTCGGCCACCTGCGGTCCGCCGTGATCGGCGCGGCCATGGTCGAGATCCTGGAGTTCACGGGCGAGAAGGTGGTCCGGCGCCACCACATCGGCGACTGGGGCACCCAGTTCGGCATGCTCATCCAGTACCTGCTGGAGCACCCGCACGAGCTGGACCACAAGTCGGAGGAGGAGGTCTCCGGCGAGGAGGCCATGTCCAACCTGAACCGCCTCTACAAGGCCTCGCGCGCGCTCTTCGACTCCGACGAGGAGTTCAAGACGCGGGCGCGGGCGCGGGTGGTCGACCTCCAGGCCGGCGAACCGGAGACGCTCGCGCTGTGGCAGCGGTTCGTGGACGAGTCGAAGATCTACTTCTACTCCGTCTTCAACAAGCTGGACATGGACATCCAGGACCCGGACGTGGTCGGCGAGTCCGGCTACAACGACATGCTGGTCGAGACGTGCAAGCTGCTGGAGGAGTCGGGCGTCGCCGTCCGCTCCAACGGCGCGCTGTGCGTGTTCTTCGACGAGTACAAGGGCCCGGACGGCAACCCGACCCCGCTCATCGTCCAGAAGTCGGACGGCGGCTTCGGCTACGCCGCGACCGACCTCTCCGCGATCCGCGACCGCGTCGACACCCTGAAGGCGGACACGCTGATCTACGTGGTGGACGCGCGGCAGTCGCTCCACTTCAAGATGGTCTTCGAGACGGCGCGCCGCGCCGGCTGGCTGAACGACGAGGTCAAGGCCGTCCAGCTGGCCTTCGGCACGGTCCTCGGCAAGGACGGCAAGCCGTTCAAGACCCGTGAGGGCGAGACGGTCCGGCTGGTCGACCTCCTCGACGAGGCGGTGGACCGGGCGACGGCCGTGGTCCGCGAGAAGGCGGAGAAGGTCGGCCTGACGGAGGAGGAGATCGTCGAGAACGGCCGGTACGTGGGCATCGGCGCCGTGAAGTACGCGGACCTCTCCACCTCCGCCGCCCGTGACTACAAGTTCGACCTGGACCAGATGGTCTCGCTGAACGGCGACACCTCCGTCTACCTCCAGTACGCGTACGCCCGCATCCGCTCCATCCTCCGCAAGGCGGGCGAGCGCCGGCCGGCCGCGCACCCGGAGCTGGAGCTGGCCCCGGCCGAGCGCGCGCTGGGCCTGCACCTGGACGGCTTCGGCGCGCTGATCGCCGAGGCCGCCGCCGAGCACGCCCCGCACAAGGTGGCGGCGTACCTGTACCAGCTGTCGTCGCTGTTCACGACGTTCTACGACCAGTGCCCCGTCATCAAGCCGGAGCCGGAACTCCCCGTCGGCGAGAACCGCCTGTTCCTGTGCGAACTGACGGCCCGCACCCTGACGAAGGGCATGTCCCTCCTCGGCATCCGCACCCCCGAGAAGCTCTGACGGCCCCCACCCCGACGGCCCCCGGCGCCCCACGCCGGGGGCCGTCGCGTTTCGCCGGACCCGGGTGTGAGTGGCACAGGGGCCCCGCGTCACCCGTCCGGCCCGATTTCGCGCTTGGGGGTCGGGTAGGGGATGGCCCGTCCTTCCCCCGAGTCGCCTCCCGGAGGCATCCGTGCCCGACATGAACGGCCCCTACAAGCCCGGCACCCCCTGCTGGATCGACCTGATGGTTCCCGACCAGCAGGCGGCCATCGACTTCTACTCCGACCTGTTCGGTTGGCAGGGCGAGGTGGGTTCCCCCGAGACGGGCGGGTACGCCGTCTGCACCCTCAAGGGCAAGCCGGTCGCCGGGATCATGAAGGCGATGAACCCGGACGGCACGACCCCCGACCCGCTGCCGCCGACGGTGTGGACGACGTACCTGTCCACCGACTCCATCGACTCCACCGTCAAGTCCGTCACCGACGCCGGCGGCACCGTCATGATGGGCCCGATGGACGTCATGGACCTCGGGCGGATGGCCGTGATCTCCGACCCGACCGGCGCCGTCGTCGGCCTGTGGCAGCCCGGCACCTTCGACGGCGCGGGCATCGTCAACGAACACGGCGCGCTCATCTGGAACGAGCTGACCACCCCCGACCTGCCGGCCGCCTCCGCGTTCTACTCCTCGATCCTGCCGGTCTCCACGGCCCGCTCCGAGACGCCCGGCGCCGAGGAGTACATCGAGTTCAAGGTCGACGGCCGCGCGGTGGGCGGGATGCTGGACATGAGCAAGATGCCGCCCGGGGTGCCCCCGCACTGGCAGCCGTACTTCCACGTCGACAGCGTGGACGACATCCAGGCGGCGGCCGTCCGCGCCGGCGCCACCGTCCTCGCCCCGGCCTTCGACATGGCGGTCGGGCGCATGGCCGTCCTCGCCGACCCGCAGGGCGGCGCCTTCTCGGTGATCACCGCACAGTCCCCGGAGCAGCCGGCCTGACGGATCGTCGTCCCCAGGCTGTGGACAGCCCCCGCGCGCCGAACCGAACCGCTCAGCGCGCGGGCGACGGGCCGGGTGACCGCCCGTCGATCAGCACGGCGAGGCCGTCCAGGATGCGGTCCAGGCCGAAGCGGAACTGGAAGTCCGGCTCGTCGGCGCCCGTGAACGCGTCGGACTCCAGCAGCCGTGTCACCGCCGGGTGGGACTCCGGGTCGGTCAGCAGGCGCAGGGGGCGCACGTACTGGCCCAGCACCTGGTCCGGCGATACACCGGACTTGATGATGGCGTCCATCATGTCGGCGGCCATGGTGGCCTCGTTGCGCACGAGGCCACCGATGAGGATGATCGTCGAGAGCTTCTCGCCCTCCTTGAGGGCGGTGCCGGCCATCGCGGCGAGCCCGCGTTCCATCCAGGCGAGTTGGTTCGGGCTGAGGGGCGCCCCGGTGATCGGGATGCGCAGGATCCAGGAGTTGGCCATCAGCACGGCCCGTTGGGCGTACGCCCAGCGCGTCAGCAGCTCCCGCCAGCTCGCGCCCGGGGCCCCGTCCGACGCCTCGTCCGCCGGATCGGGCGGCGGCGGCACGCCCACCCCCGCGTCGGCCATCAGGATGTAGAGCTCTTCCTTCGCCGTGACGTACCGGTAGAGGGACATCGTGGAGACGCCCAGCTCCTTGGCCACCCGACCCATGGAGACGGCCTCGACGCCCTCCGCCGCCGCGAGCGCGACCGCCGCGTCCACGATCTTCGGGAGCGTGAGCGTGGGACGGGGGCCCTTGCCGGGGCGTTCACGCAGGCCCCAGGCCATTTCCAGGCTCGCCGGGAGTCCGCTCTCCTCCGCCTTCGCCATCGCCGCCCCCTCTCGTTCGCACAGGTCCGATCGTGACCATCGTTGACCCACATCCTAGTTCTGTGTATTACTTACACAGAAGCGCGTAACCCATACGCAGAAGGGACCGCTGATGCGCACACCCGACCTCGGCATCCACGCCGCCGCCCTCACCAAGTCCTACGGCGACCTCACCGTCCTCGACCGCCTCGATCTGGCCGTCCCCCGGGGCAGCGTCCTCGCCCTCCTCGGCCCCAACGGCGCAGGCAAGACCACCGCCGTCCGCGTCCTCGCCACCCTCACCGCGCCCGACTCCGGAACCGCCCGCGTCGCCGGCCACGACATCACCGCCGCACGCGCCCGCGTCCGCGAACGCATCAGCCTCACCGGCCAGTTCGTCGCCGTCGACGACCTCCAGACGGGCGCCGAAACCCTCCGCATGACCGGCCGCCTCAGCGGCCTCTCCCGCGCCGAGGCCCGCGCCCGCGCCGACGCCCTCCTCGACCGCTTCGGCCTCGCCGAAGCCGCCGGCCGACCCGCCAAGACCTACTCGGGCGGCATGCGCCGCCGCCTGGACCTCGCCGCGAGCCTCGTCGGACGCCCCGAGGTGCTCTTCCTCGACGAGCCCACCACCGGCCTCGACCCCCGCAGTCGCGCAGAACTGTGGGACGTCGTACGGGAACTGCGCTCCGACGGCACCACCGTCCTGCTCACCACCCAATACCTGGAGGAGGCCGACCGGCTCGCCGACCGCGTCACCGTCCTCGACTCCGGCCGCGTCACCGCCGAGGGCACCCCCGCCGAGCTGAAGGCCCGCGTCGCCGGCCACCGCCTCGACCTGACCCTGACCAGCCGGGACGCCTACGAGGCCCTCGCCGCCCGCGCCGTCCACCACGCCCCCGCCGAGCTGACCCTCGGCCTGCCCACCGACGGCAGCGCCGCCCACGTCCGCGCCCTGCTCGACGAACTCGACCCCGACCGCACCAGCGTGGACCGCTTCACCCTGCGCACCGCCACCCTCGACGACGTCTTCCTCGTCCTGACAGGAGCCGCCCCGTGACCACCGCCGCGACCTCCACCGCGACGTCCACCTCCGCCGCCACCGCCGCCCTCACCCTCGCCGGCCGCGGCCTGCGCATCAGCCGCCGGCAACCGGACGCGCTGATCACCGCCCTGATGCTCCCCGTCATGCTGATGCTGATCTTCGTGTACTTCTTCGGCGGAGCCATCGACACCGGCACCACCTACGTCACCTACGTCGTCCCCGGCGCCATGCTGCTCTGCGCGGGCTTCGGCGCGGCGAGCACCGCCGTCAGCGTCGCCGACGACCTGCGCGGCGGCGTCATCGACCGCCTCCGCTCCCTCGACATCGGCGGCATCCCCATCCTGGCCGCCCACGTCACGGCCTCGGTCGTACGCAACCTCGTCTCGACGACCCTCGTCCTGGCCGTCGCCCTCGCCATCGGCTTCCGCCCCCAGGCCTCGGCCGCCGCCTACCTCGCCGCCGCCGGGCTCCTCGTCGCGTACATCACGGCGATCTCCTGGCTGGCCGCCGCGCTCGGCCTGCTCGCCCGTACCCCCGAGGCCGCCGGGGGCTTCACGTTCCTGATGATGTTCCTGCCCTACCCGTCCAGCGCCTTCGTCCCCATCGACACCATGCCCGGCTGGCTCCACGGCTTCGCCCACCACCAGCCGCTGACCCCGGTGATCGAATCCCTGCGGGCCCTCCTACTGGACCAGCCCGCCGGCAGCACCCCGTGGACGGCCCTGACCTGGTGCGCGGGCATCCTGGCGGGGGCCGTGGCACTGACCACCGTCCTCTTCCGCCACCGCACGCGCTGACGCGCGGAGGGGCCGCGCGTCAGCGCATCGGAAGCGGCATGTCGGTATCTCGGTATGTCGGCATCACCGGATTCACTGGGTCAGCGGGTACGAGTGCTTCCCCGTGACCTCGTCGATCTCCCCGTGAGCCTTGGACAGCAGCTGGGACGCCAGGTCCATCAGCGCCCGCGCGCCCGCGATCTCCTCACCGACCCGCAACTGCTCCGGGTCGGAGGGGTGACGCATGGCGTAGCCGCGGGCCCTCAGTTCGGACCCGTCGGCAAGGCGCAGCAGCGCCGCCGCGTTCGTGCGGTGGCCGTCCTCGGTGAACTCAAGCTCTACGTGCCAGCCGGCGAGAGTGGGCATGGCGGATCACCTCCACAGTAGGCCTCTCCCTCCAGAGTGCGCCTCCGCCGGCCACGGCGCACCCCCGGCCCTCACCGCGGTCGCGGGCCCCTCAGCGCTCCGCGCGCAGCCAACCGGCGACCTCGGTCGCCCAGTACGTCAGGATCGTGTCCGCGCCCGCCCGCTTGATGCCGAGCAGCGTCTCCAGGATGGCCCGGTCGCGCTCGATCCAGCCCTTCTCGGCGGCGGCCTCGATCATCGCGTACTCGCCGCTGATCTGGTACGCCGCCACCGGCACGTCCACCGCCTGCGCGACCCGGTGGAGGATGTCCAGGTACGGGCCGGCGGGCTTGACCATGACCATGTCGGCGCCCTCCTCCAGGTCGAGCGCCAGCTCGCGCAGGGACTCGCGGGCGTTCGCGGGGTCCTGCTGGTAGGTCTTGCGGTCGCCCTGGAGAGACGAGGCGACGGCCTCGCGGAACGGGCCGTAGAACGCGGACGAGTACTTCGCCGTGTACGCGAGGATCGACACGTCCTCGTGCCCGGTCTCGTCCAGCGCGTCGCGGATCACCCCGACCTGGCCGTCCATCATGCCGCTCGGCCCCACCACGTGGACGCCCGCGTCGGCCTGGACCTGCGCCATCTCCGCGTACCGCTCCAGCGTCGCGTCGTTGTCGACGCGGCCGTGCTCATCGAGGACCCCGCAGTGCCCGTGATCGGTGTACTCGTCCAGGCACAGGTCGGACATGATGACCAGCTCGTCGCCCACCTCCGCCTTCACGTCGCGGATCGCGACCTGGAGGATCCCGTCCGGCTCGGTGCCGGCCGTGCCCCGGGCGTCCTTGTTCTCGTCGGCGGGCACGCCGAAGAGCATGATCCCCGCCACGCCCGCCTCGACGGCCTCCACGGCGGCCTTCCGCAGCGTGTCCCGGGTGTGCTGGACGACGCCAGGCATCGCGGAGATCGCCAGCGGCTCGGTGATGCCCTCCCGTACGAAGGCCGGGAGGATCAGGTCCGAGGGGTGCAGCCGGTACTCCGCCACCATCCGCCGCATGGCCGGGGTGGTGCGCAGCCGGCGGGGCCGCGAGCCGGGGAAGGATCCGTACGCGCTCATCTTCAGTCGCCTCTTCGAGCATCGACAGCAGTCGCCACCCAGCCTAGAGCCCGCCCCCGCCCCGCCCCGCGCCGGACGCCCCGACGCCGAACTCGCACCACACCACCTTCCCCGGCACCCGCGCCCCGACCCCCCACCGGTCCGCGACCGCCGCCACCAGCAACAGCCCCCGCCCGACCTCGGCCCCCGGATCCCGGTTCCCGACACGCGGCCGCCCACCCCCGCTGTCGTGCACCTCGACCCGGACGACCCCCTCGAACCGCAACATCCGCACCCGATACCCCCGTCCGGCCGGCACCCCGTGCAACAGCGCGTTGGTCGCCAGCTCGCTCACGCACAGCAACACCTCGTCCGGCGACATGTGACAACCCACGCGTGAAGTGTCTCTGCCACGAACTCCCTGGCAGAGCGGACGGTTTGACGACTGCGGGGGTAGAACCGCTCACGCAGCAGGGCGGGTTGGATTTCCACGTTCACGGGACGATGCTCGCGGTGCGTGACTAGCGTCAGGAAGGCCGGGAACCCCTACTCCTTGATGAGTACGGGCCGCGATGAAGATGGTGGGCGCCCTGGTCGCCGCCGCACGGATCGCCAAAGGACTGACGCAGCGCGCCTTCACCCAGGAGCTACCCATCGACGCCGAGACCGTCGCTTCCATCGAGCAGGGACGACGCACGCTCATGCCGGACGTCGCAGAGAAGATGGACCGCGTTCTCGGCCTACCGGGCCTACTGACCGTCGCGGCGAACAAGATGCCGGCGGTCGACGTGATCCCGCCCTGGATGGAGGAGTACTTCGCCAGCGAGGCCGAGGCCCTTGCCATGTGCTGCTACGAGGCCGGACTCGTGCCGGGCCTGCTTCAGACCGAGCAGTACGCCCGCGCTCTTTTCGGCTGCCGCATCCCTGATATGGACGAGGAGAAGATCGAGCTCCAGACGGCGTTCCGCATCAACCGTCAGAAGATCCTCCATCGCAGCATCCCACCCACGCCGAGTTTCATCGTCGGGGAAGCACGTACGACATGGGCAGCTACGCCACCTTCGCGAATGCGCTGACCGCCCCGCGATCTCACTCCAGGTGCTCCCCCTCGGCCTCACCGCTCACGCAGCTCTCGCGGGTTCGTTCAGCGTGTTGGAAACGCCCGATCACCAGCATCTCGCGTACTCCGAAAATCAGCGCGCCAGCATCGTCATCCGGTCTCCCGACCCGGTGGGTGCGTCTCTGAGGGTCCGGACATGCGGAAGGCCCCGGGCGCGGCGCGCACCCGGGGCCTTCGGCGGCGTCAGGTCGTACGACGCCGCCGCGCGCCCGGACGGCGCTCGCTCGGGCGGGCCACCGACTCGCCGGCCTCCTTGGCCGCCTCGCGGCGCGCCTCGCCGTACGCGGCCAGCGCCTCCGCCAGCTTCGACACCGACGGCTCCGGCGACAGCACGTCCACGCGCAGGCCGTGCTCCTCGGCCGTCTTGGCCGTCGCGGGGCCGATGCAGGCGATGACGGTCACGTTGTGCGGCTTGCCGGCGATACCGACCAGGTTCCGCACCGTCGAGGACGACGTGAACAGCACGGCGTCGAAGCCGCCGCCCTTGATCGCCTCACGCGTGTCCGCCGGCGGCGGCGACGCGCGCACGGTCCGGTAGGCCGTGACGTCGTCGACCTCCCAGCCCAGCTCTATCAGGCCCGCCACCAGCGTCTCGGTGGCGATGTCGGCGCGCGGCAGGAAGACACGGTCGATCGGGTCGAAGACCGGGTCGTACGGCGGCCAGTCCTCCAGCAGCCCGGCGGCCGACTGCTCACCGCTCGGCACCAGGTCCGGCTTCACGCCGAACTCGACCAGCGCGGCGGCGGTCTGCTCGCCCACGGCGGCGACCTTGATGCCCGCGAAGGCGCGCGCGTCGAGCCCGTACTCCTCGAACTTCTCCCGCACCGCCTTGACCGCGTTCACCGACGTGAAGGCGATCCACTCGTAGCGTCCGGTGACGAGCCCCTTCACGGCCCGCTCCATCTGCTGCGGCGTGCGCGGCGGCTCCACCGCGATGGTCGGCACCTCGTGCGGCACCGCGCCGTACGAACGCAGCTGGTCGGAGAGCGAAGCGGCCTGCTCCTTGGTGCGCGGTACGAGCACCCGCCAGCCGAACAGCGGCTTCGACTCGAACCAGGCCAGCTCCTCGCGGCGCGCGGCGGCGCCCTGCTCTCCGACCACGGCTATCACCGGACGCGAGCCCTCGGGCGACGGGAGCACCTTGCCCTGCTTGAACACCTGGGCGATCGTGCCGAGCGTCGCGCACCAGGTGCGCTGGCGGGTCGTCGTACCGCCCACGGTCACCGTGAGGGGGGTCTCGGCGCCGCGCCCGGCCGCCATCAGCTCGGCGGCGGCCGCCGAGATCGTCTCCAGCGTGGCGGAGACGACGAGGCTGCCGTCGCTGGTGCCGACCTCGCTCCAGCAGCGCGCCGAGGCAGTCCGGGCGTCCACGAAGCGGACGTCCGCGCCCTGCTCGCCGCGCAGCGACACACCCGCGTACGCGGGCACGCCGACGGCGGTGGCCACACCGGGCACCACCTCGATGGGGATGCCCGCGTTGGCGCAGGCGAGCATCTCGCCGGCCGCGTTCCCGTCGAGCCCGGGGTCCCCGGTGACGGCCCGGACGACCCGCCTGCCGGCGCGCGCGGCCTCCATGACAAGATTGGCGGCATCGCGGATCACCGGGACCCCGGCGGCTGCTGACACTTCGTCAGCGACCGTCAGCTGCGGCGTGTCGACGCCCGCGCGCGCGTGGCTCCGTACGACGTCGAGCACCTCTGGCTCGGCGATCAGTACGTCCGCGGCGGCGAGCGCCTCGACGGCGCGCAGCGTCAGCAGTCCCGGATCGCCGGGGCCGGCACCGAGGAAGGTGACGAGCCCCTGGCCGGCGAGCACCGGGAGAGGGGAGGGAGTGGGGCTTGAGGGCTTCAAAGGGATCGCTCCCCCATCAGACCGGCCGCGCCCTTGGCCAGCATCTCGTCCGCGAGTTCACGGCCGAGCGCCATGGCCTCCTCGTACGACTGGGGCACGGAACCGGTGGTGGACAGCTGCACCAGCGTCGAGCCGTCGAGGGTTCCGACGACGCCGCGCAGGCGCATTTCATTGACAGTCTGGCCGTCGGCCAGCAGGTCGGCGAGCGCCCCGACCGGTGCGCTGCAACCGGCCTCCAGGGCCGCGAGCAGGGACCGCTCCGCCGTGACGGCGGCCCGGGTCAGCGGGTCGTCGAGCCGGCCGAGTGCGGCGACCAGTTCGACGTCCGAGGCGAGGCACTCGACGGCGAGCGCGCCCTGACCGGGGGCGGGCAGCACGTTGTCGACCGACAGCAGGTCGGTGGCCTCGTCGCCGCGCCCGATCCGGTTGAGACCGGCGGCGGCCAGGACGACCGCGTCGAGCTCGCCGGCGCGGACGAACCCGATGCGGGTGTCGACGTTGCCCCGGATGGCGACGGTCTCGATGGTCTTGCCCAGGCTGCGGGCGTACGCGTGCAGCTGGGCCATCCGGCGGGGCGAGCCGGTGCCGACGCGGGCGCCGTCGGGCAGCTGCTCGAAGGTCAGGCCGTCGCGGGCGACGAGCGCGTCACGCGGGTCCTCACGCTTCGGCATGGCCGCGACGACCAGCTCGGCGGGCTGGGTGGTCGGCAGGTCCTTCAGCGAGTGCACCGCGAAGTCGACGTCGCCGCGCAGCAGCGCGTCGCGCAGCGCGGTGACGAACACGCCGGTGCCGCCGATCTGCGCGAGGTTCTCACGGGACACGTCACCGTAGGTCGTGATCTCCACGAGTTCGACGGGCCGGCCGGTGACCGCCCGAACCGCCTCGGCGACGTGCCCGGACTGGGACATGGCCAGCTTGCTGCGTCGCGTGCCAAGCCGGAGGGGCTGGTCGGGACGTGTGTTCATGATGCCCGTCCTGGGTCGTCGGTCTTCGGATCGGCCGCGTCCGCCCGGCTGACGGATGCCACCGTCTGAGGGTCGAGGTCGAAGAGTTCGCGCAGCGCCTCGGCGTACCCGGCGCCACCGGGCTCGCTGGCGAGCTGCTTGACGCGCACGGTCGGCGCGTGGAGGAGCTTGTCGACGACGCGGCGCACGGTCTGGGTGACCTCGGCCCGCTGCCGCTCGTCGAGGTCGGGGACGCGCCCGTCGAGCCGTGCCACCTCCATGGCGACGACCTCGGCGGCCATCGCCCGCAGGGCGACGACGGTGGGCGTGATGCGCGCGGCCCGCTGGGCGGCGCCGAAGGCGGCCACCTCCTGGGCGACGATGCCGCGCACGGCGTCGACATCGGCGGCCATGGGCGCATCCGCCGAAGCCTCGGCGAGGCTTTCGATGTCCACGAGCCGCACGCCCGGAATCCGGTGCGCGGCGGCGTCGATGTCCCGAGGCATGGCGAGGTCCAGCAGGGCGAGCCGTACGACGTCCCCGTGCGCGCTGCTCCGCACGACCTTGCGGGGCTGCCGCTGCGCGGCGGCCTCTCCCTGATCGGCCCAGGCCCCGTGCAACTCCAGCGAGTTGGCGTCCACCCCGGTCAACGCGGCCCGCCCGTCACCGGCCGGCACCTCGACGGGACACCCGTCGCGCTCGACCCCGGGCGCGATGGTCCGCGCAACCCCGGCGTCGGCCAACCGCACCCCGGCCTCGGCAACAGCCACGAGCCGCGCCACAACGTCGGCGTCGACGAGTGAGGACGAATCCGCCCCAGCGGCACCAAATTCCGGCCCCGCCGGCGTTTGAGGCGCGGGGGTCTGGGGGCGGAGCCACCGGGGAGCCTCGGGCGCGGCCCCCGCAGGGCCACCCGAAACGGCGGCGGCGACATCGTCGCCGGTCAGCACCAACCCGGTGGCCCCGGTACAGGACACCACCACATCAACACGTGTCAGCTCATCCGCGACCGAAGCCATCGGCACGGCCCGCGCCACCACCCCAGTGCCTGAGGCAACCAGAATCTCCGCCAACCGCTCCGCCCGCTCGGCGGTCCGGTTCGCCACCACGATCTCGGCGACCCCCACCCGCGCCAGCGTCGCGGCGGCCAGCGACGACATCGAGCCGGCCCCGATGACCAGCGCCCGCTTGCCCGCGGCCCACTCCCCCACCGGCTGCCGCACGGCGAGCTGCTCCAGCCCGAACGTCACCAGCGACTGCCCGGCCCGGTCGATGCCCGTCTCGGAGTGCGCCCGCTTGCCGACCCGCAGCGCCTGCTGGAAGAGGTCGTTGAGCAGCCGACCCGCCGTGTGGAGCTCCTGCCCCAGCGCCAGCGTGTCCTTGATCTGGCCCAGGATCTGGCCTTCGCCGACCACCATCGAGTCCAGCCCGCACGCCACCGAGAACAGGTGGTGCACCGCCCGGTCCTCGTAGTGCACGTACAGGTACGGAGTGAGCTCCTCCAGAGCCACCCCGCTGTGCTGCGCGAGCAGCGTCGACAGCTCGGCGACGCCCGCGTGGAACTTGTCCACGTCCGCGTACAGCTCGATGCGGTTACACGTGGCGAGTACCGCCGCCTCGGCCGCCGGCTCCGCGGCCAGCGTGTCGTGCAGCAGCTTCACCTTGGCGTCGGCGGACAGGGAGGCCCGCTCCAGCACGCTCACCGGCGCGCTGCGGTGACTGAGGCCTACGACGAGCAGACTCATGCCGGCATCACCGCCGGCACGTCACCCTCGGGACCGCCCTTGCGCGCGGCGGCGGCGGCCCGCCCGGCCGGCGGCTCCACGGCGGCGACCGGAGCGGCCCCCGTACCCGTACCCGTACCGGCGGCGGCAGCGGCAGCGGCAGCGGCGACGGCCTCCACCTCGGCGGCGCCGGGGACGGCGGAGGCCGCGGCCTCCTCACCGGCCTTGCGCTGCTCGTGGAAGGCCAGGATCTGGAGCTCGATCGACAGGTCGACCTTGCGCACGTCCACGCCGTCCGGCACGGACAGCACGGTCGGCGCGAAGTTCAGGATGGAGGTGACACCGGCCGCGATCAGCCGCTCGCTCACCTGCTGCGCGGCGCCCGCCGGCGTCGCGATGACGCCGATGGAGACACCGTTCTCCTCGATGATCTTCTCCAGATCATCGGTGTGCTGCACGGGCATGCCGGCCACCGGCTTGCCCTTCATCGCCGGGTCGGCGTCGATGAGCGCGGCCACGCGGAAGCCGCGCGAGGCGAAACCGCCGTAGTTGGCCAGGGCGGCGCCGAGGTTACCGATGCCGACGATGACGACCGGCCAGTCCTGGGTCAGCCCGAGCTCACGGGAGATCTGGTAGACGAGGTACTCGACGTCGTAGCCGACGCCGCGCGTCCCGTAGGAACCGAGGTACGAGAAGTCCTTGCGCAGCTTCGCCGAGTTCACGCCGGCGGCGGTCGCGAGCTCCTCGGAGGACACCGTGGGGACCGATCGCTCGGACAGCGCCGTGAGGGCGCGCAGGTACAGCGGAAGCCGGGCGACAGTGGCCTCGGGAATACCTCGGCTGCGGGTCGCCGGTCGGTGAGTTCGGCCAGTTGCCACGATGCTCCTGCGGGATGAGCGGGGCTGCAGGCGGCCAGTTGTCCCAGGACCGCCCCGTCGAATGCAGGCTATGTCTTTGTGAACGCGTGCACAAAGATTGTGTCCGCTTTGTCCGAGCAAAGTGACCGGGGTCACGCGGGTTGGGCGCGGAACACCGGAACCGAGAACGGCCCGAACCCGTTCAAATCCCGAGGGGGGCAAAACCGTACACACTCCTCATCGATACGCCCCCGAGTCCCCATAAATCGCCCATGATGGTAGCGGTCGAGACGGTCAGGCTCCCAATGCCCGACGCAGCCGGTCCGGGTTCACCCTCCAGAAGGTGTGCTGTTCGCCGTCGACCAACACCACCGGGATCTGCTCCCAGTGCCGCCGGTACAACTCCTCGTCCTGCGAGATGTCCTTCTTCTCCCACTGTGCGCCGGTCTCGGCACAGATCTTTTCGATCACTTCCTGGGCTTCGTCACAGAGGTGACAGCCCGGCTTCCCGATGAGCGTGACCATCCGCTCTTCGGGACGCTTCTTTTCCTTACGGCGCAGCAATGGAGTCATGTCCTCATTGTCCCGCGCCCCACGGCGGGCCCCGAAGAGTTAACCGGTCCGTCTCCCGACGGTTCGGGAAGTCCCGAACACAGTGGCTATGCTCGCGTCATGGCCGCTCTGGGATGGCTCACCCCCCGTAGGCGCTCCGCCACCGCGCGGAGCGTGTTGGCAGGCGAGGCCTCGGCCGAAGCCGCCCGCAAGACCGCTCTGACGCCCGGGACCGACGCCGCGGCGGACACCGACACCGCAGTTGACGCCGACCTCCACGCCGACCTCCACGCCGACATCGAGGCGGACCTCCGCGCCGTCTACGAGGACACCCTCGACGAGATCCCCGAGCCGGAGTTCCCGGTCCCGGGCGACGACCTCGCCGCCGCCTTCTTCGACCTCGACAACACCGTCATGCAGGGCGCCGCGATATTCCACTTCGGCCGCGGCCTCTACAAGCGCGAGTTCTTCCGCCGCCGCGAACTGGCCCGCTTCGCCTGGCAGCAGGCCTGGTTCCGCCTCGCCGGCGTCGAGGACCCGAACCACATGCAGGACGCGCGCGACAGCGCCCTGTCCATCGTCAAGGGCCACAAGGTCTCCGAACTCATGGCGATCGGCGAGGAGATCTACGACGAGTACATGGCGGAGCGGATCTGGCCGGGCACCCGCGCCCTCGCCCAGGCCCACCTCGACGCCGGCCAGAAGGTCTGGCTCGTCACCGCCGCCCCCGTCGAGACGGCCACGATCATCGCCCGCCGGCTCGGTCTCACCGGCGCCCTGGGCACCGTCGCCGAGTCCGTCGACGGCGTCTACACCGGCCGGCTGGTCGGCGAGCCGCTGCACGGCCCCGCGAAGGCCGAGGCCGTCCGCGCCCTGGCCGCCGCCGAGGCCCTCGATCTCGAACGCTGCGCCGCGTACAGCGATTCGCACAACGACATTCCGATGCTGTCACTGGTCGGGCATCCGTACGCGATCAATCCCGACACAAAACTGCGCAAGCATGCCCGCGCCCACGACTGGCGGCTGCGCGACTATCGGACCGGCCGCAAGGCCGTGAAGGTCGGCGTTCCGGCCGCCGCCGGCGTCGGCGCGATCGCGGGCGGCGCGGCCGCCGCCATCGCCCTGCACCGCCGCCGCAAGTAACAACGCCGGGCCCGCCCCCACCACGGGGCCGCCCGGCGTTCATTCGCCCACTCCTACCCGCGCCGTCCGCGCGGCACTCCGGGCTGCCCGACTCGGTCGCGAGGCCCCCTGGAAGCTTCCATTCCGCGTATGCAAGTGATCAAGAATCGATCACCAACCAGATCTGAATATGCCCTCGACACGCAACAGAAGTGTCGGAACCGGTGATTTCAGCAACTGGGTGTAGCGCTGCCTGTACGAAGCGTTATTCTCCTCAAACGCATGCCACCGCCCATCTGTCGCCACGACGGGTGAACGGTCCCGCACTGCACGTGATGGAAGCTCTGCCTCTGGGAGTCCCGTGTACCCACCTGTCGGGGTTGACGCCTCGGGCCTGGCTACGCTGCGCGCAACGGTCCTCGACCACCTGCGCGGCTTCGTCCCCACCGCGTACGCCGTCCCCGCCTTCGCCGCCGCGGTCCCTGCCGGCCTCGGCCCGGCCGGCCCTTGCTACGCCCTGACCGACGGCGGAGCGACGGTGAGACGCGGTCGTACGGGCGGCGGCACCAGCGCGCCCACCGCCCGCCGCCCCACCGCGGACAGCGACCAGGCCCGCATGATGGACCTGGTCGAACGCGCCCAGGCCGGCGAGGCCGAGGCCTTCGGCCGCCTCTACGACCAGTACAGCGACACGGTGTATCGCTACATCTACTACCGCGTCGGAGGCAAGGCGACCGCGGAGGACCTCACCAGTGAGACCTTCCTGCGCGCGCTGCGCCGCATCTCCACCTTCACCTGGCAGGGCCGCGACTTCGGCGCCTGGCTCGTGACCATCGCCCGCAACCTGGTCGCGGACCACTTCAAATCGAGCCGCTTCCGCCTCGAAGTGACCACCGGCGAAATGCTCGACGCCAACGAGGTGGAGCGCAGCCCCGAAGACTCCGTCCTGGAGTCCCTTTCCAACGCGGCCCTGCTCGAAGCCGTACGGAAACTGAACCCGCAGCAGCAGGAATGCGTCACCTTGCGCTTCCTCCAAGGCCTCTCGGTCGCCGAGACGGCCCGCGTGATGGGGAAGAACGAGGGCGCGATCAAAACGCTGCAATACCGAGCGGTCCGCACCCTGGCCCGCCTGCTCCCGGACGACGCCCGCTGACCGCCCGGCCCGCCCTCGTCCCCCTCCCCACGCCCTCATGCCACCACGACAGACGACCTCTCACACGGTGACCCTTCGATGACGCTGTGGTCCGATCATCCTTCGTCCGTAACCCAAGTGCCGCGCCGCTCGTTGTGCGGAATGCAGGCTCCCTGTGGACACGCCCTGCCCGAAGCCGCTCACTCGAAAGTGTGGATGTGCTCAAGGAAGGCAACCTTCCGGACACCTGGGGGAGTCGATCGTCATGACGAGAGGAGGTGCCGCCAGTGATCGCGAACGTAACTCCGCACCGGCGGGCGAACGCCTTCGCCCAGGCCCTGGAGGATCGGACCCCGTCCGACTCTTCCGAACCGGACCCGGCGGCCGAGCAGTCCGAGGCACCTGCCGAATCTGCCGACCACGACCGGTTGTTGGCCCTGGCGAACGTAATCGGCGAAAGAATGCCGCGCCCGGTGCTGGACCCCGAGGTCAAAGTGGTGCAACGAGCACAGCTCGTCGCCGCCATGGAGGCCATGGTGATGGAGCAGAGGGCAGGGGGCGGTGCCGCCGAGGACCCTCTGGTGCCCGAGCAGCGGACCGGCCGCGGCGCCCACCGGGCGACCTCGCTCCGGAAATTGCGGCCCCGCTCCCGCTGGTCCAAGGGCATCGCAGCGGGAGGCCTCACCGTGGGTGTGGCCGCAGGAGCCTTCAGCGGAGTGGCCGCTGCCAGCACGGACGCCCTGCCCGGTGACTCCCTCTACCCCATCAAGCGGGGCATGGAGGATCTCAAGCTGGGCATGACCGACGAGGACGAGGACCGGGGCGAGCTCTACCTCGACCAGGCCTCCAACCGGCTGTCGGAGGCGCGCCGGCTGATGGAGCGCGGCCGGGGCGGCAGCGTCCTGGACCACGAGGTCCTGGGCGAGATCCGCCGCGCGCTGGCCGGCATGAAGCACGACGCGGCCGAGGGCCACCGACTGCTCCAGGCGGCGTACGAACGGGACGGCTCGCTCGGCCCGATCCAGGCGCTGTCCTCGTTCAGCCAATCCCACCGCGACACGTGGGGCCGACTGCGGTCCAACCTGCCCCCGCAGCTGACCGATGTCGGGGACGAGGTGAGCTCCGTCTTCCAGGCCATAGACGATGACGTGGCGCCGCTCCAGGGCCTGCTGCCCAAGCCCCCGGAGCAGACCCGCGGTTCGGCCTCCTCCGGCCGGCCCAGCGCGCCCGCGAGCGGCTCGCGGCACCAGCCCGCACCGGCGGCGGACGCCCCCGCGTCGGCGGCCTCCCCCGCCGCGCCCAGCCCCTCCGGCAGCCGGCCCCCGGCACACGGCGGAGGCGGCCTCCTGGGCGGTACGGGTGACCTCCTGCATCCGCCCGCCCCCGGCCAGTCCGCGCCGTCCGCCCCCACGCTCCCGGAGCCGCCGCGGCCGGACATCACCCTGCCGCCGCTCCTCCCGGGGCTCCTGCCCGGCCTGGGCATCCAGGCGGAGGACGCGGAGTAGGACGAGCACGAGCGCCGGCGGGGCCCAAAGGCCCCGCCGGCGCTCGATCGTGCCCAGATTCAAAAGAACACGGCAGAGGAACACGGCCAGAAGAACACGGTCAGAAGAACACGGACCGCCGCTGCACCAGCAACTTGTAGAGCGTGTGCTGGATCTGCTCGCGGACCTGGTCCGTGAGGTTGAACATCAGCATCGGGTCCTCCGCGGCCTCCGCCGCGTACCCGTCCGTCGGGATCGGCTCGCCGAACTGGATCGTCCACTTCGTCGGCAGCGGCACCGCCCCGAGCGGCCCCAGCCACGGGAACGTGGGCGTCAACGGGAAATACGGCACCCCCAGCAGCCGGGCCAGCGTCTTCGCGTTGCCGATCATCGGGTAGATCTCCTCCGCGCCCACGATCGAGCACGGCACGATCGGGGTTCCCGCGCGCAGCGCCGTCGACACGAACCCGCCCCGGCCGAAGCGCTGGAGCTTGTACCGCTCTCCGAACGGCTTCCCTATCCCCTTGAAGCCCTCCGGCATCACCCCGACGAGCTCGCCGGCCTCCAGCAGCCGCTGCGCGTCCTCCGCGCACGCCAGCGTGTGGCCGGCCTTCCGCGCGAGTTCGTTGACCACCGGCAGCATGAACACCAGATCCGCCGCCAGCAGCCGCAGGTGACGCTCCGCCGGGTGGTGGTCGTGTACGGCCACCTGGAGCATCAGCCCGTCCAGCGGGAGCGTCCCCGAGTGGTTCGCCACGATCAGGGCGCCACCCTCCTTGGGGATGTTCTCGATGCCCTTGACCTCGACCCGGAAGTACTTGTCGAACAGCGGCCGCATCAGGGACATCAGGACCTGGTCCGTCAGCTCCTTGTCGTAGCCGAAGTCGTCGACCTCGTACTCGCCGGTGACCCGCCGCCGCAGGAACGCCAGCCCGCCCGCGATCCGCCGGTCCCACCCGCCGCCCTCCGCCTGGCCCCCGCCGGGCTCGGAAGCCGTCTCGGGCCGACTCTCGGGCGTCGGCGCCGGCGGCGGCACGGCACGCACCGTACGGGCGGCGCCCCGGCGGCGCGGCCGGTCCTCGTCGAACGGGATGACCTTGGCGTCCGCCACTATCGCTCCACTCCCTCGTTCACCTTCAGCAACCCCGCCACCCGTTCCACGGCCCGCTCCGCCCGCTCCGGCGGCAACAGCCCGTTCCCCCGGCTCCGCGCGAAGTCGGCGAAGGTCTCGGCGGTCGTGTACATCGGCTCGAACCCCAGGACGTCGCGCATCTGCGTGGTCTCCACGACCCGCCCGTGCGTCAACAGTCGGATCTGCTCCGGCGAGAAGTCCGTCGCCCCCACCGCCCGCAGCGCCTGCCCCACCCACGTCACCGCGGGCAGCGGCAGCGGCACCGTCGGCCGGCCCAACCGCCGCGAGCACTGCGACAGCAGCAGCACGCCGTCACCCGCGATGTTGAAGGTGCCGCTGTTCAGCGTCCCCCGTTTGGCCTCACCGGCCGCCAGCCGCAGCACGTCCACCACGTCGTCCTCGTGGACGAACTGGAGCCTCGGGTCGTAGCCGAGCACCGTCGGCATCACCGGCATCGAGAAGTAGTCGGCGAGCGCCGAATCCGCGAAGGGCCCCAGGATGTTCGCGAAGCGCAGCACGCACACCGCGACGTCGGGCCGCCTGCGCGCGAAGCCCCGTACGTAGCCCTCGACCTCGGCGGCGTCCTTCGCGAAGCCGGCCGACGGCAGCGACTTCGGCTGCGTGGTCTCGGTGAAGACGGCCGGATCCCGCGCCGTGCCCCCGTACACGCTGGTGCTGGACTTCACGACGAGCCGTCGTACGGTCGGGGACTTCTGGCAGGCCCCGAGGAGCTGCATCGTCCCGATGACGTTGGTCTCCTTGACGGTGCTGCGCGCACCGGGAGCCCCCGCACTGCCTCCGGTGACCGCCAAATGGACCACCGTGTCCACGGCGTGTTCCGCGAGGACGCGGGCGATCGCCGACTGCCTGATGTCCGTACGCACGAACTCGGCCGAGCCGAGCCGGTGCGGCGGACTCACCGCGTCGACCGCGATGACCCTCTCCACGTCCGGGTCCCGCTGGACGCGGCGCACGAAGCGGCCGCCCAGCTGTCTCGCCGCCCCGGTGACGAGCACGACCTTCCCCACGAGCTCAGCGCCTCCCTCGAAGAAGTACCCCGGCTGCACCGCAGCCCCTCCACCAAGGATGGTGGAGGGGCTGCGGATAACACGTACAGCTACCGCTTACTTCTTGTTGCGGCGCTGAACGCGGGTGCGCTTGAGCAGCTTGCGGTGCTTCTTCTTGGCCATCCGCTTACGCCGCTTCTTGATAACAGAGCCCACGACTACCCTCGCTCACTTCTCGGAACATCCCCGCGCCAGCGGGGATCGGTGCGGGGCGTCTGGGCCCACACGACCTACGTCGGCCTAGCCTACCCGCCCAGAGTCTGAGCTTGTAATCCGAGGGCCTCCGCAGGTTGTCCTGAGCCTCACTCTCAGGCCGACTCCACCCCCACGAACGACTCCCGGAGGTACTCGTGAACCGCGTTCTCGGGGACCCGGAAGGACCGGCCCACCCGGATTGCGGGCAGATGACCGTTGTGCACCAGGCGGTACACGGTCATCTTCGACACTCGCATCACCGAGGCAACCTCCGCCACGGTCAGGAACTGAACCTCACTGAGAGGCCTCTCGCCAGCAGCCATGACACACCTTGACCTTCCGCGCATGACGGGCACCGGCTTCCCCTCCGGTTACTCCTCGTCGTCGCACGCTCACTCCCCAGAGTAGGGGCGCGTGATACGAGTGGGGAAGAGGAGCTACGGCCACTCCTGACGCATCGGCAGGTTCGCGCGCCCCAGCACGAACCGGGTGAGCGGCCCGTACGCCGCCGGCGCCACGCCGTCATCAACCGGAACCGCCACCGCCACCCGCCCCTCGGCCTCCCCGACGAACAGCGCGGGATCATCCACATCCGCCAGCCCGATCGCCTCGATACCGAGCTGACCTGCGCCGCAGACCCACCCGTGATCCCCGACCACCAATTCCGGCAACGGCCCGCCGGCATCCGCCGACGCCCCGAGCGCGACCCGAACCGGCAGCGGCGAATGAGTGTGTACGCCGGTGACACTCCCCGGCCCCCGCGCGCCGGGCTCCCGCACCAGTGCGACCCCTCGTACGTAATCGATGCGGTGCGGGCGTACGCCGAACCGGGTCGCCATGTCGACAAGGACCCCCCGCGCCGGAGTGAGGACAACACATCCCGCCGCCGATACCGCACGGGCCAAAGCGGCGTAGAAACCCAACAGCCGATGGGGGTGACCCGTACCGAACAACACCGGCGCCCCCACCCGAACGGCCGCCGCCAATCGCTCCGCGAAGGCCTCCAGAGCCGCCACCGTCCGCTCCGGATCGATCACGTCGGGCCCGCTGACGTGCGCGGGATCACCCGACACCCCGCACTTGGCCGCCATCAGCCCCAACAGAGCACCCTCGTCCCACACCCGCACCGGATCCAACCCGAGCAGCACCCGAGGATCCCGCGCCGCGAACAGACGGTAACGGCGCAGGCTCTCCTCCCGCGTCGTCGCCACGGACCCGGCCAGGCGGGCGGCCAGCAGATGCGCACGCAGCGCGCCGGTGCTCAACACCCTCCGATGCTGCCGCACCACACCTGTCGGATCATCAATTCCACGCGGGAGCCCCACAGTTGGCGTAACGATACGGCTCCACCGCCGTCCCCTACGTCAGCATCCCCCGCAGCGGGAACACCGCCCGGCGGGTCGCCAGCACCGCCTGGTCCGTCCGGTCGGCCGGATCGTAGCCCGCCTCCCACTCCCGCCACTCCACCGTCCGCCCGTCCGTCATCCGCGCCGGCGCGAGCTGCCGCGTCCGCGCGTACACCTCGTCCCGCCACGCGCGCGGGATCTCCGCCGCCGGATCCACCGGCCGGTGCGCGGCGATCCCCACCAGGTGCGTCCACGACCGCGGCACGACGTCCACCACCGCGTACCCCCCACCGCCGAGCGCCAGCCACCGCCCGTCCGCGTACGAGTGCGCCAGCCTGTGACACGACTCCTGGACGGTCCGCTGCGCGTCCAGCGACACAGCCAGGTGCGCCAGTGGATCCTCGAAATGCGTGTCGGCCCCGTGCTGGGTCACCAGCACCTGTGGCCGGAAGTCCTCCAGCAGCTCCGGCACCACCGCGTGGAACGCCCGCAGCCACCCCGCGTCACCGGTACCCGCCGGCAGCGCCAGGTTGACGGCGCTGCCCTCCGCCGCCTGCCCACCGGTCTCCTCCGGCCACCCGGTCTGCGGGAACAGCGTCCGCGGATGCTCGTGCATCGAGATCGTCAGCACCCGGGGGTCGTCCCAGAACGCCGTCTGCACCCCGTCCCCGTGATGGACGTCCACGTCCACGTAAGCGACCCGCTCCGCGCCCAACTCCAGCAGCCGCGCGATCGCCAGCGCCGCGTCGTTGTACACGCAGAACCCGGCCGCACCGCCCGGCATCGCGTGATGCAGCCCGCCCGCGAAGTTCACCGCGTGCCCGCCGCCCTCCCCCCGCCAGATCGCCTCCGCCGCCGCCACCGACTGCCCCGCGATCAACGCCGAGGCCTCGTGCATCCCGTGGAACGCCGGATCGTCGATCGTCCCGAGCCCGTACGAGCCGTCCGCCACCCCGGGATCCGCCGACACCTCGCGCACGGCGTCCACGTAGTCCTCGCGGTGCACCAGCCTCAGCGTGGAGTCCCCGGCGGCCGGCGCCGCCCGTACCTCCATCTCCCGGTCCAGCCCGAAGGCGCGTACCAGGCCCATGGTCAGCGCCAGGCGCACCGGGTCCATCGGATGGCTCGGTCCGAAGTCATACCTCGTTACCGCCTCGTCCCACATCAACAACCCGCGGCCGCTCATGCCGCACACCGTATCGGGCACCGTCCACGCCGAACGAGCGGGCCGATACCAGCGTGACCAGCACCAGGACCATCGGCACGAGCATCGCGCCCCGGTAGCTCCAGGCGTCCCCGATCCCGCCCACCAGCGGCGAACCGATCAGGAAACCCACATAGTTGAAGATGTTCAGCCGGGCGACCGCCGTGTCCGAGGCCCCGGGGAAGAGCCGCCCGGCGGCGGCGAAGGTCTGCGGCACGATCACGCACAACCCGATGCCCAGCAACGTGAACCCCAGCATCCCCGTCCACGCCCCCGGCGCGGCCGCCACCACCGCGAACCCGCCGGCCGCCACCACCGAGCCCGCCCGCACCATGGCCACCGCCCCGAACCGACGCACCCCCAGGTCACCCACCGACCGACCGATCAGCGTGGTCACCATGTACACGTTGTAGGGGACCGTCGCGAGCTGCTCCGAACTCCCCAGCACGTCCTGGAGGTACTTGGCACTCCAGTTCGCGACCGTAGAGTCCCCGATGTACGCGCACGCCATCACCAGGCACAGCGGCAGCAGCAACTTCCCCCCGCCGGCCCCCAGCCCCTTCCCGGCCTGCCGGACGTCCGCGTCCGCGCGCCCGTCCACGTAGTACCGACTCCCCAGCAACGCGAGCGGCAGCACCACCGCCACCGCCGGCAGGTACCCCGTGACCAGCGCCAGATGCCAATGCGCCCCGACCCACGCCGCCGACGCGCCCAAAATCCCGCCGAGACTGTACGAGGCGTGGAAGCCCAACATGATGCTGCGCCCGTACGCCCGCTGGAGGCTCACCCCGAGCATGTTCATCGAGGCGTCCAACGCCCCCACCGCGAGCCCGAACACCCCGAGCGCCACCGCCACGTGCCACAGCCGGCTCCCGGCACCCACCCCGAGCAGCGCCAGCAGCACCACGGGCTGTGCCCACCGCAGCACCACACTGGGCGCGACCCGCTTCACCAGGTGCTCGGTGGCGACGCTGGAGACCCCGGCGAGGATCGGCACGGCGGCGAGGAAGACGGGCAGCAGCCCGTCGGATATCCCGTACCGGTCCTGGATGGCCGGAATCCGGGTCACGAGCAACGCGAAGGCGACTCCCTGCGCGAAGAAGCTGAACCCCAGAGCGCTACGCCCGCGCCGCAGCCGCACATCATCCGTCATGGCGGCACAGCGTAGGCTCCGGCCCTACCGGTGGGTAGAGCGATCACGCGCCCAATCCGAGGAGCGGGAACAGCTCCTTCATCTCCCCGAAGCAGGCGGTGGCTCCGGCGAGTCCCTCGGCGGGGACCATCGAGGTGAATCCGAAGACGTCCATCCCGGCCGCCCGCGCGGCCTGCACCCCGAGAGGGTTGGCCTCGATCACCACGCACCGCGCCGGCGCGACGCCCATCATGTCGGCGGCGTGCAGGTACAGATCGGGCGCCGGCTTCCCCCGGCCCACATCGTCGGCGCTGAAGATCCACTCCTCCTCGAACCACTCGTCGAGCCCGGCCCCCATCTGGCCGGCCCGGATCCGCGCATGACTCCCGGAGGAGACCAGGCAGTACGGCACACCGAGCGCGGACAGCTCCCCGAGCACCTCGGTCACCCCCGGCACCGCCCGCGCGTCCCGCTCAAACGCGGCCGACACCCGCTCCTGGAGCGTGTGGTCGAACTCCTCGGGCAACCTCTGCCCGGTCCGTTCGTAGACCAGATCGCGCACCCGGTGCGCGGAGGCGCCCATGTAGTCGCGCAGGGACTCCTCCTCCGTCGTGGGGAACCCCAGCTCCGTCAGGTACGCGGCGAGGATGGAGTTCGCGAGCGGCTCGCTGTCCACGAGGACGCCGTCGTTGTCGAAGATGACCAGCTCATAGCCCATCAGTCCAGGCTACGAGCCGTCAGCTCGGGTACACGGCAAGCTCGTACGGGTAAACGGTGGAACCTGCGACGGTCGACCGACCGGCCTACCCGCCCGTAAACGCAGAAAAGCCCCGCACCAGAAGGTGCGGGGCTTTCCCACAATGATTGTTCGGCGGCGTCCTACTCTCCCACAGGGTCCCCCCTGCAGTACCATCGGCGCTGAAAGGCTTAGCTTCCGGGTTCGGAATGTAACCGGGCGTTTCCCTAACGCTATGACCACCGAAACACTATGAAGTTAACCAACCGGGCAATATCACGGTCGTTACTTCAGAACTAACACAGTGGACGCGAGCAACTGAGGACAAGCCCTCGGCCTATTAGTACCAGTCAGCTCCACCCGTTACCGGGCTTCCACATCTGGCCTATCAACCCAGTCGTCTACTGGGAGCCTTACCCTCTCAAGGAGGTGGGAATACTCATCTTGAAGCAGGCTTCCCGCTTAGATGCTTTCAGCGGTTATCCCTCCCGAACGTAGCCAACCAGCCATGCCCTTGGCAGGACAACTGGCACACCAGAGGTTCGTCCGTCCCGGTCCTCTCGTACTAGGGACAGCCCTTCTCAATATTCCTACGCGCACAGCGGATAGGGACCGAACTGTCTCACGACGTTCTAAACCCAGCTCGCGTACCGCTTTAATGGGCGAACAGCCCAACCCTTGGGACCGACTCCAGCCCCAGGATGCGACGAGCCGACATCGAGGTGCCAAACCATCCCGTCGATATGGACTCTTGGGAAGATCAGCCTGTTATCCCCGGGGTACCTTTTATCCGTTGAGCGACGGCGCTTCCACAAGCCACCGCCGGATCACTAGTCCCGACTTTCGTCCCTGCTCGACCCGTCGGTCTCACAGTCAAGCTCCCTTGTGCACTTACACTCAACACCTGATTGCCAACCAGGCTGAGGGAACCTTTGGGCGCCTCCGTTACCCTTTGGGAGGCAACCGCCCCAGTTAAACTACCCATCAGACACTGTCCCTGATCCGGATCACGGACCGAGGTTAGACATCCAGCACGACCAGAGTGGTATTTCAACGGCGACTCCACCATGACTGGCGTCACGGCTTCAAAGTCTCCCACCTATCCTACACAAGCCGAACCGAACACCAATATCAAACTGTAGTAAAGGTCCCGGGTCTTTCCGTCCTGCTGCGCGAAACGAGCATCTTTACTCGTAGTGCAATTTCACCGGGCCTATGGTTGAGACAGTCGAGAAGTCGTTACGCCATTCGTGCAGGTCGGAACTTACCCGACAAGGAATTTCGCTACCTTAGGATGGTTATAGTTACCACCGCCGTTTACTGGCGCTTAAGTTCTCAGCTTCGCAACCCCGAAAGGTCACTAACCGGTCCCCTTAACGTTCCAGCACCGGGCAGGCGTCAGTCCGTATACATCGCCTTACGGCTTCGCACGGACCTGTGTTTTTAGTAAACAGTCGCTTCTCGCTGGTCTCTGCGGCCACCCCCAGCTCAAGCAGCAAGTGCTATCACCAGTGATGGCCCCCCTTCTCCCGAAGTTACGGGGCATTTTGCCGAGTTCCTAACCATAGTTCACCCGAACGCCTCGGTATTCTCTACCTGACCACCTGAGTCGGTTTAGGGTACGGGCCGCCATGAAACTCGCTAGAGGCTTTTCTCGACAGCATAGGATCATCCACTTCACCACAATCGGCTCGGCATCAGGTCTCAGCCTTGTATGAGGGACGGATTTGCCTACCCCTCGGCCTACACCCTTACCCCGGGACAACCACCGCCCGGGTTGGACTACCTTCCTGCGTCACCCCATCGCTTACCTACTACCACCTTGGGCCGGCGGCTCCACCACTTTCCATTCCCCGAAGGGTCCGGAACGGCTTCACGGCCTTAGCATCAGAGGATTCGATATTGGGCGTTTCAAAGCGGGTACCGGAATATCAACCGGTTGTCCATCGACTACGCCTGTCGGCCTCGCCTTAGGTCCCGACTTACCCTGGGCAGATCAGCTTGACCCAGGAACCCTTAGTCAATCGGCGCACACGTTTCTCACGTGTGTATCGCTACTCATGCCTGCATTCTCACTCGTGAACCGTCCACAACTAGCTTCCGCTGCTGCTTCACCCGGCACACGACGCTCCCCTACCCATCACAACACCCGTTGGGGCTTAATTGCTGCAATGACACGACTTCGGCGGTACGCTTGAGCCCCGCTACATTGTCGGCGCGGAATCACTTGACCAGTGAGCTATTACGCACTCTTTCAAGGGTGGCTGCTTCTAAGCCAACCTCCTGGTTGTCTCTGCGACTCCACATCCTTTCCCACTTAGCGTACGCTTAGGGGCCTTAGTCGATGCTCTGGGCTGTTTCCCTCTCGACCATGGAGCTTATCCCCCACAGTCTCACTGCCGTGCTCTCACTTACCGGCATTCGGAGTTTGGCTAAGGTCAGTAACCCGGTAGGGCCCATCGCCTATCCAGTGCTCTACCTCCGGCAAGAAACACACGACGCTGCACCTAAATGCATTTCGGGGAGAACCAGCTATCACGGAGTTTGATTGGCCTTTCACCCCTAACCACAGGTCATCCCCCAGGTTTTCAACCCTGGTGGGTTCGGTCCTCCACGAAGTCTTACCTCCGCTTCAACCTGCCCATGGCTAGATCACTCCGCTTCGGGTCTAGAGCGTGCAACTCAATCGCCCTGTTCGGACTCGCTTTCGCTACGGCTTCCCCACACGGGTTAACCTCGCTACACACCGCTAACTCGCAGGCTCATTCTTCAAAAGGCACGCAGTCACGACCCATTGGGTAAACCCAATGAGCGACGCTCCCACGGCTTGTAGGCACACGGTTTCAGGTACTATTTCACTCCGCTCCCGCGGTACTTTTCACCATTCCCTCACGGTACTATCCGCTATCGGTCACCAGGGAATATTTAGGCTTAGCGGGTGGTCCCGCCAGATTCACACGGGATTTCTCGGGCCCCGTGCTACTTGGGAGATGAGCAAGCAAGCCGCTGATGTTTCGTCTACGGGGGTCTTACCCTCTACGCCGGACCTTTCGCATGTCCTTCGACTACATCAACGGTTTCTGACTCGCCTCACGGCCGGCAGACCGTGAAAGCTCATTCCCACAACCCCGCATGCGCAACCCCTGCCGGGTCTCACACACATACGGTTTGGCCTCATCCGGTTTCGCTCGCCACTACTCCCGGAATCACGGTTGTTTTCTCTTCCTGAGGGTACTGAGATGTTTCACTTCCCCTCGTTCCCTCCACATGCCCTATGTGTTCAGGCATGGGTGACAGCCCATGACGACTGCCGGGTTTCCCCATTCGGACACCCCCGGATCAAAGCTCAGTTGGCAGCTCCCCGGGGCCTATCGCGGCCTCTCACGTCCTTCATCGGTTCCTGGTGCCAAGGCATCCACCGTGCGCCCTTAAAAACTTGGCCACAGATGCTCGCGTCCACTGTGTAGTTCTCAAGCAACGACCAGCCACCCGTCACACACTGCCAAAGCAGCGCTTCACCGGGGCCGGCATCGCGAAGATAAGACCTTACGGCCGTACCCTCAGACACCCAACAACGTGCCAGGCACCGGACATCCTCCGTCTTCTCTTTCCACGCCGAAGCAGTACTCGAGAACCATCAGATGTTCGGTGCCAAATAATCAACGTTCCACCCATGAGCTGACCGTGCAGAACGTTTGTCTGCAATCGGTACTGTGCTCCTTAGAAAGGAGGTGATCCAGCCGCACCTTCCGGTACGGCTACCTTGTTACGACTTCGTCCCAATCGCCAGTCCCACCTTCGACAGCTCCCTCCCTTACGGGTTGGGCCACCGGCTTCGGGTGTTACCGACTTTCGTGACGTGACGGGCGGTGTGTACAAGGCCCGGGAACGTATTCACCGCAGCAATGCTGATCTGCGATTACTAGCGACTCCGACTTCATGGGGTCGAGTTGCAGACCCCAATCCGAACTGAGACCGGCTTTTTGAGATTCGCTCCACCTCACGGTATCGCAGCTCATTGTACCGGCCATTGTAGCACGTGTGCAGCCCAAGACATAAGGGGCATGATGACTTGACGTCGTCCCCACCTTCCTCCGAGTTGACCCCGGCGGTCTCCTGTGAGTCCCCATCACCCCGAAGGGCATGCTGGCAACACAGGACAAGGGTTGCGCTCGTTGCGGGACTTAACCCAACATCTCACGACACGAGCTGACGACAGCCATGCACCACCTGTATACCGACCACAAGGGGGGCACTATCTCTAATGCTTTCCGGTATATGTCAAGCCTTGGTAAGGTTCTTCGCGTTGCGTCGAATTAAGCCACATGCTCCGCCGCTTGTGCGGGCCCCCGTCAATTCCTTTGAGTTTTAGCCTTGCGGCCGTACTCCCCAGGCGGGAACTTAATGCGTTAGCTGCGGCACCGACGACGTGGAATGTCGCCAACACCTAGTTCCCAACGTTTACGGCGTGGACTACCAGGGTATCTAATCCTGTTCGCTCCCCACGCTTTCGCTCCTCAGCGTCAGTAATGGCCCAGAGATCCGCCTTCGCCACCGGTGTTCCTCCTGATATCTGCGCATTTCACCGCTACACCAGGAATTCCGATCTCCCTACCACACTCTAGCTAGCCCGTATCGAATGCAGACCCGAGGTTAAGCCTCGGGCTTTCACATCCGACGTGACAAGCCGCCTACGAGCTCTTTACGCCCAATAATTCCGGACAACGCTTGCGCCCTACGTATTACCGCGGCTGCTGGCACGTAGTTAGCCGGCGCTTCTTCTGCAGGTACCGTCACTTTCGCTTCTTCCCTGCTGAAAGAGGTTTACAACCCGAAGGCCGTCATCCCTCACGCGGCGTCGCTGCATCAGGCTTTCGCCCATTGTGCAATATTCCCCACTGCTGCCTCCCGTAGGAGTCTGGGCCGTGTCTCAGTCCCAGTGTGGCCGGTCGCCCTCTCAGGCCGGCTACCCGTCGTCGCCTTGGTAGGCCATTACCCCACCAACAAGCTGATAGGCCGCGGGCTCATCCTTCACCGCCGGAGCTTTCCACCACAGGAGATGCCTCCCGCAGTCGTATCCGGTATTAGACCCCGTTTCCAGGGCTTGTCCCAGAGTGAAGGGCAGATTGCCCACGTGTTACTCACCCGTTCGCCACTAATCCACCCCGAAGGGCTTCATCGTTCGACTTGCATGTGTTAAGCACGCCGCCAGCGTTCGTCCTGAGCCAGGATCAAACTCTCCATGAATGTTTACCGGTAATCCGGTGCACACACACGTTGAGCGGGCCAGTCATGGTCGGAATAAGACCGACTGACCACTGCGTCCTCGCTGTGTTTGGTTGCCTGCAAGCATCACCCGAAGGCGACCTCACAGGTCTTTTTCAAAGGAACCTCATCCACCGGAGTGGACGGGGTATCAACTTCTGGCGTTGATTTTTGGCACGCTGTTGAGTTCTCAAGGAACGGACGCTTCCTTTGTACTCACCCTCGCGGGTTTTCCTCCGGGCTTTCGTTCTGTGTTCTTGCGTTTCCGACTCTATCAGACTCTTTCGTGTCCGATTTCCTCGGCGCTTTCGAGGTTCTGCGCTTTCACGCTTTCCCTTTCCGGCGGTTCCCACTCTATCAGACTCTTTCGGGCCTGACTCCCGGTCAGCGGGTTTTGCTTTCCGGGCTGTTGGGCCCTTCCGGCGAGTGAGACAGTAGCGGATTCCTTGCCCCCGAAGCCAATCGGGGGCCGCGTCCTGGAACGCGGATTCCTCATTCGCAAATACGCATGAAAACGGAACGACAGAGTCCGTCGTTCGTTCGAATGTGTAGTGCGGGATGGCTGTCCGGGGACCGACCGGGGGTCGGCGCTCACGTCGGACAACTCGAAGAACCTTACGGATCGGGCACACATGTGTCAACCCCCGGCTGACCGGGGCCGAAAGGCCCGTGCCGGCCTCACGCGTCTCGGGCTACGCTCGTTCCCATGACTACGCATGCGCTCACGCTCAGCCTTCGCTGGTGGGCCGCCTGACGGCGGCCGAACCACACGCGAGCACGCATGCGCTCACGGCCGCCGCCTCGGCGGCCGTTTTTGTTTTCTCTCTTCCCGGGAGTGGCTCGGTCGCCCGTCGCGGCGGCACGACACGCACCACGAAGAGGGAGACAGAGGACATGACGAGGATCTTCAGCGGGGTCAAGCCGACCGGGCACCTGACACTGGGGAACTACCTGGGGGCCGTACGGCAGTGGGTCGCCGCCGACCAGGAGCCGGCCGACGCGCTGTTCTGCGTCGTGGACCTGCACGCGCTGACCGTCGAGCACGATCCGGCGCGGGTGCGCCGGCTCAGTCGGCAGGCGGCGACGCTGTTGCTCGCCGCCGGGCTGGATCCCCGTAGGTGCACGTTGTTCGTGCAGAGCCACGTGGACGAGCACGCGCGGCTGGCGTACCTGCTGGAGTGCACCGCCACCGACGGGGAGGTGCGGCGGATGATCCAGTACCGGGAGAAGGCCGCCGCCGCGCGGGCCTCCGGGGACGGCGTACGGCTGTCGTTGCTGACCTATCCGGTGCTGATGGCCGCCGACATCCTGGCGTACCGGACGGACGAGGTGCCGGTGGGCGAGGACCAGCGCCAGCACGTCGAGCTCACGCGGGATCTGGCGGTGCGGTTCAACCAGCGCTACGGGCACACGTTCGCCGTGCCGAAGGCGACGCTGCCGGTCGTGGCGGCGCGGGTCATGGACCTCCAGGAGCCGACGTCGAAGATGGGGAAGTCGGGGGACGCGGGGCCCGGGGTGGTGTTCATGCTCGACGAGCCCGGGGTCATCCGGAAGAAGGTGATGCGGGCCGTGACCGACAGCGGGGACGGCGGGGTCGTCTACGACCGGGACGCGCGGCCGGGTGTGGCGAACCTGCTCGACATCCTCGGCGCCTGTACGGGCGCGGAGCCGGCGGCGCTCGCCGACGGGTACAGCGGGTACGGGGCGCTGAAGCGGGACGTCGCCGAGGCGGTGGTGGAGTTGCTGCGGCCGGTGCGGGAGCGGCACGCGGAGTTGGCGGCGGATCCCGGGACGGTGGAGAGGGTGTTGCGGGAGGGGGCCGGGCGGGCCCGGGAGGTGGCGCGGCCGGTGGTGGACGCCGCGTACCGGGCGATCGGGCTGCTGGAGCCGTGAAGGCGGAGCCCTGAACGCGATGGCCTGAACGCGGTGGGCCCCCGCTCTAGCGGGGGCCCGTACCGGTCAGCTGTTGCCGGAGGCGAGTTCGCGGCTGCGGTCGCGGGCGGCTTCGAGGGCGGCGATGAGGGCGGCGCGTACGCCGTGCTTCTCCAGCTCGACGATGGCGTTGATCGTCGTACCGGCCGGGGAGGTGACGGCCTCGCGGAGTTTGACGGGGTGCTCGCCGCTGTCGCGGAGCATCACGGCGGCGCCGATGGCGGCCTGGACGATGAGGTCGTGGGCCTGGGCGCGGGGCAGGCCGAGGAGGATGCCGGCGTCGGTCATGGCCTCGACGAGGAAGTAGAAGTAGGCGGGGCCCGAGCCGGAGAGGGCGGTGGCGGCGTCCTGCTGGGATTCGGGGACGCGCAGGGTCTTGCCGACGCCGCCGAAGATCTCCTCGGTGTGGGCGAGGTGGGCGGCGGTGGCGTGGCTGCCGGCGGAGATGACGGACATGGCCTCGTCGACGAGGGCGGGGGTGTTCGTCATGACGCGGACGACGGGGGTGCCGGGGGCGAGGCGTTCCTCGAAGAAGGAGGTCGGGATGCCGGCGGCGCCGCTGATGACGAGGCGGTCGGCGGGGACGTGCGGGGCGAGCTCTTCGAGGAGCTTGCCCATGTCCTGCGGCTTGACGGTGAGGATGAGGGTGTCGGCCCGCTTGGCGGCTTCGGCGTTGCTGACGGCCTCGACGCCGTAGCGCGTACGCAGTTCCTCGGCGCGTTCGGAGCGGCGGGCGGTGACGAGGAGCTTCGAGGCGGGCCAACCGCCGCGGATCATCCCGCTGAGCAGGGCCTCGCCGATCTTGCCGGTACCGAGGACTGCGACTGTCTGGGTCATGCCCGATTCACCTCGCCGAACGGAACTACGGAACCTCTGGGGGTGTACGCCGCCATCCTCGCACCCGTTCAGGGATCGGCGGGGGGCCGTCCGCAGTGCGGTCAGGGGGTGCGGCGGCGGAGGGTGGCGGCGCCGAGGGCGAGGACGAGCAGGGCGCAGGCGGCCACGACGGCGGCGTCGCGGATGAAGTCGGCGGTCATGTCGGTGTGGGTGAGGACCTGGGTCATGCCGTCGACGGCGTAGGACATGGGCAGGACGTTCGAGAGGCCTTCGAGGACGGGCTGCATGGTGTCGCGCGGCGCGAACAGGCCGCACAGGAGGAGCTGCGGGAAGATCACGGCCGGCATGAACTGGACGGCCTGGAACTCGGACGCGGCGAAGGCGGAGACGAAGAGCCCGAGCGCGGTGCCGAGGAGGGCGTCGAGAAGGGCGACGAGCAGGAGCAGCCAGGGGGAGCCGATGACGTCGAGGCCGAGGAGCCCGAGGGCGAGGCCGGTGGCGAGGAGGGACTGGACGACGGCGACGGCGCCGAAGGCGAGGGCGTAGCCGGCGATGAGGTCGCCCTTGGCGAGGGGCATGGCGAGGAGGCGTTCGAGGGTGCCGGAGGTGCGTTCGCGCAGGGTGGCGATCGAGGTCACGAGGAACATCGTGATGAGGGGGAAGATGCCGAGGAGGGAGGCGCCGATGCTGTCGAAGGTGCGTCCGTCGCCGTCGAAGACGTAGCGCAGCAGGGTGAGCATCAGGACGGGGACCAGCAGCATCAGGGCGACGGAGCGCGGGTCGTGGCGGAGCTGGCGCAGGACGCGGGCGGCGGTGGCGAGGGTGCGGGCGCCGCTCATGGCCGTGGTGGTCGGGCTCATCGCTGGGTCTCCTTGGCGCGGGCGGTGGCGTTGGCCTCGTCGACGAGGCGCAGGAAGCCTTCTTCGACGGTGGCGGCGTGGGTGCGGGTGCGCAGGGCGTCGGGGGTGTCCTGGGCGAGGATGCGGCCCTCGCGCATGAGGAGGAGGTCGTGGCAGCGCTCGGCCTCGTCCATGACGTGGGAGGAGACGAGGATCGTGGCGCCGCGGTCGGTGGTGAGGGCGTGGAAGAGGTTCCACAGGTCGCGGCGCAGGACGGGGTCGAGGCCGACGGTGGGTTCGTCGAGGACGAGGAGTTCGGGGGCGCCGAGGAGGGCGACGGCGAGGGAGACGCGGCTGCGTTGGCCGCCGGAGAGGTTGCCGGCGAGGGCGTCGGCGTGGGGGGCGAGGTCGACGTCGGTGAGGGCGCGGGTGACGGTGTCGGCGCGGCGGTCGGCGGCGGCGCGGCCGGGGTCGAGGACGGCGGCGAAGTAGTCGAGGTTCTGTCGGACGGTGAGGTCGTCGTAGACGGAGGGGGCCTGGGTGACGTAGCCGATGCGGGAGCGCAGGGTGGGGTGGCCGGCGGGGTGGCCGAGGACGTCGAGGGTGCCGGTGACGTGGGCCTGGGTGCCGACTATGGCGCGCATGAGGGTGGATTTGCCGCAGCCGGAGGGGCCGAGGAGGCCGGTGATGCGGCCGCAGGGGACGTCGAAGGCGATGCCGTCGATGACGGTGCGGGGGGTGCGGCCGGTGCCGCGGCGGACGGTGAGGTCGTGGGCGTGGACGGCGGATGAATTATTCATCATGTGATGAATAATGCTCCTGGCGGTGCCGGGGCGTCAATCGGCCGGGTGCGGCGGGGTTGTGCGCGGGCTACTTCTTGCGCTTCGGGCGGCGGGCGGCCGGGTTGCCGGTACGGGCGCTGCGGCGACGGTCGAATTCGGCCACGGCGCGCTCGTACTCGGTGCGGCGGAGCTTCTCGCCGGGGGCCTCGACGAAACAGCGCAGGAAGTACGCGATGAGGGAGCCGATGAAACCGATCGTTTTGAGCCCCTTGAGGGCGGCCTCGTCGGAGGACGGCGCGGGACGGCGGCCGAAGGAGTCCCAGGTCTTGGCGAAGGCGATGGAGCTGGCGATCGCGAAGAGGACGACGACGGAGATGCTGAGGAACGGGCCGACGTTGCCGATCTCCAGGCCCTCGTAGGCGAAGCGCAGCAGGTACGCGGAGGCCACGGCGCCGAGCAGCGAGCCGACCGCGACGGCGACGCGGCGGGCGGCGTAGCCGCTGTCGTGGTGCACCCAGGTGGTGCCGAAGAACCGGATCGGCTCGGGGCGGGGGCCGGGGGTGACCTCGGAACCGCTCTGGCTCTGGTTCTGGCTCGTGCCCTGGTTCTGGTCTCGCTGGTCGTCGTCGCTCACAGCGGCGATTATCCCCCGGCGGGCCGCGCCGGCCGGGGGCGTCTCACGTGGCAGAACGGTGACGGGCGGGGGCGGCGGTCAGCCGCAGCGGCCGGCGACGTAGCCGTCGGCGCCCGTCTTCACGTAGGCGTCGGAGACGAAGCGGCCGTTGCCGATGCAGTCCCACAGGTCCGTCGTGCCGTACGGGCCCGAGACCGTCGTGCCGGGGCACTGGCAGCGGATCGTGACGTACCCGCCGACCGGCACGGCGTCGATGATCGGGTAGTTGGTGCCGGGACCGCTGCGGATGTTGACCCGGTAACCGGGCGCGGTCGGGTACGACTGGAAGCCCGCGTCGGTGGCGGCGAGGCTCTGCTCTTGGCTGGAATCGTTCTCAACGGACATGCGTAATCTCCCCCCATGGGTGTTGCTCTGCGCAACGCGCGCAGGGTAGCAAGCCCTTGGATGTTCGCATGGGCCATCGACTAGGCTCCGTCGGGGGTGGTGAGCGGTGCAGTCGCGGCGCGCGGACTACGCCGGGTTTCCGGAGTACGCCGGGCAGTACCGGCTCGAATCCGTGCTCGGTTCCGGCGGCATGGGCGTCGTCCACCTGGCCGCCTCCAGCTCGGGGCTGAAACTCGCCGTCAAGGTCGTGCACGCGCAGCACGCGGTGGACCCGGAGTTCCGGGCGCGGTTCCGGCAGGAGGTCGCGGCCGCGCGGAGGGTGAGCGGCGCGTTCACCGCTCCCGTCGTCGATGCCGATCCGGATGCCGAGCGGCCCTGGATGGCCACCCTGTTCATCGACGCCCCGACGCTGTCCGAGCGGGTACGGGAACGCGTGCTCGACCCCGACGAGCTGACCCGGCTCGCGGCGGGGCTGGCGGAGGCGCTGCGGGACATCCACCGGGCCGGGGTGGTGCACCGGGACCTGAAGCCGAGCAACGTGCTGATGGCCGACGACGGGGTGCGCGTCATCGACTTCGGCATCTCGCGGCCGGCCGACAGCGACCTGCGGACCGAGACGGGCAAGCTGATCGGGACGCCGCCGTTCATGGCGCCGGAGCAGTTCCAGAGCCCCCGCGACGTGGGGACGGCGGCGGACGTGTTCGCGTTGGGCGCGGTGCTGGTGCACGCGGCGACGGGGCGCGGGCCCTTCGACTCCGACAGCCACTACCTGGTGGCGTACCAGGTCGTGCACAGCGAGCCGGACCTGACGGGGCTCCCGGCCCGGCTCGTGCCGATCGTGGCACGCTGCCTGGCGAAGGACCCGGCCGAGCGGCCCACCGCCGAGGCGCTGATCGCGGAGATGCGCGCCGTGGCGTACCGGACCGGCGAGGACACCCAGACGTTCATACCGCAGCCGCGCACGCCCGTGGCCGAGGAGCCGCTCACCCACCGGCGGGAGCGGATCGCGACGGACGCGACCGACCGGCCGCCTCCGGGGCAGCGGCCTTCGGACCGGCCGGCTACGGGCTCGCCGGCTTCGGACCGGTCGGCTCCCGACCGGCCGCCTACGGGCCGCCGGCGCGGGAAGGCGCTGCTGGTGGCCGGGCTCGCGGTGCTGCTCACGGCCGGGGCGGTCGGCGGGTACCTGCGGTGGGCGCCCGACGCGGCGCCGAAGCAGCCCGTCGCCCATGCCTCGGGGACGCCGGGCAAGGGCTTCTCGCCCTGGTCGGCCTCACCGGGCGCACCCCCCGTGTCCTGCTCGGCGGGGCCCGGCGGCCTGTACTGCTCGGGGCGGGGCCTGGCCGCCGCCCGCCTCGACCCCGCCGACGGCTCGACGGCGTGGACGGTCGGCGCGAACTCCCCGGGCCAGGGCGTGACGGCCGGCAGCGCCCCGCTCCACTCGGCCGGTCTGGTCCTGGTGGTGGCGCCCGGCAGCGAACGGCTCCAGGCGCTGGACCCCGGCACGGGCGCGGAACGCTGGCAGCGGAAGCTGCCCGGCGGCACGCGCGTGGTGAGCGCGGGCCCGTACGTGCTCACCGTGACCGGGGCCGGGAGCGTCACCGCCTTCGACGGTGCGAGCGGCTCCCAGCGCTGGACGCAGAGGATCGGGGACGCCGGCTCCGTGTGGTGGGGCGGCGCCGGAGCATCGGGCGCGCCCGTGCTCTACGTGGCGACCGCGGCCCTGGACGGCGGGTCGACGCAGCTCGCGGAAGTCGATCCGGCGACGGGCACGGTGCGCTGGCAGACCCGGGCCACGGGCAAGCTCCGGCCGGTCGGCGTGGCGCACGGTGCGGTGCACCTGCTGGACGGCGACTCGGGCGCCAAGGTCGGCGGCATCGTGCGGGTGGACGTGGCGAGCCGGGCGGTCCGCCGGGTGCAGCTGCCCGCGCCGCTGTTCGACGCGGAGGCGACGGTGGGCTCGGACGGGACCGTCTACGCCTTCGGCAGCAGTGGCGCGCTCGTGGCGGTCGGCGCGGAGAAGGAACTCTGGCGGTCGGAGACCGGGGCGGCGACCGGATCGGGGCCCGTCGTCTCCCACGGGCAGGTCTGCCTGGTGACGGGGGACGGCCGGCTGCTGGCCGTCGACGCCGCCGCCGGGCGGCTCGTCGGGCAGACCAAGCCGCGCATGGCCGCGCAGGGCACCGTCAGTGCCACCCTCCCCGCCCCCGTCGTCTCCGACGGGCGGGTCTACGCCTCCGCGCCCGACGGGACGGTGTTCGCCGTGGACGCGCGGAACCCCGCCGGGTGGTGAAAGGCGAAACGGCCCGGCGGGGTCCTGGCGGTTGATCGGGTGGTCAGCCCAGGAGGCTGACGTCGCGGACCGCGCCCTTGTCGGCGCTGGTCGCCATCGCCGCGTAGGCGCGCAGGGCCGCGGAGACCTTGCGCTCGCGGTCCTTCGGCGCGTAGACGCCGTTCAGCGCGGCGTGGCGGGCGGCCAGGGTGGCGTCGTCGACGAGCAGCTCGATCGAACGGTTCGGGATGTCGATGCGGATGCGGTCGCCGTCCTCGACCACGGCCATGTTGCCGCCCGAGGCCGCTTCCGGGGAGGCGTGGCCGATGGACAGGCCCGAGGTGCCGCCGGAGAAGCGGCCGTCCGTGACCAGGGCGCAGACCTTGCCGAGGCCGCGGCCCTTGAGGAAGGACGTCGGGTAGAGCATCTCCTGCATGCCGGGGCCGCCGCGCGGGCCCTCGTAGCGGATGACGACGACGTCGCCCGCCTTGATCTGCTTCGTCAGGATCTTCTCGACGGCCTCGTCCTGCGACTCGCACACGACCGCCGGGCCCTCGAAGGTCCAGATCGACTCGTCGACACCGGCCGTCTTGACGACACAGCCGTCGACGGCGATGTTGCCGCGCAGCACGGCGAGGCCGCCGTCCTTGGAGTAGGCGTGCTGGACGGAGCGGATGCAGCCGCCCTCGGCGTCGAGGTCGAGGGTGTCCCAGCGCTCGGACTGGGAGAAGGCGGTCGCGGAACGCTTGCAGCCGGGGGCCGCGTGCCACAGCTCCATGGCTTCCTCGGAGGCGGTGCCGGAGCGGGCGTCCCAGGTCGCGAGCCAGTCCTCCAGGCCCTGGGAGTGGACGGTGGTGACGTCCTTGTTGAGGAGGCCGCCGCGGTGCAGCTCGCCGAGGATCGCGGGGATGCCGCCGGCGCGGTGGACGTCCTCCATGTAGTACGTGCCGCCGGGGGCCACGTTCGGGGCGACCTTGGCCAGACAGGGGACGCGGCGCGAGACGGCGTCGATGTCGGTGAGGTCGTAGTCCAGGCCCGCCTCCTGCGCGGCGGCGAGGAGGTGCAGGATCGTGTTGGTGGAGCCGCCCATGGCGATGTCGAGGGCCATGGCGTTCTCGAAGGCCTCGCGGGTGGCGATGTTGCGCGGCAGGACGGAGGCGTCGCCGTCCTCGTAGTAGCGCTTGGTGATCTCCACGACGGTGCGGCCGGCGTTCTCGTAGAGGGCGCGGCGGGCGGTGTGCGTGGCGAGGACCGAGCCGTTGCCGGGGAGGGCCAGGCCGATGGCCTCGGCGAGGCAGTTCATGGAGTTGGCCGTGAACATGCCGGAACAGGAGCCGCAGGTCGGACAGGCGTTCTCCTCGATGCGCAGGACGTCCGCGTCCGAGATGTTCTCGTTGGAGGCGTCGACCATGGCGTCGATCAGGTCGAGCTTGCGGACCGTGCCGTCGACGAGGGTGGCCTGACCGGCCTCCATCGGGCCGCCGGAGACGAAGACGACCGGGATGTTCAGGCGCATGGCGGCCATGAGCATGCCGGGGGTGATCTTGTCGCAGTTGGAGATGCAGATCAGCGCGTCGGCGCAGTGGGCCTCGACCATGTACTCGACCGAGTCCGCGATGAGGTCGCGGGAGGGGAGGGAGTACAGCATGCCCGCGTGGCCCATCGCGATGCCGTCGTCCACGGCGATCGTGTTGAACTCGCGCGGGATCGCGCCGGCGGCGCGGATGGCGTCGGAGACGATCCGGCCCACGGGGGCGAGGTGGGTGTGGCCGGGGACGAACTCGGTGAAGGAGTTGGCGACCGCGATGATCGGCTTGCCGATGTCCTCGCTCGCTACGCCCGACGCGCGCATCAGCGCACGAGCGCCTGCCATGTTGCGGCCGTGGGTGACGGTGCGGGACCTCAGCTCGGGCATGCGTTCACTCCCCATGAGTGCGGCTGTACGGTCAGCCGCGCTGCGGATATGGCTCGGTTACGAGGCTACGCCCACCGCCCGCGATCCGGACACCTCGTCCGGATGGCGGGACGGGGGGCTCATTCCTCGGTCAGGCACCGGTCGGGCCTCGGCCGGCCTGGGTCAGGCCTCGGCCAGGTAGCGCTGGAGGGTGGGCGCGACGAGGGCGACGATCTCCTCCGGGTCCGCGGACGCCATCGGCTCCACCTGGACGACGTAGCGCAGCATCGCGATGCCGATCATGTGCGAGGCGGCGAGCTCGGCCCGGAAGGTCGGGTTCGGGACGTCGAGGTCGGCGGCGATCCGCTCCAGGAGGCGGCGTAGGACCAGCGTCCGCAACACCTTCGCGGCGGCCTCGTGCGTGAGCGCGGAACGGATCACGGCGAGCAGGGGCGCGCGCGTGACGGGGTTCTCCCACACGCCCAGGAAATAGCGGGCCAGCCGCTCGCCGATGCCGTCGGGGCCCTCGCCGAGGATGGCCGGAACCACGAGGGCGGGCTCCATGCTCACCTCGACGGCGGCGGCGAAGAGGTCGTCCTTGGTGCCGAAGTAGTGGTGCACCAGCGCCGGGTCCACGCCGGCGACCTTGGCGACGCCTCGCACGGAGGTCTTGTCGTAGCCGCGCTCGGCGAACACCTCGCGGGCGGCGAGCCGGATCCGCTCCTGGGTGCCGGGGCCGTCGTCGACCTCGTCCTGCCGGGGCCGGCCGGGACCGCGGCGGCGCTTGGGGGGTTCCGTGGGGCCGGTGGGGCCGGTCATCGCTGCCGCGCCGTGTTGGCCAGGTGCAGGCGGGTGAACTCCAGCGCCTCGGCGAGGTCGGCCTCACGCTCGGCGGAGGACATCGCGCGGCGGGTGTTGACCTCGATGACGATGTGCCCGTCGAAGGACGTACGGGCCAACCCGGCGAGCAACTCGGCGCAGGGCTGCGTACCGCGCCCGGGGACGAGGTGCTCGTCCTTCGCGGAACCGTTTCCGTCGGCGAGGTGGATGTGCGCGAGCCGGTCGCCCATGCGGTCGATCATGGCGGTGGCGTCGGTGCGGGCGGTCGCGGTGTGGGAGAGGTCGACGGTGAAGTGCCGGTAGTCGTCCTTGGTGACGTCCCACTCGGGCGCGTAGGCGAGCATCTCGCGGTCGCGGTAGCGCCAGGGGTACATGTTCTCGACGGCGAACCGGACGTCCGTCTCGTCCGCCATCCGCCAGATCCCGCTGACGAAGTCCCGCGCGTACTGCCGCTGCCACCGGAAGGGCGGATGCACGACGACGGTCGACGCCCCCAGCTTCTCGGCCGCCGCCCGCGCGCGCTGGAGCTTCGTCCAGGGATCGGTGGACCACACCCGCTGCGTGATGAGCAGGCACGGCGCGTGGATGGCGAGGATCGGCACCTGATGGTGGTCGGACAGCCTGCGCAGGGCGTCGACGTCCTGACTGACCGGGTCCGTCCACACCATGACCTCGACCCCGTCGTAGCCGAGACGCCCGGCGATCTCGAAGGCGGTGGCCGTGGACTCCGGATACACGGAGGCGGTGGACAGCGCGACCTTCGGTCCTCGGGCGGTCGGAATACGCACTGGTTCTGCCACGGGGACAGATTACGGGGCGGGGGGCGGGCGGCTTGGAGGCGGAGTCCTTCTGGTCATATTTTTCGACGGTTTCGGGGTGAGACGAGCGGTGTCGCGGCGACCAGACCGCCCTGCGGCGCACCCGAGCGCCCCGGATCGCTACGCGTTGCCCACGTCTCGGCGTCTGACGGTCGCTGGATCAGTAGGCTGACCGAATGATTCGGACGGTGGTTCTGGACATCGGAGAGACGCTTACCCGCGACGATCGCTACTGGGCTTCCTGGGCCGACTGGCTCGGTGTTTCTCGGCACACCCTCTCCGCGTTGGTGGGTGCGGTGGTCGTGGACGGGAGGGACAACGCGGACGCGATCCGCCTCCTGCGCCCGGATGTCGACATCTCCGCCGAGTACGCCGCCCGCGACGCGGCCGGGCACGGCGAGCGGCTCGACGAGTCGGACCTCTACGAGGACGTTCGGCCGGCCCTTTCCGCACTGCGCGCCGTCGGGGTGCGCGTAGTCGTCGCGGGAAACCAGAGTCGTCGGGCGGGGGACCTGCTGCGTCGGTTGGACCTGCCGGCCGACCTGGTCGTCACCTCGGGCGAGTGGGGGGTGGCCAAACCGGCGGGCGGCTTCTTCGACCGGGTGGTGGCCGTCTCCGGCAGCCCGGCCGCCGAGACGTTGTACGTCGGAGACCATCCCGCCAACGACGTCCACCCGGCCCGCGCCGCCGGCCTGCGCACCGCACACCTCAGACGAGGGCCCTGGGGCCACTGGTGGGCGGACGACCCCGAGGTCCGAGCCGCCGCCGACTGGTCCATCGATGCCCTCACCGAGCTGCCCGAGATGATCTTCTCGTCGGACAACGGGGCGACGTAAAAGCCCCCTACGGCAAGTGGTCCAGTCGGCGGAGGATTATGCCTTCGCGGAGGGCCCAGGGGCAGATCTCCAGGGCTTCGACGCCGAAGAGGTCCATCGTGGCCTCCGCCACCAGGGCTCCGGCCAGGAGCTGGGAGGCGCGGCCTTCCGAGACGCCCGGGAGGGCGCAGCGTTCGATGGTGGTCATGGCGGCCAGGCGCGGGACCCACTCCTCCAGGGACTTTCGCGTCAGCTCGCGCTGGACGTACTGGCCGTCCGCCTCGCGGGCGGCGCCGGCGATGCGGGCGAGCTGCTTGAAGGTCTTCGAGGTGGCCACCACGTGGTCCGGCACCCCGAGGCGGCTGAATTCGCCGACCGTCCGCGCGATCCGCGCCCGTACGTGCCGGCGCAGCGCCTTCACGTCCGCCGGGTCCGGCGGGTCGCCCGGGAGCCAGGCCGAGGTGAGGCGGCCGGCGCCGAGGGGGAGGGAGACGGCGGCGTCGGGTTCCTCGTCCATGCCGTACGCGATCTCCAGCGAGCCCCCGCCGATGTCGAGGACGAGGAGCTTGCCCGCCGACCAGCCGAACCACCGGCGCACCGCGAGGAAGGTGAGCCGGGCCTCGTCCTCACCGCTGAGGACCGTCAGGTCGACGCCGGTCTCGGCCTTGACGCGGGCCAGGACCTCGTCGGCGTTGGTGGCCTCGCGTACGGCGCTGGTCGCGAAGGGCAATACGTCCTCGCAGCCCTTGTCCTCGGCGGCCTGCGCGGCGGTGCCGATCACCGATACCAGCCGCTCGACGCCCTCCGGGCTGACGGCGCCGTGCTCGTCGAGCAGCTGCGCCAGCCGCAGTTGGACCTTGTGGGAGTGCGCGGGCAGGGGGCGCGCGCCGGGGTGCGCGTCCACCACCAGCAGGTGGATCGTGTTCGAACCCACATCGAGGACACCGAGTCTCATGCGGGAAACGCTACTGGGCCGAACGCGGAGGGGTGCGGGAAGGGGCGCTTAGGCTTGGGTTTGTGCCAAATACGCAGAAGGCCAACACGACGAAGAAGAACAACACGAAGAGCAAGATCAAGGACAAGGCCAAGGCCGAGGCCAAGCAGCCGGACGAGAAGGGGCTGGACTTCCCCCGGGCCTGGGTGGAGTTTCCCGATCCCGCCGACGACGAGCAGGTCTTCCGCTGTGACCTGACCTGGCTGACCTCCCGCTGGACCTGCATCTTCGGCAGCGGCTGCCAGGGCATCCAGGCGGGCCGGGCGTCCGACGGCTGCTGCACGCTCGGGGCGCACTTCTCCGACGAGGACGACGAGAAGCGGGTCGCCGAGCACGTGGCGCGGCTCACGCCGGAGCTGTGGCAGTTCCACGACGTGGGCAGCGAGACCGGCTGGACGCAGTTCGACGACGACGGGGAGAAGCAGACCCGCCGCTGGGACGGCGCCTGCATCTTCCTGAACCGACCCGGTTTCCCGGCCGGGGCGGGCTGCTCGCTGCACATCCTGGCGCTGAAGAGCGGCCAGGAGCCGCTGGAGACCAAGCCGGACGTGTGCTGGCAGCTGCCGATCCGCCGCACCTACGACTGGATCGACCGCCCCGACGACACCCGGGTGCTCCAGGTGTCGATCGGCGAGTACGACCGGCGCGGCTGGGGGGCGGGCGGCCACGACCTGCACTGGTGGTGCACGTCGGCGACGTCCGCGCACGGCGCCGGCAAGCCGGTGTACGAGTCGTACAAGGCGGAGCTGACGGAGCTGATGGGCGCGGAGGCGTACGCGGAGCTGGTGAAGCTGTGCGAGGCGCGGCTGGCCGCTCTGCTGCCGATGGCCCCGCACCCGGCGGACCCGGCCTAGATGAATGATGCGAAGGGTTCGTGGCCGTAGGCGGTCAGTGAGCGCATGACGGGCCGGCCAGTGTGTTCGTTGTGTCAGATCCCGGCGGCGCGTGCGAGGACGCGGACGACGACACCGCCGGGGGTGCCGCCCCGGTGGCGTTCGAGCCGGTCTGAGCTCCGTGGCCGGCAATGACCATCCCGGTCCACAATGGATTTGGTGAACATGCGCGACGCGGCGTCCACCTCCGCACGCCCAGCGTCGAATCGTCGAACGACACGACCAGCAACACCAAACGAGGAGGGCCCCATGTACGTGGTGGTCCAGCACAAGATCTTGAATCCGGAGACGGCGTTTTCCCGCGCCCAGGCCCTTACCGACGGCATCGGAGCGCCCGGTGGCACCCGGGTGCTGCAGGTCTACCCGCACGTCGATGGATCCGCCGCGACGTGCCTCTGGGAGTCAAAGTCGGTTGAAGACGTCCAGGGCTTCGTCGACACGATTCTCGGTGACTCGAGCGTCAACGTCTGCTACGAGGTCGATTCGGAGAAGGCATTCGCCGAGCGTCCACTCGGCCTGAGGCCGTCGCCGGCTCCCGCCGCTTGAGATGAATCATCCGAGGAGTTGGTGGTCGTAGGCGGTCAGTGAGCGCATGACGGGCTGACCTGTGTGTTAGTGGTGCCAGATCCCGGCCGTGAGTGCGAGGACAGGTGTCGTTCCCGGTCATCGGTCTTCACGGAGAGCGCGGTAGCGAGGGAGTCAAGGTCGGGCGTCACAACCGATCTTTGGACTCCCTCGCTTCATGTCATGCGCGACAGCGAGCCCTTCGCATCATTCGTCTGGCCACGCGCGCCCGGCGGTAGCCCCCTACGACGCCGGCCCCGGGGAGGCGGTTTCCTCCGGTGAGCCCGCCGGCGGGCTGGGTTCCGCCGGGGTGCTCGGCGTCGGGGTGGGCGTCGGCGGGGTCGGGGTGGGGGTCGGGTCCGGCGTGGGGTCGGTGGTCGGCGGGGTCGGGCGGGGCGGTGTCGGGTCCGGGCTGGGATCGGTGGTGGGCGGCGTCGGGGTCGGCGTGGGGTCCGGAGCGGGGTCCGGGCGGCCGCGGCCCCGTACGGCGATGACCGCCCCCGCGGGGTCGACTCCGACGCGGGCCGACCAGGCGCCGACGGGCTGGGCGGCGGCGTCCACGGTGATCCGTAGGGTGACCGATTCTCCAGGGGCCAGCGTGCCCGCCGTGCGGCTCGCCCGCAGCCAGGGCGCGTCCGACCACAGCCGCCAGTCGACCGGGGCGCCGCCGGAGGCGGTCAGGGTGAGCAGGGTGACCGAGCCGTGGCCGGTGGCGCTCACGGTGAGCCGGCCCGGGGCACCGGGGCTGCCCGGCGCCGGGGTGAGCGGCGGGCCGGAGCTGACGACCTCGACGGTGACGTCGGGGGCCGCGGTGCTGTACGCGAAGCCGGGTTCGCCGGTGGTGTAGGCGGTGTTGCCCAGGTTCTCGTACGCGGTCAGGGGGCGGCCGCCGGCCAGGGGCGGCGGGATCTGCGATTCGCCGGCGGAGATCCGGGTGCCTTCGCCGCCGACGGGTTCGCCGGTGAGGGGCGCGCCCCGGTACGCGGCCCACAGCGCGATCACGGGCGCCGCGATGACGGTGGCGACGACGGTGGTGGTGACGGCGCGCGCCCGGAGCCGGTCGCGGCGGGCGGCGCGGTCCTTGGGGCCGAGGGGGAAGCCGGTGCGGTCGAAGCGCGGGGCGGGCGGCCGGAGCGGCGGCGGCCGGAGCGCAGCATGGCCGCGTGGACGGCCCGGCGGGGGCCGGGACCAGCGGGAGGGCCGCGGTGACGCCGGCGGAGCCGGGCCAGGGGCGCCGGCGCCGACGCGTTCGGCGGCGCGGCGACAGCGCGGGCAGTCGTCGACGTGGCGTACGAGCTCGGCGCGCAGGGTGCTGGACAGCAGGACGTCGCCGCTGCGCCCGCCGCCGGCGCCCGGGGCTGCGTACCCGTCCCCGTCACCGATGCGGCCGGTCAGGCGGGAGACGGCCGGGCAGTGGCCGGTCTCCACGACGGCGAGGGCGGCGCGGGTGCGCTCGACCTCGCAGGCGGCGGCGGACAGCAGCTCGCGCGCGACCACGGCGGGGGTGCCGAGGACGGAGGCGAGTTCGGTGACGCCGAGGCGGTGGCGTACGGCGAGTTCGAGGGCTTCGCGCTGTTCGGGGGTGGTGCCGGCGGCCTCGGGCCAGGCGAGGCGGGCGAGTTCGGTACGGCGGTACGCGCTGACGTCGAGCCCGCGCGAGGCGGTAGTGGTGCCCGGCACGTCCGGGGCACCGGGCGCACGCCCGGCGTGACTGTGCCCCGGCGTGCGCCGGGCGGAATGCGCCCCCTGTCGGGCACGCCGGCGCTCGGCGAGCCGGCTGAGGCAGGCCCAGCGGGCGAGGGCGTAGAGCCAGGCCCGCCGCTCGCCCTCGTCCGGACATCGGCCGGGGTGGCGTTCGGCGACGGCGAGGACGTCGCCGAGGACGTCGGTGGCGGCGTCGTGATCGCACAGGACGGACAGGCAGTAGGTGAACAGACCGTCGAGGTAGGGCTCGTGCCGGAAGGGCGGGGGCTCCGCGGCGGGATCGGCGGCGGGCACGGCGCAGGGACCGCCCGGCGCGCCCGGCCTGCCCGGCGCGCCCGGCAGGTCGGCGGTCCCACCGGCGATACCTCCGCCGAGTCCGCCGAGTCCGCCGGCGAGTCCGCCGGCGAGGAGGTCTGCGGGCGTGTCGGCGGCGGGGTCGGCACCGCTTTCGGGATCGACCCAGGTCGATCCCACCGGCCCCTCCAATCCCACCGGCCCCACCTGTCGCGCCGAGGGTGTGCGCCCGTGCGCCCGGTGTGCGCCGGTGCGCGACGCGGGGCGGCCCTGGTTGCTGCTGTTCACTCGGCGACCGTAGGCGGCACGCCGCCGGCGCCTCGGAAGCCTTCAGCGGTTTTAGCTCTTACGGGTGAACAGATCGAGGGTCCGCTGACCGCGTCCCTGACGCGGGCGACCCCCGGACGCCCCCCCGGACGATCCCCGGGCGACCCCCCGGCACCTCAGGGCCCCCTGCCAGCCGCCGCCGCGACCAACCCCGGCCCGGCGTTGTCGGTGCCGGCGGCTACGGTGGCCCGTATGGCTGCCCGCACCGCTCGTTCATCCGCCAAGGACCGACCGTCCTACCGCTGCTCCGAATGCGGGTGGACCACCGCGAAGTGGCTCGGCCGCTGCCCCGAGTGCCAGGCCTGGGGGACCGTCGAGGAGATGGGCGCCCCGGCCGTACGGACCACCGCGGCCGGTCGCGTCTCCACCGCCGCGCTGCCCATCGCCCAGGTCGACGGCCGTACGGCGACGGCGCGCAGCACCGGCGTGGACGAGCTCGACCGCGTCCTCGGCGGCGGGTTGGTGCCGGGCGCGGTGGTGCTGCTGGCGGGCGAGCCGGGCGTCGGCAAGTCGACGCTGCTGCTGGACGTGGCCGCGAAGGCGGCCACCGGCGACCACCGCACCCTGTACGTCACGGGTGAGGAGTCCGCCAGCCAGGTCCGGCTGCGCGCCGACCGCATCAAAGCCCTGAGCGACCACCTCTACCTCGCCGCCGAGACCGACCTGTCGGCGGTCCTCGGCCACCTCGACGCGGTCAAGCCGTCCCTCCTCGTCCTGGACTCCGTACAGACCATCGCCTCCCCCGAGATCGACGGCGCCCCCGGCGGCATGGCTCAGGTCCGGGAGGTCGCGGGCGCCCTGATCCGGGCCTCGAAGGAGCGCGGCATGGCCACCCTCCTCGTCGGGCACGTCACGAAGGACGGGGCCATCGCCGGCCCCCGCCTGCTGGAGCACCTGGTGGACGTGGTGCTCAGCTTCGAGGGCGACCGGCACGCGCGGCTGCGTCTGGTGCGCGGCGTGAAGAACCGTTACGGGGCCACGGACGAGGTCGGCTGCTTCGAGCTGCACGACGAGGGGATCACGGGCCTCGCCGACCCGAGCGGGCTCTTCCTCACCCGCCGCGCCGAGGCGGTGCCGGGCACGTGCCTGACGGTGACGCTGGAGGGGAAGCGGCCGCTGGTCGCCGAGGTGCAGGCGCTCACCGTCGACTCGCAGATCCCCTCCCCCCGCCGCACCACCTCGGGCCTGGAGACCTCGCGCGTGTCGATGATGCTCGCGGTGCTGGAGCAGCGCGGGCGGATCACGGCGCTCGGCAAGCGGGACATCTACAGCGCGACCGTGGGCGGCGTGAAGCTGACCGAGCCGGCCGCCGACCTGGCGATCGCGCTGGCGCTGGCCTCCGCCGCGAGTGACGTGCCGCTGCCGAAGAACCTCGTCGCGATCGGCGAGGTGGGTCTCGCCGGTGAGGTGCGGCGGGTGACGGGTGTGCAGCGGCGGCTGGCGGAGGCGCACCGGCTGGGCTTCACGCACGCGCTGGTCCCCGCCGATCCGGGGAAGGTGCCGGCCGGGATGAAGGTGACGGAGGTCGCGGACATGGGGGACGCCCTACGGGTCCTGCCGCGCGGCCGCTCCCGCACGCCGGCCCGCGACCGGGCGGCGGCCGCGGCGACCGAGTAGCGCGAGCGGCCCCAAGTGGCGGGAGCCGCACCGAGCAGCGCGAGCCGCCGCCCGGTCACCGGAGGCGACGGCCCACCCGACCGGAAGGCCGGTCGAGAAGGAGCCGACGAGGCTCCGGAAGCATCCGGAAGCACCTACTCCGGCCCTGGTCAGAAGGCCCGTACGGGCTCCCGCACGGGCGGTACGGGCCAAGGCACGGCGGGCGCGCAGCCCGCGCCGGTAGACTTTGTGCTGGTCCGCCCGGCCTTACGCAGGCGGCGCAACCCGCGACCGGAGGAGTGCAGTGGCAGCCAAGGACGGGGCATCAGCACCCGGGAAGTCCGGCGCGAGCTCCAAGCACGACGCGCTGATGCGCGCCTCGCTCAGTGCGGTGGCCCCCGGTCAGCCCCTGCGCGACGGCCTGGAGCGGATCGTCCGCGGCAACACGGGCGGCCTGATCGTCCTCGGCATGGACAAGGCCGTCGAGGCGATGTGCACGGGCGGTTTCGTCCTCGACGTGGAGTTCACGGCGACGCGGCTGCGCGAGCTGTGCAAGCTCGACGGGGCGCTGATCCTCGACAAGGACCTCACCAAGATCCTGCGGGCCGGCGTGCAGCTGGTCCCGGACGCCTCGATCCCGACGGAGGAGACGGGCACCCGGCACCGCACCGCCGACCGCGTCTCCAAGCAGTGCGGTTTCCCGGTGGTGTCGGTCTCGCAGTCGATGCGGCTGATCGCGCTCTACGTGGACGGGGAGCGGCGGGTCCTGGAGGAGTCCGGGGCGATCCTGTCGCGGGCGAACCAGGCGCTGGCCACGCTGGAGCGGTACAAGCTGCGGCTGGACGAGGTCGCGGGCACGCTGTCGGCGTTGGAGATCGAGGACCTGGTCACGGTCCGCGATGTGACGGCGGTCGCCCAGCGGCTGGAAATGGTCCGTCGGATCGCGACCGAAATCGCCGAGTACGTGGTCGAACTGGGCACGGACGGGCGACTGCTGTCGCTCCAGCTGGACGAGCTGACCGTCGGCATCGAGCAGGAGCGCGAGCTCGTCATCCGGGACTACGTGCCGGAGCCGACGCCGAAGCGTTCCCGCACGGTGGAGGAGGCGCTGCCGGCGCTGGACGCGCTGACGCATCCGGAGCTGCTGGAGCTGGGCATCGTGGCGAAGGCCCTCGGGTACACGGGCTCGCCGGAGACGCTGGACTCTGCGGTCTCGCCGCGCGGCTACCGGCTGTTGGCGAAGGTGCCGCGGCTGCCGGGGGCGATCATCGAGCGGCTGGTCGAGCACTTCGGCGGGTTGCAGAAGCTGTTGGCCGCGAGCGTGGACGATCTCCAGGCGGTGGACGGCGTCGGCGAGGCGCGGGCGCGCAGCGTCCGGGAGGGCCTGTCGCGGCTGGCGGAGTCCTCGATCCTGGAGCGCTACGTCTAGGACCGGGCCACTTGGGACCGGGCCACCCGGACCCGCCACCCGCGGCGCGACCACCCGCGACGACTCAGTCCTGCTTCAGGACGAACGAGGTCTGCGCCACCGGCATGTCCTTCGCCTTGACCTCGACCACGTACGTGTCCGGGCCGGCGTTGCCCGCCGGAGGCGTCTGGCACTGGTCGGGGGCGCTGAACTTGCGGTCCCACTCCAGCGTTTGCCTCGCTTCTCCCTGCGCCGGTACGCGGAAGAACGCGGTGGTCGCGCCCGTCGGGCAGTCGGCGGAGGACCAGACGGCCTTGGCTCCCGTCGCCTGAAGGATCGTCACGACGGCCTGCTTGGGCCCGAGTCCGAACTTGCAGCTGCTGCCGCTGACGTTGCGCACGACCAGTTCGAGGCGGGGCTTCTCGTTCGTCTCGTACTCGTTCTTGACGCTCTTGACCTCCCACTGCACGGCGCTCGGCGCGCACGTGGGCAGCGGGGAGTCGGCGGGGACCTGCGCGCCGCCGCCCGAGCCGCCCGAGCCCGAGCCGCCGGCGGCGGAACCGCCGCCGGGTTCGCCGTTCCTGCCCACGCCGCCGCCCGAGGCCGATCCGGAATCCGAGCCCGTGCCCGCGGCGGCGCCCGAATCGGCGCGGCCGCCCGGGGCCTGACTGATCGCCGGGCCGGTGCCGGAGGGGCCGGGGGTGATGGTCTTGGTGGGGCCGCCGGATCCGTCTCCGCCGCCCTTGCCGTTCGTACTGGAGCCGCCGCCACCGGAACTGACGGTCCATACGGCGAGCAGCGCGAGGAGCGCCGCGACGGACGCCAACACGGCCCTCCGCCGCCAGTAAATGGAGGAGGGAAGCGGCCCGACCGGATTGCGCAGTGATCCCACGCACCGAACCTTACGAGAAGTCGCGCCGCGATCCGTGCCCCACATGCCGCACGTACGGCAGGTTTTGCCGATGATCATCCTGCAGGCGTACAGCGGATGAACAGGAACCGGCCAGGGGTCTGACGCGGCGGCGACACGCCCTTGCGTACGGTCAGTGACCATGGACAGCTCGGACCTGTATCGACACATCACCGACTTCGCCCGCTCCGCGCCCCCCTGGGTGCAGGCGGGCTTCGAGGTCTTCACGGAATACGGTCTGCTGCTCTTCGCCGTGCTCTACGTCGCCGTGTGGTGGCGGGCGCGCGGGCGGGCTCCGCGGGCGCTCGCCCTGGCGGTGCTGGCGCCGCTGGTCACCGCCCTCGTGTACGTCGTCTCCGAACTGGTGAAGTCCACGGTCGAGGAGGAGCGGCCGTGCCGGGCGGTGGCCGGGGCGGCGGCCGCGCTGCTGCCGTGCCCGCCGTACGGGGACTGGTCCTTCCCCAGCAACCATTCCGCCATCGCCGGCGCGGCGGCCGTGGGGGTGGCGTTGGCCCTGCCCCGGCTGGCGTGGTTGACGCTGCCGGTCGCGGTGCTGATGGCGTACTCGCGGGTGTTCGTGGGGGCGCACTACCCGCACGACGTGGCGATGGGGCTGCTGTTGGGCGCCTGCCTCGGAACCCTGGCGGTGCTGCTCCTGGCCGCGCCGATGACCCGTCTGACGACCGCCGTGCGAGGCAGTGGCAACCCGCCGGCCGCCTGGTTCACCGGTCCGGGCCCGACGCGCTGACGAGGACACACCCCGGGCCCGAAAGGTGCCAGGATGGCAGTGCCATGACTGCATCGCCTTCACACACCTCCGCCGCGCACTCCCGCGCGCTGCTGCACTCGTCCGTCATCTCGTGGTTCGAGGAGCACGCCCGCGACCTGCCCTGGCGTCGGCCCGAGGCCGGCCCCTGGGGGGTCATGGTCAGCGAGTTCATGCTCCAGCAGACCCCGGTCTCCCGGGTGCTGCCGGTCTACGAGCAGTGGCTCGCCCGCTGGCCCCGGCCCGCCGACCTGGCCGCCGAGGCCCCGGGCGAGGCCGTACGGGCCTGGGGCCGCCTGGGCTACCCCCGCCGGGCCCTGCGCCTGCACGGCGCGGCCGTGGCGATAACGGAACGGCACGGGGGCGACGTACCGCGCGATCACGGGCAGTTGCTCGCGCTGCCGGGGATCGGCGAGTACACGGCGGCGGCGGTGGCCTCGTTCGCGTACGGGCAGCGGCACGCGGTGCTCGACACCAACGTGCGCCGGGTGTTCGCCCGCACCGCCACGGGCGTGGAGTACCCGCCGAACGCGACCACGGCCGCCGAGCGGCGCCTGGCGCGCGAGCTGCTGCCCGAGGACGAGCCGACGGCGGCCCGGTGGGCGGCGGCGTCCATGGAGCTCGGCGCGCTGGTGTGCACGGCGAAGAGCCCGGACTGCGCGCGCTGTCCGGTGGCCGGGCTGTGCGCGTGGCGGCTGGCCGGGAAGCCGGCGCACGCGGGGCCGCCGCGGCGCGGTCAGACGTACGCGGGGACCGACCGGCAGGTGCGCGGCAAGCTCCTCGCGGTGCTGCGCGAGGCGGTCGGCCCGGTGCCGCGGTCGGTGCTCGACACGGTCTGGGACGAGCCGGTGCAGCGGGCGCGGGCGTTGGACGGGCTGGTGTCCGACGGGTTGGTGGAGCCGCTCGCGCAGGGCATGTACCGGCTGCCGCACAGCTGATCACCGCCGCTCGCGGCCGGGCGCCCGGACCCTTCGTAACCTGACGCCGAGATTCCGCTTCTGTGCGGGAAACCGCAGCTCACGGGCGTTGTTACACAACCTACGGGTGTCCGTGCGCCCACCGCAGGCTGACCCGCACAGTGCCGTGACAACGCCTCCGTACCTTCGGAGCCGTAAGGCAGGGACGACGGTGGACGGCAGCGGAGGCGGTCAGAGATGGCGCACGGCGAGGTACTCGAATTCGAGGAGTACGTACGCACCCGGCAGGACGCGCTCCTGCGCAGTGCCCGTCGCCTGGTCCCGGACCCCACCGACGCGCAGGACCTCCTCCAGACCGCGCTGGTGCGCACCTACGGCCGCTGGGAGGGCATCGCCGACAAGTCCCTGGCCGACGCCTACCTCCGCCGCGTCATGATCAACACCCGGACGGAGTGGTGGCGCGCCCGCAAGCTCGACGAGGTCCCCACCGAGCAACTCCCGGACGCCTCCGTCGAGGACGGCTCCGACCAGCGCGCCGACCGCGCCCTGCTGATGGACATCCTCAAGGTGCTGGCGCCCAAGCAGCGCAGTGTGGTCGTGCTGCGACACTGGGAGCAGATGAGCACCGAGGAAACGGCCGCGGCGCTCGGCATGTCGACGGGAACCGTGAAGAGCACCCTGCACCGCGCCCTGGCCCGACTCCGGCAGGAGCTGGAGAGTCGGGACCTGGACATGCGCGCGCTGGAGCGCGGGGACCACACCACGCGGTACGAGGGGCGGGAGCGGTGCGCGGCCTGAAAGGCCCAGATCCGATCGGCAAAGGATCACTGGTGCTGTTGTCGACGGGGACGGTCGTCCTCGTCGGCACAGTGCTGTTCGCGGCCGGTTGCTCCGCGGGCGGTACGGGCCTGCGCGACGGCGGCCCCGCCCACACCGAGCCGGTGGCGCGCAGCAGCCCGCCGGCGGCGGTCGCGACCAGCGAACCGGCCGCCCCCGGCCACTCCCCCGCCGCCGGCACCGGCGGCCCGGTCGGCAAGATCGACCCGGTGGCCCTGCTGAAGGCGGATCCCAAGGTCAGCCCGGCGATCAAGCGCGAGCTCAAGCCCTGCACGGGCAACGAGTACCCGGTGGACGTCAGTTACGGCAAGGTCACCGGGAACACGGTCGTCGACATCGTGGTCAACGTGCTGTCCTGCGCGGACGCGCTCGGTCGCGGCTCGTACGTGTACCGGGAGGCGGCCGGCAAGTACGAGAATGTGTTCGCGGACGAGCAGCCGCCCGTCTACGCGGAGATCGACCGGGGCGAGCTGGTGCTCAACAAGCCGGTCTACGCGAAGAGCGACGCGCTGGCCTACCCGTCCGGCGAGGACTTGATCACCTACCACTGGAACGGACAGAAGTTCACCGAGCAGGACCGGGTGCACACGGAATACAGCAACGTGGTCGACGGCGGGGGCCAACCCGCGCCGGCCGTCACCAAGAACTAAGTGAGGCTGGGCATGGCGGAGACCCATGTGCTGTTCGTCGAGGACGACGACGTCATCCGTGAGGCCACGACCCTGGCGCTGGAACGCGACGGGTTCGTGGTCACCGCCATGCCCGACGGCCTGTCCGGCCTGGAGTCCTTCCGCGCGAACCGCCCCGACATCGCGCTGCTCGACGTGATGGTGCCGGGCATGGACGGCGTCAGCCTGTGCCGGCGCATCCGTGACGAGTCCACCGTGCCCGTGATCATGCTGTCGGCGCGGGCCGACTCCATCGACGTGGTCCTCGGCCTGGAGGCCGGCGCCGACGACTACGTCACCAAGCCCTTCGACGGCTCCGTCCTGGTCGCCCGCATCCGCGCCGTCCTGCGCCGTTTCGGCCACGCCGGCGGCGCCCGGTACGGCGCCTCCACCGGCTCCGGCGCGGACGACTCCGGCGAGCGCGGGGTGCTGTCCTTCGGGGACCTGGAGGTCGACACCGAGGGCATGGAGGTCCGCAGGTCCGGATCGCCGGTGGCCCTCACCCCGACCGAGATGCGCCTGCTGCTGGAGTTCTCCTCCGCGCCCGGCACCGTCCTGTCCCGCGACCGGCTCCTGGAGCGGGTGTGGGACTACGACTGGGGCGGCGACACCCGCGTCGTGGACGTCCACGTGCAGCGACTGCGCACCAAGATCGGCCAGGACCGCATCGAGACGGTCCGCGGCTTCGGCTACAAGCTCAAGGCCTGAGTCGACGGCATGAGGACCAGCACCAGATGACGCGTTTCACCCTGCGCACGGGGATCCGCTGGAAGATCACGTTCGCCATCGCCGCCGTCGGCGCGCTCACCGCGCTCGCCCTGAGCCTGGTGGTGCACAGCGCTGCCCGCGTGTCGATGCTGGAGAGCGCCCGCGACGGGGAGCTGGCCCGCGTCCAGTTCATCGCCGTGAACGCCGAGGCCGGGCGCAAGCCCATCTGGGGCGCCAAGCTCAACGACCCCGACCTGCCCACCGAGCTGCGGGAGAAGGCCCGCTCGGGCCGGCGCGGCACCTACGTCCAGGAGACCCCGAGGGGCAAGCAGGAGGTGTGGGCCGCCGTACCGCTCGGCAACGGGCAGGTGCTGTCGCTGCACCACCCCTTCCGGGAGAGCGCCAACATGGTCCGCGACCTGGACCAGGCGCTGATCGTCGGCTCCCTGGCCGTGGTGATCGGCGGCTCGGCGCTCGGCGTGCTCATCGGCGGCCAGATCTCGCGCCGGTTGCGCAAGGCCGCCGCCGCCGCCCAGCGGGTGGCACACGGCGATCCGGAGGTCCGCGTACGGGACGCCGTGGGCGGCGTCGTCCGCGACGAGACGGACGACCTCGCGCGGGCGGTGGACGCCATGGCCGACGCCCTCCAGCAGCGGCTGGAGGCCGAGCGGCGGGTCACCGCCGACATCGCGCACGAGCTGCGGACCCCGGTGACGGGCCTGCTCACGGCCGCGGAACTGCTGCCTCCGGGCCGCCCCACGGAGCTGGTGCGCGACCGCGCGCAGGCCATGCGGGCACTGGTCGAGGACGTCTTGGAGGTGGCCCGGCTGGACAGCGCCTCCGAGCGGGCCGAACTCCAGGACGTGGCCCTGGGCGAGTTCGTCAGCCGCCGGGTGGCCTCGCTGATGCCGGAGGCCGGCGTACGGGTCGTCGCGGACGAGATCGTCAGCACCGACCCGCGCCGCCTGGAGCGGATCCTCGGCAACCTGCTGGCCAACGCCGCGCGCTACGGCCGGGCCCCGATCCAGGTGGACGTCGAGGGCCGCGTCGTGCGCGTACGCGACCACGGGCCCGGCTTCCCCGAGGCGCTGCTGCGGGAGGGGCCGAGCCGCTTCCGGACCGGCTCGACGGACCGGGCCGGCGTCGGGCACGGGCTGGGGCTGACCATCGCGGAGGGGCAGGCGCGGGTCCTCGGCGCCCGGCTGACGTTCCGCAACGTGGCCGCCCCCGGCGGATCGGTGACCGAGGGCGCGTCGGCCGGTGCGGTGGCGGTGCTGTGGCTGCCGGAACACGCCCCGACGGCCACGGGCAGCTTCCCCGTCATCCAGCTCCCGGGGTGACTCCGCCCGGCCGGTAATGCCGGGGGCCGTTCGTCCGGGCGGGGCCATGTTTTAGCATCCGTGCCATGACTGACGGTACGGATCGCCCCCACAGCCCCCAGCCCGACCCCGCCCCCGGGAGCGGCGGCGGCTACGGATACCCGCCGGGGCCGATACCCGGCGGGTTCGGCGCGCCGGATCCGGGGCAGCCGAACCCGTACCAGCCCGAACCGGCCCAGGGACAGGGCTTCGGGCCGCCCCCGCCCGGCCCGGCGGCGCAGGAGCCGCCGCAGGCCGCGTTCCCGCCCCCCGAGAGCTTCAGCGCCACCCCGCAGCCGGACTGGCAGGCGATGGCCGACCGTACGGAGGCCGAGCGGCGCAAGCGCCGGCTGCTGACCTTCGGGATCGGGGGGCTCGCCCTGGTCCTGGTCGCGGGCGGCGCGGGCTTCTTCCTCCTGAACGGGAAGGACGACCCCACCGACAAGCCGACGACGGCCGCCTCGGGCTCCCCCGACCCCTCCGGCGGCTCGGCCGAGTCCCCCGACCCCAAGGCCTCCGAGGACGGCTCCCCCACCGTGCCGGGCGAGCCGAACCTGCTGCGCGACCGCAGCGGCAAGATGGCCGTCGCCCTGGGCCCCGGCGCCTCCCTGGGCGAGCTGGCCAAGCGGACCGAGGTCCGCTTCAAGGGGACGCCCGACTCCTACGCGCAGGGCGCGGAAGCCGGCGTCGACGTCACCAAGAGCTTCACCGTCTCCACCCGCGCCTACAACGTGGCCGAAACCGGCTCCCGGATGGCGGTGAGCCAGGGCGACGGGGACTCGTACTCCTTCGAGCTGGGCTTCGAGGTCGTGGGCGGCAAGAAGGCCTGGGTGTTCCGGGTCCAGACCGGCGACAAGGGCCAGGCGGCGACGGCCCAGCAGGTCGTCGCCGACAACGTCGACACGACGCGGACCTGGGCCCTGCTGACCGGCACCTACGACGCGGAGAAGAAGACGATCGCGCTCTGGGTCGACGACAAGCAGGCCGGGCAGGCGCAGGTCTCCGGCATCTGGGCGGGCCCCGGCCCCCTCCAGCTCGGGCGGGCGCGCCACCACGGGATCTGGAGCGCGGCCTGGGACGGGCCGCTCGACCACATCCGCATCTTCGACCAGGCGCTGGGCCAGGCGCAGATCACGGGCCTGAAGAACAACAAGCTCGACAAGAAGACCAGGCCGACGCACTCCTGGCTGATCTGAGCCCGCTCGCTGATCCGAGCCCGCTCGGCACGCCGAAAGCCCGAGGGCCCCGGACGCGATGAACGTCCGGGGCCCTCGGGCTGTGGGGCGCGGCGGGTCAGATGGTGACGCCGGCGCCGCGCAGGAAGGCCATCGGGTTGATGGCCGAGCCGTAGTTCGGGGTGGTGCGGATCTCGAAGTGCAGGTGCGGGCCGCTGGAGTTGCCGGTGTTGCCGGACAGCGCGATCTGCTGGTTGACGGCGACCTTCGAGCCGATCCTGACCTGGATCTTCGACAGGTGCGCGTACTGGGAGTACTTGCCGTTCGCGTGCTTGATCACGACGGCGTTGCCGTACGCGGGGCCGTCGCCGCCACCGTTGGGGCCGGCCTTGACGACGGTGCCGGCGGCGGCGGCCTTGACCGGGGTGCCGGTCGGGACGGCGAAGTCCTGGCCGGAGTGCTTGTGGGACCACATGTTGCCGCCCAGACCGAAGGTCGCGGAGAGGGTGTAGCCGGTGACCGGCTTCGCCCACAGGGCGGTCTTCGCGGCGGCGGCGTCGGCCTGCGCCTTGGCCTGCGCCTGAACGGCGGCGAGCTCGGCGGTGGCGGGCAGCGCGGTGGGGGCCTCGTCGGCGAAGGCGGCGGCCGTGCCGGCTCCGAGCGCCAGGACGACACCGAGACCGGTGGCGGTGACGGCGGTACGGATACGACGGGTGCTGACGCGCTTCGCGGACATGCGGAGACCTCCGGGGCCGGGGACAAGGACGTGAATCAGGCAAGAAAGGGCCCGGCGCTGCGACCTGCGGGCCGTCGATGCCGGGCTTGCCCATCCTTGGTAACCCGTGGGGCGGGACTTCCCCAAACGTCCCTTTTACTACTCGGACTCGTAGCGGCCACGGTGTGACGTAGCCGGTTGACGGCCTCCGGACAGGGGCGGGGTATGGACAAAACGGACGCCGAATCCTACGAGAGGTCCTAGTAGGTCCGATTTGCCCTGTGCGGCTTGTCACCGGCTCCGCGACCTCCACCCCGGTTCACGGCTCCGGAAACGGGAAAAAGGGGCGGCCCCGGAACCGATCGGTTCCGGGGCCGCCCCTTAGCGGCGCTGCTACCGCTTGCTACCGCTTAGGCACCCTTGGAGAGGTCCGGGCCGGAGCCCGTGGCCTCGATCGGAGGCAGGTCGGGCAGAGCCGACTTCTCCTCGCCGCGGAAGGTGAACTTGGCTTCCTCGCCCTCACCCTCCACGCCGACGACCACGATGTGACCGGGGCGCAGCTCGCCGAAGAGGATCTTCTCCGACAGCAGGTCCTCGATCTCGCGCTGGATGGTCCGGCGCAGCGGGCGCGCACCCATGATCGGGTCGTAGCCGCGCTTGGCCAGGAGCTGCTTCGCGTCACCGCTGAGCTCGATGCCCATGTCGCGGTCCTTGAGGCGCTCGTCCACCTTGGCGATCATCAGGTCGACGATCTGGATGATGTCTTCCTGGCTGAGCTGGTGGAAGACGACCGTGTCGTCGACACGGTTCAGGAACTCGGGCCGGAAGTGCTGCTTGAGCTCTTCGTTGACCTTCGCCTTCATCCGGTCGTAGCCGGTGCGGACGTCGCCCTGGGCGGCGAAGCCCAGGTTGAAGCCCTTGGAGATGTCCCGCGTACCCAGGTTGGTCGTCATGATGATGACCGTGTTCTTGAAGTCCACGACCCGGCCCTGGGAGTCGGTCAGGCGACCGTCCTCCAGGATCTGGAGAAGGGAATTGAAGATATCCGGGTGCGCCTTCTCGACCTCGTCGAAGAGGACGACGGAGAACGGCTTCCGGCGGACCTTCTCGGTCAGCTGGCCGCCCTCTTCGTAGCCCACGTAGCCGGGGGGCGAACCGAAGAGACGGGAAACCGTGTGCTTCTCGCTGAACTCCGACATGTCGAGGGAGATCAGCGCGTCCTCGTCGCCGAAGAGGAATTCGGCGAGCGTCTTGGACAGCTCGGTCTTACCGACACCGGACGGGCCGGCGAAGATGAACGAGCCACCGGGACGCTTCGGGTCCTTCAGACCCGCACGGGTGCGGCGGATGGCCTGGGAGAGCGCCTTGATGGCGTCCTTCTGGCCGATGACGCGCTTGTGGAGCTCGTCCTCCATGCGCAGGAGGCGGGAAGACTCCTCCTCCGTGAGCTTGAAGACGGGAATGCCGGTCGCGGTCGCGAGGACTTCGGCGATCAGATCACCGTCGACCTCGGCGACGACGTCCATGTCGCCGGCCTTCCATTCCTTCTCGCGCTTGGCCTTCGCGGCGAGCAGCTGCTTCTCCGAATCACGGAGCGAAGCCGCCTTCTCGAAGTCCTGGGAGTCGATGGCCGACTCCTTGTCGCGGCGCACGCCCGCGATCTTCTCGTCGAACTCGCGGAGGTCCGGCGGCGCCGTCATCCGACGGATGCGCATCCGGGAGCCGGCCTCGTCGATCAGGTCGATCGCCTTGTCCGGCAGGAAGCGGTCCGAGATGTAGCGGTCCGCGAGCGTCGCCGCCTGGACGAGGGCCTCGTCCGTGATGGAGACGCGGTGGTGGGCCTCGTAGCGGTCGCGCAGGCCCTTGAGGATCTCGATCGTGTGGGGGAGGGAAGGCTCCGCCACCTGGATCGGCTGGAAGCGGCGCTCCAGCGCGGCGTCCTTCTCAAGGTGCTTGCGGTACTCGTCGAGCGTCGTGGCACCGATGGTCTGGAGCTCACCACGGGCCAGCATGGGCTTCAGGATGCTCGCGGCGTCGATCGCGCCCTCGGCGGCACCCGCACCCACGAGGGTGTGGAGCTCGTCGATGAACAGGATGATGTCGCCGCGGGTGCGGATCTCCTTGAGAACCTTCTTCAGGCGCTCCTCGAAGTCACCGCGGTAGCGGGAACCGGCGACGAGCGCACCCAGGTCCAGGGTGTAGAGGTGCTTGTCCTTGAGGGTCTCGGGCACCTCGCCCTTGACGATGGCCTGGGCCAGGCCCTCGACGACGGCGGTCTTGCCGACGCCGGGCTCGCCGATGAGGACCGGGTTGTTCTTGGTCCGGCGGGACAGCACCTGCATGACCCGCTCGATCTCCTTCTCGCGCCCGATGACCGGGTCGAGCTTGGATTCGCGGGCAGCCTGGGTGAGGTTGCGGCCGAACTGGTCGAGGACGAGCGAGGTCGAGGGGGTACCCTCGGCCGGGCCGCCTGCCGTGGCCGACTCCTTGCCGCCTCCGGTGTAGCCGGAGAGCAGCTGGATGACCTGCTGCCGGACCCTGTTGAGATCGGCGCCCAGCTTCACGAGGACCTGGGCGGCGACGCCCTCGCCCTCGCGGATCAGGCCGAGCAGGATGTGCTCGGTGCCGATGTAGTTGTGGCCGAGCTGGAGGGCCTCACGGAGCGAAAGCTCCAGGACCTTCTTCGCCCGCGGGGTGAAGGGGATGTGTCCGGACGGGGCCTGCTGGCCCTGACCGATGATCTCCTCAACCTGCTGGCGAACAGCCTCGAGCGAAATCCCGAGGCTCTCCAGGGCCTTAGCGGCGACACCCTCACCCTCGTGGATCAAGCCCAGGAGGATGTGCTCGGTGCCGATGTAGTTGTGGTTGAGCATCCGGGCTTCTTCCTGAGCCAGGACGACAACCCGCCGCGCGCGGTCGGTGAACCTCTCGAACATCGTTTATCGCTCCTCAGAGCGGTCGGGCAGTACGGGGTCGGTCCCCGCCCTGTCCTTCCGCATGCTAGTCCCGCGGGGCGGGACAGCTCATTCCAACTGCCGACATCCGTCCGCGGCTCACCCCCACGTCGGTGAGGAAAACCGGCTGTAAGAGCCGACAACTGCTCCAACCCGATGGTGCGAGACGATGTTCCCGCAGGCCAGGCAGATACCCGTCACACGTGTACGCCGATGGCGAACGGAAGCCGCTCAAATCAGCGTGTCGCCCCGATCCACTAGGAATGTCTTACCCGTAAGGACTGACACTCCATGCCGATGGGCACGGTTCCCTCCGCTACGGGCGAACACACTTGTGTCCCGAATGTGGGACTCCGGTCGACGCTCGTTTACGTTGCGCAATGGCGCGGACGCGGTGCGTAACCCGGGGTCGGGGGTCGCAGTTGCTCCGGTCATGGTTCCTCGCCCCGCCGGCGCCGTCCTCCCGTCGCCCCCGGACTCGCTCCCCGGCTCGTCCCCGGACTTCGCCTGGTACGAGCGCGTGCTCGGCTGGACGGTGGCCGCGGGGTCGCCCGCCCTGCTCCTCACCGGGCTCCGCTTCGACGTGCTGGAGCTGCCCGCCGAGGCGGGCGCCGAGGTGCTGCGGGGGCCCGTGGTCACCGGTCCCGTGGCGCTGACGGGGCGCAGGATGTGCTTCCTGGTGGCCCCGGGCGGCGCCGAGGAGCTCGACGGGCTGCTGGACTGGCTGGAGTGGGGCGGCGTGGGCCTGGATCTGGTGGCCCTGGGTGCGGGGGGCGGGATCACCGCCCCCGTGCCGCCCAGGTGCTCCCGGGGCCCGGGGGCCGCGCTCTGGCTGCGGCCCCCTGAGCCGGGGTGCGAGGCCCGGCTGCCGGCCCTGCCCGGTCCGGGGCGGGGCCCCGGGTCCGGTGCCGGACCCGGTGAGAACGGCGTGGGGCCCGATCTCGTACGCCTGGTGGCCGCGGCGGCGACGGAATGCCACCGCGCCCGCCTGGGTCGGCGTACGCGTCGGTCCTAGCGGTTCTCGTAGGCCTCGCGGATCTCGGCCGGGACGCGGCCGCGGTCGTTGACGCTCATTCCCTGGGACTTCGCCCAGGCGCGGATCTCGGCGGTGTCCGGGTTGCCCGTGGACGCCGCGGTACGACCCTTGGCGCGGCCCGTGGAGGCGCGGCCCCCGGTGCGGCGGCCGCTCTTGGTGTAAGGGTCGAGCAGCCCGCGGAGCTTTTCTGCGTTCGCGGTGGTGAGGTCGATCTCGTAGGTCTTGCCATCCAGAGCGAACGTCACGGTCTCGTCCGCCTCGCCACCGTCGAGGTCGTCGACAAGAAGGACCTGAACCTTCTGTGCCACCGGATTTCCTTTCATCGAAAATGCAGTACGCGGAAAGGAAACCGCTTTTGCCAGGAAAACACAAACCCCCGGGGAGAGGTTCAGGACCTCAACGAGGCGGGAAACGTGCGCGATTCGGACATAGGCCACAGGCGGGCCGGGCGCCGGAAAAGCCCGGCACGATCGAGTCAGAGGTGCAGAAGCATCCGACTGTTGCCCAAGGTGTTCGGCTTCACTCGTTCGAGACCGAGGAACTCGGCGACACCCTCGTCATAGGAACGCAGCAGCTCCATGTAGACATCGGTCTCGACGGGGGTCTCGCCGATCTCGACGAACCCGTGCTTCGCGAAGAAGTCCACTTCGAAGGTCAGGCAGAATACCCGGCTCACCCCGAGCCGGCGGGCCGTCTCCAACAACTGGGCGAGCACCCGGTGACCGACGCCGGCGCCCTTCCAGTCGCGGTCGACGGCGAGTGTGCGCACTTCGGCGAGGTCTTCCCACATGACGTGGAGGGCGCCACAGCCCACCACCCGGCCGTCGGAGTCCCGTTCCGCGACCCAGAACTCCTGGATGTCCTCGTAAAGCACCACGGGGGCTTTGTCGAGGAGGATCCGCTGCTGCACGTACTGGTCGAGCAGGCGGCGCAGGGCCGGGACGTCACGGGTGCGCGCACGGCGGATCGTCACTGCTTTTGCGTCTGCGGTGGAAAGGTCTCCCATACCCGGACGTTATCGCCCCGGCTCGGGCCCCGGCTCGCCGGACTCCCCTTCGGGATCGGCCTGGGTCTCGTCGTCGTGCTGGACGATCCGGACGGCGTCGCGGAGGGCTTCGCGCTGTTCCGCCGACATCATGCCGAAGAAGGCCACGAGAGCGGCAGCGGGGTTGTCGCTGGTGGACCAGGCTTCGTTCATCAGTGCGGCCGAGTAGGCGGCCCGGGTGGAGACCGCCGTATATCGATAGGCGCGGCCTTCGGCTTCCCGCCGGACCCAGCCCTTCTGATGGAGATTGTCCATAACGGTCATGACCGTGGTGTACGCGATGGACCGTTCCCGCTGGAGGTCTTCCAGGACTTCCCGAACGGTGACGGGGCGGTTCCACTGCCACACCCGCGTCATCACTGCGTCTTCGAGTTCTCCCAAGGGGCGAGGCACAACAGCACAATAGTGCGCCTTGGGATGAATTGCCCGACTATTCGCCGGCAACGCGCGGTGAATGCCGCTCCGGCGACGCTCCGGCGCCGCCGCCTCACTACTGCGCGCTACTCGCGCTGCTCCCGCGTTACTTGCGCGGCTGCTGCCCGGTCTCGGCGCGGGCGATCACGGCGTCGACGGCCGCGTCTTCCTTGGCCTTGTTGGCACCGCCCTGGCTCTTCACGATCGTCACGACGAGGGCGATGAAGAACGCGGCCATCACGATGGGGGGCACGAGCGCGGAGACGTAGTCCATGCCCCCCAGCGTAGCTACCCGACCGCGAGGCCGGCCGCCGGGGGCGGGGTGGGTTTGCGGCGCGGCGGAAAGACCTCGCCGGGCGTCGGTACGGGCCTGCCGGGCGCGGCGGGGCGCGGCCGCTCCTGCGGCGAGGGCGCCGGCCGCGGCCGCTCGGGGCGGGGCTCCTCGGGCCGGGGCTCGGCGGCCAGGGCGAGCAGCCGGGTGCGGGGCGCGCGGGCGCCGGGGCCGGCGGGGCCGGTGGCGGCGAGCCGGCGGCGTACGGAGCGCTCGGCGACGGCCTGGGCCCGCTCCAGGACGGCGGCGGCGAGCGGGTTGGCCCGCAGGGCGCGCAGGGCGGCGAGATCGTCCGGGACGGGCTCGTAGCCGGCGGTCAGGGCGTCCTGGAGCAGTTCCAGGTAGCCGGACAGGCTGCCGGGCAGCGCGCGCCGGTAGCGGTGGAGGTCGGCGAGCAGGAAGGTTCTGAGCCGTCGCGCCTCGGCGGTCGCCTCGTCCACCGACGCGGCGAGGCGCAGGCAGTCCTGGACCTCCGCGGCCGTCAGGGGGGCCGTGGAGGACTGGAGGGCGTGGGCGAGGAGACGCCTGAGCACGAGCAGCTCGGCGGCGCTGAACGCCATGCCGCCGCGGGATCCGTAGGGCGTGGGCATGGGCCGAAGATACGCGCTAATCGGACAAAATCCCCTGAGGGTGGGGGTGTGCGGCGCGGCGCAGCCGGATGTCCGGCGCCTCAGTCGCTGGTCTGCTTCACGGCCCGTACGAAGTCGGCCCAGGCGTCGTGGGTGGTGGCCATCACGAGGTGCGCGGGGTCTGCCCGGTCGGCGACCCGCACGAGCGTGCCGGGGGCCGCGGCGACGTAGACGCAGGCATCGCCGGCGCCGCAGTAGGACGATTTCCGCCACTCGGGGCGCTCGGTCGCGGTCATGGTCTCTCCTCCGCTGTGGGACGGGTCGCGTGTTCTCCAGCGTGACGCTAGCGCCACGCGGCGCGGACTTCGGCGACATCCGGGAAAAACGCGACGCGATTGTTGTGACGCGCGCGGGCCCTCCGCGGTTGTCACTCCACGGGAAAGGCGTACGCGATCTCGTAGCGGGAGTCGGGGATGACCAGGTCGGCGGTCTCCACGGGGCGGCCGTCGACGTCGATGTACGTGCGCTCGACCTGGGTGATCAGGGCGCCGAGGCTGATGCCGAGGAGGTTGGCCTGATCCTGGTTGGCGCGGGAGGGGCGGGGGACCTCGACGACCGAGCCCACCGTGATCCCGATGGCGCGCATGCGCGCCACGACGCCGGCGCCGCGCAGTTCACCGTCCTCGGGCATGACGACGGGGGTGCCGGAGGTGATGGCCAGCGGCTCCCAGGACTCGGAGAGTTCGGCGGGGCTGCCGTCGGCCATGAACTCGTAGCGGGTCATCACGCAGGGGTCGCCGGGCGCGATGGCCAGGCGGGCGGCGATGTGCGCGGGGGCGGGCAGTTGGGGGTAGGTACGGGAGTCCCAGGACGCGGCGATGCCGTGCGCGGCGGCCTCGGAGCGGAAGGTGTTGCCGGAGCCCGGGACGCGGCGGCGGGTGCGGAGCATCCGCATGCGGCGGCGCGGGGTGCGCACGTAGGTGCCGGAACCGGCGCGGCCTTCGAGGAGGCCCTCGATGATCAGCTGCTCCATGGCGCGTTGGGTGACGCTCTGCCCGACCGCGTACTGCTCGGCGAGCCGGGCGCGCGAGGGCAGTTTGCCGCCGATCTCCCATTCACCCGCCTCGATGCGGGCCCGGAGTGATTCGACCACCTGCAAGTACGGTGATTTACGGGGCATTTGGGCCGTCCTGTGGCGTCTCGGCGGTGCCGCTTCCCATGCGTTGTGTCCGACGCCGACAAGCTAACCGATCAGCTTGAACCTGATGGTTCGGCCTGGCGGCCGGTGACGGACGAGGGCCCAAGTCGCCGCGCTGGAAAGGGAGTACGGCCGGGGCGCGGGGCCGAGGGAGCGGCCCCCGCCGGGGCGGGGGCCGTCAACTCAGCCGAAGTTGGGCACGTTGCGCTCGTAGACCAGCCGCAGGCCGATCAGCGTCAGCCACGGCTCGTGGTCGTCGATCACCGAGGACTCGCCGAGGACGATGGGGGCCAGCCCGCCGGTGGCGATGACGCGGACGTCGTCCGGGTCGCCGGCGGGGCCCGCGAGCTCGCGGGCCATCCGGTTCACGATCCCGTCGACCTGCCCCGCGAAGCCGTAGACCACGCCCGACTGCATCGCCTCGACCGTGGACTTGCCGATCACGTTGCGCGGCCGCGCCAGCTCGATCTTGCGCAGCTGGGCGCCGCGCGCCCCGAGGGCCTCCATGGAGATCTCGATGCCCGGGGAGATCACCCCGCCCACGTACTCGCCCTTCGCGGACACCGCGTCGAAGGTGGTCGCCGTACCGAAGTCGACGACGATCGCCGGGCCGCCGAAGAGCTCGACGGCGGCGACCGCGTTGATGATGCGGTCCGCGCCGACCTCCTTCGGGTTGTCCATCAGGATCGGCACGCCCGTCTTGACGCCGGGCTCGACCAGGACCGCCGGCACGTCCCCGTAGTAGCGGCGGGTGACCTCGCGCAGCTCGTGCAGGACGGACGGGACGGTCGCGCAGATGGCGATGCCGTGGATCCCGTCGCCCAGTTCGGTGCCGAGCATCGGGTGCGTCCCCATCAGGCCCTGCATCAGGACGGCCATCTCGTCGGCCGTCCTGCGCGGGTCGGTCGAGATGCGCCAGTGCTCGACGATCTCGTCACCGTCGAACAGGCCCAGGACCGTATGGGTGTTGCCTACGTCGATGGTGAGGAGCACGGGTTACACCGCCTCGCGCAGGTCGAGGCCGATGTCCAGGATCGGCGAGGAGTGCGTGAGCGCGCCGACCGCCAGGTAGTCCACGCCGGTCTCGGCGTACGCGCGGGCGGACTCCAGGGTGAGCCGGCCCGAGGACTCCAGGGTCGCGCGGCCGGCCACGAGCGCGACGGCCTCCTCGGTGTCCGGCACCGAGAAGTTGTCCAGCAGGATCAGGTCGGCGCCCGCGTCCACGACCTCGCGGACCTGGTGCATCGTGTCGACCTCGACCTCGACGGGAACGTCCGGGAAGGCCTCTCGGACGGCCTTGAAGGCCTGGGCGACGCCACCGGCCGCGACCACGTGGTTGTCCTTGACCAGCGCCGCGTCCGACAGGGACATGCGGTGGTTGACGCCGCCGCCGCAGCGCACCGCGTACTTCTCCAGCGAGCGCAGGCCCGGGGTGGTCTTGCGGGTGTCGCGGACCTTGGCCTTGGTGCCCTCCAGCACGTCGGCCCAACGGCGGGTGGCCGTCGCGATGCCGGACAGCCGGCACAGGATGTTCAGGGCGCTGCGCTCGGCGGTCAGCAGGTCGCGGGTGCGGGCGCGTACGGACAGCAGCAGCGCGCCGGCCTCGACCTTGTCGCCGTCCTCGGCGTGCCGCTCGACCTCGAAGGCCTCCGTGCACACGATGGAGAACACGGCCTCGGCGATCCGCAGTCCGGCCACGACCCCGGCCTCGCGGGCCACGAAGTCGGCGACGGCCTCGGCGTCCTCGGGGACGGTCGCGACGGTGGTCACGTCGACCCCGCCGTCGAGGTCCTCGGACAGCGCCATGTGCGCGATGTCCTCGACCTCGATCGGGTCCAGGCCCGCGTCGACCAGCAGCTGGGCGAGCGCCGGGTCGAGACCGGTCTCCTCGCCGTCACCGCAGGCGCAGTCGTCGCCGCAGCCGCCATCGCTTTGCTCGATCAGGGGGAGTTCGGGGGTGCTCACGGTCACTTCTCCAGGCTGAGGGGATGAAATACGGACGGGAAGTCCGCGGAGTCGGTGGGGGTGACGACCAGCGCCCGCTTCTCGGTCCGCGACAGGCGCACCACGAGGTGCCGGCGCCAGGCCGTGTCGTCGCGGTCGGGGTGGTCCTCGCGCCAGTGGCAGCCCCGGGTCTCCGCGCGCCGCTGCGCGGCGGCGACCAGGACGCGGGCCACGCACAGCAGGTTCGTCGCCTCCCAGGTGTCCACGCCGGGGGTCGCGGTCTTGCCGTGGGCCTCCAGCTCGCCCAGAGCCGTCGTGTAGAGGTCCTCCAGCGCGGCCGCCGCCGTGGCGAGCGACTCGGCGGAGCGGAGCACGCCCGCGCCCTGCGTCATGATCCGCTGGATCTCGTGGCGGGCCTCGGCGGGCTGGAGCGGGCCGGTCGCGGGCACGGGTATGCCCGGACCGCTGCCGTGCGGGGCGCTCGCGACGATGTCGTCGGCGATCCGCTCGGCGAAGACCAGCCCCTCCAGCAGGGAGTTGGAGGCCAGCCGGTTCGCGCCGTGCACGCCGGTGCAGGCGACCTCGCCGCACGCGTACAGGCCGGGGACGGTGGTGCGGCCGTGCAGGTCGGTGCGTACGCCGCCCGACGCGTAGTGCGCGGCGGGCGCGACCGGGATGGGCTCGCTCACCGGGTCGATGCCGTGGAAGCGGCAGGCCGCCAGGATCGTCGGGAAGCGCTGCTCCCACATCTCGGCGCCGAAGTGGCGGGCGTCGAGGTACATGTGGTGCGCGCCCCGCTCCTGCATGCGGCGCATGATGCCCTTGGCGACGATGTCGCGCGGGGCCAGCTCGGCCAGCTCGTGCTGCCCGACCATGAAGCGCACCCCGTCGGCGTCGACGAGGTACGCGCCCTCGCCGCGCACCGCCTCCGACACCAGGGGCTGCTGGCCCTCGGCGTCCGGGCCCAGGAAGAGCACGGTGGGGTGGAACTGGACGAACTCCAGGTCGGAGACCTCCGCGCCGGCGCGCAGCGCCAGGGCGACGCCGTCGCCGGTGGACACGGAGGGGTTGGTGGTCGCGGAGAACACCTGGCCCATGCCGCCGGTCGCGAGGATCACGGCGGGCGCGTGGACGGCGCCGACGCCGTCGTGCTGGCCCTCGCCCATGACGTGCAGGGTGACGCCGGCCGTGCGGCCCTCGGCGTCCTGGAGGAGGTCCAGGACCAAGGCGTTCTCGACGGTGCGGATGCCGGCGGCGTGGACGGCGTCGACCAGGGCGCGGGAGATCTCGGCTCCGGTGGCGTCGCCGCCGGCGTGCGCGATGCGGCGGCGGTGGTGGCCGCCCTCGCGGGTCAGCTCGATCTCGCCGGTCTCGGCGGAGGTGTCGAAGACGGCGCCGGTGGCGATGAGCCGGTGGACGGCGCCCGGTCCCTCGGTGACGAGGAGCCGTACGGCCGCCTCGTCGCACAGGCCGGCGCCCGCGACGAGGGTGTCGTCCAGGTGCTGCTCGGGGGTGTCGCCCTCGCCGAGGGCGGCGGCGATGCCGCCCTGGGCCCAGCGGGTGGAGCCGTCGTCGAGGCGGGCCTTGGTCACCACGACCGTACGCCGCCCCGCGGCGGCGCAGCGCAGCGCGGCGGTCAGGCCGGCCACGCCGGAGCCGACGACCACGACGTCGGCGTCGAGGGCCCAGCCGGGGGCGGGGGCGTGGAGCCGTATGCCGGTGCCGCCGGCCGGGATGCTGCCTGTGGTGCTCACGCGTGCGCTCCGAATTCCAGTGGCCCGGACTCCAGGGGGGTTCCGAACTCCAGGGGGATGTTGTCGATCAGCCGGGTCGTGCCGACCTTCGCGGCCACGGCCAGGACGGCGTGTCCGGTGAAGTCGGGGCCCACGTCGGTGAAGTCGACGGGGTCGACCAGCGCCAGGTAGTCCAGGACCAGCGGCGGATCGTAGCGGCCCGCCTCCTCCAGGACGTGCCGGGCCGCCGCCCGTACGGCGTCCGGCAGGCCCGAGCCGGCGGCCGAGACGGCGTGCGCGTCGGCGGAGGCGCGGATCTCGCCGAGCCGGGCCAGGGCGGTGGCCCGCTCGTCGCTGGCCGGGGCGGCCTCGGCGCGGGCCCGGAGGGCGGCCTGCGCGGCGAGGCGGTCGCGGCCGGCGAACAGCGCGCGGGACAGGGCCAGCGCGGTGCGGCGTTCGGCGGGCGACAGGTAGCGGTTGCGGGAGGACAGGGCGAGCCCGTCGTCCTCGCGGACCGTGGGCACCCCGACGATCTCGACGGGGAAGTTCAGGTCGGTCACCATGCGCCGGATCAGGGCCAGTTGCTGCGCGTCCTTCTGGCCGAAGAGGGCCAGGTCGGGGCGGGTGAGGTGGAGCAGCTTGGCGACGACGGTGAGCATCCCGTCGAAGTGGCCGGGGCGGGTCGCGCCTTCGAGGCGTCCGCCCATCGGTCCGGCCGTGATCCGCACCTGGGGGGCGCCGCCGGGGTACACCTCGTCGACGGCCGGGGCGAACACGGCGTCGGCGCCCGCCTCCGCGCAGATCCACAGGTCGGCGTCGAGAGTGCGCGGGTAGCGATCGAGGTCCTCGTTCGCGCCGAACTGGAGGGGGTTGACGAAGACGGTGACGACGACCTGCCCGTCGGGTCCGGCCTGCTCGCGCGCGCCGCGGATGAGGGTGGCGTGGCCCTCGTGCAGGGCTCCCATGGTCATCACGACGGCGCGGCGGCCGGTGCGGGGGAGCTTGTGGAGCTCTTCGGCGGTGTTCAGCAGGAGCGGGCCGGTCATCGCTCGCCATCCTCCGGTTCGGCGGTGTCGGCGAGGACGCTCAGCAGGTCCTCGGCGAGTTCGGGCTTGAGCAGGCCGTGGGTGAGGGCCCGGTCGGCGGTCGTACGGGCCATGGCCAGGTAGCCGGCGACGGTGGCCGGGGCGTGCCGGCGCAGCTCGGAGACGTGGGCGGCGACCGTACCGGCGTCGCCCCGGGCGACGGGGCCGGTCAGGGCGGCGTCGCCGGAGCGCAGGGCGTTGTCGAGGGCGGCGCCGAGCAGCGGGCCGAGCATCCGGTCGGGGTGGCCGACGCCGGCGATCCGGAGCAGCTCCATGGCCTGGGCGACCAGGGTGACCAGGTGGTTCGCGCCCAGGGCGAGGGCGGCGTGGTAGAGCGGACGGTTCTCTTCCGCGATCCACTCGGGCTCCCCGCCCATCTCGATGACCAGCGCCTCGGCGGCCAGCCGCAGCTCCTCGGGGGCGGTGACGCCGAAGGAGCAGCCGGCGAGGCGCTGCACGTCGACCTCGGTCCCGGTGAACGTCATCGCGGGGTGCAGGGCCAGCGGCAGGGCGCCCGCGCGGCGCGCGGGGTCGAGCACGGCGGTCCCGTAGCGGCCGGAGGTGTGCACGAGGAGCTGCCCGGGGCGGACGGCGCCGGTGGCGGCGAGGCCCTCGACGAGGCCGGGCAGGGCGTCGTCGGGGACGGTCAGGAGCACCAGGTCGGCCCGCTCCAGCACCTGCGCGGGCGGCACCAGCGGCACGTCGGGCAGCATCCGCTCGGCGCGGCGCCGGGAGGCGTCGGAGACGCCGGACACGGCGACGGGGCGGTGCCCGGCCTGCCGGAGCGCGCGGGCCAGCGCGGGACCGACCCGACCGGCCCCGACGACGCCGACGGTAAGCCGGGCAGGGCGGCCGGACGGATCCCGGGGCTCCGTCTGATGGGGTGCGTTCACGCGGGGAATGCCTTCCGTTCCAGTCCGCGGGGGGTACCGGACGATACGCCGCCATGCTAGCTCCTGGGCCGGGGGAGGGACCGGTGACGGGCGGGGGGCGGGCCGGGGGGGGGAGGGGGCGGTGTCGTGGCGGGGCGGGATCAGAGATGCCTTGGGGCTTTCCCGTCAGTCTCATCGTCTTTCCGTGTCGGGCCGGGCCCTCAAGGGCGCTCCCTTCGGTCGCGTCACTTCGTGAGGGCCTTCGGCCCCCCTTGACCGCCCGTCCCGCCCCGGAACGACAAAGACTGCCGGGAAACCCCCAAAAGAACGGCACGGGGCGGACCAGGGCAGGGACGGCCCCGTCAGCGAAGAGGCGAGGGGTCAGGGTCCAAAACCCACCCACCACCCATCCGGGCCCTCACAGCCCCTTCCGGGACCGGGCGGCCGGCTTACCTACCGCCAGGACGACCAGATCGTCCTGGCGCGCGCCCAAGCGCGCCAGATCGCTACGCGCTCCTCATTTCTCGGCGTCCGCCGGCCGTCTGGGGCCGATACCCGCACCAAAAGACGATCAGAGTGCTGTGGGGAACGGTCAGGCCCATCGGATCGCTACGCGCTCCTCGGATCTCAGCGGCCGGAGGCGGCGCGGATGTAGGCGAGGTGCATCCAGCGCTCGACGCCGGTGTCGGAGACGTTCTCGTTGATCACGGCCATCAGCTCGCCCTCCGTGCCGGAGGCGATGTCGCGCACGCGATGACGTAGGAGCCGGTGAGGCAGGTACTCGTAGCGCTCACCCATCGGCCGGCTCCTCGAAAGAGTCGAGAAAGTGCGAACTCCGTGACGGTGCGTACGGGTCGAAATGCAGACGATAATCTCACGGGGGGACTTCCCATCTCATATGCAGATGCCGGGAGTAGGCGACCGTGGCCACACCGCTCTCACCGACTTCTTTGCCTGACTGGTGTTCCGATGCGTGCAGCAATACAGCGGAGTCAGTCAGGGACGTATCGCGGCGGCGGTCGGCATGACCCAGGCGCGCGTGAACGAGATCATCAACCGTCGCCGCGACGTGTCGCAATCTCCTTGGTCTCGCCGCCAGTCGTGAGCAGCGCTCTGGTGGGGCCGCATTTGATCTGGCGGCGTTTCCGGAGGTGGTGCGGAGATCCAGCAGCATGTGTGGGCTGCCACTGCTTGCCACCCTCGTTCGCGTCCCCGAGGTGGATGGCACATTCCTGGAACTGGAAACCCTCGTCGAGGAGAAGGAGGTGGCCGCAGCCCTCGATGACGTCCGCAGCGTTCTGATCGACTTGGGTATCGGTCCGGAGGACCTGACGCGCGAGTTGTGCACGACTGCGGTGAAGGCTCTCCGCGAGAGCAGGAGCCCCGCGTAACGCTGGAACTCGTTCACCACGCTGACCGAGAGGGCCTCGACCCGCCACCGTCAGACGCTGAGACGGGAGAAGCGCGTAGCGACCTGATGCGCCTGACCGCTCGCCGCAGCACTCTGATCGCCTTTGGGGCGGATATCAGCCCAAGACGGCCGGCGGACGCCGAGAAATGAGGAGCGCGTAGCGATCTGGCGCGCTTGGGTGCTTGCCAGGACGATTTCGTCGTCCTGGCGGGAGGTAGGCCGGCCGCCCGGTCCCGAAAGGGGCCATGAGGTGCCCGGATGCCTGGGACTCGCCCGACCCCTCGCCTCTTCGCTGACGGGGCCGTCCCTGCCCTGGTCCGCCCCGTGCCGTTCTTTTGGGGGTTTCCCGGCAGTCTTTGTCGTTCCGGGGCGGGACGGGCTGTCAAGGGTCGCCGGAGGCGATCGCGGAGCGACGCGAACGCAGTGAGCGCCCTTGACGGGCCGGCACGCCCCGGAAGGACGATGAGACTGACGGGAAAGCCCCATAGCTGCTGTGATCCCGCCCCAGGGGCTTCCGCCGCCCCCGACCCCGACCGGCTGTCCAGCCGGCCCGCGCCCCGGCACCGGGCGGCGGGCGGGCAACCACCGGCCTGCCCCGGGGGTCGAGGGGGAGATGGCGCGCCCGCACGGGGCGGCGTACCGCCTGCCCTCAGCACGCCCCGTCCCCGTGTAGCCACCGGGACAGGGGCGTGCGGCGGCGGGGGCGGAGGGGTCGGCCGGCCAGGACGGCGCGGAATTGGGCTTCCGTGTGGAGCGCGCGGACGGTGGCGACGTCGTCGCGGCCCGGCGGGGGCGGCATCGGGGCGCCCTGCTGCGCGGCGCGGTACGTGTCGATGAGGTACTGCTCGATGGCGGTCATGCATCCACCCTGAACCCGCCGGCGCCGACCGGCGCGACGATTGACGGTCCCCGTCAATCGTCGCCTCCCACCTGCGGCGCAACCCGATTCCGCACCCCCGCGCGCGACGGGTGATGATGGGGCCGTGAGCGTCACCATCGACATCGCCGGGCTCCCCGCGGAGCGGATCGGCTTCGCGCCGTCGCCCCTCGCCGAGCTCTGCATGGCGCTGCACGCGCTCTCCCAGCCGACGCACCACCCGGAGCTGCATTCCTGGACGACCGCCACTCGCGCCTCGCTCGACCCGTGCCTCGCGGATCGGCTGCTGGAGGCCGATTTCATGTGGCGCAGCTCCTTCTCGGACGTGTTCATGCCGTTCGCCGGCGTCCCGGGCGGTACCGGCCGGCCGGCCGCGACGCTGGCCGAGGAGTTGGACGTACTCGATCGGTTGGACGACGAGCGGTTCGTCATGGCCGCCCTGGAGCACTGTCGGCTCGCGCTCTACAACGAAGGCGGCGGCCCCTCCCCCCTGACGGACGCCGGCGCGCGTGCCAAGGCGCTGGAGACGGCGGCCGCGCGCGGTCCCTCGCCGCTGCGGTTCTCCCTGCGGCTGCTGGACGATCCGGGGTCGGTGCGGGTGTGGCTGCGGCGGCTGCTGGAGGACTGCGACGAGGCCTTCTTCGCGGAGACCTGGCGGCGCGTCGAGCCCCTGCAGACGGCCGACGCGCGGCACAAGACGGAGGTGCTGCGCCGCAAGGGCTTGTCGGCGGCGCTGAAGGAGGTGTCGTCCGCGCTGAGCGTGGACGAGGCGCACACGACGATCACCGCCGACAAGATGGTGAACGGCCAGACCAGCGCCACGGATCCGCGGGTCGGGGCCGGCCTGGTCTTCGTGCCGACGAGCTTCGGCCGGCCGCACCTGCTCGTGCTGCACGCGCCCGGTTGGCGGCCGGTGGTGCAGTACCCGCTGCGCTCGCCCGAACCGGCGTCCGCACCCGGGTCGGGTTCGGTGGAGCTGATGCAGCGCCGGATGGAGGCGCTCGCCCACCCGATGCGGATGATGTTGTGCCGGAGTCTGGCGCGGGCCCCGTACACGACGAGCGAGCTGGCGACGGTGCTCGGGATCTCGGCGCCGGAGGTGTCCCGGCACCTGGCCGTGCTCAAGAAGGCCGGGTTGTTGCACACGCGCCGTCAGGGCCGTTACGCCCAGCATCAGTTGGATCTGTCGGTGGTCGCCCGAATAGGCACCGATTTCATCGAGGGCATTTTGCGCTGAAACGCGTGCCCACATGCGCCGTGCGCCGGACCGCCGGCCTGCGGACTTTGACGTGATTTCGCCGGCGCGTAGGCCCCGATATCCGGATTTCACAAACCGGAAGCAGCGAAAACCCTGGCGCGATCGGCCGGTTGGTGTCTAACGTGCGCCCACCACTCCCCCACGCATCGTGCGCTCCGCACACGCCGTGAAAGGACCTTCATGCCCTCTCGCCGTATAGCCGCAGCGACCGCAGCTCTGGCGGCTGCCGCCCTCGTCTCCCCGCTGCTCCTCGCGGGTCCGGCCGGTGCCACCGGCAGCCCGCAGAGCGATGCCGCCCGGGGCGACGCCCTGGCCAAGAAGCTGGTCAAGGAGGCGACCGGCAAGGGCGCCTACAACCACCTGAAGGTCTTCCAGTCGATCGCCGACTACAACAACGGCACCCGGGTGGCCGGTTCGAAGGGGCACGTCCAGTCCGCCCAGTACGTCGAGGCGGTGCTGAAGGGCGCCGGCTACCAGGTGACCCGCAACGAGTTCGAGTTCGTCTACGTCGAGAAGATCGCCGAGTCGCTGAAGGTCAACGGCTCGACGGGTCGTGACGTTCCGATCCACCTGATGACGTACACGGCCAGCGGTCCGGAGGGTGGTATCACCGCGCCGGTCGCGGTCGCCCCGGTCGACGCCGACGGTACGCACGGCTGCGAGCCCGGCGACTTCGCGGCGGGTGCCTTCACCGGCAGGATCGCGCTGGTCAAGCGCGGTGGTTGTGCGTTCGCCGTGAAGCAGCAGAACGCGGCGGCGGCCGGCGCGGTCGGCGCGGTGATCTACAACAACACCGACGGCGCCCTGAACGGCACCCTCGGCGACCCGACCGCGGGCAAGGTCCCCACCGGCGGCATCACGCAGGCCGACGGCGAGAAGCTGGCCGCCGAGGCGGCCTCGGGCCCGGTCTCGCTCACCCTGGACATCCGCGAGATGCGCGAGAACCGCACGACGTACAACGTCGTCGCGGAGACCAAGGGCGGCGACGAGAACAACACCGTCTTCCTCGGCGCGCACCTGGACTCGGTCGCGGCCGGTCCGGGCATCAACGACAACGGCTCGGGTTCGGCGGGCATCCTCCAGGTCGCGCAGCGCCTGGCGAGCAGCCAGTCGAAGATCAAGAACAAGGTCAAGTTCGCCTGGTGGTCGGCCGAGGAGTTCGGCCTGCTGGGCTCCGAGGCCTACGTCGGCTCGCTGAGCGAGGCGCAGAAGAAGCAGATCAAGCTGTACCTGAACTTCGACATGATCGCCTCGCCGAACTCCGCCTACTTCGTCTACGACGGCAACGACTCGGACGGCGTCGGCGCGGGCCCCGGCCCGGAGGGTTCGGCGCAGTTGGAGAAGGGGATCACCGACTTCCTCGACTCGCAGAAGATCCCGCACGAGGGCACGGACTTCTCCGGCCGCTCGGACTACGGTCCGTTCATCGAGGCGGGCATCCCGGCGGGCGGTACGTTCACCGGTGCCGAGGGCATCAAGACGGCCGAGCAGGCCGCGAAGTTCGGTGGTCAGGCGGGTGTCGCCTACGACGTGAACTACCACGCCAAGGGTGACGACATCACCAACATCGACCAGAAGGCGCTCGACATCAACGTCGACGTCATCGCGGACGCGGTCGGCCACTACGCCTTCGACCTGGCTCCGCTCGGGCGGCCGGTCCCGACGCAGCCGACCGACGGTCAGGGCAGTGGCGGCGGCCTGCACGAGGGCCACGACCACGACGTCAAGGAGTAACCCCACCCGCGCGGGTGTCACGCGAGGGCCGGATTCCCGTCAGGGGGTCCGGCCCTCGGCCGTACGCCCGGCCCGCGCCCGCCTCACCCCCGGCCGGCCCAGCCCTGCGTGACGTACGTGATCGCGCGCACGGCCCCGGCGCTCGCGCCGGCGTCGGAGCGGACGGCGCGGGCCAGTTCCAGGTGCAGGAAGCGGGTCCCGCGTTCGGCGGCCAGTCGGCCCTGTTGGTTGGTGCGGCCGGCGAGCGGGCAGGGGTCGGCCCAGGCCCGGCAGACGGCGGCGGCGCCCCGGCCGTCCGGCGCGCCCCTGACGCGCCCCTCGACACGCCCCCGGCGCGCTCCCCACGCGCCCTCCAGCGCGTCCGCGAGCGCGGCGGCCTCCGCGCCGGCCGCGTCCCCCGCGCCGGTGGAGACGACGGCGCGGGCCCCGGGTGCCGAGGAGTCGGCGAAGCCGTGGAGTTGGATCCCGGGCAGGCCGCGCCGGGTCAGTTCGGTGACGACGGCGTGGAAGACCGAGTCGGTGCGGTGCGCCATGTCGGCCGGGTCCTTCTCGGGGGAGGCGTCCTCGTCCCCCTCGCCGCGCCCGCCCGCGCCGGAGGCCGCCTCGCGGTGGGCGCCGGCGAGGACCATGACCCCGCCGGGCGCGCCGCGCAGCACCTCGGCGCCCAGCCGTTCGGTGTCCCGGTCGGCGAGGGGGTGGGGGACCTGGACCGACCAGCGCGCAGGGCCGTCGAGGTCGACGTAGATCCGGCCCCAGCCGCGTCCGGCGCCGCGGCCGCTGCGGCCGGAGCCCACGGCGGCGTCGGCGACCTCGGCGTAGCGGCGTCCGGAGGGGGCGTCGGTGAAGGTGTCGAGCCGGTAGTCCACCTCGGACAGTCGAGAACGCGCCATACCGACATTCCCGTCGAAAAGGTACGAGGCTCCCTCCGCCAGTGCCGCCCGTTCCGCCTTCGACGGCTCGCGGTAGCCACCCTTCAGACCGAATGCGGAGGTGAATCCCGTCACCCTTTCCCGCAGGTCCGGAGCGATCTTCGAGGGTGAAACGGAAGGAGAAGGTCCCTTTTCTGGCGAATGGGTCGGAGCAAAACCGACATAAAGCGCCACCGTAATGATCATGCCGAAAGTGGCCGCAATGATCGTTGTCTTCGTCGCCGCTTTCATCCTCGCCATATGGCCGAAAATAGCCCAGTGAAAATGAGCCCCACCCGACAGGTCCGCCCCCGGATCCTCGCCGCGCTCCTCGCCCTCCCCCTGAGCCTCGTGCTCGCGGGCTGCGGACCGCTCGGCGACGAGACCCCGCAGCAGGGGCGCGCGGCCACGGGCAAGAACCGCTCCTTCACCGTCGCGGCGGCCGGCGACATCCTGATCCACCCCCAGCTCACCGACCAGGCCGCCCGCGACGCGCGGGCCGCCGGACGCACCGGCTACGACTTCGACCGGATCATGGCCGGGATCAAGCCCGTCATCGGCAAGGCCGACCTCGGCATCTGCCACATGGAGCCGGTCCTGGGCGAGCCGAACGGCCCGTTCCAGACCTACCCGGACTTCCTCGTCCCGCCGCAGATCGCCAAGGCGATCAAGAACGTCGGCTACGACACCTGCTCCACGGCCTCCAACCACACCCTCGACCACGGCCCCGAGGGCGTCTACCGCACCCTGGACACCCTCGACCGCGAGGGCCTGCGGCACACCGGCTCCGCCCGCGACAAGGAGGAGGCGGCCAAGCCGCTCGTCCTGGACGTCAAGGGCGTCAAGGTCGCGCAGATCTCCTACGCCTTCGGCTTCAACGGCCGCGAGGTCCCCAAGGACAAGCCGTGGCTGGCCAACCTCACCGACTTCAAGGCCATCGCCGCCGCCGAGAAGAAGGCCCGCGCCGCCGGCGCCGAGGTGGTGATCCTCTCCATCCACTGGGGCCGCGAACACCAGCCCAACCCCAGCAATCCGCAGCTGGAACTGGCCCGCAAGATCGCCGCTGAGACCGGGATCAACCTGGTCATCGGTCACCACGCGCACGTCGTCCAGCCGATGGAGAAGGTCGGCGGCATCTGGGTCGCGTACGGCCTCGGCAACCAGCTCGCCCGCCACGACGTGCCCAGCGGCCTCACCGAGGAGGGCGCGATCGGCTGGTTCGAGTTCGCCGAGAAGAACGGCCGGTGGGACGTGAAGGCCCGGTTCGTGCCCACCTTCACCGACATCCCGCCGGACCCCGAGACCGCCCCCGGCGCCGACCTGCCCGCCGCCGCGCCCAAGCCGGTACGCGACCACCGCCTGGTCGACGTCGTCGACGCCCTGCGCGGCGACGCCGGGCTGCTGCCCGAACAGCGCGCCCGCTACCGCCTGGCCTTCGAGCGCACCCAGGGGACGATGCTCAACCGCGGCGCCGCCAAGGACGGGCTCGCGCCCCTGAAGACCCTCCCGGACTGAGGCCGCGCCCCGCCGCCCCCCGCCGCCGCCTCCGTACGACACCTCGGACGCCGCCCCCACCCCGACACCACCACCCCGTACGCCTCCCCCTCCCAGCCGGGAAGCCGCCAGGAAGGACACCCTGTGGCCGCCACTGCCCCCAAGCGGCGACGCAAGGCCCGCCGCAGGGCCGACATGTCCCTGCTCGGCGGCATCCGACCGCCGATCACCGTGCTGTCGGTCCTGCTGCTCGTCCTGGCCGGGTTCACCGCGCTGAGCCTGGGCACCCTGCGCGAGGACCGCCTCCCCGAGGCCGTCCTCACCTCCCAGCAGCACTTCGCCGAGGACGGCGCCATCGCCCTGCGCGCCTCCCTCGACGAGAGCGTCACCGACCTCAACCGGGCGGCGTCGCTCTTCTCCGCCGGGAAGCCCGTCGCCCCCGACGCCGTCCTCGACCGCATCGGCAGCGTCTACCAGAAGTGGCGCGGCACCGCCGTCGTGGAGATCGCCTCCGGCCGGCTGCTCGCCGCGCGCGGCGAGAACCTCCCCCTCACCGCCATCGACCGCACGAAACTGGCCGGCGAGGGCGGTCTCGCCCCGCGCATGGTCAAACTCGCCAACGGCGAGACGCGCCTGCTGACCCTCTCCCTGCTCTCCTGGGACGGGCAGCCGCAGCAGCTGCTCGTCGCCTCCAGCAGCCTGCGCTTCCCCGGGATCAGCCTGGGCAACTTCCGGGCCATCGCCGTCGTCGGCCCCGACGGCACCGTCCTCAGCGACGACGGCATCCCCGAGCCCGAGATGGTCCTCACCGACCTCCAGCGCGCCGACGTCAAGCGCGACACCAAGCAGCTCGCCTCCTTCGCGAAGACCGCCGCGAAGAAGGCCTCCGTCCATCCGCTGACCGCCAAGGAGCCCGGCTCCGGCGGCTTCCTCGGCGTCAGCGGCAGCCTGACCGGCGGACAGTGGGGCGGCGAACGCGCCGCCGCCGGCTACGCCCACCTCGCCGGCCCCGAGGCGGGCGTGGCCACCGACGCGACCAGCCTGGGCCTGACCGTCGTCGCCATGGTCAACGTGGCGCAGAACCCGGCCCGCACCTCCGACGCCTTCGCCGGACTCCTCCTGGCCGGCGCCTTGCTGCTGGTCGCCGCCCTGGTCATCGCCCTGCTGGTGACCACCGTGCAGCGGCCGCTGATCGCCCTGTTCCTGGAGAGCCGGCGGCTGACCGCCGGCGACCTGACCCGGCCCGTGCCCGTCCCGCGCGGCGCCGAGGCCGCGCGGATCGCCGCCGCCCTGGAACGGCTGCGCGTCCAGCTCCTCAGCGGCGGCGCCCCCGCGCCCGTCGTCCGGCCGCGCCGCAGGCGCCGTACGGGCGCCCGTACGCTCCTCGCGCTGTGCGGGGTGCTGCTCCTCGCCTGGTGCCTGCCGCTCGGGCTGCTCGTCAACCGGGCCGGGGAGGACGTGGTCGTACCGCAGCAGCTCGTCAACGACCAGCGCGAACGCACCGACACCCTCAACGACCGCATCCGGCGCGCCCTCAACGAGGGCCACGCCGACCTGCTGTCCGTGGCCTCGATGATGGGCGGCGACACCGACCCGGGCCACATGACCACCGTCCTGGAGCGCACCGCGCGGGAACACCTGCGCTACGCCTCCCTCTACGTCCTGGACGGCTCCGGCGCGGTCCTCGCCCGCGCCGGCGGCTCCCCGCAGGCCGACGGCGGCGGCAAGGGCCCGCGCAAGGAGCCCATCGCGCTGCACGAGGGCGGCAAGGAACCGGTCATCGTGGCCACCGCCGAGATCCCCGGCCGCGAGGGGACCGCCGTCGTCGGCGAGTTCCGCATCGACTTCCTCAACTCCCTGCTGCGGCGGCCGGGCCTGGGCGAGATCCGGGTGGTCGACGCCAAGCACCGGATCATCGCCTCCAACGGCGGCTACCGCGCCTTCGAGAAGCTCGACGACGAACGGCTCGACGCCCTCGTGGAGGGCTCCGCCCTCAAGGTCGGCATGGCACCCAGGCCCGGCAGCATCCTCTACCGCAGCGGCGGCGACCACGTCATCGCCGCCGCCGCGCCCTTCGTCGGCGGCGGCGCGGCCAAGCCGATGGACTGGACCGTGGTCAGTTGGCAGTCGGTCAAGGGCCTGGCCATCCACGAGTACAGCCTCCAGAACCGCACCGTCCTCGCCGGCCTGCTCGGCCTCGCGGTCGGCGCGGCCTGCCTGGGCTGGCTGCAGATCGTCGTGGTCGGCCCGCTGCGCGAACTCGCCCGTCGAGCAGAGGCCCTCGCGGACGGCGACCGGCGCACGGTCCTGTTCCCCCGCAACCACGACGAGGTGGGCGCCGTGACGCGCAGCCTGGAGATCCTCCGGCAACAGCTCCAGCAGCGACAGCAGCAGCGCAGGCAGGCGGAGGCGACCGGATTCGCCGGTGCCGAAGCCGAAGCCGAAGCCGGAAGGAACTGACCCCGTGCTCTTCCTCTACTGCGTGCTGGTCGTCAGCTGCGCCCTCATGCTGGTCGCCGGCATCGTCGAGCAGCGCCGGCACTTCGCGAACCTGGAACGGATCCCGCAGCGGGTGCTGGTCAACGGCATCCGCGGCAAGAGTTCCATCACCCGGCTGTGCGCCGGCGCGCTGCGCGGCGGCGGCCTGACCACCGTCGCGAAGACCACCGGCACCGCCGCCCGGTTCATCCACCCGGACGCCACCGAGGAGCCGGTGTACCGGAAGTTCGGCATCGCGAACGTGGTCGAGCAGATCGGCATCGTGCGGCGCGCGGCCGCGTACCGGCCCGACGCGCTGGTCATGGAGTGCATGGCGGTCATGCCGGCGCTCCAGGAGATCAACCAGTCGAAGCTGATCCAGTCGACCATCGGCGTCCTGTGCAACGTCCGCGAGGACCACGTCGCCGAGATGGGCCCGACCCTGGACGACATCGCGCGGTCGCTCTCGCGCTCGATGCCGCACGGCGGGATCTGCGTCACCGCCGAGAAGGAACGTTTCCACGTGCTCCAGGAGGAGGCCGACGCGCGGGACTGCCGGCTGATCTACGCCGACCCGGACACAGTCTCGGACGAGGAGCTGCGGGGCTTCGGCTGGTTCACGTTCAAGGAGAACGTCGCCATCGCCCTCACCGTCGCCGAGCTGCTCGGCGTCGACCGCGCCACGGCGTTGAAGGGCATGTACGACGCCCCGCCGGACCCGGGCGTGCTGTCGGTGGAGCGGTACCGCGCGCCGGACGGGAAGCGGCTGCGCTTCGCGAACGTCTTCGCGGCGAACGACCCCGAGTCCACGCTGATGAACATCAACCAGCTGCTGGACCTGGGCGCGGTGGACCGCCCGCTGAACGTGGTGATCAACTGCCGCCCCGACCGGGTCGAGCGCAACGGCCAGATGGGCGCGATCATCCCCGAACTGCGGCCCGACAAGGTGTTCGTGATCGGCCACCCCGCGAAGAGCGCCATCGACGCCATCCCGGCCGAGTGGCGCGACCGCGCGGTGGACCTCGGCGGTGACCACCGCGACGGCGAGGAGTTCATGCGCGAGCTGCTGGGGCACCTCGGCGCGAGTTCCTCGCTCGTGGCCATCGGCAACATCCACGGGCAGGGCGAGGTGCTGCTGGAACACCTCGCGGAGCTCCCGGCGGACGAGGCGGACACCCCCGCCCACCCGGCCCCGGCGGCCCGAGACCCGTACGCGGAGCCGGCCGCGCCGCACGCGCAGTCCGCGCACGCCCAGGCCCCGGCCGGCCACGCGCCGCCGCCCGCAGCGCAGTACGGGCCGACCCGGGACGGCCACGCACAGTACGGGCAGCCTCAGCGCGAGCAAGAGCAGCACGCGCCGCACGTCCAGGACGGGCAGGCCCCGTACGAGCGGGCCCCGCAGGTCCACGTCCCGTACGGGCAGGCCCCGCAGGGCCAGGCCCCGTACGGGCAAGCCCGGAACGGGCAGGCCGTGAACGGGCAACCCCCCTACGGGCAAGCTCCGAACGGGCAGGAGCCGCACGGGCCGGTCCATTACGGGCAGGCGCCCCATGCCCAGACCCCGAACGCGCAAGCCCCGTACGCCCAGGCCCCGTACGACCGGGCCCCGCAGGCGCCCACCCCCGGGCAGCAGTACCCCGGGGCGCCGCCGTACGGGCAGCACCCGCTCTACGTTCCGCAGCCCGGCGGCCCCTGGCCCGGGGAGGCGTACGGGCAGGCCGTGCCCCCGCCGCCGTACCCGCGTCCGGCCCCGGCGGACCCGTACGGCATCGACGCCGCCACCCCCGTGCCCGCCTGGCCCACCGACCAGTCCCGCCGCCCAGGAGACCCCCGTTGATCCCCGCCGTCCTCACCCCCGAGATCGCCGCGATCGGCATCGCCCTGGGCCTGCTCTTCTCGCTGCTGTGCTACCTGACGACCAACCTCTCCCCCGGCGGCATGATCACCCCCGGCTGGTTGGCGCTGACCCTCCTGGAGGACCTCCAGCGGGCCGCGCTCGTCGTCGGCGTCACCGTCCTGACGTACGTCCTGACGCTGGTCGTGCAGCGCTTCGTCATCCTCTACGGCAAGCGCCTCTTCGCCGCCGTCGTCCTGCTGGGCGTGCTGCTCCAGGCCACCGTGGTGATCGTGCTCCAGCTGGAGTTCCCGCTCCTGTACACGAACCAGACCCTCGGCTTCATCGTCCCCGGTCTGATCGCCTACCAGCTGGTGCGCCAGCCCAAGGGCGCCACCCTGCTCGCCACCGGCAGCGCCACGCTCATGACGTACGTCGTGCTGACCGCCGGCATCCTGCTCGGCTTCATGCCCGCCGCCTGAGCCGAACCCCGCACCCGGCCCCACACCCACCCCACCGCCCCCGGAAGGCCCGTATGACCGCCGCCGCCCCGTCGAAGAGCCGCCGTTCGCGCTCCGCGCTGCACACGGCCACCGTGCTCGCGCTGCTGGCCGGCAGCGCGTACCTCACCTACGCGCTGCGCGCCGACGAGCAGGCCAAGGCGCCCGCCGTGCGGATCGTCGCCGAGAAGAACGTCGCGGGCGTCGCGGGCGTCGCGCCGACGGGCCAGAGCGGCGAGCGCAAGTGGGAACGTCTCCAGGGCCCCGACCGTTCGGTCTTGCGGGACGGCAGTGGGCAGGTGCTGGCCACGTTCACCGACGGCGCCCGCACGGCGACCCTCACCGGCCCGAGCCGCACGTTCACCGAGCCCGCCAACACCAAGTCGCGGGTGGTGACGGAGAACTGGGTCCGGCTCATGCCGGAGGCGTGGAAGCAGGGCGCGGAGAACCAGCCGTGGTTCAAGGAGTGGTTCACGAAGTACTTCGGGAGCCAGGAGGACGACATCTTCGCGATGGCCTTCCAGTACGGCGACCAGGCCCCGGTGAAGAAGGACGCGCAGGGCGCCTCCTACGCGGGTGACGCCTCCTTCGGCCCGCTCAACCCGACCGGCACCGCCGGCAACGACCTGCGCCTGGAGCAGTCGGACTTCTTCGACTACCTCGGCAAGCCGTACACGTTCCGCAACGGCGTCACCAAGCAGCCCCAGACGGCCCGATACCGGTCCATGGACTGTTCCGGTTTCGTCCGCACGGTCTTCGGCTACCGCGCCCGCTACCCCCTGATGCCCGACGACACCCCGGGCGCGGGCCTGCCGCGCACGGCGAACGGCATGGCCCGCTCCAAGCTGGGCACGGACGTGCTCCCGCTCAAGGGGGTCGGCGCGGAGGACCGCCCGACGTCGATCGACGTGATCCAGCCGGGCGACCTGCTGTTCTTCAAGCTGGACGCCCGGACGAAGGACCGCCTCGACCACACGGGCATCTACCTGGGCACCGACACCGACGGGCACAAGATCTTCATCTCCAGCCGCGAAGAGGCCAACGGCCCCACCATCGGCGACAAGGGCGGCACCTCGCGCCTGGACGGCAACGGCTACTACGCGACGACCTTGCGCAGCGCGAAGCGGCTTTAGCCACTTCCAGGTGCTTTCAGGCGCTACCCGGCCGCCAGGCGGGGATGCCCACCGGCTGGATCAGCCAGCCGAAGTCGCCGAGGCCGCCGCGCGCGGTGAGTTCCGCCGCTTCGCCCGCCGTCGACAGGGCCCGTACGTAGGCCACCGGGTCGGTGGAGGCCAGGGCCAGCGGGGGCCGGCCGCCGTGGACCCCGAGGGCGGTCAGCGCCTCACGCTGGGTGAGCAGGACGGCGCCCGGTCCGGCGCAGGCGTCGAGGGCGACGTGCGCGGTGACGTCGCGGCTGCCGTCCGGGATCGGGGCGCATTCGCGGCCGGCGCGGAAGCCGGTGAGGGTGCCGAAGGGCGGCCGGGCCTCCCGGCTGTGGGCGTAGTCGACGGCCACAGCGAGGCCCCGGTCCAGGGTGGCGACGGCCGCCGCCCAGGCCTCGTCGCGCGGTCGGCCGATCTCCGCCCGGCCGGCGCCGGCCCCGACCGCGCCGGGCCACCACCGCTCCAGCCAGGCACGGTCGGCGGCGTCGAGGGGGCCGCCGGGGGTTTCCGTACCGTCGGGGGCGACCAGGACGTAGCGGCCGTCCTCGGCGACGTCGAGCGGGACGTTGTCCAGCCACTCGTTCGCGAACAGCAGCCCGGTCGTCCCCGCGGGCGGCTCGTCCACCCAGCGGATGCGCGGGTCCAGCCCCCGGGGCGCGGCCGCGCGCTCGACGGCGTACGGGCGCACCCGCGCGGCCGTCTCGGGAGGCAGGGCGGCGAGCACCCCGGTCAGGAGTTCGGCCCGGCCGGCGCCCACGTCGACCAGGTCGAGCCGCTCGGGGTGCCCGAGCGCGGCGTCGACGCTCTCCAGCAGCCGGGCCACGGCCGCGGCGTAGAGCGGCGAGGCGTGCACGGAGGTGCGGAAGTGCCCGGCCGGGCCGGGCCCGTCGGGGCGCACGTAGAAGCCGCCGGGCCCGTACAGCGCGGCCTCCATCGCACCGCGCCACCGGACCGGACCCTTGACCTCACCCTGCGCGCTCATCCCCCACAGGCTAAGGGGCCGGGGTGACCCTCCACCTTGCGGAGTACGCCCCCGAGCCAGGGATCGCACCTGTGGTTGACTCCAGCACCTATCCGCGTTCCCTACTCTGGGTTACGTGCAGCGCCTCTACGACTTCATCCGCAGACACCCGACGGGCGTGGACACCCTCTGGGCCGTCCTCCTCCTCGGGCTGTCCCTGCTGAGCGTGGTCGACATCCCGTCCGGCCCGGCCGAGCGGCTGGCGGCCGTGCCGCCGGTGCTGACCCTGTCGGCGGTGGTGGCCCTGCGCCGCAAGTGGACGCGGCAGATGTTCTGGCTGGCGGTCGCGACCGGCGTCTACCAGCTGGCCCTCGGCGTCGAGGTGCAGACTTTCGACCTGGCCATGCTGGTCATCCTCTACACGGTGGCGGCCGCCTCGGACGTCTCCCGCCGGCTGTCGCGGATCGCGTTCGGCCTCGGCCTGACGGCCGCCCCGCTGTACGCGCTGCGCTTCCAGGACCAAGTGGACAAGGGCAGCGACACCGTCCTGTTCACCCTGTTCCTGATGGTCCCCTTCGCCCTGGCCTGGGTGATGGGCGACTCGGTGCGCACCCGCCGCGCCTATTACGCGCAGCTGGTGGAGCGCAATCAGCGGCTGGAGAAGGAGCGCGAGGCGCAGGCCAAGGTGGCGGTGGCGGCCGAGCGGGCGCGGATCGCCCGCGAGCTGCACGACGTGGTCGCGCACAACGTGTCGGTGATGGTGGTCCAGGCCGACGGGGCCGCGTACGTCATGGACGTGGCGCCCGAGCAGGCCAAGGAGGCCCTCCAGACCATCTCCGGCACGGGCCGTCAGGCCCTCGCCGAGATGCGCCGGCTGCTGGGCGTGCTGCGCACGGGCGAGCCGCAGGAGTCCGAGGACTACGTGCCGCAGCCGGACGTCGAGCAGATCGAGGTGCTGGTCGAGCAGGTACGGGCGGCCGGCCTGACGGTGGACTTCGAGGTGGAGGGCGCCCCGCGCAAGCTGCCCACCGGCGTGGAGCTGACGGCGTACCGCATCGTGCAGGAGGCGCTCACGAACACCCGCAAGCACGGCGGCCCCGACGCGAAGGCGAGCGTACGGCTGGTCTACTTCGACGACGGGCTCGGCCTGCTGGTCGAGGACGACGGGCGGGGCGCGGCGCACGAACTGTACGAGGACGGCGGCGCCGACGGCGCCGGTCACGGTCTGATCGGTATGCGGGAGCGCATCGGTATGGTCGGAGGCACCCTGGACGCGGGCCCGCGTCCGGGCGGAGGCTTCCGGATCAGTGCCCTGCTCCCACTCAAGAAGAGGTAGAGGTAACCACCGATGTCCATCCGAGTCATGCTGGTCGACGACCAGGTGTTGCTGCGCACCGGATTCCGGATGGTGCTCGCCGCGCAGCCGGACATGGAGGTCGTCGCCGAGGCGGGGGACGGCCTGGAGGCGCTGGAGGTGCTGCGGGCCACGAAGGTGGACGTGGTGCTGATGGACGTGCGCATGCCCCGGCTGGACGGGGTCGAGGCGACGCGACGCATCTGTGAGCCGCCGGAGCACCCGAAGGTGATCATCCTGACCACCTTCGACCTGGACGAGTACGCGTTCTCCGGGCTGAAGGCGGGCGCGAGCGGCTTCATGCTGAAGGACGTGCCCCCGGCGGAGCTGCTGGCGGCGATCCGCTCGGTGCACAGCGGGGACGCGGTGGTGGCCCCGTCGACGACCCGCCGGCTGCTGGACCGGTTCGCGCCGATGCTGCCGACGACGGCGGCGGAGCCGGAGAACAAGGAGATCGAACGGCTGACGGACCGCGAGCGCGAGGTCATGCTGCTGGTGGCGCAGGGCCTGTCGAACGGGGAGATCGCGGCGCGGCTGGTCCTGTCGGAGGCCACGGTGAAGACGCACGTGGGCCGCATCCTGACGAAGCTGAGCCTGCGCGACCGCGTCCAGGTCGTCGTCCTGGCCTACGAAACGGGCCTGGTCCGCGCCGGCGGCGGCGGCGCGCTCTGACGGCGCCGCCGCCCCGGCGGGTCCGGTTCGGCTAGCTGCGCTGGACGAACTCGCAGCTGTTGGGGGCGACGACGTCGAGGGTGGCGGCGTCGGCCAGCAGGAAGTCGAGGTCGCCGAAGTTCTCGCCGCAGTCGATCCGGTCGAAGCCGCCGTTGCGGCTGATCACCGTGTCGTTGCCGCCGCGTCCCTCGAAGGTGTTCGAGCCGGGTACGGCGTTCCAGCCGTCGGAGTCCACGAGGCGGTCGGGGCCGCCGCCGCCGATGAGCTGGTCGTCGCCCTCGCCGCCGGTGATGTCGCTCGCCACGTTGGTGTTGTTGGTGGCCCTGTCGTTCCGGTCGCCGAGCGAGGCCAGGATGCGGGTCACGCCGGCCGCCTGGCCGCAGCGGACGGTATTGGCGTTGTTGAACCGGACGCAGCCGGGTCCCGGGATGAGAGTGCTCGTCGCATCGTTCACCTGCAGGACTCCGCCGACGATGCTGAAGGTGACGGTGTTCGTCTCCCCCGGCTGCGCGGTGAAGAGGATCTGACCACCGTTGCGCGATACCAGCGCGGGGTCGGCGGCGGCCGGGCCGGCGAAGGCCATCGTGAGGGTGAGCGCGGCCAGGGCGGGGACGGCGACGCGTACCGTGCGGGGGAGGTTCATGGGGTGCTGTCCTTCGGTTGCGAGACGCGGACCGGGTCGAGGGTCCGTCCGGACCTGCACTACCCCGAGCGACCGTCAGATTCGTACCGTCATCGCGGAGTTACCTCGACTGCCGGACACAAGCCCCCGCCCGGCGGCCCCCCGCACGGCCTACGCCGGCGGGGCGGGTCCGGCCGGAAACCGACGGCTCAGGTCATCCAGCGGTCCGGGCGGGCCGTGGCGCGGGAGGTGTGGGAGCGGGTGGCCTGGGCGTCCAGGAGGGTGGATGCCTCGGCGGCGGGACGCAGGCGGGCGGTGACGGTGTTGCCCGCGCCGGTGTCGACGTGGACGTCGGCCACGCCCCGGGCGCGTTCCCAGGGGCCCTGCGAGCGGCGGACGCTCTGCACCTTCGCGTGCGGGACGATTTCCGTACGCCGACACAGCCGCCCGCGCCGGGCCGCGAACACCTCGTCCGAGACGGCCAGCCCGTACCCCTTCCACCACACCGGCACCACCCACCGCGACCCGGCCGACGGCGACGGGCTGAACACCAGCCGCGTCAGGTCCACGCCCGGCAGCACCCGGGCGATCACCGCCCCGGCGGCCTCCCGCCGGGCCACCGGGACCAGTACCTCGTTCTTGGAGCCCGCCACCGCCAGCTCCACCCGGACCCAGCCGCGCCGCCGCCACAGCAGCGGCTCCACGAGCCGTACGGTCTGCACCCGGCCCGGCGGGACGGTCTCGTGGAGGCGGTCCAGCAGCCCGTGGTCCAGGCGCAGCCCGTCGGGGGACTCGGCGACGGTCCAGTCGTACTCGGTGAGGAAGCGGCCCACGCTGCCCGCCCACACCGCGCCCAGCAGCGGCACCAGGGTCACCACCGCCGCCCAGGGGTTGTCGCTGACCCACCACACCACCACCGGGGCGACGAGCCCGCCCGCGAGCGCCGCCCACACCCCGAGGCTGAGCAGCAACGAGGCCACCAGGTCGGGCACGCCCACGCGCAGCAGCTCCCGCTCCGGGGCCTGCCCGACGGTGACGGCCCGTTCGGGCGTGAAGCCGGCGGCCCGCGCGAGCAGCTCGGCGCGCAGGGCGACGGCGTCCCGTTCGGCCAGCAGCGACAGCTCGTCCTTCGCCTCGGTGCCGATGACGTCGAGCCGCAGCTTCGCGACGCCGGCGACCCGGGCCAGGATGGGGCGCGTGACGTCGACCGCCTGGATGCGGTCGAGCCGGATGTGGGCGGTACGGCGGAAGATCAGGCCGGTACGGATGCGCAGCTCGGTGTCGGTGACGGCGTAGTGCGTGAACCACCAGCTCAGGAACCCGTACGCGCCGAAGACCAGGACCAGCCCGGCCAGCGCGGCCAGGCGCAGCACCACGGGCAGCGGGTCGACCCACTCCCGCACCCGGTCGCCCTGCTGGGCGAGGATGCCGACGGTGGCGGCGACGGGCACCCAGGCCCGGCGCAGCGGGGTCAGGACGTGCAGCCGCCGCTCGATGTACGTCGGCCCGAGCGGGCCCGCCCGCTGGACCTCCGCCGGAGCCGCACCGGAGGCCGGCTGGTCCCCCAGGCCGTTCCCCGAGCCGCTCCCCGCGCCGTGCTCGGCCCCGCTCACAGCCCCGCCGACCTTGCCTCGCCCAGCTCCGAGAGCCGGTCCCGCAGCCGCTCGGCCTCCTGCGGCACCAGCCCGGGGATCTTCGCGTCCGTCGCGGCGGCGGCCGTGTGCAGCTGTACGGAGGCCAGCCCGAAGCGCCGCTCCAGCGGCCCGGAGGTGACCTCCACCAGCTGCATCCGCCCGTACGGGACCACCGTCTGCTCCCGCCAGAGCACACCCCGGCTGATCAGCAGGTCGTCGGCCCGTTCGGCGTAGCGCCAGGACCGCCAGTTCCGCCCGAGCATCACCCACCCCCAGGCCAGGACCGCGAGCCACAGCCCCCCGAACGCGGCCCACGCCGGGCCGACGAGCACGCCCAGCAGCACCCCCGTCGCCACGGTGAGGGCGGCCGTCCACAGCACCAGCAGCAGCCGCCTCAGCGTGAGCAGCCCACCGGGCAACCCCACCCACACGGGCCCGGCCGTCTCACCCGTCGTCCCGATTTCCATACGCCCACCCTAGGACTGCGACAATGCCGCCATGACGGAGACCACGGTCGGCATCGGCGGCGCGGCGGAGAGCACCGACATGGTGCTCAACATCGGACCGCAGCACCCTTCCACCCACGGCGTGCTGCGCCTGCGCCTCGTCCTGGACGGCGAGCGCATCGTGAGCGCCGAGCCGGTGGTCGGCTACATGCACCGGGGTGCCGAGAAGCTGTTCGAGGCCCGTGACTACCGCCAGATCGTGATGCTCGCCAACCGCCACGACTGGCTGTCGGCGTTCTCCAACGAGCTGGGCGTCGTCATGGCCGTCGAGCGGATGCTCGGCATGGAGGTCCCCGAGCGCGCGGTGTGGATGCGTACCCTCCTCGCCGAGCTGAACCGGGTCCTGAACCACCTCATGTTCCTCGGGTCCTACCCGCTGGAACTGGGCGGCATCACCCCGATCTTCCACGCGTTCCGCGAGCGCGAGGAGCTCCAGGCCGTGATGGAGGAGATCTCCGGCGGCCGCATGCACTACATGTTCAACCGGGTCGGCGGCCTCAAGGAGGACCTCCCCGCCGGCTGGCTCGGCCGGGCCCGCGCGGCCATCGCCGACGTACAGACCCGGATGGACGTCTACGACCGCCTCGTGCAGGGGAACGAGATCTTCCGCGGCCGCACGCGCGGCGTCGGCGTGCTGGCACAGGAGGCCGTGCACGCGTACGGGGTCTCCGGGCCGATCGCCCGCGCCTCGGGCGTCGACTTCGACCTGCGCCGCGACGAGCCGTACCTGGCCTACGGCGAGCTCCAGGACGTCCTGAAGGTGGTCACCCGCGCCGAGGGCGACTGCCTGGCCCGCTTCGAGGTGCTGTTGGAGCAGACGCACAACGCCCTCGACCTGGCGGTGGCCTGCCTGGACCGGATGGCGGAGCTGCCGCCGGGGCCCGTCAACCAGCGGCTGCCGAAGGTGCTGAAGGCGCCCGAGGGGGCGACGTACGCCTGGACGGAGAACCCGCTCGGGATCAACGGCTACTACCTGGTGTCGAAGGGCGAGAAGACCCCGTACCGGCTGAAGCTGCGCAGCGCCTCCTACAACAACATCCAGGCCCTGTCGGTACTGCTGCCGGGTCAGCTGGTCGCGGACATGGTGTCGATCCTGGGCTCGCTGTTCTTCGTCGTGGGCGACATCGACAAGTAGCCGGAGACGGGGGACCGCGAACCCCGAACATCCCGAACACCTCCGATCTCCGATCTGACAATCGGCCCGGAAATCGAGCGAGTTCGGCACGGGCGCGTCCTACTGTGCCCCCATGACCCTTGGTACGTACACGGACACCTACGCCGACTACCTCCGCCGCATCGGCATCACCCGGCCCGGAGCCCCGTCGAAGGAAGGGCTGTTCGCGCTCCAGCGCGCCCACGTGCAGCGGATCCCGTTCGAGAACACCGAGATCCAGATCGGCCGGCCGCCGGGCATCGACCCGCGGCTGTCCGTACGCCGCCTCTCCGCCGGACGCGGCGGCTACTGCTTCCACCTCAACGGCGCCTTCGCCGCACTGCTGGAGGAGCTCGGCTACGACGTGACCCGCCACCTCGGCGGCGTCTACGCGGACCCCACCTCCCGCGCGGTCAGCGGCGACCACCTCACCCTGTCCGTACGGGTCGACGGCGCGACCTGGTTCGTCGACGTCGGCCTCGGCAACGGCCCGCTGGAGCCGCTCCCGCTGCGCGCCGGCAGCTGGACGCAGAACTTCGGCTACGCCCTGGAACCGCTGGCCGGGGCCGAGGGCGACGAGGCGGGCTGGACCCTGCGCACCGACAACGGCCCCTTCCCGGTCATGAACTTCCGCTCCGCGCCCGCCGCGATGGCCGACTTCGAGGCCGAGCACCTGCGGCTGTCGACCGCCCCCGACTCCCCGTTCCGGCAGTCCTTCATCATGCTGCGGCGCCACGACGCGGGCGTGGACCGGCTCGCGGGGCGGATGCTGTCCCGCATGAGCGCGGGCGGCGACGGCACGGCGCGCGAACTGGCCACGCCCGAGGAGTTCTTCGTGACGATCGGCGAGGTCTTCGGTCGGGAGCTCGACGACCTGAGCCCCGAGGACCGCACGGCCCTGTGGGAGCGCGTCGACCGCGCGCACCAGGCCTGGCTGGCTTCCAAGGCGGCCGGCTGAGCGGGGGATGGCCGGCTGACCGGGGCGACCGGCTGAGCGGGGCGATGTCCGTGGGGCAGGGCAGACTGGGGACATGTCCCACTCCCCCCGACGGGCCTGCCCCGCCTGTGGCCGCGACTGCGCCGTGACGGCCGGGCGGATCGCCCGCCACGATCCCCCGGCCGGGCGCGGGCGCGGCGACCTGGTGTCCTGCCCCGGCTCCCGCGCCCGCGTGGTGCTCGGCGCCTCGGCCCCGACGCTGGACGGCTTCGCACTGGGCCCGCACCCGGGCCAACTGCCGCTGTTCTGAGTAGCGCGCTGAGTACGCGTACGGATCCCCGTACACGCGGCGCCGGACAGGATGGCGTCATGCCCACCTGGACGACGCACCGGCCCGCCTCCGTCACCCCGCCCGCGCCCGCCGGCGCCGTACGGGTCCGCACGCACGCGGTGCTGTGGGCCGTACTGTTCGTGCCCGCGCTCGTGGCCGCGAAGATCGCGGTGCTGGCCACCCACACCGGCTCCCGCTGCCTGACCTACGGCGGCTGCACGCCCTTCCCCTCGGTCGCCTTCCTGACGCTGTGCGGGCTCGCCGCGGCCGCGATGGTCGTCGCGCTCGCCGGCCCCGCGCCGATCCGGGGCGGGGCCCTGGCCGCGCAGCTGATGCTGGAGGCGGTGGCGGTGACGCTCGTCCTCGCCTACCCGTGAATGCGCATACGCGCGTCAGTGCGCGCGTAACTACGAGATGGCCGTGCGCAGGTGGACCACGTCGATCGGCTCGGTCTCGTCGTGGGCCGTCAGGTCGATGACCTGGCCCACCGCGCGCTGTTCGGGCGTGACCGGCTTGAACTCCGGCTCGCTCGCGGTGCCCGCCGACTCGGCCTTGTGCGCGGCGAGGGCCTCGGCGCCGACCACGTCGGCCAGGTCCTCGTTCTGCACGGACTCGATCGCCGCGCGGGCCTGCGCGCCCGTCTTCGTACCGAAGAAGTCGAAGCCGCCCTCGACGCGCGAGGCGGAGCGGCGCTGGGCGGCGTACGGGGCCACGGCCGCCGCGGTCCGGGGGGCCGGGACGGGGGTGGCGGCCGGGCGGGCGGGGCCTCGGTGCCCGTGGCGGGCTCCAGGGCCTTGGCGCCGCCGGGCGCGGGGCGGCGGGGGCCGCGGGGTTCGCGGAGGCCGCGGCCCTCGCCCGAGCCGCCTCGCGGTCCTCCGCCTTGCGGACGAGCGCCGCCATGGCCGCGTTAGCGCGGGCGTAGCCGACCGCCGTGGGCGCCCCGGCGCCGTTACGTTCCTGCGAGACCGCCGGAAGCTCCTTCGGGGCGCCCGACGGCGCCGCCTGGGCCTCGATGGCCAGCAGTCGGCGCTTCTCCAGGGCGCTCGCGCGCTCGGTCTCCGCCGTGGCGTAGCGGCGCAGCAGCGCGGCGTGCTCGCCGCGCAGGCCCGCGATCTCGACGCGCTTGGCGCGCAGCTTCGCGTCGAGCTTGGCGCGCAGGACGCGCGCCTCCTCCAGGTCCGATTCGAGCTCGGCTATGCGCTCTTCGGTCCTCCACTCGTCCTTGACCCGCTCGCGCGCGAGTTCCGCGACCCGGCGGCCGGCGGCCCGGTCCCAGGAACGCATGAGGACGGCGCCGCCCGCGCCCACCGCGGCCGTGAGGGCCACCAGCAGGCGCAGGGCCAGGGGTTCCGCGAGCAGCCACGCCGCGCCGGCGGCGGCCACGGACACCCCGGCGACGGCCGTCGGCGTGAGAAGTCGGTGCAGGGGCTCGGGATTGCGGTGGCGTCCACGGGGCATGGCCTGAAATTTACAGGGCGTGGACGGCGTGTGGGGTACCCGCCCGGCAAACTGTTCCCGCTCGGTGACACCGCATTTCTCCGTCAATCCGGTAACCACCGGCACGAAAGTCACTTCTCGATAAGGCCCTTGGACTCCAGATAGGCCTTCGCGACGTCCGCCGGCTTGGCCCGCTCGGCGTCGACCTTGCGGTTGAGTTCGACGAGGTCGGCGGTCGTCAGCACCTTGTTCAGCCGGTCGAGCGCGGCCGCGACCTCCGGGGCGCCGGCGTCCTTGGCGTTCACCACGGGCAGGACGTTGTCGGCGTTCTGGAGCTTCTTGTCGTCCTCCAACAGCACCAGACCGTAGGCGTCGAGGGTGGCGTCGGTGGTGGTGGTCAGCACCAGCTGGTCGATGCCGTCCTTGACGGCCTGCTTGGCCTGCGGGGTGCCGACGCCCTTCGGGTCGATACCCGCGACGGAGATTCCGTACGTCTTCTCCAATCCGGGGGCGCAGAAGGGACGGACGGCGCATTCGTCACCGGCCGCGATCTTCACCTTCAGCCCGGACTTGCCCAGGTCGGAAAGGGACTTCAGGTTGTTCTTCGCGGCGAATTCCCGGGAGACCGCGAAGGCGTTCTGGTCGACGGCCGCACCCGGCGCGAGCGCCTTGAGACCGAGCGGCGCGGCGAGCTTCTCCAGGGCCGCGACGGTGGCCGCCGCGTCGCTGGAGGCGACGGGCTTGTCCTTCGGCGCGTTCGGGCCGTTCACCTTGGCGTTGAGGAACTCGGCGAGGGTGGCCGCGTACTCGGGGACGACGTCGATCTCGCCGCTCTCCAAGGAGGGTTCGTACAGCTCGCGGTTGCTCACGGTGGTGATGGAGGTGCCGTAGCCGGCGCCCTTCAACAGCAACGCGTACAGCTCGGCGAGGACGTTGGACTCGGTGAACCCGGCCGCGCCGATCACCAGCTTGCCCTTGCCGCCACCCTCCCCCGAGGACGTGGAGGCGGACGAGGAGCCCGTGTCCTTCGCCTTCTCCAGGCTCTCGCCGCCGCACGCGGCCAGCGACACGGTCAGGGCCAGCGCGCCCAGGGACGCGCCGGCGACGCGCGTGGTCTTGCTCATGGAAGTGCTCCGTTCGAGTGGGTGACGCGGGGACTCGTCGCCTCAGCCGGTCGGCGTGCGCGGCAGCAGCCGGTCCGCCGCCACCAAGGCGCCCTCCACCAGCAGGGCCAGCAGGGCCACCAGCACGGCGCCCGCGACGACCTGGGCGGTGTTGTACGTGTTGAAGCCGGCGGTGATGATGCGGCCGAGGCCGCCCTGGCCGACCATCGCCGCGATCGTCGCGGTGGCGATGACCTGCACGGCGCCCGAGCGCAGGCCCGTCATGACGAGCCCCCGCGCGAGCGGCAGTTCCACGCGCAGGAACAGCTGGGGCCCGGACATGCCCATGCCCCGGGCCGCCTCCACCACCGAGCGGTCCACCTCGCGCATGCCCACGTAGGCGTTGGTCAACAGCGGCGGGACCGCGAAGAGGACGAGCGCGACGATCGTCGGCAGGTAGCCGGCGGTGCGCAGCGGGGAGACCATGAACAGGGCCAGCACCGCGAAGACGGGCACGGCCCGGCCGACGTTGGAGATGTTGACCGCGAGCGCGCCGCCCTTGCCGACGTGGCCGAGCCACAGGCCGATCGGCAGCGCCACCGCGCAGGCGATGGCCAGCGCGATCCCGCTGACGTAGACGTGCTCGCCGAGGCGGTGCCAGACGCCGCTCTCCCCGGACCAGTTGGCGCCGTCCGCCAGCCAGTCCCAGGCCTGTCCCATCACGTCCACGCCCTCAGGCCTCCTTCACCACGGCGACGACCTTCGTGGGCCGGCCGGCGCCCCGCGTCCACGGCGTCAGCAGCCGCTGGACGCCGAGCAGCAGCAGGTCGGCGACGAGCGCGAGCAGCACGCACAGCACCGAGGCGGTGAGCACCTGGGCCTTGAAGGAACTGTTCACGGCGGGTGCGATCAGGTTGCCGAGGCCGCCCTTGCCGACGATGGAGCCCACCGTGGTCAGCGCCACCGTGGAGACGGTCGCGATCCGCACCCCGGCGAGCAGGGCGGGCAGCGCGAGCGGCAGTTCGACCTGCCACAGCAGGCGGCCCGGCCCGTAGCCCATGCCGCGCGCGGCCTCGCGCACCTCCTCGGGGACGGCTTCGAGGCCGGCCATCGCGTTGCGGACCAGGATGGTCAGCGAGTACAGCACGAGCCCCGTGACCACCAGCGCCGCCGACAGCCCGAAGAAGGGCAGCAGCAGGGAGAACATGGCGAGCGAGGGAATCGTGTAGAGCAGGGTGGTCAGGCCGAGCACCGGGGCCGCCCAGCGGCGGCCCCGGCGGGCCAGCAACGCGAGCGGGACGGCGACGACGAGGCCGATGAGGACCGAGGCGGCGGTGATCCAGACGTGTTCGATCGTGGCGTCGGTGAGCTCGGACGACCGGGAAGTGACGTAGTCCCAGCAGACCCAGTCGTTCGCCACGAGGCAGTTCCCGCTGGCCACCGTCCCTCACCCCCGTCACCTGTTCGTAGAAGCGACCATAACCCCGGACACCGACATTGGCCTGAACGGTTCGCACAGGTGCAACACACCTCTCACAAACCCTTCGCCTGTTCGGGCCCGCGGCTGGGGGAGGATGGCGGGGTGATCCGATTCGAGCATGTGACCAAGCGCTACCCCGACGGGACCACGGCCGTCGAGGACCTGTCCTTCGAGGTGGCGGAAGGCGAGTTGGTCACGCTGGTCGGCCCGTCCGGCTGCGGCAAGACGACCACCATGAAGATGGTCAACCGCCTGATCGAGCCCACGTCCGGGCGCATCCTCCTGGCCGGCGAGGACATCGCCGCCGCCGACCCCGTCGAGCTGCGCCGGCGCATCGGCTACGTCATCCAGCAGGTCGGGCTTTTCCCGCACAAGACGGTGCTGGAGAACGCGGCTACGGTCCCCCGGCTGCTCGGCACCCCGAAGGCCAAGGCCCGCGAACGGGCGGCGGAGCTGCTCGAACTCGTCGGCCTCGACCCGGCCGTGCACGGCGGCCGCTACCCCCACCAGCTGTCGGGCGGTCAGCGCCAGCGCGTCGGCGTGGCCCGCGCGCTCGCCGCCGACCCGCCGGTCCTGCTGATGGACGAACCGTTCGGCGCGGTCGACCCGGTGGTCCGCGAGCGCCTCCAGAACGAGTTCCTCACCCTCCAGCGCACCGTCCGCAAAACGATCCTGCTGGTCACGCACGACCTGGAGGAAGCCGTCCGACTCGGCGACCGCATCGCCGTCTACGGAGCGGGCACCATCGAGCAGTTCGCCCGCCCGGCCACCGTCCTCGCCGCCCCCGCCACCCCGTACGTGGCCTCCTTCGTCGGCGCCGACCGGGGCCTCAAGCGCCTCGCGGTCACCGCCGTCGGCCCGGCCGACCTGACGGCGTCGCCGCAGGGCGCGACCACCCCCGCCGCGTCGGTGGTCCTCGGGGCAACGCTCCGCGAGGCCTTGGCCGCGCTGCTCCAGGAGGACTCGGGGCGCATCGGGGTCACCGACCCGGACTCGGGCGAGCTGGTCGGCGTCCTCACCCCGGAGGACGTCCACCGGGCCCTGCGCCGGGCGGAACTCCAGGACGCGTAGGCCGTAACGCGAGAGCCGCGACGCGAGAAGGGCCCGGCCGGAGCCGGACCCTTCCCTTCGCGTGCGCACGGCACCCATCGGCGGCCTCAGGCCTGGATGCGTCCGCTCATCCACACCAGCATCGGCGGGATCTCGCGGCGCCACGTGTTGAAGTTGTGGCCACCGCTGTCGAGGATGATCGAGGAGACTCGGTCCGGGCCCTTGACCAGCTTGATGAACTTCTTGGTGTCGCCGAGGTTCGGCTCGCCCTTCTCGCTGCTCGTGACGAGGAAGGACGTACCGGCCGGCTTCTTGTCCGCCATGCTCGCCAGGAGGTCGGCGCGCTTCTTCAGCTTGTCGTCACCGTGGAACAGGTCACCGGTCGTCGCGTCGTTCGCCGCGTCGTAGTAGGCGGACAGACCGGCGGCGGCGCCGAAGGTCTGCGGGTGGTGCGCGGCGATCTTCAGGGCGCAGTAGCCGCCCGTGGAGTTGCCGATGAAGCCCATGTTCTGCGGCTTGTCGCCCACCCGGAACGTCGACTGGATGGCCTGCGGCAGGTCCTGCGCGAAGAACGTCTCCGTCTGCGGGCCACCGGGTATGTCCACGCACTCGGTGTCACGCGGCGGCGCGATGGTCGGGCGCAGCATGACCAGGATCATCGGCTTCATCTTGCCCTGCTTGGACAGGCTGAAGGCCTTCATGGGGTAGTCGAGCCCTTTGATCAGGTTCTCGGCGGTGCCCGGGTAGCCGGTCAGGACGATGGACGCGGGAAAGTTCTGGTCCTTGTGCTGCGGCTGGAAGTACTCCGGCGGCAGCCACACGTAGCCCGGACTCGTTATCTTCGACTTCTGCCCGGATATGGCGACCTTCAGGATCTGGCCGCCGACCTGCGGCTTGGCACCACCGGGCACGTCAAGCTTCTGCTTGTCGATGACCTTGATGTCCTTGCTGCTCATCGAGTGGTCGACGACCTTGCCGATGGACGTCTCCTTGCCGACCAGGTCGGCCCAGGAGCCGTAGAAGAGGAACGACTTGTTGGCCGCGAGACCGACCGCCGCGAACACGGCCAGCTGGGTCGCGAGCAGGAGCCCGATCCGACCGGTGACGGCACGCCAGGAGCGGCCCGAGAGCTTCGGCCAGAACCACACCGTCGCCCCGAACAGCAGCACACCGGCGATGATGGCCAGGACCAGGACCGTATTACTGGTGAGACCCATGAGCAGTCAGTCGACTTTCTGATGGCAGGACCGGATTTTTCCGACGGAAGAGTGAACCGCCTCCTCCTCGATGTCGTCCTAGTGGACGCACCACACTCCCGGAGGCCCTTGCGGCCTTCGGCCACATGATCTCTCGCGGAGCAACGGGAAGCGATGTCTAGCAGGATAGATGGCGATAAGTCCGGACAGGTTCCGAAGCGGGTCGCACGAATCGTCCGAGGCCCACGACCGGAGTCCGTCCCCGGCCTGGTAGGTACGGCCGTCATGATCGTCGGCCTTCTGGACATCGCGGCGGGCGTCTTCCCGCGATTCCGCCACAGCAGGATCCACGCGGTCACCGAGGTGCTGCCCGGCTCGCTGGGCCCCTTCGCCGCCGCCATGTCCATCAGCGCCGGCGTGCTGCTCCTCCTGCTCGCCCACGGCCTCAAGCGCCGCAAGCGCCGGGCCTGGCGGGCGGCCGTACTCCTGCTGCCCGCGGGCGCGGCGGCGCAGTTCGCGTACCGGCACTCGATCATCGGTGTGGTCATCGCGGCGGTCCTCCTCGGGCTCCTCGTACTCCACCAGAGTGAATTCAAGGCCCTCCCGGACCCGCGCAGCCGCTGGAAGGCGCTCGCGAACTTCGTCCTGATGAGCGCCGGCTCCATCGGCCTCGGCCTGATCATCGTGAACGTGCACCCGGGCAAGGTCGTCGGCCGGCCGAGCCTGTACGAGCAGATCACCCACGTCGTCTACGGCCTCTTCGGCTTCGAGGGCCCCGTCGACTACGCGGGCCGCGTGTCCTGGACGGTCGGCTACTCCCTCGGTGCCCTCGGCATGCTGACCGCCGTCACCACCATCTACCTGGCCTTCCGCCCCGAGCACCCGGCCGCGCGGCTCACCGAGGACGACGAGGCGAAGCTGCGCGAGCTGCTCGCCAAGCACGGCGGCCGCGACTCGCTGGGCCACTTCGCGCTCCGCCGCGACAAGGCCGTCGTCTTCTCCCCCTCCGGCAAGGCGGCCGTCACCTACCGCGTCGTCTCCGGTGTGATGCTCGCCTCCGGCGACCCCGTCGGCGACGTCGAAGCCTGGCCCGGCGCCATCGAACGGTTCATGGAGGAGGCCAAGGCCCACTCCTGGACCCCGGCCGTCATGGGCTGCAGCGAGACGGGCGGTGAGGTCTGGACCCGCGAGACCGGCCTCGACGCCCTGGAACTCGGCGACGAGGCGATCGTCGACGTCAAAGACTTCTCGCTGTCCGGCCGCCCGATGCGCAACGTCCGCCAGATGGTCAAGCGCATCGAGCGCAACGGCTACACCACCAAGGTCCGCCGGGTCAGCGAGCTGACCGAGGAGGAGCTGGCCGCCGTACGCGGCGCCTCCGACGCCTGGCGCGGCACCGACACCGAACGCGGCTTCTCCATGGCGCTGGGCCGCGTCGGCGACCCGAACGACGGCGACTGCATCATCGCCACCGCCCACCGCGTCGAGGAGGGCGACACCAGCCCCTTCGGCGACCTCAAGGCCATCCAGCACTTCGTCCCCTGGGGCAAGGACGGCATGTCGCTGGAGCTGATGCGCCGCGACCGCGCCGCCGACCCCGGCATGAACGAGCTGCTCATCGTCGCCTCCCTGGAGGCCTCCCCGGGCCTGGGCATCGAGAAGGTCTCCCTGAACTTCGCGATGTTCCGCTCCGCGCTGGCCCGCGGCGAGAAGATCGGCGCCGGCCCGGTCCTGCGCATGTGGCGCGGCCTGCTGGTGTTCCTGTCGCGCTGGTTCCAGATCGAGTCGCTGTACAAGTTCAACGCGAAGTTCCGCCCCCGCTGGGAGCCCCGCTTCGTGGTGTTCCGCCAGACCCGCGACCTGCCCCGCATCGGCTTCGCCGCGATGCAGGCCGAGGGCTTCGTCACCCTGGCCCTGCCCCGGCTCTTCGCCGGCCGCCGCCGCCCCAAGCCGGTCCGCACCTGCGCGCACACCCCCGAGCCGGCGAAGGTCCCGGTCCAGGCCGAGCGCGAGTGCCAGGTGGCCTGACCGGCAGCACCCGCCGCACGTCCCGTAGGACCCTACGAAGCTCCGCAAGGCCCGCCCGCACCCGCGGGCGGGCCTTCCGCGTCCCCGGCTCTACCCTGGGACCCATGAACAACAACCGCGTGGCCGCCCCCCGGGGCCGGGTGACGGGTCTGCCCGACTGGGACCGCTGCGCGGTCATGGGCGTCGTGAACGTCACCCCCGACTCCTTCTCCGACGGCGGCCGCTGGTTCGACACCACCGCCGCCGTCAAGCGCGGCCTCGACCTCGTCGCCCAGGGCGCCGACCTCGTCGACGTCGGCGGCGAGTCCACCCGCCCCGGCGCCACCCGGGTCGACGAGGAGGAGGAGCTGCGCCGCGTGGTCCCCGTCGTGCGCGGCCTGGCCTCCGAGGGCGTCACCGTCTCGGTCGACACCATGCGCGCCTCGGTCGCCGCCCAGGCCGTCGCCGCGGGCGCCACCCTGGTCAACGACGTCAGCGGCGGCCTCGCCGACCCCGGCATGATCCCGGCCGTCGCCGCCGCCGAGGTGCCGTTCGTCGTCATGCACTGGCGCGGCTTCAGCCAGGACATGAACCGCCTCGCCGTCTACGAGGACGTCCTCGGCGAGGTCACCGCCGAACTGCGCGAGCGCATCGACGCCGTCGTCGGCGGCGGCATCGCCCCCGAACGGATCGTCGTCGACCCCGGCCTCGGCTTCGCCAAGATGGCCGAGCACGACCTCGCCCTGGTCGCCCACCTCCCCGAGCTGCGCGCCCTCGGCTTCCCGATGCTGGTCGCCGCCTCGCGGAAGCGTTTCCTCGGACGGGTCCTCGCCGGCGCCTCCGACGCCGCCCCGCCGCCCGCCCGCGAACGGGACGCCGCCACCGCCGCCGTCTCCGCCCTCGCCGCCCACCACGGCGCCTGGGCCGTACGGGTGCACGAGGTACGCGCGAGCGCCGACGCGGTTCGGGTGGCCCGCGCCGTGGAAGGGGCACTGTGACCCACCGATCGGACAGGGAAGGGGCACGGTGAGCCGTACCGACATAGAGGCCGTCGAAGAGGTCAACGCGGCCTTCTACGAGGCCATGGAGCAGGGGGACTTCGACGCACTGTCGGCGCTCTGGCTCGACGACGAGATCTCCTGCGTGCACCCCGGCTGGCCGGTGCTCTCCGGGCGCGGCGAGGTCCTGCGCTCGTACGCGCTGATCATGTCGCACACCGAGTACATCCAGTTCTTCCTCACCGACACCAAGGTGGCCCTCATCGGCGACACCGCCCTGGTCACGTGCACCGAGAACATCCTCAGCGGAGGCCCCGCCGAGGACGGCGGCGAGCTGGGTCCGTTGGTCGGCCAGCTGGTGGTCGCCACGAATGTGTTCCGACGCACACCGGTGGGGTGGCGGCTCTGGTCCCACCACGGTTCTCCGGTCCTCACGGACTCCGAAGACGAGGACGAAGAGGCCGCCGAGTGACCCCAAGCGCGGGGGCGACGCTCCGTCGCGGGTAAATTCGAAGGCGGACGACGCCGACCGCACTCGGCGTAGGCCCATGGCCCCGGGGAGTCCCGGGACCGGAAGCACCTACGAAAGCAGGAGTGATTCGCGTGGATCGTGTCGCGCTGCGCGGCCTCAAGGCTCGCGGGCACCACGGCGTCTTCCCCCGGGAACGCGAGGAAGGCCAGACCTTCATCGTCGACCTCGTGCTGCACCTGGACACCCGCCCGGCGGCGGCCGGGGACGACCTGGCCAAGACCGTGCACTACGGGGTCGTCGCCGAGGAGGTCGTGGACGTGGTCCAGGGCGAGCCCGTCGACCTGATCGAGACGCTCGCCGAGCGGATCGCCCAGCAGTGCCTCAAGCACGAGGCCGTCGCCCAGGTGGAGGTGGTCGTCCACAAGCCGGACGCGCCCATCACCGTCCCCTTCGACGACGTGACCGTCACGATCACCCGGAGCCGCGCATGAACAACGGACTGAGCGCCCAGAGCGACCCCACCGTCCAGCCCGTACCGGCCTCCGTGGTGGAGGCCGTCGACGCGGCGGACGTCACCCTGTCGAACCCCAAGTGGGCCGTCATCGCGCTCGGCGCGAACCTCGGCAACCGGCTGGACACCCTCCAGGGCGCCATCGACGCCCTCGGCGACACCCCCGGCCTGCGGGTCAAGGCGGTCTCGCCCGTCTACGAGACCGAGCCGTGGGGCGTCGAGCCCGGCTCGCAGCCCGCGTACTTCAACGCGGTGGCCCTGGTGAAGACCACCCTGCCGCCCACCAGCCTGCTGGAGCGCGGCCAGGCCATCGAAGAGGCCTTCGACCGCGTCCGCGAGGAGCGCTGGGGCCCGCGCACCATCGACGTCGACATCGTGTCCTACGCCGACCAGATCTCCGACGACCCGATCCTCACCCTCCCGCACCCCCGGGCCCACCTGCGGGCCTTCGTGCTGGCCCCCTGGCACGACATCGACCCCGAGGCCCAGCTCCCCGGCCGCGGCCCCGTGGCCGCCCTCCTGGCCGACCTCGGCCGCGCCGGCATCACGCCGCGCCCGGACCTGGAACTCCGCCTGCCGGAATAGCTCGTTAGCCTGGTCACTGCGCGAGTCGCCGAGAGAGCGCGCAGAGAGCGGGGATGCGGCAGTGAAGCAACTGAGGCCGGCGGTTCTGGCGGGCATCTTCGCCGTCGCCGGGGTGCTGTCCTGGGCGGGCGCCCGGATGTGGAACGCGTACGGGACCCTGCCGGGCGTGCCGCTGGCCGCTCCGATCGTGCTGGCGGTGATCGCGGCCGTCCTGTTCGCCACCGCCCTGTCGCTGCGCGCCCGCCTCAAGGCGCAGCGCGAGCGGCGGCCCGGGGCGAAGGGCGTGGAGCCGCTGATGGCGGCCCGCGCGGTGGTCTTCGGCCAGGCCAGCGCCCTGGTCGCGGCCCTGGTGGCGGGCATGTACGGCGGCGTCGGGGTCTTCCTGCTGACCGACGCCCTCGACGTCCCGGCCCGCCGCGACCAGGCCTGGTACGCGGGCGGATCCGTCCTCGCGGGCGCCGCCGTGGTCGCCGCCGCGCTCTTCCTGGAGCGCGTCCTGAAACTCCCCGAGGACGAGGACCCGACGAAGGCGACCGCCTCCGCCTGACGCGCCCGACACGACGGCGGGAGGCCATGGCCCCGGGCCACGGCCTCCCGCCGGTCTGTGGTGCGCCTCAGCGGGCCATGATCAGGCTCATGGCCTCGTTGCGCGTCGCGGGGTCGCGGAGCTGGCCGCGGACCGCCGAGGTGATGGTCTTGGCGCCGGGCTTGCGCACGCCGCGCATGGTCATGCACATGTGCTCGCACTCGATGACGACGATGGCCCCGCGCGGGTCGAGGATCTCCATCAGGGAGTCCGCGATCTGGGTGGTCAGCCGCTCCTGCACCTGCGGGCGGCGGGCGTAGACGTCCACGAGGCGGGCCAGCTTGGACAGGCCCGTGATCTTGCCGTCCGTCGACGGGATGTAGCCCACGTGGGCGACGCCGTGGAACGGGACGAGGTGGTGTTCACAGGAGCTCATGACCTCGATGTCCTTCACGAGGACCATCTCGTCGTGACCGAGGTCGAACGTCGTGGTGAGCACCTCTTCGGGCTTCTGCCACAGGCCGGCGAATATCTCCCGGTACGCCCGTGCCACGCGGGCCGGGGTCTCCAGGAGCCCTTCGCGTTCCGGGTCCTCGCCGACCGCGATCAGCAGCTCCCGTACGGCGGCCTCGGCGCGCTTCTCGTCGAACTCGCCGATCATGCCCCCGCCACTGAGGCTCACTGGGTCGGTCATCTCATCCTCGTTCCTGTCCGCACACACGGCCGTACGAAAAGAGCCGCGCCCCCCAGGCTAGAACCTGAAGGGCGCGGCATCCATTCCGGGGCTGATCAGGTCCCCGGGCGCTCCTCCGGGGAGGGCTCCGGGGCCTTCTCCACCGACACGGCGGGCGTGACCGCCGAGGTGCCGTTGGCGGCGTTCGTCAGCTGGAGCTCCTTGGGAGAGAGCACCGGCGGACGGGTGGAGGGGGTGCGGCGGGAGGAGCCGGTCCACGCGGGACGGGCCGGACGCTTGACGATCGTGGAGAAGATCTCCGCGACCTCCTCCTTGTTCAGCGTCTCCTTCTCCAGCAGCGCGAGGACCAGGTTGTCCAGGACGTCCCGGTTCTCGACGAGGATTTCCCAAGCCTCGTTGTGCGCGGTCTCGATGAGCTTCTTGACCTCTTCGTCGACCAGCGCCGCGACCTCTTCCGAGTAGTCCCGCGGGTGCGACATCTCGCGGCCCAGGAACGGTTCGGTGTTGTCGCCGCCGAACTTGATCGCACCGAGGCGCTCGGTCATGCCGTACTGCGTGACCATGGCCCGCGCCGTGGCGGTGGCCTTCTCGATGTCGTTCGCGGCGCCCGTGGTCGGGTCGTGGAAGACCAGCTCCTCCGCCGCGCGCCCGCCCAGCATGTACGCCAGCTGGTCGAGCATCTCGTTGCGGGTGGTGGAGTACTTGTCCTCGTCGGGCAGGACCATCGTGTAGCCCAGGGCCCGACCGCGGGACAGGATCGTGATCTTGTGGACCGGGTCGGAGTTCGGGGAGGCCGCCGCGACCAGGGCGTGTCCGCCCTCGTGGTACGCGGTGATCTTCTTTTCCTTGTCCGACATGATCCGGGTCCGCTTCTGCGGGCCCGCCACGACGCGGTCGATCGCCTCGTCGAGCATCGAGTTGTCGATCAGCTTCTTGTCCGAGCGGGCCGTGAGGAGCGCGGCCTCGTTCAGGACGTTGGAGAGATCGGCGCCGGTGAAGCCGGGCGTGCGTCGGGCGACGGCGCCGAGGTCGACGTCCGGGGCGACCGGCTTGCCCTTCTGGTGGACCTTGAGGATCTCCAGACGGCCCTGCATGTCGGGACGGTCGACCGCGATCTGGCGGTCGAAGCGGCCCGGACGCAGCAGCGCCGGGTCGAGGATGTCGGGGCGGTTCGTGGCGGCGATGAGGATGACGCCGCCCTTCACGTCGAAGCCGTCCATCTCGACGAGCAGCTGGTTGAGGGTCTGCTCGCGCTCGTCGTGGCCGCCGCCGAGGCCCGCGCCGCGGTGCCGACCGACGGCGTCGATCTCGTCGACGAAGACGATCGCCGGGGCGTTGGCCTTGGCCTGCTCGAACAGGTCGCGGACACGCGAGGCACCGACACCGACGAACATCTCGACGAAGTCGGAACCGGAGATCGAGTAGAAGGGAACGCCGGCCTCGCCCGCGACGGCGCGCGCCAGCAGGGTCTTGCCGGTGCCGGGCGGGCCGTAGAGGAGCACACCCTTGGGGATCTTGGCTCCGACGGCCTGGAACTTCGCCGGCTCCTGGAGGAATTCCTTGATCTCGTGGAGTTCCTCGACGGCCTCGTCCGAGCCCGCGACGTCGGCGAACGTCGTCTTCGGGGTGTCCTTGGTGATGAGCTTGGCCTTGGACTTGCCGAAGTTCATGACCCGGGAGCCGCCGCCCTGCATCTGATTCATCAGGAACAGGAAGACGACGACGATCAGGACGAAGGGCAGGAGCGAGAGCAGCACGCTCAGGAAGGGGCTGGTCTTGTCCGGCGTGACGGAGTATCCGTCCGGGATCTGACCGGCTTCGTACTTGGTCTGGAGGTTCTGGGCGAGCTGAACGCCCTGATCCCCGATGTAGTTGGCCTGGAACTTGGTGCCGTCGTTGTTGCCGAGCTTCTGGTCCTTCTTGAGCTCGATCTTGATCATCTGGCTGTCACCGGTGGTCAGCTTGGCGCTGTCCACCTGGCCACTGTTGATCGCCTTGATGACCTCGCTGGTCTCCACCGACTTGTAGCCGCCGCCGGAGCCGACGACGTTCATCAACACGACCACGGCGAGGACGGCCAGCACGATCCACATGACCGGCCCACGGAAGTATCGCTTCACGTCCATCCATACGGGGCGCCAGGCACCCCGTCCCTCCTGCCCGTAGGTAAATGCTGCTGTGAGTAAAGACTGTTCTTCGGAATGTACCCCTGTATTGTCACCCGCGGCCCCATGGGACGGCTGACAGACCCGCCTTCGCATGCTCCAACGGCGGGAAACGCCCCCAGGTTCCCCCGGGGGCGAGATCCTTGAGGTTCGAGGACCGGTGCGACGACCGCGAGGGTCGTCAGCCTCCGTAGACGTGGGGCGCGAGCGTGCCGACGAACGGCAGGTTGCGGTACTTCTCCGCGTAGTCGAGGCCGTAGCCGACGACGAACTCGTTCGGGATGTCGAAGCCGACCCACTCGACGTCGATCGCGACCTTCGCGGCCTCGGGCTTGCGCAGCAGCGTGACGACCTTGAGGGAGGCCGGCTGGCGGGAGCCGAGGTTCGACAGCAGCCAGGACAGGGTCAGGCCCGAGTCGATGATGTCCTCGACGATCAGGACGTGCTTGTCCTTGATGTCGGTGTCCAGGTCCTTGAGGATCCGCACGACGCCCGAGGACTGGGTCCCGGCGCCGTAGGAGGACACCGCCATCCAGTCCATGGTGAGCGGGGTGGACAAGGCGCGCGCCAGGTCCGCCATCACCATCACGGCGCCCTTGAGCACACCGACGATGAGCAGGTCCTTGCCCGCGTACTCCGCGTCGATCTTCGCGGCCAGCTCGGCCAGCTTCGCGTCGATCTCTTCCTTGGTGATGAGCACCGACTGGAGGTCGTTGCCCATGTCCTTCTCGTCCACCCGCATCACTTTCGTTGTCGGCCGGGGCTCCGGGGGGTGACCCCGGAGGACTCAGCCGTGCTTCAGCACCAATCAGCCCTGCCGGATGACAAGTCTGCCACCCTGCCGCTGGGCCTCGACGCGGCCGGGCAGGTTGATGGCGCCCTGACCGCGCCATCCGGTGATGAGGCGGTCGACTTCCTCGATGTGGCGCGCGAAGAGCGAGCCCGCGGGCGAACCCGCCGCGACGACGGCACGGCGCAGGACGCGCCGGCGGACGGCCGGGGGCAGCGCGTACAGCTTGGCGCACTCCAGGCGCCCGTCCGCGTCGCGTACGCCGCGCTCCGCGTCGGCGGCCCAGGCGTCGAGCGCGTCGGCGTCGTCCCGGGAGAGCTGGGCGGTGCGGGCGAGGGCCTCCACGACGCCCTTGCCGAGGGCCTTCTCCAGGGCGGGCAGGCCTTCGTGGCGCAGCCGGGAGCGGGTGTAGGCGGGGTCGATGTTGTGCGGGTCGTCCCAGACGGGCAGGGACTGGACCATGCAGGCCTTGCGGGCGGTCTGCCGGTCGATGTGCAGGAAGGGGCGGCGGTAGCGGCGGGTGCGACCGGGGCCGCCCGAGACCTCCGCCATGCCCGACAGGGAGCGGATGCCGGAGCCGCGGGCGAGGCCCAGCAGGACGGTTTCCGCCTGGTCGTCGCGGGTGTGGCCGAGCAGGACGGCGGCGGCGCCGAGTCGGTCGGCGGCCTCGTCCATGGCGGCGTAACGGGCGTCGCGGGCGGCGGCCTCGGGTCCGCCGTCGCGGCCGACGCGCACGGCGACGGACTCCACCGGGTCGAGGCGGAGCGCGGTCATGCGGGTGACGACCTCGGCGGCGCGCAGGTCGGAGCCGGGCTGGAGGCCGTGGTCGACGGTGATGCCGCCCGCGCGGATGCCGAGCTTGGGGGCCTCGAAGGCGAGGGCGGAGGCGAGTGCCATCGAGTCGGCGCCGCCGGAGCAGGCGACGAGGACGAGTGGCGCGGCGCCCTCCGGGGTGCGCCGACCGGGGATGCCCGAGTGGCCGGTGAGGTCGGTGAGGACGTCGTGGAGTACGCGGCGGACCGCCAGGCGTATCGCCGCGACCGCAGGATGGGGACCCATGTCCGGTGCCCTTCGTGGAGTTCGGATGCTCGGAGAGGCTTGAGGGGGTGCTCGGTGTCGCCGGCGTCAGTGGACGGCGCCCGATGTCGCTGTCCACTGTCCGCTGTTGTCACTCAGAGTGCGTCGATGGTGACAGAACCGAGCGGTTCCCTGAGCATCGCACGCCCTTCGACGCCTCACGGTCCCTCGGACGGGTGACGCTGCTTCCCCCAGTGCGACATGTTTACGCCCCGTGCTTCACCTTTCTTCGCTCCCCGCGCTCCCCCTGCCGTGCACCCGCGCCACCCAGTCCGCGGGCCGGGCGATCTCGGCCTTGGTCGGCAGGGTGTTCGGGGAGGTCCACACCCGGTTGAAGCCGTCCATGCCGACCTGGTCGACCACGGCCCGAACGAAGCGCTCGCCGTCGCGGTACTGGCGCAGCTTCGCGTCGAGGCCCAGCAGCTTGCGCAGGGCGGCGTCGAGGCGGCCCGCGCCGGTCGCGCGGCGTTGCTGGAACTTCTCGCGGATCTCGGCGACGGAGGGGACGACTCCGGGGCCGACGCCGTCCATGACGAAGTCCGCGTGGCCCTCCAGCAGGGACATGACGGCGGTGAGCCTGGCCAGCACCTCGCGCTGTTCGGGAGTCTGGACGAGCTCCACGAGCGAGCGGCCCTCGTCGCCGCTCTCGGCGTCGGGGCGGGCCCCGGCGAAGGACTGCACGGCCTCGCGCAGGCGTTCCAGGATCGCGCCGGGTTCCATCTCGGTGGCGCCGAGGAACGTCTGGATCTCGGCCTCCAGGTGGTCGCGCAGCCACGGGACGGCCGTGAACTGGGTACGGTGCGTCTCCTCGTGCAGGCACACCCAGAGGCGGAAGTCGTGCGGGTTGACCTCCAGCTCCCGCTCGACGTGCACGATGTTGGGGGCGACGAGCAGCAGCCGGCCGCCGCCCGCGGCGGAGCCCGGCAGGTCGAGCGTCGCGGGCGCGAAGGTCTCGTACTGGCCGAGGACGCGCGAGGCCAGGAAGCTGAGCAGCATGCCCAGCTCGACGCCGGTGACCTTGCCGCCGACCGCGCCGAGAACGGCCCCGCCGGGGGCGCCGAAGCGACGCTCCTGCATCTTGCCGAGCAGCGGGCCGAGGAGTTCGCGGAAGCCCGCGACGTTGGCCCTGACCCAGCCGGCCCGGTCGATCACGAGGACGGGGGTGTCGGGCAGGGTGATGCCGTCCGGCATCATCCGGGTGAACGCGCGCACGTGCTCTTCGGAGGTCTTCGCGTGCCGCCGCAGCTCCGCCACCACGGCCCGCGCCTCGTCCCGGCTGACCTCCGGACCCGGCCGTACGAGCCGGGTCGCGGTCGCCACCGCGAGATTCCAGTCGACCATCTCGGCACCACCGATGCTCGTCATGCGTCAACCGTACGTGGACCCGCGCCCCGGCGGATCCCCCTACGAGGTGGTGGCGACGGCGGCGGCCAGCCGGTCGAGGCCTTTCTCGGCGGTCGGGCCGTCCGGGGCGCCGGCGGTGAGGAAGGCGAAGGCGAGCAGCCGCCCGGCGGGATCCACCACGGTCCCGGACAGGGAGTTCACCCCGCTGAGGGTGCCGGTCTTGGCCCGCAGCAGGCCGGCGGCCGGTGAGGCGCCGGCGTTGCGGGCCCGCAGGGTGCCGGTGAACCCGGCGACGGGCAGGCCGGTCAGGACGGGCCGCAGCTCCGGGTGGCGCGGGTCGGCGGCCTTGGTCAGGAGTCCGGTCAGCAGGCGGGGGGTGACCTTGTCGGCGCGGTTGAGGCCGCTGCCGTCGGCGAAGCGGGAGCCGGTGACATCGACGCCGAGGGAGGCCAGCTTGTCGGCGACGGCCTTCTCGGCGCCCTCGAAGCTCGCGGGCGCTCCGGCGGTGACGGCGACCTGGCGGGCGAGGGCCTCGGCGATGTCGTTGTCGCTGTGGGTGAGCATCCGTTCGACGAGCCCGGCCACGGGGGTGGACTGGGTGGCGGCCAGCGGCTGGGCGCCGGCGGGGGCCTTGGCGCGGGCGGGTTCGCCGGTGACCTTGATGCCGCGGTCGCGCAGCAGGGCGGCGAAGGCGCGGGCGGTGTCCTTGGAGGGGTCCTCGGAGCGGGCGACGGGTCCGGAGACGGAGTCGTCGGGCCGGCCCTCGTCGGCGGTCAGCGCGGTGACGGGGGCGATGTTGTCGTTGCGGCCGATGGGGTGGCGGACGGGGCCGGTGTAGAGGGAGTCGTCGTAGCCGAGGGTGACGGTGTCGGTGCCGCCGGCCTTGAGGGCCTGGGCGGTGTCGGCGGCGAGCGCGACGAGGCTGCCGCCGGAGCCGGCGGGGCTCTTCTTCTTCGCGGTCAGGGACGGGTCCCCGCCGCCGACCAGGACGATCTCGCCGGGGCCGGCTCCGGGGGCGACGGTGGTGCGGATCCGGTGTTCGGGCCCGAGGGCGGCCAGCGCGGCGCTCGCGGTGGCGATCTTGACGGTGGAGGCCGGGGTCATGGCCTCGCCCGCGCCGGACTCGTAGAGCACCTGGCCGGTCGCGGTGTCGACCACCGAGGCGGCGCGTACGGGCCCCAGCGCGGGATCCGCGAGCAGCGGCCCGAGCGCGGCGGCGAGGCCGTCGGCGGGGGATCGTCCGCCCTGCGCGGCGCGCGCGGCCAGGCCCGGGAGGACTCCTGGGGCGCTGGGGGCGGCCTGCGGGAGCCCGCCGGCGGCGTGATCTGCGCCACCCGTCCGGCCCCAGGAGGCGGCCCTGTCCCGCTCGGCCTTACGCTGGCCGGAGTCCCAGGGTCCCGCTGTGACCACCGCCGCAGCCGAGAGGGCGAGGCCGGCCACGGCCGACCCCGCGATGAGCTGCCACGTCTTGACCAATGGCACCTCGGACCAGCCCCTTTCGCGATCACACATATGCGTGAGGGACACTTAACCACTGCGTCTTGCCGCGAGCATGGCACCCCACCCGGCAGGGCGGGGCCGGACGCGCACGCATGTGAATCAATCGCAGTCCCGGAGCAGTCAAGCTCCGACCGAGAGGGTCGGAGCTGATCATGGAGGAGCAGGACGTGGAGTTCGACGTCACCATCGAGATCCCCAAGGGTTCGCGGAACAAGTACGAGGTGGACCACGAGACCGGCCGGATCCGTCTGGACCGTCGCCTCTTCACCTCGACCAGCTACCCGGCCGACTACGGCTTCGTCGAGAACACCCTGGGCGAGGACGGCGACCCGCTGGACGCGCTGGTGATCCTGGACGAGCCGACCTTCCCCGGCTGCCTGATCAAGTGCCGCGCGATCGGCATGTTCCGCATGACGGACGAGGCGGGCGGCGACGACAAGCTGCTGTGCGTGCCGGCCTCGGACCCGCGCGTGGAGCACCTGCGCGACATCCACCACGTGTCGGAGTTCGACCGCCTGGAGATCCAGCACTTCTTCGAGGTCTACAAGGACCTGGAGCCGGGCAAGTCCGTCGAGGGCGCCAACTGGGTCGGCCGCGCCGAGGCCGAGGCCGAGATCGAGGCCTCGTACAAGCGCCTGGAGGCGCAGGGCGGCCACCACTGAGCTCGGCTCGGTGAACCGGTCGGCGGTGGCTGAGCCGTCCGGCTGACGTCACGGTGGGCGGCATCCCCTCGGGGGTGCCGCCCACCGGCGTGTCCGGATCCGGATTCGGGGGTCCGCGCGGGGTACGCGGGAGGCGGGGGGAGGCGCGGGGGATGCGCGGGGGAGGAAACGATTCCGCATACTGATACCGCAGATGATCACGGACTGGAGGGCGCGTGAGCGAGGCCGACGGGGCAGAGGACGGGAAGCCCCAGTCCGACGAGGCGCACAGCGCCTTCACGGCCCCGCCCGGGATGGAGCCGGAGGCCCTGGAGGAGGAGCAGCCGACCTCCGAGTTCGCCGTGCCCGAGGGCATTCCGACGCCCGCGCCCGACGAGCCCGAGGGCTCCGCCTTCGCCGCCCCGGCCACCTACAGCGCGCAGCACTCCCCGCCCGCCTACGTGCCGCCCCCGGGCGGCTTCCCGGTCGCCCGGATGACGGAGTCTCCCTGGCAGGACCGCATGCGCACGATGCTGCGCATGCCCGTGGACGTCCGGCCGCTCGCGGAGCCCGTGCAGAAGCAGAGCGAGGCCGGCCCGGCCGTGGGCCGCGTCCTCGACCTCACGCTGCGCATCGGCGAGCTGCTGCTCGCGGGCGGCGAGGGCGCCGAGGACGTGGAGGCCGCGATGTTCGCGGTGGCCCGCTCGTACGGGCTGGACCGGTGCGAGCCGACCGTCACGTTCACCCTGCTCTCGATCACCCACCAGCCCTCGCTGGTGGACGACCCGATCTCGGCGAACCGCACCGTGCGCCGCCGGGGCACCGACTACACCCGCCTGGCCGCCGTCTTCCGGCTGGTGGACGACATCAGCGCGCACGAGGTGGACATCACCCTGGAGGAGGCCTACCGCCGCCTCGCCGAGATCCGCCGCAACCGCCACCCGTACCCGACCTGGGTCCTCACGGCCGCCGCCGGGCTGCTGGCGGGCGCCGCGTCCATCCTGGTCGGCGGCGGGGTCACGGTGTTCTTCTGCGCCGCCCTCGGCGCCGTCCTCGGCGACCGGCTGGCCTGGTACTGCGCGGGGCGCGGACTGCCGGAGTTCTACCAGTTCGTCGTCGCCGCGATGCCGCCGGCCGCGATCGGCGTGGCCCTGAAGCTCGCCGAGATCGACGTGCGCGCCTCCGCCGTCATCACCGGCGGTCTGTTCGCCCTGCTGCCCGGACGGGCCCTGGTGGCGGCCGTGCAGGACGGCCTGACCGGCTTCTACATCACCGCGTCGGCCCGCCTGCTGGAGGTGATGTACCTGTTCATCGGGATCATCATCGGCGTGCTCGTGGTGATCTACGTCGGCCTCCAGTTCGGCGCCCAGCCGAACCCGGACGAGGTGCTCCAGATCCCGAGCCGGCCGATCGTGCAGATCCTCGCCTCGATGGTCCTGGTGTTCACCTTCGCCATCCTGCTCCAGCAGGAACGCTCCACGGTGTGGATCGTGACGCTGAACGGCGGGGTCGCCTGGGTGACCTTCGGCGCCCTGCGGGCCGCCGAGCTGCCGCCGGTGCCCTCCACGGCCATCGCCGCCGGGCTGGTCGGCCTCTTCGGGCAGCTCTTCTCCCGCTACCGCTTCGCGTCCGCCCTGCCCTACGTGACGGCGGCCATCGGCCCGCTGCTGCCGGGCTCGGCGACGTACTACGGACTGCTGTCGATCGCCGAGAACCGGCTCGACGCGGGCCTCGCCTCGCTCACCAACGCCGCCGCGATCGCCCTGGCCATCGCGATCGGGGTCAACCTGGGCTCCGAGACCTCCCGCCTGTTCATGCGGATCCCCGGCGGGCGCAGCGCCGCCCGGCGCCGCGCGGCGGCCAAGCGCACCCGCGGCTTCTGAGCCGCCCCCGCCCTCGTACCCCGCGGATACGTCTGCGCCCCGGAGACGCGGTCTCCGGGGCGCAGGCGGTCTGACGGTGCCGCGCGGTCGGCGCGGGTCGCGCGAGGGTCAGCGCTTGGCGTGGCGGCCGCGCTGGCCGCTCTGCGGGCCCTCCGGGGCGCCGTACGGGTCGACGGGGACCTCGGCGGCCTCCTTGCCCTTGTTCTTGCGGGCCTTGACGACCTCGACGATCACCGGGATGACGGAGATCAGCACGATGCCGATGAAGATCGTCTCGACGTTGTTCTTGATGATCTCGAACTGGCCGAGCTGGTAGCCGAGGTACGTGACGCCCGCGCCCCAGGCGATACCGCCGATGATGTTGAACGTCAGGAACGTGCGGTACTTCATCTCGCCGGCGCCCGCGACCATCGGCGCGAAGGTGCGGATGATCGGCACGAAGCGGGCGAGCACGATCGCCTTGGGGCCGTGCTTCTCCATGAAGTCGTGCGCGGCGTCCAGGTTCTCCCGCTTGAAGACCTTGCTGTTCGGCCGGTTGAAGAGCTTGGGGCCGAAGTACTTGCCGATGAGGTAACCCACCTGGTCACCGATGATCGCGGCGGCCACGATCAGCGTGCACACGAGCCACAGCGGCTGGCTGATGTCGCCGCTGGCGACGAACAGGCCCGCCGTGAAGAGCAGGGAGTCGCCGGGCAGGAAGGCGAAGAGACCCGATTCCGCGAAGACGATGACCAGGATGCCGATCAGGCCGAAATGCCCGATCAGGTACTCCGGGGACAGCCACTCAGGGCCGAGCGCAAGCGTGTACACGAGTTCGGGACTCTCCTGGATCGGGGGGGTGTCGGCGGTGGGGGGCGACACGGCAGGTGTTCTCAATTATCAACGCACACGACCCCCACCCGGTTCCAGGGCCCGGAGGGGGTCGTGTGAGCAAACTCGCGTCGCAGGGCCCTTGCTACGCCTTGCGCACCGCGTTGGCCGTGATCGCGTCCCGCAGGTGCTCGGCGAGACCGGGGCGGGTGCCGTCGTAGAACGCCTTGAACCGCTCGTCCGCGACGTACATGTCGCCGAGGCAGACGTGCATGTCGTACGAGCACGGGTAGAACCAGACGTCGATGTGCAGCCGGTGTTCCTCGGCCAGGTCCATCGCGGCCTCGCCGTCGGCCGGCTCCCCGGCCTCCATCAGCGCGACGTACCGGGCCGTCCAGTCGGCGACCTGGTCCTGCATCCGCTTCCAGTCGTCCTTCGTGTAGCCGGCGGTCCGGCGCCGCGACTCCGCGTAGCTGTCGGTGTGGCCCCAGCGCCGCTCGGCCTCCTCCGCGTACCGCTCGGGGTCCTGCTCCCCGAAGACCTCGAACCGCTCCTCGGGCGTGAGGTTGATGCCCATCTTCTTCGCCTCCATGGCGTGCTCAACGGCCGTGGCCATCTGCTGGAGCCGGGCGATCCGATCGGTCAGCAGGGCATGCTGCCGGCGCAGATGCTCCCGCGGATCCGTCGTCGGGTCGTCCAGCAGGACCGCGACCTCGTCGAGGGGGAAGCCGAGCTCCCGGTAGAACAGGATCCGCTGCAACCGGTCCAGGTCGGCGTCGTCGTAACGCCGGTGGCCCGCGCCGCTGCGGCCGCTCGGGCAGAGCAGGCCGATCTCGTCGTAGTGGTGGAGCGTACGCACCGTCACCCCGGCGAATCCGGCGACCTGTCCCACGGAGTAGCCCATGGTCTTCCTTCCCTCCTCTGCTCGGGTACGCCCTTCACTGTGGTCCCTCACGCCACGTGAGGTGCAAGTCCCTTGCCGGCGAAGGCGGCGCGGGCCGCGCTACCCCATGGCCTTCGTGCCGTCGATGGACTCGCGCAGGATGTCCGCGTGCCCGGCGTGCCGGGCGAACTCCCGCACCAGGTGCAGCAGCATCCAGCGCACCGACACCTCGGCGTCCTCGGGGAACCAGGGCGCGCGCGGCAGCGGGAAGGTGTCGTCGAGGCTGGGCACGGCGGCGACCCAGTCCTCCGTCTCGGACCGGACGTCGTCCCAGAGCGCGAGCGCGGCCTCCAGGGTCTCGCCCTCGCCCAGGTGGAAGCCCTCCAGCCACTGCTCGGGGGCGCGCCGGCGCTCGTTCTCCCGCTGCTGGGCCAACCGGAGCCAGTTCAGCTCGACCTCGGTGGCGTGCTTGACGAGGCCCGACAGGGACAGCTCGCTCGCGGTGGGGCGGCTCGCGGCCTGCTTCTCGGTGAGGCCCTGGGCCGTCTTGCGGATCGCCGCGCGCTGGTCCTCGATGAAGAGGAGGAGCGTCCCGCGCTCGTCGCCGGGGATCTCTTCGGTGGGGTGAGCCATGACCGACCGCCTTCTTCCGTTGGGGTGTTGCGTCCGCTTCCTGCCGACACCACACACGCTACGGATGATTGAGGTCAGTTTCTGTCCGCGACCGCTGTCGCGACCGGATCAGAACGGGAAGCTCGTCCGTCCGTGCTGCACCGAGATCCACTTCTGCGTGGTGAAGGCCTCCACGGTGGCCTCCCCGCCCAGCCGGCCGAGGCCCGAGGCCTTCTCGCCGCCGAAGGCGGTCAGCGGCTCGTCGCCGATGGTGGAGTCGTTCACGTGGATCATGCCGGTCTCGATGCGCCGCGCGAAGCGCACCCCGCGCTCCACGTCCCGCGTGTGCACGGCGCCGCTGAGGCCGTACGGGGTGGCGTTGGTCAGGCGTACGGCCTCGTCCTCGCCGTCGAAGACGACCAGCAGGGCGACGGGGCCGAAGATCTCCTGGCCCAGCAGCGGGGAGTCCTCGGGGAGCCCGGACAGGACGGTGGGTTCGACGAGGTTGCCGCGCGTAGAACCCCGTACGAGGGCGGTCGCGCCGGAGGCGAGCGCCTGGTCCACGAGGGCGGTGAGGGCGTCGGCCTGGAAGGAGTTGATCAGCGGGCCGATGTGGGTGTCGGCCTCGCGGGGGTCGCCGGTCTTCAGGGCGGCCACGCGGGCGGTGAACTTGGCCGTGAACTCCTCGGCCACGGAGGCGTCGACGAGGATCCGGTTGGCGGCCATGCAGACCTGGCCCTGGAAGACGAAGCGGCTGAAGACGGCCGCGTCCACCGCGTAGTCGACGTCGGCGTCGTCGAGGACGACCAGGGCGCTGTTGCCGCTCAGTTCCAGGACGGTGCGCTTGAAGTGGCGGGCGGCGACGGAGCCGACGTGCCGGCCGGTGCGGTCGGAACCGGCGAAGGAGATGACCTTCGGGACGGGGTGGGTGAGGATCGCGTCGCCTATCTCGGCGATGTCGGTGATCAGCACGTTGAGCAGGCCGGCGGGCAGGCCCGCGTCCTCGAAGAGCTTGGCGATGACGCCGCCGCCCGCGACCAAGGCGTTCTGGTTCGGCTTGATCACGACCGCGTTGCCCAGCGCCAGCGCCGGGGCGACCGACTTCAGGGTCACCAGGAACGGGAAGTTGAAGGGGCTGATCACGGCCACGACGCCGACCGGGAGGCGCTGGACCCGGTTCTCCTTGCCCTCGACCGGCGAGGGGAGGATGCGGCCGTCGGGGCGGACGGCCAGCGCGATCGCCTCGCGCAGGAACTCCATCGCGAGGTGGACCTCGTACTCGGCCTTGGGACGGGTCCCGCCGAGCTCGTCGATCATCACCTCGACGATCTCCTTGCGGCGCTCCTCCGTCAGGCGCAGGGCCCGCTCCAGGACCAGGCGTCTCGCGTACGGGCCGGCCGCCGCCCAGTCGCGTTGGGCGCGTTCGGCCGCGCGGTAGGCCGCATCGACCTGCTCGACCGTGGCCACGGTGACGGCCGCGAGCTTCTCCCCGTTGTACGGGTTGACGTCGATGATGTCCCACGAACCGGTGCCGGCCAGCCATTCGCCGTCGATGTACTGGTGAGCCAGGTCGGTGAATATGGACATGCCATCCCTTACTGCGAGCGCGCACCCCTGCGCTGCACCGGAGACCGATCGGTCGTCGTCATGCACTGATCAGACGTCATACTACGTGCGAATCAAGACAGTTGGAGCAGTCCGCGCAGGAGATCGCGCGTCTTGTCAGGGTCCGGGCAATCGGCCTGAAGTCGCCGCATCGCCCGTGCGTACTGCGCCACTTCCTCTTCTTTGTCCAGGTAGAGCGCGCTGGTGAGCTGTTCCAGATAGACGATGTCCTGAAGGTCGGACTCGGGGAAGCGCAGCAGGGTGAAGGCTCCGCTCTCGCCCGCGTGGCCGCCGAAGGAGAAGGGCATCACCTGGAGCTGCACGTTGGGCCGCTGACTGATCTCGATCAGGTGTTCCAACTGCCCGCGCATCACGTCGCGGTCGCCGTACGGGCGGCGCAGCGCGGCCTCGTCGAGGACGGCGTGGAAGACCGGCGCGTTCTCGGAGACGAGGACCTTCTGCCGCTCCAGGCGCAGCGCGACGCGCCGGTCGACCTCGGCGGAGCTCGCCCCGGGCATGCCGCGTTCGACGACGGCGTGGGCGTAGGCCTCGGTCTGGAGCAGGCCGTGGACGAACTGCACCTCGTAGATGCGGATGAGCGAGGCGGCGCCCTCCAGGCCGATGTACGTCTGGAACCAGCCGGGCAGCACGTCTCCGTAGCTGTGCCACCAGCCCGCCGCGTTGGCCTCGCGGACCAGTCCCAGCAGGGACTCCCGCTCCGCGCCGTCCGTGACCCCGTAGAGCGTCAGGAGGTCCTCGACGTCTCTGGCCTTGAAGCTCACCCTTCCCAACTCCAAGCGGCTGATCTTCGATTCGGACGCGCGGATCGAGTAGCCGGCCGCCTCACGGGTGATGCCGCGGGATTCTCGGAGTCGCCTGAGCTGTGAGCCCAGGAGGATGCGGCGCACCACCGAACCGCTGGCTTCTGCGGTCACCAGTCCTGCCCTCCCCATCGCGTTGTGTGCGCGTGGTGTGCGCTTGCGCTTGCGTGGTCGGGGTCCCCGTAGCCCCGGTCCCGCAGTCTGCCACCAAAACGCATCGGCCCGTACTCGTTCTGTAACGGAATCCAGGCTGCCGGAAAAAGAAGTCCGCACGTATGCGTAGGAAGAAATGAGCAAGAACCGTCACGGGAGGGGACGGGTCGGGCGCGTGCACGTGCATCTGCCCTTGCATCCGGCTTCGCCATTCGGAACGATGGTGCCGCGCACCTGCGTGCACTTCGCGCCGGCGCCGGACCCACCCCGCAGTTCTCTTTGGACGAAGCCGCCCGCGTCGTCCGCGAATCCCGGGAGTGCCTCGCATGGGGACGAATGGATCGACCATGCTCGAGCCGTTACGGCAGGGGCTGCCCCCGGTCGATCCCACGGCTGTCTCCGGGTCCGCGTCGTGCGCCCTGCCCGCCCGCTTCGAGGCGGTGCGCGGGGCGCGCTCGTTCACCAGGTCGACGCTGAGCCAATGGGGCCTGGACGACCGCTTCGACGACGTCTCGCTGGTCGTCTCCGAACTCGTCACCAACGCGCTGCGCCACGCCCTGCCCGCCCGCGGACGGGGCGCCGGCGGCCTGGGCGCCGAGGCGGAGGCGGCCGTACGGCTGCACCTGATGCGGTGGAGCACCCGGCTGGTGTGCGCGGTACGGGACCCCAGCGAGGACCGGCCGGGCGGGGCCTTCCAACCGGAGCGGACGGACGAGAACTGCGACCTGGAGTCGGGGCGCGGGCTGTTCCTCGTGGACGCCTACAGCGACAACTGGGGCTGGCACCCGCTCGCGGGGCGGCTGACCGGCAAGGTCGTGTGGGCGCTGTTCATGCTCGCGGAGTAGCGCGGAGCAGTGGCCGGCGCCCGAAACAGGACAGCCGCTCGCCGCGAGGCGGCCACTCGATACAAGACAACTGGCCGGGCTTGATCGTTTCGATCAGTCCCGGCCAGTGCACGTGCATGGCCTGTTTCAGTGCGCCGTTCCGTCCTCTTCCCGGCTGCCCCCTCAGCCGATCAGATGATCGAACTCCCCGTCCTTGACGCCCAGCAGAAGCGCCTCGATCTCGGCCGGCGTGTACACGAGCGCCGGTCCGTCAGGGAAACGCGAATTGCGCATGGCGACGTCGCCGTCGGGCAGTCTGGCGAACTCCACGCAGGATCCCTGCGAGTTGCTGTGTTTGCTCTTCTGCCAGGTCAGCCCATACAAGGAAGCGAGTTCTGCAGCTGCCATCCCGTTGTACGCGTGGTCCACAGGAAGCCCCCGATAGTGCAGATGTCAACTGCACCGGATCATAGCTGTGTTCATAAGCGCATGCATGGGCAGATGCACGTGCACGCGCGGTGTCCGGTTCATCACCGGGCAACATCGTTACGGTCGAAGTGCCTCCGACAGTTCGTCCAGTGCGTCCAGCAATTGTTCCGACGCACCGCGCAGCACCCCCGGTTCCGGCCCGTCGGCGGAGGCCAGCACCCCGCGCACCGCCTCCCACCCCGGCACCCGGCGCTCGCGCACCGCCTTCGCCCCCGCCTCGGTCGCCACCCGCAGCGCCTGCGCCAGCTCCGCCGCGCCCCGGACCGGGGCCCGGTCCCGGTCCGGCAGGTGCGCCTCCAGCAGCATGGCGCCCCGCCCGAACGCCGCGAGGGCCTCCTGCGCGCCCTCGGCCGCCGCCCGCGACAGCCCCCGGTGGCGTACCGGCTCCCCTCCGCGCGGGCCAGCGCCTCCTGCCAGGCGACCCGGGCGTCCCGCGCCGCCAGCAGGGCCCGGCGTACGTCCGCGCGCCGGGCCGCGGCCGGATCGGCGTACTGGCCCAGCACGGCGGCCGCGTACCGCCCGACGGCGGCCGTCCAGTCGGCGAGGCGGGTGCGCAGCCGCGGGGTCTCCCAGGCCGGGTAGACGGCGTAGGCGACCATCGCGAGGACCCCGCCGACGAGGGTGAGGGCGATGCGGTCGGGCACCGTCTGGTCCCAGCGGAGGCCTCCCATGCCGAGCAGGAAGACCACGTACGCGGCGACGAAGGTCTGCGCGACGGCGTACCCGGTGCGCATCAGGACGTACATCAGGCCCGCGCTGATCACCGCCAGCAGCCCCGACAGGTACGTCCCCGGCTGCGCGAGCTGCACGATCGCGGTGGCGACCCCGACCCCGACGAGGGTGCCGCCGAAGCGGGCCACGGCCCGGGACCAGGTCTGGGTGAAGTCGGGCCGCATGACCATCACCGACGCCATCGGCGCCCAGTAGCCGTGCCCCAACGGCAGCGCGTGCCCGATCAGGTACCCCGCGCAGGCCGCCGCCGTGACCCGCAGCGCGTGCCGCAGGATCGGCGACCCGGGCCGCAGCTCGGCCCGTACGGCCCGCAACACCAGCGGGACCAGGGCGGGCACGGTGGGCCGCAGCATCGACTCCGCCGGGTCGGCGGTGCGCCCGAAGCCGGGCTCGGCCGTCTCCCGTACGTCGTCCAGCAGCGCGGCGAGGCGCCGGGCGGCCCGCAGCGGCGGCCCCTGGAGCACCTCGGGCAGGTCGGGGGCCTTCAGCACGGCCAGGGCCGGCGCGGCCCGGCGTACGGGTTCCCCGTGCTCCCCGTGCCGGATGGTGTGCGCGGCGGCGTCCAGGACGGCCCCGGCGGCGGCCAGCAGTTCCCGTACCCGGTCCCGGGCCGGCCCCTCGGCCGGGGCCCCGACGGCGGGGTCGGCGAGCGAGGCCAGCACGGGCCGGATCCGCTCCGCGAGCCCCGCGCCCCGTGCAGCTCGGCGGGCCGCCGCCGGGCCTGGCGCACCGTCACGGCGGCGGCGTCGCGGGCCTTCATCAGGGGCTGCGGGTCGAACGGGGCGACGGGGTCCCGGCGCAGCCGGCGGGCGTAGTCGGCCTCGGCGGCGAGCGCGTCGGCGAGCGCGTCGCGCTGGGCACCCCAGCGGCGGACGGGAAACAGCACGATCAGCAGGGCCTGCACCACCCCGCCCGCGGCGATCATCGCGGCGTGTCCGGCCGCCTGCGCGACGGAGGTCGGCAGGGTCACGGTGACGAGCATGATCGCGACGTTGCCGGAGGCGATGATTCCCGCGGTCGCCCCCGCGGCCCACAGCAGCCCGGTGACGAAGGTCCAGGCGGCGAGCAGCAGGAGGAAGAACCCGGTGTTCGAGGAACCGACGAGGTAGCCGACGAACGTGGAGACGGCCAGCGTCAGCCCGGAGGCGAGGGCGAGCACGGGGCGAGGGCGCCAGCTCTTCTGGAAGGTGGCGATGGCGGCCATGAACGCCCCGAAGGCCGAACTGGCCGCCGCCCCGGGGCCCAGCAGGGCGAGCCCGAGCGCGATCACGACCGCGAGCCCGACGGCGCCCCGCAGCGCGATGAGCGGCTCCAACGGGGTCCGCTCGACGGTCACGGCCGAGCGGACGGTGTCCCTCAACGCCCGAAGCCAGCTCATGCCCCGAGAGTACGTTCCGTCCCCTTCTCGCCCGGTCTCATCCGTTTGCTCCGCAACGCCATGGAGCCTGGCACCTGCTGCTCTTCAACTCGAAGCGACGGCCGGACACGGCCCGCTCGCCAGGCCGTGTCTTGGCCGCTCGCTGCGCATCCTCGGGCCGCGGCGACACCCCTCGCCCATAGCCCTACGGCAGTTGCGGCCGGACGCCCCCCACCCGTGCGGCGTCGGCGGCCGCCGTGCCGTCCTCCCAGCCCGCGTGGTCGGTGGCGCCGCGCAGCCGGGTCGTCGTGGTCCGGGGGAACATCTCCTCGGCCCGCGCCCCGACCGCCACGTCCCGGGCCACGAGCGCCGGCAGGTAGTCGGGGGCCTCGCCGGCCGTGTGTTCGGCCGTCTCGGCGAGGCGGCGCCCGAGCCGGCTGGCGTAGGCCAGCAGGAAGGACTGGCGGAAGGTCTTGGTCCGCTTGCGTCCGCCGGCCCGCTGCGCCGCTTCGGCCCGGGTCATCGCCGCCGTCCCCTGGACGAGGAGCGAGGTGTAGAGCAGCTCCACCGCCTCCAGGTCGCTCTCGAAGCCGACCACCGTGGAGAACTCGAAGCCGCTGTTCCACACCGCGCGGCACCGGTTGGCGGTGGCCACCGCGTCGAGCAGCACCGCCTTGGCCTCCTCGTAGGGCGGCTCCACCCCGATCCGGCAGGCCCCGGGCACCTGCGCGGGCGACCCGCCGCGCACCGCGAGCAGCGCCTCGTCCACCGTGTGCCGGGCCATCAGCTCCTGCGCCTTCGCGCTGAGCGCCTCCGCCTCCTCGGGGAACGTGGTCGCCTCGGCCTTCGCCAGCAGGGCGCGGATCCGACCGAGCATGCGCGGCTCGATGTGGGCGTGTTCCAGGGCGTCCCCGGCCGGGTCCCCCGGAACCGGGCCGACGGGTTCGATGGAGGGCAGCCGGATCAGCAGCCGAAACACCTCCAGGACGGCGGTGCCCAGCGCGAACCGGTCCGCCTTGACGCGCCGGGCCAGCCGGTCGGCGTACTCCTCGTCCCGCGTCCACCACACCTCGGCGTCGCTCCACCGCTCCGGCAGCCGCGCGTAGCGCCGCCCTTCGGCGGCGATCAGGTCCTCGGTGACGCGCAGGTGCAGCTCGTCCAGATCCCGCCGCACGAGCCGCAGCACGTCCGCCGGCTGCCACCCCCGCTCCCACGCCTGCCGTACGTACGCCTCCCCGCGCCGCAACAACTCCCGCCCGACCCCGCCCCACAGCCCACCGTCGGCGGCCAACAGGGAGGCCCCGGTATCCAGCCCGGCATCGTCCTGCGCGTAAAGGGCGGCCCCGAAGGCCCGATCGACGATCTCGACGCACGCATCACTCACCCCACCAGCTTGGCACGCACCCCAAACCACCCCCCGACCGGAGCCCACCGCCCACCCCCCAGCCCCGCCGGCGTTCGAGGCGCGGGGGCCCACCCCAGCCCCGCCGGCGTTCGAGGCGCGGGGGCCCACCCCAGCCCCGCCGGCGTTCGAGGCGCGGGGGCCCACCCCAGCCTCGCCGGCGTTCGAGGCGCGGGGGTGCGGGGGCGGAGCCCCCGCAGGCGGGTCCGGGGCGCAGCCCCGGGGAACGGCGGAAGGGTGGCGCGGGGAGAAGCCCGCGCAGCGGCCCCCACCCCCGGGCCACGGGTCCCCGTACCGCCCGGCAGGGCACTGTCACACCCCGGTGAGACACTCGAATCCGTGAGCGACCACCCCACCCCCTGGGCCCTCGCCGAAGACGCCGACGGCTGGTGGCACGCCGCGCCCGCAACCACCCCCCACCCCCCACCCACCCGCCACCGAACCCCCGCGGAAGCGATCCGCTCGGCCACCACAACCACAACCACCGCCCCCGCCACCCGCTGGATCTGGCGCTCCACCCCCGCCGTCTACCCCCACCTCCTCGCCGCCGGCATCCGCGTAGACCGCTGCTACGACGTCGAAGACGCCGAGCTCCTCCTCCTCAACCACGAGGGCCGCTACGGCGAACCCCGCTCGGCCGCCGCCGCCTGGGCCCGCCTCACGAACACCCCCGTCCCCCCGGACCCCCCACAGCGCGCCGCCGAGCCCGGCACCCAGGACTCCCTGTTCGACCCCCGCCCCACCACCGCCGTCCCCCTCGACGCCCTCCTCGCCATCCACGCCGACCAGGCCCGCCGGCACGCCGCGACCGCCCACCCCGACCGGCTGCGCCTGCTCACCGCCGCCGAGTCCGCCGCGTTCCTGATCGCCGCCGAGATGCACCGCGCGGGCCTGCCCTGGCGGGCCGACGCCCACCGCTCCCTGCTCACCGAGCTGCTCGGCGAGCGCTACGCCGGCCGCGGCGAGCCCCGCCGCCTCGCCGAGCTGGCCGACGAGATCTCCGCCGCGTTCGGCCGCCGCGTCCGCCCCGACCTGCCCGCGGACGTCATCAAGGCCTTCGCCCAGGCCGGCATCAAGCTGCGCTCCACCCGCCGCTGGGAGATCCAGGACATCGACCACCCCGCCGTGGAGCCGCTCCTCGCCTACAAGAAGCTGTACCGGATCTACACCGCGCACGGCTGGAGCTGGCTCGCGGACTGGGTGCACGACGGCCGGTTCCGCCCCGAGTTCATCCCCGGCGGCACCCTCACCGGCCGCTGGGTCACCAACGGCGGCGGCGCCCTGCAGATCCCCAAGGTGATCCGCCGGGCCGTCGTCGCCGACCCCGGCTGGCGCCTCGTCGTGGCCGACGCCGACCAGATGGAGCCGCGCGTCCTCGCCGCGATCTCCCGGGACCCGGCGTTCATGGAGGTGGCCGGCCGCTCGGAGGACCTCTACACGGCGATCTCCCGCCAGAGCTTCGCCGGCGACCGCGACAAGGCCAAACTGGCCGTCCTCGGCGCGATCTACGGGCAGACCTCCGGCGACGGTCTGAAGAACCTGGCCGCGCTCCGCCGCCGCTTCCCCCGCGCCGTCGCCTACGTGGACGCCGCCGCGCGCGCGGGCGAGGAGGGCCGCCTCGTGCGCACCTGGCTGGGCCGCACCTCTCCGCCGCCCGCCCGCGCCGGCGCCGCCGACGACGACGGCGAGGCCGGCATCCCCCAGGACGGCCCCTCCCCCGACCAACCGGGCCGGGAGGACGGTTGGACCCCGAGCTACGCCTCCACCAACACCCGCGCCCGCGGCCGGTTCACCCGTAACTTCGTCGTCCAGGGCAGCGCCGCCGACTGGGCCCTGCTGATGCTGGCGGCGCTGCGCCAATCCCTGGCCTCGGCCGGGATGCGGGCCGAGCTGGTGTTCTTCCAGCACGACGAGGTGATCGTGCACTGCCCCGCCGAAGAGGCCGCCGCCGTCGTGGAGGCCATCCGCGACGCCGGCGACCGCGCGGGCCGCATCGCCTTCGGCGACACCCCGGTCCGCTTCCCGTTCACCACGGCGGTGGTGAAGTGCTACGCGGACGCGAAGTGAAGGACGGCAACGGCCCTCAACCCAGGTCGTGGAAGTACACGTGGAACTCCTCGCGCACGAACCCCTCCGACTCGTACAGCCCCTGCGCAACGTCGTTTTCGTACGCCGTCTCCAGCTGCACCCCCGCCACCCCGGCCTCCTTCGCCCGCCGCAACACCTCGCGCAGCAGCGCCCGGCCGGCGCCGGTGCGGCGGCCGGACGGGGCGACGTAGAGGTCGTTGAGCAGCCACCCGGTCCGCAGGGACAGGGACGAGAACATCCGGTAGACCTGCGCGAACCCGACCGTGCCCACGCCGGGCACCTCGGCGAGCAGGACCAGCGACTCGTCGTTCGCGATCCGCTCGGCGAGGAACGCGCGGGGGCGCTCCTCGTCCTCCACCTTCACCTCGTAGAAGTCGAGGTAGCCGCGGAACAGCTCCGCGGCCACGTCGAGATCGCCCTCACCCGCAACTCGAATCTTTATCGTCTCCATGCCACTGATTCTGCGCCGGCCACGTCCAATGGCCGCGGCCGGTGGGCAAGTTCAGTGCCTGGGAGCAGCTGCTTGAGGCGCCAGCCGATAGACGTGCTCGGGGGTGACGATCTCCGTGACCGCCTCACCGAAGAGGGTGCTGGGCTCGGAACCCTCGTGGGAGATGTCCGTGTTGAGCAGCACCACCAGCGTGGCCCGCGCCTCGGGAAGGTAGATCGTCAGGCTCTGGTAGCCCGGCAGGGAGCCGTTGTGGCCGATCCAGCCGTCCACGTTGAAGATGCCCAGGCCGTAGCCCGTGTCCGGGAGGTCGCCCGCCGGCGTGACCTTCAGGCGCTGCGCCTGGGTCGCGGGGGTCAACAGGGTTCCGGTGGCCAGGGTCTTGGCCCAGCTGCGCAGATCCGGCAGGTCGGAGATCATCGCACCGGCCGCCCAACCCCAGGAGGGGTTCCAGTCGGTGGCGTCCTCGGTCTTCCCGTCGGCGGTCTGGTTCGTGTAGCCGTGGGCATGCGGGTTCGGGAACTCCGCACCGGTGGGAAAGACGGTGTGCCGCAATCCGGCGGCCTTCACCACATGCTCGTTGACGTACGAGGCGAGCGGCTGTCCGCTGAGCTTCTCCACCACCAGCCCCAGCAGGATCAGGTTGGTGTTGCAGTACTCGAACTCGGCGTTGGGCTCGAACTGCACCGGGTGCTTGAAGGAGTACGCCAGCAGCTCCTGCGGGGTGAACGCCCGCTGCGGGTCGCTGGTCAGCGCCTTGAAGAAGCCCTCGTCGGCGGAGTAGTTGAAGAGCCCGCTCCGCATGGCGGCCAGCTCGCGCAAGGTGATCCGGTCGCCGTTCGGAACCCCGGCGACGTACTTCCCGATGGGGTCGTCCAGCTTGGCCTTGCCCTGGTCGACGAGCTGGAGCAGCGCCGTCACCGTGAAGGTCTTGGTCTCGCTGCCGATCCGCATGTTCAGGTCGGGCGTCATCGGCGCGCCCGTGGCCTTGTCCGCGACCCCGAAGGCCCGCACGTACTCACCCTTGCCCGGCGCCGACAGCGAGACGATCACCCCGGGGATCTTCGCCTCGGCCTGCACCTTCCGCACGGCCTCGTCGAGCCGCGCCGCCACGGCGGGCGTCAGCTGCGGAAACTCATCGGAAGCCGACGGCGACGGCGACGGCGCGACGACCACGACCGCCGGCCCGGCCCCCTCCCCCGCGTACCCGACCCCAGCCCCGAAGGGCACCACCACCAACGCCACCGCGGCCGCGACACCGCACCACCGCGCCCTCACACCACCCATGCCGGCCTCCAACCCGTCCCACGCCCGGCCACCCCTCCAACGTAGCCCCGCCTCCACCCCCCAGCGACCGCACCCGGCCCCGCCCCCACTCAGCCCGATGCCCGCCAACGCACCCCAGCCGCTCCCCCACCACCGCAAGGCGCGCCCGTACGTCCACGCCAAAAGCCCCAGGTCGTTGAACGACCTGGGGCTTCGATGGAGCCGCCTTCGTGATTCGAACCCAACCCACGCACTCGTGCGGCACGAGCACGGCGCCGCCGCAAGATCCGGTAAATAGCAAAAGCCCCAGGTCACGGCGAGTGAGTCCTGGGGCTTCTACAGAGCCGCCTTCGGGATTCGAACCCGAGACCTACGCATTACGAGTGCGTTGCTCTGGCCAACTGAGCTAAGGCGGCACCGCTGGGCGATGGGAATTCCCTGGTGGGAGACTCTCATCAGCAGCGGCGCCAAGTCTACAGGGTTAAACGGGGTGCCCCGAACCAAGGGCGGGTGGGGGTCAGCAGCGGGTGCCGTTCGAGGGGGCGCGGCCCTCCAAGAGGTAGCGGTTCACGGCGGTGTCGACGCAGGCGCTGCCGCGACCGTACGCGGTGTGGCCGTCGCCGTCGTACGTCAGCAGCGTGCCCGAGTCGAGCTGGTCGGCCAGGGCCTGCGCCCACTTGTACGGGGTCGCCGGGTCGCGGGTAGTGCCGACCACCACGATCGGGGCCGCGCCCTTCGCCGCCAGCGGCTTCGCCGTGCCCGTCGCCTTCACCGGCCAGTACGCGCAGTTCAGGGAGGCCCACGCCAGCCCCGCCCCGAAGACCGGCGAGGCCTTCTCGAAGGACGGCAGGGCCGCGTCGACCGCTTCGGGGCCGGCGAAGGCGGCCGGCTGGTCCAGGCAGTTCACGGCGGCGTTCGCGTACATGAGGTTCGCGTACGAGCCGTCGGCCTCGCGCTCGTAGTAGCCGTCCGCCAGGGCCAGCAGCGGGGCGCCGTCGCCGTTCATGGCCTCCTTGAGCGCCTCGCGCAGCTGCGGCCACGCGCTCTCGTCGTACAGGGCCGCGATCACGCCCGTCGTGGCCAACGTTTCGCCCAGCGGGCGGGCCGGGTCGCCCGAGGGCACGGGCTGCGCGTCGAGCTTGCGGAAGAACTCCTTCAGCCGCTGCGCCACCGCGTCGGGATCGCCCTGGCCCAGCGGGCAGTCGGACTGCTTCGCACAGTTCGTCGCGAAGGAGCGGAAGGCCGTCTCGAAGCCCTCCGTCTGGTCCCGGTTGAGTTCGAGCGCCGGCCGCGAGGGGTCCATCGCCCCGTCCAGCACCAACCGCCCCACCCGCTTCGGGAAGAGGTCCGCGTACGTCGCCCCGAGCAGGGTCCCGTACGAGGCCCCGACGTAGTTCAGCTTTGCGTCGCCCAGCACCGCCCGCAGCATGTCCATGTCGCGCGCCGCGTCGACGGTGGAGACGTGCGGCAGGACCCGCCGGGAGCGTTCCTCGCAGCCTGCCGCGAACTCCTTGAACGCCGTCACCAGCCGCGTCCGCTCCGTCTGGTCGTCCGGGGTCTGGTCCACCTGGGTGAAGCGGTCCATCTGCGGCCCGGTCAGGCACTCGACGGGGGTGCTGCGCGACACCCCGCGCGGGTCGAAGGACACCATGTCGTACCGGGCCCGTACGGCGGCCGGGTACCCGATGCCCGCGTACGCCTGGAGGTAGCCGATCCCGGAGCCGCCCGGCCCGCCCGGATTGACCAGGAGGGAGCCGAGGCGCTTGCCCGGCCCGGTCGCGGCCTTGCGGGCCACCGCCAGGTCGAGGTCCTGCCCGGAGCCGGGGTTCGCGTAGTCCAGCGGCGCCTTCAACGTGGCGCACTGGAACCCGGGGACACCGCAGTCGCGCCAGCTCAGCTTCTGCTCGTAGTACGGGCTCAGCCCGGCGGAGACGGCGCTCGGCTCGGCCGAGGCCACCTTCGGACCGCCGGAGGTGCATCCGGAGAGCAGCAGCCCCGCGGCTGCGATCACGGTCCCGGTGGTACGCAGCACGCTCCTGGTGTCCATGCCGCGAGCCTACGTGCTGCCCGCCGGGCCCGTCCGACGGGCCGCGGTCGCGCGGGCGGCCTCCGACCAGGCACGGACCGGCGTCCCCGCCCGCCCGACGCCCCCGCCGGGCACCGCCCCGGATCGCTCGGACGGGTGAGGCGGTGAAAGCCCGCGTGACGCCGTCAGCCCGCGCGCAGGGCCATCGTCATCGCCTCGACCGCCAGCAGCGGCGCCACGTTCCGGTCGAGGGCGTCCCGGCAGGCGATGATCGCCTCGATGCGTCTGAGGGTCCGCTCGGGGCCCGACGCGCGGGCGATCCGGTCGAGGTCGGCGCGGGCCTCCTCGTTGGCGATGGCCACGTTCGAACCGAGCTGGAGGGCCAGCACGTCCCGGTAGAAGCCCGTCAGATCGGTCAGGGCCAGGTCGAGGGTGTCGCGCTGGGTACGGGTCCGGCGGCGTTTCTGCCGGTCCTCCAGCTCCTTCATCACCCCGGCCGTGCCGCGCGGCATGCGACTGCCCGCGCCCGCTCCGGCGCCGAGCGCGGCCCTGAGGTCCTCGGTCTCCTTGACGTCGACCTCCTCCGCGACCTGCTTGGCGTCCTCGGCGGCGGCGTCGACCAGCTCCTGCGCCGCCTTCAGGCACCCGCCCACGTCGTCCACGCGCAGCGGCAGCTTCAGTACGGACGCCCGCCGGGCGCGCGCGGACTCGTCGGTGGCGAGCCGGCGGGCCCGGTCGATGTGGCCCTGGGTGGCGCGCGCCGCGGCTGCCGCGGCGGCCGGCTCGACACCGTCGCGCCGCACCAGCAGGTCGGCCACGGCGTCCACGGACGGGGTGCGCAGGCTGAGGTGCCGGCAGCGGGAGCGGATGGTGGGCAGCACGTCCTCCAGTGAGGGCGCGCACAGCAGCCACACGGTGCGCGGAGCGGGCTCCTCCACGGCCTTCAGGAGGACGTTGCCCGCGCCTTCGGTGAGGCGGTCGGCGTCCTCCAGGACGATGACCTGCCAGCGCCCGACGGCCGGCGACAGCTGGGCGCGGCGGACCAGGTCGCGGGTCTCCTTGACGCCGATGGACAGCAGGTCGGTCCGGACGATCTCCACATCGGCGTGGGTACCGACCATGGTGGTGTGGCAGCCGTCGCAGAACCCGCAGCCCGGTTCGCCGCCGAGCGCCCGGTCGGGGCTGACGCACTGGAGGGCCGCCGCGAAGGCCCGCGCGGCGGTGGCCCGACCGGAACCGGGGGGACCGGTGAACAGCCAGGCGTGGGTCATCTTGGACGAGGGCGGCGGTGGGGCCCCGTCGGCGACGGCGGTGACGAAGGCGTCGGCGTCCCGGGCGGCGGCGGCCAGCTGCGCCTGTACCCGCTCCTGGCCCACCAGGTCGTCCCATACGGGCATCCCGCCCACCGCCTCTCACTGTCCGTGTCCGTGTCGCGTCGTCCGTGCCGTATCCGGCTTCCATTGTGGCGCCCGCCACCGACAATCCCCGCCGACCGGTGACGGCCTGCGGGATCGGCGGGGATTCCGCGGGGATCGGGGGCGATCAGCGGCGCCCGCGCCGGCCGTCCCGGTCGTCCTCGTCGTCGGGGCGCGGGCCGAGCAGCTCGTCCGCCAGTGTCGGCAGATCGTCCATCGGGGTCGCCTCGGCCCAGTCGGACGGGGCCCGGCGCGGGCGGCCGTCGTCGCCGAAGACCGGCAGCTCGCGCGTCACGTCGTTCCCCGTGTCGCGGAAGATGCCCGGCGGCACCCGGTCCGTCGGGTTCTCCTCGGGGCGCCGGGCGGTCGGACGGGACGCCGAACCGGTCCGCCCGGACGCGGCCGGACGGCTCCGGCCGGACGGCGCGTCGCCGCCGTGCCGCGCGGCGTTCGGGCCGTCGTCCCGACGGTCACGCGGGCCCTCGGGCCGGACCGGCGGCAGTACCGCCGTCTCGTCGGCGGCGCGCGCCGCCGGGTCGACGACGGGCACCGGGACGGTCTGCGTCACGTCGTCGGGGTGGACGACCCGCTTGACCATCGGGGTCTCGACGGTGACGGCGTCGTCCGGATGCGGCTCCTCGCGCACCGGCTCCTCGCGCACGGACTCCTCGCGCACCGGCTCCTTGCGCATCGGCACCCTGGGCGAACCCTCCCCGGGCAACGGCTCCTTGCGCATCGCCACCTTCGGCGCGGGCGCCGCAGCCGCCGTCGGAGCCTGCGAGGCAGCCGCGGCCGAAGCGGCAGCAGCCGCGGCGGCCGAGGCCTCCGCCAACCGCCGCGCCTCCTCCGCCCGCAGCAGGGCCTCCTCCGCCCTGCGCTGCTTCTCCATCCGACGGGCCTCGGCCTCGGCACGCAGCCGGGCCTCCTCCGCCTCCTGGAGCCGGATCCGCTCGGCCTCCGCCGCGCGGGCCCTCTCCTCGGCCTCCGCACGCAGCCGTTCGGCCTCGGCCCGGACCCGGGCCTCCTCCTCGGCGCGCAGCCGCTCCTCCTCGGCCTTGCGGGCGGCCTCCGCCTGCGCGAGACGGCGGGCCTCGGCGGCCTCCGCCTCGGCCTTGAGGCGCGCCTCCTCGGCCTCCCGGGCCAGGCGGGCCTCCTCCTCGGCCTTCAGCCGGGCTTCCTCCGCCTTGCGGGCGGCCTCTTCCTCGGCCTTGCGCCGGGCCTCCTCCTCGGCGAGCCGGCGCGCTTCGAGCTGCGCCGCGACCTCGGCCTCCGAGAGCGGCAGCATCCGGTCCAGGCGGTGGCGTACGACGGTGGTCACCGAGCCGGGGTCCTGGCCGGCGTCGACCACCAGGTAGCGCCCGGGGTCGGCGGCGGCGAGCGTCAGGAAACCGGCCCGCACCCGCTGGTGGAACTCGGCGGGCTCCGACTCCAGCCGGTCCGGCGCCTCGGTGAAGCGCTCCCGCGCGGTCTCAGGCGACACGTCGAGCAGCACGGTCAGGTTCGGTACGAGGCCGTCGGTGGCCCAGCGCGAGATCCGCGCGATCTCGGTCGGCGACAGGTCGCGCCCGGCGCCCTGGTAGGCCACCGAGGAGTCGATGTAGCGGTCGGAGATGACCACCGCGCCCCGCTCCAGGGCGGGCCGGACGACGGTGTCCACGTGCTCCGCGCGGTCGGCGGCGTAGAGCAGCGCCTCGGCGCGGTTCGACAGTCCGGCGGAGGAGATGTCGAGCAGGATGGAGCGCAGCCGCTTGCCGACCGGGGTGGCTCCGGGCTCGCGCGTGACGACGACCTCGTGGCCCTTGCCCCGTATCCAGTCGGCGAGCGCCTCGACCTGCGTGGACTTGCCGGCCCCGTCACCACCCTCAAGGGCGATGAAGAACCCGGTCGTCGAAGGGGCCTGTACGGGCTCCCCACCGCGCAGCGCGTCGCGCAGGTCCCGGCGCAGCGGTACGCCGCCCCGGTCGTCGGCCTTGGCGAGGACGGTCACGGCGACGGGCAGCAGCAGGGCGCCCACCAGCATCAACGTGAAGGCCGCGCCGCCGTGCGAGAGGACGACGCCCCCGCCGCCGAAGCGGTGCGGGCCGATGCCCGCCGCCAGCAGCGGCGCCGCGATCGCCCCGAGGGCCACGGCCACCCGGACCACGGCCTGGAGGTGCTCGGTGACCCGCGCCCGGCGGAACTCCTCGGTCTCCTGGTCGAGCAGGGTGTGCCCGGTGTTGGCGGCGACACCGGCCGCGATACCGGCGAGCAGCGCCAGGAACACCACCGTCGCGGTGTCGGGGACCAGCCCGGTCAGCAGCAGCGCGACCCCGGCCACGGCCGTGGCCAGCGCCAGCAGCCGGCGCCGCGACAGCGTCGGCAGCACCTTCCCGGCCTGCGTGGCGCGGATGCCGAGGGCCGTGCCGCCGACGAGGGCGAGCACCAGCAGGGCGTACGCGGCCGGGCCGCCGCCGAGGTCGAAGGCGTGCAGGACGGAGACGGACGCGGCGGCGGCGACCGCCCCGGCGACGGCGGCGCAGGTCAGCACGAGCAGCCGGACCGCGCCCGTACGCCCCTTCTCCGGCCGGTCGCCCGTCTTGGGGGTCCGCAGCCCCTCCAGCGGCGAACGCGGCCTCGGCGTCTTCGTCGCGGGCAGGGTGAGCGGCAGCAGCAGCGAGACGGAGGCGGCGAAGAGGCCGGCGGCGACGTACGAACCCAGCGCGGCCTGGTTCGCGGCGAACCAGTCCACCCCCAGGCCGAGCGCCCGCCCCACCAGGGTCGCCACGAGCAGCGCGGCGGCCGCGACGGGCAGCGCCGCGAAAGCGGTACGCAGGGTCAGCCGGCGCAGGGCGTCCAGGTGGTCCGGGAGCGGCCGTACGGTCGCCCCCTCCGGCGGCGGCGCCGGCAGCAGCGCCGGGGCGGCGCTCTCCTTGGCCAGGGTCCACACGCGCTCGGCGCCCCCGGAGACGAACACGGTGGCCAGCAGCGCGGTCGTGGCGTGCGCCGGGATCCAGTCGAGCCACAGCGGGGCGACCACGAACAGCGCGATGCGCAGCCCGTCGGCGCCGACCATCGTCCAGCGCCGGTCGAGCGCGCCGCCGGGGGCGGTGAGCTTGGCCAGCGGCCCCAGCAGGACCGCGCCGAACAGCACGGTGGCGATGATCCGCACCCCGAAGACGGCGGTGACGGCGAGGGCCGCGCCCCGGTAGCCGCCGCCGAACAGGCCGTCAGGGCCCGCGGTGACGGCCGCCTGGAGGGTCAGCAGCACCAGGACCAGCAGGGCGAGGGCATCGCCGATGCCGGTCACCAGCTGGGCGCTCCACAGCCGACGCAGCCCGGGGGTGCGCAGCAGGGCGCGCACCGCCCGCTCGCGGGAGTCCGCGGCGAGGGCTTCGTCGTAGGTGGGGTTCTCGGAGGCGGTCACGACCGTTGGCTGCTCGGCTCGCGTCATCCGCCCAGCCTATCCGCTGCGCTTGGCCGGTGGCGTGGCCTGTGGACAACCCCGGCTGTGACCCCGGCCCCACCTTCCGGGGCCGGCCCCCGGGCCCGGGACCTCGGCCGGTCGGGCCCGGGGATGCGGTTGAGGCGCGGACGTTGCGGGGCTCCGCCCCCCAGCCCCCGCGCCTCAACCGCCGGCAAGGCCGATCTTCCGGCCTACTCGTCCGCCGCCGGGGCCGTGGCCGCCGTCTTCTTCGCGGCCGCCGTCTTGGCCGTCGTCTTCTTGGCGGCCGTCTTCTTCGCCGCGGCGGTGGTCTTCTTCGCCGCGGCCGTCGTCTTCTTGGCCGCCGTCGCCTTCTTCGCCGGGGCCTTCTTGGCCGGCGCCTTCTTCGCCGTCTTCTTGGCCGGGGCCTTCGCGCGCTTCTCCGCGAGCAGCTCGTAGCCCCGCTCCGGCGTGATGGTCTCGACGTCGTCGTCCCGCCGCAGCGTCGCGTTCGTCTCGCCGTCCGTCACGTACGGGCCGAAGCGGCCGTCCTTGACCACCACCGGCTTCTCGCTCACCGGGTCCGTGCCCAGCTCCTTCAGCGGCGGCTTGGCCGCGGCGCGGCCCCGCTGCTTCGGCTGGGCGTAGATCGCCAGCGCCTCGTCCAGGGTGATCGAGAAGAGCTGGTCCTCGGTCTCCAGCGACCGCGAGTCCGTTCCCTTCTTCAGGTACGGGCCGTAGCGGCCGTTCTGGGCCGTGATCTCCACGCCCTCGGCGTCCACGCCGACCACGCGCGGCAGCGACATCAACCGCATCGCGTCGTCCAGCGTCACCGTGTCCAGCGACATGGACTTGAACAGCGAGGCCGTGCGCGGCTTGACCGCGTTCTTGCCGGTCTTCGGCGTGCCCTCGGGCAGGATCTCCGTCACGTACGGCCCGTAGCGACCGTCCTTCGCGACGATTTGGTTCCCGCTCACCGGGTCCGTGCCCAGCTCGAATTCACCGCTCGGCTTCGCGAACAGTTCCTGCGCGTACTCGACCGTCAGCTCGTCCGGAGCCAGGTCGTCCGGTACGTCGGCCCGCTGGTGGCCTTCCGCGTCCTTCTCGCCGCGCTCCACGTACGGCCCGTAGCGGCCGACGCGCAGGACGATGCCGTCGCCCACGGGGAAGGAGGAGATCTCCCGGGCGTCGATCGCGCCCAGGTCCGTGACCAGCTCCTTCAGGCCGCCGAGGTGGTCGCCGTCGGCCGGTACGACCTCCGAGGCGTCCTCGGAGCCGAAGTAGAACCGCTTCAGCCACGGCACGGACTGGGCCTCGCCCCGTGCGATGCGGTCGAGGTCGTCCTCCATCTTCGCGGTGAAGTCGTAGTCGACGAGCCGCCCGAAGTGCGTCTCCAGGAGGTTCACCACGGCGAACGACAGGAAGGACGGGACGAGCGCCGTGCCCTTCTTGAAGACGTAGCCGCGGTCGAGGATCGTGCCGATGATCGACGCGTACGTCGACGGACGGCCGATCTCCCGCTCCTCCAGCTCCTTGACCAGCGAGGCCTCGGTGTAGCGTGCCGGCGGCTTGGTCGAGTGGCCGTCGGCGGTGATCTCCTCGGCGCTCAGCGCGTCGCCCTCGGCGACCTGCGGGAGCCGCTTCTCGCGGTCGTCCAGCTCGGCGTTCGGGTCGTCGGCGCCCTCGACGTAGGCCTTCATGAAGCCGTGGAAGGTGATCGTCTTGCCGGAGGCGCTGAACTCGGCGTCCCGGCCGTCCGCGGCGCGGCCGCCGATCTTCACGGTGACCGAGTTTCCGGTCGCGTCCTTCATCTGGGAGGCGACGGTCCGCTTCCAGATCAGCTCGTAGAGACGGAACTGGTCGCCGGTCAGACCGGTCTCCGCCGGCGTGCGGAAACGATCACCCGAAGGCCGGATCGCCTCGTGGGCCTCCTGCGCGTTCTTGACCTTGCCCGCGTAGACGCGCGGCTTCTCCGGCAGGTAGTCGGCCCCGTAGAGCTGGGTGACCTGCGCCCGCGCCGCCGCGACGGCGGTGTCCGACAGCGTGGTGGAGTCGGTACGCATGTAGGTGATGAAGCCGTTCTCGTACAGCTTCTGCGCCACCTGCATCGTCGCCTTCGCACCGAAGCCCAGCTTGCGCGAGGCCTCCTGCTGGAGCGTCGTCGTGCGGAACGGGGCGTACGGGGAGCGGCGGTACGGCTTGGACTCGACCGAGCGGACGGCGAACGAGGTGTCCGCCAGCGCGGCGGCCAGCGCTCGGGCGTTCGCCTCGTCGAGGTGCAGCACCTCGCTCTTGAGCTGCCCGTTCGCGCCGAAGTCACGACCCTGCGCGACGCGCTTGCCGTCCACCGAGTTCAGGCGGGCGACCAGCGACGACGGGTCGGACGGGTCACCGGCGCGGCCGGTGGAGAAGGTGCCGGTCAGGTCCCAGTACTCGGCGGAGCGGAAGGCGATGCGCTCGCGCTCGCGCTCGACGACGAGACGGGTGGCCACCGACTGGACGCGGCCCGCCGACAGGCGCGGCATGACCTTCTTCCACAGGACCGGCGAGACCTCGTAGCCGTAGAGGCGGTCGAGGATGCGGCGCGTCTCCTGGGCGTCGACCATGCGCTGGTTGAGCTCGCGCGGGTTGGCGACGGCGTCGCGGATCGCGTCCTTGGTGATCTCGTGGAAGACCATCCGGTGGACGGGAACCTTGGGCTTGAGGACTTCCTGCAGGTGCCACGCGATGGCTTCGCCCTCGCGGTCCTCATCGGTGGCGAGGAAGAGTTCGTCGGACTCGGCCAGCAGCTCCTTGAGCTTTCTGACCTGGGCCTTCTTGTCGGCGTTGACGACGTAGATCGGCTGGAAGTCGTGCTCGACGTCCACGCCGAGGCGGCGGACCTCGCCGGTGTACTTGTCGGGAACCTCGGCCGCGCCGTTCGGGAGGTCGCGGATGTGCCCGACGCTCGCCTCGACGACGTATCCCGGGCCGAGGTAGCCCTTGATCGTCTTCGCCTTGGCAGGGGACTCGACGATGACGAGTCGGCGGCCGCCCTTTGCGGTCTCGCTAGTCGGGGACAACTTGGCTCTTCTCTCCGGTCGGCACTCGGTCGCTGTACGGCGACGCTGCGGAGTGTGACGGTACAACCCGCCCCCGTGTCAAACGGCACAAGCCCGCAACGGCCACTCGAACGGTAACCCGACAAGTGCCATTTCTGCCGCCCGGATGCCGCGCCGGACCTCTCCCGGTCACCGGGCCGAGTGGCCGAAGGGCCGTCTGGCCCCGCCCCCGCACCCCTCGCGACGTCGGGTTTCACACCCCGACGGGAATCATCGCGGGTGCTCGCCTCAGAACCGCTGGAGGCACCAGACCCCGAGGGCCAGCGACCCCGCGCCGGCCAGCAGCGCCAGCGGTACGGCCACCACGGGGCGCACGCCATCGGCCACCGGCGCGCGGTGCAGGACCCGCGCCCCCGTCCACGCCAGCAGGGCGCCTCCGAACAGCAGGAAGACGGTTGCCGCGAAGATCGCCGGGCCTCGTTCCATACCGTTCCCCTTGCCCGTGAATCACCCGTGAATCACCCGTGAGCCACCGGTGAGCCGCGCGGGAATCCCCCCGGATCCCGCCGTATCCCGGGAGCCTGCCGGCCCCGGGGATACGGCGGACGAACCCCGGGTTACATCCTGGCCACGCGGCCCCACGGGACGGCGTACGGCGCCCCGCGCAGGAGCTTCCCGGGACGGCGTACGAGCCCCCGCGCGGCGGTACGAGCCCCCGCGCGGCCTGCCGACCCGTACGCCGATCAGCCCGCCGTCGGCCCCGGCACCGGCTCCAGGAACCCCTGCTCCACCAGCAGCCGGATCGCCTCCGGCGTCCGGTCCCGCAGCGCCACCGGATCCTCTTCCACCAGCTGGGCGATCGCGTCCAGAATCCGCCCCGCGCTGAGTGACCCGTCACACACCCCGGCGAACCCCGCGCCGACCGTGTCGACCTTGGTCGCCCGCCGCATTCCGCGGTTCTGCCGCAGCACCACGTGCTCCGGGTCCTCCGCTCCGGGCACCCCGACCTGCTCCTGGACGACCTCCTCGGTCAGCTGGAAGTACCCCGCCAGCAGCGCCGCGTCGTCGTGTTCGCGCAGGTAGTCCTGGCGGGCGAAGTGCGCGAGGACCGTCTCGCCGAGCGGCTGCTCGACCGAATGCGGCCATTCCTCGACGACGATGGACGGCTCGGCGGCGTCGCTGCGGCGCAGCGTGATCCAGCCGAAGCCGACGGCCTTGGTCTTGCGGGACTCGAACTCGTCGAGCCAGTCCTCGTAGCGCTCGGCGTACTCCGCCGGGTCCGCGCGGTGGTCGCCGGCGTCGCGCAGCCACAGCTCCGCGTACTGCGTCACGTCCTGCACGTCACGCTGCACGATCCACGCGTCGCAGCCGCGCGGCACCCAGGAGCGGACCCGGTCGCGCCAGTCCTCCCCTTCGACGTGCTGCCAGTTGCCGAGGAACTGGGCGTAGCCACCCGGGTTGAGGTGCGCGCCCGCCTCCTGGACCAGGGTGCGGCACAGGTCGTCGCCGCCCATGCCGCCGTCCCGGTACGTGAGCCGCGGGCCGGGCGAGATCACGAAGGGCGGGTTGGACACGATCAGGTCGTACGTCGCGTCACCGACGGGCTCGAACAAGGATCCGGCCAAGAGTTCCGCCTCCGGCGCCCCGGAGAGCGCCAACGTCAGACGGGTGAATTCCAGGGCCCGGGGGTTGACGTCGGTGGCGGTGACCCGGGTGGCGTGCTGGGCGGCGTGCAGCGCCTGGATCCCTGAGCCGGTACCGAGGTCGAGGGCCGTGGCGACGGGGGTGCGGACGGTGATGCCGGCCAGGGTGGTGGAGGCCCCACCGACCCCGAGGACGACGCCCTCCTCGCGGCTGCCGATCCCGCCGGCCCCGCCGACGGCGCAGCCGAGGTCCGAGACGATGAACCAGTCCTCGCCGTCCGGGCCCCCGTACGGGCGCACGTCCACGGTGGCGTGCACCTCGTCCCCCTCGCGCCGCAGCCAGCCGTCGGCGAGCGCGTCCTCGACGGGCAGGGCGGCCGCGGCGTGGACGTAGGGCACGGGGGCCTGGAGCAGGAACAGCCGGACCAGGCTCGCGAGCGGGCCGTCGCCGTGGCGGCGGGTGGCCCGCAGGGCGGGCACCGTCTCGCTGCGGGCGAGGGCGGCGTAGGCGGGGGCGCCGAGGAGGTCGAGCAGTCCGTCGGCGGTGAAGCCGGCGGCGAGCAGGGCGGCGCGGAGCGCGGCGGCGCGTTCGGGCTGCGGCTGGGGGAGGCTGGTGGTACTCACGCGTCCATTGTGGCCGCCCGTACGGGCAATGCGTACGACCCCGGGACACGCGCCAGGGCGGCCGGGTCCGTTGTGGACCCGGCCGCCCCGGCGTCCGGCGGCTCGACCGGTCGACTGCGTGCCGGTCGACTGCGCCAGTCGGCTACTTGGCCGTGGTGACCTGGCAGCCCTTCTGCGTGTTGAGCACCCTCAGCCCGGTCGAGCTGAGCTTCTGCTTGCTCGCCGTCTCGTTGGCCGCGACCTCGGTGAGTCCGCCGGCGACCTGCTGGAGACCCTCCGCGAACTTCGCCTGGTCCTTGGGGTCCAGGGCGTCGATCTTCGTCTTCAGATCGATGTAGCCCTTGGAGATCTCGTCGTAGCTCTTGACCACGGCGTCCGCGGCGCTCTTGCCGTCCTTGACGGGCGGCTCCCCGGCGGAGGTCAGGGACCCGCCCATGCTCTTGTAGGCGTCGGAGAGCGTCTGGAAGGCGGCCGAGTCGGTCTTCTGGACCTCCTCGGGCTTGCTGCTCTGCGTCGCGACGCGCTTCAGCTCGTCGTTGGTGTCCTTGATCTTGGTGAGCTGGGGCTCCCATTGGTCGCAGACCTTCTTGGCCCAGGCGTCGGCCTTCTTGGCGCCGTCGTCCTCGCCCCCACCGCAGCCGGACAGGACGAGCATCAGTACCGCACCGCCGGACACCGCGGCCGCAAGCTTCTTGTTCACCGGATTGGTCCCTTCGAAGGCTCTCGGCCGGAAGATACACGCCCTCCATCCGGGGACGCACAAAGGCGGACGGACGGCGCGTCAGTCCGCGCCGCCCGTCCGCCGTTCGGGCGCATCATCGAGCCCGTGCCTCGCGTACGGACGCCCGTGGGCCTTACGGCCGGGGCCTCCCGAGGGGTCGGAGCCCCGAGGTCAGGAGACCACGGCCGGATCGGCCGGTTGCGCCACCCGCTCGGCCGCTCCGCCGGTGTTGTCCTCGCCGACGGCGATGCCGCGCCGCTTGGAGATGTAGACCGCGGTGACGATGATCAGGATCGCGACGGTCGCCACGATGGCCCGTACGGTCGCGCTGGTGTCCGCGCCGTAGCTGAACTGCACGACGGCGGGGGCGATCAGCAGCGCCACCAGGTTCATCACCTTGAGCAGCGGGTTGATGGCCGGGCCGGCGGTGTCCTTGAACGGGTCGCCGACCGTGTCGCCGATGACGACCGCGGCGTGGGCCTCGCTGCCCTTGCCGCCGTGGTGCCCGTCCTCGACGAGCTTCTTCGCGTTGTCCCACGCGCCACCGGAGTTGGCGAGGAAGACCGCCATCAGGGTGCCGGTGCCGATGGCGCCCGCGAGGAAGGAGCCGAGCGCTCCGACGCCGAGGCTGAAGCCCACGGCGATCGGGGTGAGGACGGCGAGCAGGCCGGGCGTGGCGAGCTCGCGCAGCGCGTCCTTGGTGCAGATGTCCACGACGCGCCCGTACTCGGGCTTCTCGGTGTAGTCCATGATCCCCGGGTGCTCGCGGAACTGGCGGCGCACCTCGTAGACGACGGCGCCCGCGGAGCGGGAGACGGCGTTGATGGCCAGGCCCGAGAAGAGGAACACGACCGCCGCGCCGAGGACCAGGCCGACGAGGTTGTTGGGCTGGGCGATGTCGAGGCTGAGGTTCATCTCGCCGGCCTTGGCGCCGACTTCCTTCACCGCGCCCGTGATGGCGTCGTTGTACGAGCCGAAGAGCGCCGCTGCGGCGAGGACGGCGGTGGCGATGGCGATGCCCTTGGTGATGGCCTTCGTGGTGTTGCCGACGGCGTCGAGGTCGGTGAGGACCTGCGCGCCGGCGCCCTCGACGTCGCCGGACATCTCGGCGATGCCCTGGGCGTTGTCGGAGACCGGACCGAAGGTGTCCATGGCGACGATGACGCCGACGGTGGTGAGCAGGCCGGTGCCGGCCAGGGCCACCGCGAACAGCGCCAGCATGATCGACGTGCCGCCGAGCAGGAAGGCTCCGTAGACGCCGAGGCCGATGAGCAGCGCCGTGTAGACGGCGGACTCCAGGCCGACGGAGATGCCGGCGAGGACGACGGTGGCCGCGCCGGTCAGGGAGGACTTGCCGATGTCCCGGACGGGACGGCGGTTGGTCTCCGTGAAGTACCCGGTCAGCTGCTGGATCAGGGCCGCGAGCACGATGCCGATGGCGACGGCGACGACGGCCAGGACGCGCGGGTCGCCGGGGTGGTTCGAGATCGCGGCGTCCTCGACGCCGACGAGCTCCTTGTAGGTGGCCGGGAGGTACGCGTAGACGGCGATCGCGACCAGCACCAGCGAGATCACGGCGGAGATGAAGAAGCCGCGGTTGATGGCGGTCATGCCGCTGCGGTCGCTGCGGCGCGGGGAGACCGCGAAGATGCCGATCATGGCGGTGATGACACCGATCGCGGGGACGATCAGCGGGAAGGCCAGGCCGAGGTCGCCGAAGGCGGCCTTGCCCAGGATCAGCGCGGCCACGAGGGTGACGGCGTACGACTCGAAGAGGTCGGCCGCCATCCCCGCGCAGTCGCCGACGTTGTCGCCCACATTGTCGGCGATGGTCGCGGCATTGCGCGGATCGTCCTCCGGAATGCCCTGCTCGACCTTGCCGACCAGGTCGGCGCCCACGTCGGCGGCCTTGGTGAAGATGCCGCCGCCCACGCGCATGAACATCGCGATCAGGGCGGCGCCGAGGCCGAAGCCCTCCAGGACCTTGGGGGCGTCGGCGGCGTAGACCAGGACGACGCAGGAGGCGCCGAGCAGGCCGAGGCCGACGGTGAACATGCCGACGACGCCACCCGTGCGGAAGGCGATCTTCATGGCCTTGTGGGCCACTTCCGTCAGGTCCTTGGCGGGTTCGCCCTCGGCCGGGGTGGCCTCGCGGGCGGCGGCGGCGACGCGGACGTTGGCGCGGACCGCGAGGCGCATGCCGATGTAGCCGGTGGTGGCCGAGAAGAGGGCGCCGACGAGGAAGAAGGCGGAACGTCCCGCCCGTTGCGTCCAGTCGTCGGCGGGGAGCAGGAAGAGCAGGAAGAAGACCACGACGGCGAAGACGCCGAGCGTGCGCAACTGGCGTCCCAGATAGGCGTTGGCGCCTTCCTGAACGGCCGCTGCGATCTTCTTCATGCTGTCGGTTCCCTCGTCGGCGGCGAGAACCTGGCGGACCAGGATCTGCGCGACGACGAGGGCGGCGAGAGCGACGCCCGCGATCACGAAAACGATCAGCCGATTGTCTTCGGTGAGTACGGCGGCTGCCAGATCGTTGACGCGATCGGGCGCGATAGGGGTGAAGAGCCCCGTCATTCGTCCTCCTTGACGTGATGAGCTCAAGATGTGGACGGATTGTAGGGAGCGCGACCTGATCAAAACAGTGGGCGGGAAACGCAATTGGCGTGGTCTCGCTCCTCAGCAATAGATCGCGTCACTCCATTACCCTCGAAAGAGGTAATGGGACAAAGGCATTGACGGCCGATCAACATCTTCAGGTTTATCGGGGAAAACGAAAAAGGCCCTGCTCAGCAGGGCCTTGAAAAAGATCCGAAGATACGAGGGACCCGCGCCCGGACGCGGTCGGCGCGGCCCGCCCCGGGCCGAGGCGGAGGTGCGCCGGTGGCAGGAGCGGCTAGGAAAGGCCGCCGTGGCCCGAGATCGGCCAGGTCATGCGAATCGTTCCGCCGGCCTCCCCGGTGGTGACGGCGACGTCGTCGACGAGGCCGCTGATGACCGCGAGGCCCATCTCGTCCTCACCGTCCGCATCGGGGTCGAGGGCGGCCGCGATCCCCGGCACGGTGCCGGTGGAACCGCCGGCCGGTCCGGGTACCTCGTCACCGACCTCGATGGAGAAGAGCTTCTCCTCCTCGATCAGCACGACCCGGACGGGCGCGGTCAGTCCGTTGCTGCGGTGCAGTCCGACGGCACGCGAACAGGCCTCACCGACGGCGAGGCGGACCTCGTCGAGTACGGCTTCCTCCACACCGGCCCTGCGCGCCACGGCGGCCGCGACGAGGCGGGCCGTCCTGACGTGCTCGGGCTGGGCGCTGAAGCGCAGTTCAACGGTGGCCATGTGCGTCCCCCTCGGACTACGGGCGTGCCTTGACAGGGGCCCGGACCGTCCGCGGCCCGGTACCCCCGCTCCTGGTCGGCGCCGGCAACCGCCGGGGAGGCGGTCGCCGGCGGCCGTCAGTCGGTGGCGTTGACGGCGTCGTCCACACTCGTGTGGATCGGGAACACCTTCGTCAGACCGGTGATACGGAAGATCTTCAGGATGCGCTCCTGGTTGCAGACCAGACGCAGCGAGCCCTCGTGCGCGCGCACGCGCTTGAGGCCTCCCACGAGCACACCGAGGCCGGTGGAGTCGAGGAAGTCCACTCGCTCCATGTCGACAACCAGGTGGTAGCTGCCGTCGTTCACCAACTCCACCAACTGCTCGCGCAGCTTGGGCGCGGTATACACATCAATCTCGCCACCGACCTCTACGACCGTGCGGTCGCCGACAGTGCGAGTCGACAGGGACAGGTCCACGGATCCTCCAGCACCTTGCTATCGAGCGGCGCCCCCCAGGGGCCTCCCCACCCGAAGGTAAGGGGAGGGATCGGCTGCCGCGATGGCATTCAATCACTTACCGGCAGGCGCGCACGACGCCTTGGGACCATTGTCCCGCACGCCAGTGACACACTCGGTTCCAATGGGCAACACTGACCGCCCCGGTCCGGCCACGGCACCGGGGCACCCTGGACCCACCCCCGGCACGGTTCTGGACCGGCTGTCACGGGGGCCTTCGCGGGCTGCGCGCATCACCCATACGGAGCACTTGCCCCCTCGGGCGGGTCGTCATGCAGTGTGGCCGGACCGCATCCGAACGGATGTCGTGGCCGCGATCCAGGCCGCCGGGATCGAACATCCGTGGGAACATCAGGCCGCGGCCGCCGAGCACGCCCTGGACGGCGAGTCCGTGGTCATCGCCACCGGAACCGCCTCCGGGAAGTCCCTGGCCTACCTCGCACCCGTGCTCTCCGCCCTCACGGACGGGGCGCGGGCCCCGAACGGGCGCGGTGCGACCGCCCTCTACCTGGCCCCCACCAAGGCTCTGGCCGCCGACCAGCGGCGGGCCGTCCGGGAACTGGCCGCGCCCCTCGGAAACGCCGTCCGCCCCGCCGTGTACGACGGCGACACCCCCTTCGAGGAACGCGAATGGGTGCGCCAGTACGCCAACTACGTGCTGACCAACCCCGACATGCTGCACCGGGGCATACTGCCGTCCCACGCCCGCTGGGCCTCCTTCCTGAAGTCGCTCCGGTACGTGGTCGTGGACGAGTGCCACACCTACCGCGGGGTCTTCGGCTCGCACGTCGCCCAGGTCCTGCGCCGGCTGCGGCGCCTGTGCGCCCGCTACGGCTCCGAGCCGGTGTTCCTGCTGGCCTCCGCCACCGCCGGCGACCCGGCGGCCGCCGCGTCCCGGCTGACGGGCGTGCCGGTCCTGGAGGTCACCGACGACGCCTCCCCGCGCGGCGAGGTGGTGTTCGCCCTGTGGGAGCCGCCGCTGACCGACCTCAAGGGCGAGAAGGGCGCGCCCGTACGCCGTACGGCCACGGCGGAGACCGCCGACCTTCTGACCGACCTGGTCGTGCAGGGCGTCCGTACGGTGGCCTTCGTACGCTCCCGACGCGGCGCGGAACTGATCTCCGTGATCGCGCAGGAACGGCTCGCGGAGGTCGACCGGAGCCTGCCCCGGCGGGTCGCCGCCTATCGGGGCGGCTACCTGCCCGAGGAGCGGCGGGCCCTGGAGCGGGCCCTGCACTCCGGGGAGCTGCTCGGCCTGGCGGCGACCACCGCCCTGGAGCTGGGCGTGGACGTCTCCGGCCTGGACGCCGTCCTGATCACCGGCTACCCGGGCACCCGGGCCTCGCTGTGGCAGCAGGCGGGCCGCGCCGGCCGCTCGGGGCAGGGCGCCCTCGCGGTGCTGGTGGCCCGTGACGACCCGCTCGACACGTACCTGGTCCACCACCCCGAGGCGCTGTTCCGGCAGCCCGTGGAGGCCACGGTCCTGGACCCGGACAACCCGTACGTCCTGGCGCCGCACCTGTGCGCGGCCGCCGCCGAGCTGCCCCTGACCGAAGCGGACCTGGACCTCTTCGGCCCGGCCACCGCCGATCTGCTGCCGCAGCTGGAGGCCGCGAAGCTGCTGCGCTGGCGGACGGCGGCCTGGCACTGGACCCGCCGGGAGCGGGCCTGCGACCTCACCGACATCCGGGGCGGCGGCGGCCGCCCGGTGCAGATCGTCGAGGCCGCGACCGGCCGGCTGCTGGGCACGGTCGACGAGGCCGCGTCCCACTCCGCCGTCCACGACGGTGCCGTCCACCTCCACCAGGGCCGCACCTACCTGGTGAAACACCTGGACCTGGAGGATTCCGTGGCCCTGGTCGAGGAAGCCTCGCCGCCCTTCTCCACCACCGCCCGCGACACCACCACCATCCGGATCCTGGAGACGGAGACCGAGATCCCCTGGGGTGCGGCCAGGATCTGCTACGGCTCCGTCGAGGTCACCAACCAGGTCGTCTCCTATCTGCGGCGCAAACTGATCACCGGCGAGGTGCTCGGCGAGGCCAAACTGGACCTGCCGCCGCGCACCCTGCGCACCCGGGCCGTGTGGTGGACGGTCACCGAGGACCAGCTCGACGAGGCCCGGATCAACCCGGAGATCCTCGGCGGCGCCCTGCACGCCGCCGAGCACGCCTCCATCGGCCTGCTCCCGCTGTTCGCCACCTGCGACCGCTGGGACATCGGCGGGGTCTCCGTCCCGCTGCATCCGGACACCCTGCTGCCCACGGTGTTCGTCTACGACGGCCACCCGGGCGGCGCCGGCTTCGCCGAGCGGGCCTTCCACACGGCGCGGGCGTGGCTGACCGCGACCCGGGACGCCATCGCCGCCTGCGAGTGCGAGGCCGGCTGCCCGTCCTGCATCCAGTCCCCCAAGTGCGGCAACGGCAACGACCCCCTCCACAAACGCGGCGCCATCCGCCTGCTCACCCGCCTCCTGACCACCCCCACCCCCGAGCCCTGACGCACCCACCCGAAACATCCCTGGACCACTCACCCCGACCGAGCCGGCGACCCTCCGAGCGAGCCCGCCCCGTACGAGGCCGTAAGCCCGGATCCGGCCCGCGCCGGCGCGGCCGAAACCACCGCCGCCGGTGGCGGCCCGGCCGAGGGCGGCTCGGTCGAGGGCGGCCCGGTCAAGGGCGGCCCGGTCAAGGGCGGCTCGGTCAAGGCGGCTCGGTCGAGGCCGTCAGGGGAGGGCCGGCGCGGGCCCGGACGGTCGGGGTGAAGGGGCCCGCCCGGACCCGGGCCGAGACCTGGACCACCTCGCCCCCGACCCGGCACTCGGCCACCACCACCCCTGCGCCCCGGCGACCCGCCCGGCCGCGGCGCAGGCCGCCTCGGGGCCCCGGGCCCAGGTCAGCGCCGCCGCGAGGGCCGCCAGGTCGGCCGCGGCCCCGCCCGGTGCCGCGCGACCACCGCCTGCCCCAGCAGCAGCACGCCCCGAACACCGCCCCGAGCACGGTGACCATCACCGTGGCCCACACCGTCGCCGAGCCCCGGTCCCGGCTCAGGCGGTCCCGGCTCACGGCGGCGCTCCCACGCTGTCCTCCGCCAGGGCCGCCGCCCGCGCCCCGAGCCGGACCGGCAGCCCGCGCGGCCCCGGCGCCGGCGCGGACACCCGCACGACCCACAGGTCCCCGTCCGCTCCACCTCCACCTCCGCCCCCGGCGGGGCGGCCGACCCGGCGACCCGCGCCGCCGCCTCCACCGGTTCCGACCGGGCCACGGCCCGCGCTCCGGCCCGCGCCGCGTCCACGCACCGGATCTGCGCGGCGGCGGCCATCAACCCCCACACCAGCAGCGCCGCGAAAAGCACCAGTGCCGGAATGACCACAGCCGCCTCAGCCGTCACATATCCGCGGTCCCCCGCTCCCGGCGGCTTTCGCTCAGAAGGGCACATCGAGCGCCTTCCCGATGGTCGACTGAAGTGCCGTCGAGACCACGTCACTCGTCACCACCTTGTACAGAACGGCGGCGAATGCACACGCGGCGATCGTGCCCATGGCGTATTCCGAAGTCGACATTCCCGCGTCCGCCGACCGACCGCCCAGCCGCGTCCGCACGCGAAACCAGATGATCCTCATGACAACCTCCTGTGGGATTACGTTCTTGATGTGATGTCGGTTTGTGGTCCTGCCGGATCTTCCGGCAAGTCTCAGTGGATCTTCGTCAGCCTTTTCGTGCCCCCTCCGACCCCCTTCCGGCCCTTTGCACCCCCTTACCGCACCCCCTTACCGCGCTTTTTCACGGCCCGTCAGTTGCCCGCCAACAGGCCGGAGGCCATTCCGATCACCACCGGAGCCACTCCCACCGCGAGGAACGCGGGGAGGAAGCAGAGCCCGACCGGGGCGGTCACGAGGACCGCCGCCCGCTGCGCCCGCACCGCCGCCTGGCGGGAGCGGTCCGCCCGGAGGGCCGCCGCCAGGCGGGAGACCGGCTCCGCGGCCGGGGCCCCGCTCCGCGCGGCCCGCTCCAGGCACTCCGCCAGCGCCCGAGCGCCCGGTATCTCCGCCAACCTCCCCCACGCGACCCCCGGTTCGCTCCCGAGCCGCAGCTCGGCGCCGGCCAGCGCGAGCCGTTCCCCCACCGGGCCGCCCAGGGACTCCCCCACCACCTCGGCCGCCTCCACCGGCCCCGCCCCGGCCGCCAGGCAGGCGGCGAGCAGGTCGACGGCGAAGGGCAACTGCCGCTCGGCGCGGCGGACATCGACCCCGCCGGCCGGCCGCGCACGGGCGACGAGGCGTCGTACCGCGTACGCCACGCCGCACCCGGTCAGGAACCCGGACACCCCGCCGATCAGCGCCCAGGCCGCCACCAGCGCCCCCACGGGCGCCGCCCACACCCGGAGCACCGCCCGCCGCCGCAGCCCCACGGCGGTCCGCTTCGGGGCCGGCTCCGCCCGGAACAGGCCCAGGAGCCTGCGCCGCACCGCCCGCCGCCCCAGCCACGCCACCACCACCGACCCCAGGGCCCAGGCCGCCACCGCGAGGCACAGCGCCGTCCCCAGCCTGTGGATCGCCGCCGCGCCCATCACCGCTCCCCCGTCCGGACGATCCGCCGGCACCACAGCAGCCCGAGCGCCTCCAGTACCGCGCCCGCCAGCAGGCAGCCCCACCCCACCGGCGTGTGCAGCAGCACGCGCAGGGGGTCGGCCCCGAGTCCGGTACCGATCAGCAGCCCCACCAGCGGCAGCAAGGCGAGGACCAGCGTCGTGGAGCGGGCTCCCGCCAGCTGGGCCCGTAGCGACTCCTGCTGGTCGCGCTCGGCCCGCAACGCTGCTTCCAGCCGGTCCAGTCCGGCGGCCAGCCCCGCGCCCCCGTCCACCGAGACCCGCCAGCAGGCGGCCATCGCGGCCAGTCCTTCCGCCCCGGGTTCCCGGGCCGCCTGCCGCAGCGCCTCGGCCACCTCCCCGCCGAAGGCCGCGGCGGCCAGAACTCCCGCCTCCGCGGGCCCCAACCCCTCGGACCCGGTGGCCGTACGGCGCACCGCCACCGTCAGGGCCCGGCCGGGCTGCGCCCCTGCCCGCAGCTCGCCCACCACGGCCCCGCACAGCGCCACCACCGCGGCGGCCCGACCGGCGCGCTCCGCTCGCGCTGCCGGGCCGCAGCCAACCGCGCACCAGCGGTACCGCCCCGGCTCCCAGGAGGAGCGGGATCACGGAGCCGCCGGCCACGGCGACCACGAGCCCGGCGGCGAGCGGCCCACTCCGGCCACCGCGCGACCCCGACCCGCAGCCACGCCACGAGCCGCCGCCCGCGCGCCGGCCCGGCCGTCACCAGGGGCCCCGCTCCCGCGAGGACCAGCCGGACCCGGCGCGAGGAGCCCTCCGGCCCGGCCAGCACCCAGGCGGCCGCCCCGGCGCACAGCACCCCGGCGAACACCGGCACCGATCCGAGCGGCCCGGCGCTCACCGCGCACCTCCCAGCAGCGGTCCGAGCCGGGCCCAGCCCTGCTCGCGTACGAAGCCCCGCGCTCCCCAGCGCAGCGCGGGCACGGTCACCACCAGCCCGGCCGGATCCCGCTCCAGTACGTGCACCTCGGCCACCCGGCGCCGCCCGGTACGGTCCCGGACCAGGTGCACCACCAGGCTCAGCGCGGCCGCCAACTGGCTGTGCAGGGCCGCCCGATCGAGTCCGGCGGTGGTCCCGAGCGCCTCCAGTCGAGCGGGTACGTGCGCGGCGGCATTGGCGTGAACGGTGCCGCAGCCCCCTTCGTGGCCGGTGTTCAACGCCGCGAGCAGGTCGGCGACTTCCGGACCGCGCACCTCGCCGACCACCAGTCGGTCCGGGCGCATCCGCAGGGCCTGTCGCACCAGGTCCGCCAGGGTCACGAGGCCGGCGCCCTCCTGGTTCGCGGGGCGGGTTTCCAACCGCACCACGTGTGGATGGTCGGGGCGCAGCTCCGCCGAGTCCTCGGCCAGCACGATGCGTTCGCGGGGTCCGACCAGCCCCAACAGCGCGCTGAGGAGGGTGGTCTTGCCCGTCCCCGTGCCCCCCGAGACGAGGAAGGAGAGTCGGGCCTCGACCAGCGCCCGCAGCAGCCGTTGCCCGCCGGGTGGCAGGGTGCCGGCGGCGACCAGCTCGTCCAGGGTGAAGGCCTTGGGCCGCACCACCCGCAGCGACAGGCATGCCGATCCGACGGCGACGGGTGGCAGCACCGCGTGCAACCGCGTGCCGTCGGGCATGCGGGCGTCCACCCAGGGCCGGGCGTCGTCCAGGCGGCGCCCGGCGACGGCGGCCAGCCGCTGGGCCAGCCTGCGCACGGCCTCGGCGTCGGCGAAGGTCACCGTGGTCGGCTCCAGTCCGCCGCCCCGGTCCACCCACACCCGGTCGGGGGCGGCCACGAGGACGTCGGTGACCTCGGGGTCGGCGAGCAGTGGCTCCAGCGGGCCCGCGCCGACCAGTTCGGACCGCAGTTGGGCGGCCACTCCGAGGACTTCCGCGTCACCGAGGAGTCGGCCCTGTGCCCGCAGGGCGGCGGCGACCCGGGCCGGCGTCGGTTCCGCTCCGCTTTCGGCGAGGCGCTGGCGTACCGCGTCCAGCAGCACCGTGCTCATGCCGGCACCCCCTGGGCGGGCCCGAGGGCCCGCCGCCAGAAGCCGTCGCAGAAGCGGGCCAGCGTGCCCCGCGCACCCGGTGGTTCCCCCTCGGCCACCCGCCCCGGGAGCCCCACCTCCATCGGGAGTTCCCCGGCCAGCGGAGCCCCGAGCAGCCGCGCCACCGCCTCCGCGTCGAGCCCGTCGCGGCAGCGGCCCCGTACGACGACACGGACATCGCGGGCCACCATCCGCACCCCGGCGGCGACCCGGCCGGCGGCGGCCACCGACCTCAGCTCGCCCGGCACCACCATCAGGACGAGGTCCAGCTGGGCCAACACCTCCGCGACGGCCTCGTCGACCCGGCGGGGCAGGTCGACCACCACCACTCCGCCCCGCCTGCGGGCGGCGGCCACGACCGACCGCATCGCGGCGGGCGGCACCACCACCCGGTCCCCCCGGTCCCAACTCAGGACGCGCAGCGCGTGCAGCTCGGGCAGCGACTCCTCCAGCGCCCCGGCTCCGACCCGACCGCGCGAGGCGGCGAAGTCGGGCCAGCGCAGCCCCTCGGCGCTCTCACCGCCGAGCAGTACGTCCATCCCGCCGCCCAGGGGGTCGCCGTCGATGAGGATCGTGCGCTGTCCGGCGCGGGCGGCGCGCAGGGCGAGGGCACAGGCGAGGGTGGAGGCCCCGGAGCCGCCGCTGCCGCCGATCACGCCGACCGACAGGGCGGGGCGTCCGGCACCCTCCACCACGTCGGCGATGCGGTCGACGAGCCGGCCTTCGGCGTCGGGCAGGCGCAGCACCTCCTCGGCACCGATTTCCACGGCCCGCTGCCAGACCCCGGGGTCGTCGAGGTCCCGACCGACGAGGAACACCCCGTCCCGGCGCGGCGCTCCGCTCACCCGACGGGCGGCGTCGTCCCCGACCAGGACGAGTGGGGCGCTCTCCCAGCCGACGCCGCCGTCCACCACGCCGACCGCCCTGCCGTCCGCCCCGCCGAAACCCGGCGGATCCCCGCCGGCGCCGACTCCCGCCCCGACTCCCGCCCCCACTCCGGCGCCACCTCCGTAGCCTCCGCCACCACGCTCACCACCGGCTCCGCTTTGCTCGGGCACCGCGTGGTGCACATGCGGCTCGGCGCCCGCGGCGGCGCACAGCCGCAGCAGATCGTCGAGCAGCACCGGGTCCTCGGTGATGATCAACGGCCGTCCGCCGGCGGCAACCGCCCCGCCCGCACGGCCCGCCACCCCGCCGGCACCCTCCACCACGAGCCCCGACGCTTCACACGACTTCGATCCAGCCACGATCTCCGCCCCCTTCTCACAGCAAATCCACAAGCCACGGACTTCGCGGCTGGAATCACCGTGGACCAGTGCGGAAAAAGAAGTGGATCTTGCTCGAAATCTGTGGACAAGAAGGCGGTTGTGAATAACTTCGCCACCCCATCAGGTGAGTTCCGGAGCGCGCCGGAACCACTACTCAGCGTCACGAGTTGGAGGGGGTGAGGGCCAACGCACGGAGGCCGAAAGCGAGAGGAGGGCCGCAGGGATGGTCACTGAAGGCCGGCAGCAAGGGAGGCGAACCGCGTCCGGACATGCGACGACCCCCGCCGGGGGGGAGAGCGGGGGTCGTCCCCACGGTCCGACTCGGGGGGGGAGGAGCCAGACCGGGTTAGCACGGTCGCGAACGATCCGTGACTTCCATGGTGTACCCGAGAGGCTTCTCAGGCAAACCCACGCGCCACACCTTACGCCGAATGGTGGGCGCATATGCTCGGGTCGTGGAAAATCAGCCCTTGCCGCACTCCTTGCCTCGGACCGCCGCCTTCTTCGACCTGGACAAGACGGTCATTGCGAAGTCCAGCACTCTGACGTTCAGCAAGTCCTTCTACCAGGGGGGGCTGATCAACCGGCGGGCCGTGCTGCGCACCGCGTACACGCAGTTCATCTTCCTGGCCGGCGGCGCCGACCACGACCAGATGGAGCGGATGCGCGAATACCTGTCCGCCCTCTGCAAGGGGTGGAACGTGCAACAGGTCCGGGAGATCGTGGCCGAGGCCCTGCACGACCTGATCGACCCGATCATCTACGACGAGGCCGCGTCCCTCATCGAGGCCCACCACACCGCCGGGCGTGACGTGGTCATCGTGTCGACCTCCGGCGCCGAAGTGGTCGAGCCCATCGGCGAGATGCTCGGCGCGGACCGGGTCGTCGCCACGCGCATGGTGGTCGGCGAGGACGGCTGCTTCACCGGCGAGATCGAGTACTACGCCTACGGGCCCACGAAGGCGGAAGCCGTACGGGAGCTCGCGGAGTCCGAGGGGTACGACCTCGCGCGGTGCTACGCGTACAGCGACTCGATCACCGACGTGCCGATGCTGGAAGCGGTCGGGCACCCGCACGCGGTCAACCCCGACCGGGCACTGCGGCGGGAGGCGGTCGCCCGGGAGTGGCCGGTGCTGGTGTTCGACAAGCCGGTGCGCCTGAAGCAGCGCCTGCCCGGGTTGTCCATGCCCGCGCGCCCGGCGCTGGTCGCCGCGGTGGCGGTCGGCGCGGCCGCGGCCACCGCGGGGTTGGTCTGGTACGCGAGCCGCCGTCGGGGCGGCGTCACCGTCGCCTCGACCTGACCGCCGAGCGCCCGAATGGCTGCCCCGACGTGGGCCGATACGGGTGCCTGGATCGCCCCGATTCCTCCCGGAAAGTAAAGAACTTCGGCCAGGGGTTTCGCTCCACCGCGAACCGGAGTACAAAGGAGTCAACGGCCCGCGAGACCAAAGAACATCCGAGAGGATCATCTTTAAAACGCAGTAAGGCCCACGGACCGAAGCAGGAACGCCGAGCACCCACGCGACGTCGACCCGTCGATTACGGGCCAGCCGCACCAGGTAACCGGGCAAAGCTCCCGACCTGATGGGCAACTATCGAGGACGCTTGGTAACTGGGCGTGAATGCCAGCGGCGACACCACAGCAGTACGGTGTCGCCGCAACCCGTGTCCGGGCCCTTCGGGCCCCTACGCCGCCTACGCCGCGCCGCGCTGGAGCGCCTCGCAGACCGCCGTCGACTCCCGCACCCCGAGCTCGACCGCCCGACCGCAGTGCGCGATCCACGCGGCCATCCCCTCCGGGGTCCCGGAGACGTAGCCCTCGAAGGCCTCCAGGTAGGCCTGCGCCCCCTGCTCCGCGTGACCCACCTCCGCCGGGCAGATCGCCTTGGGGTCGAGACCGCTGTTGATCAGCACGATCCGCTCCGCCGCCCGCGCGACCAGGCCGTTGTACGAACCGAAGGGCCGCAGCGCCAGCAGTTCGCCGTGCACCACGGCTCCCGTGACCAGGGCCGGGGCGGACCCGCCCGCGATGATCAGCCGCGACAGACCGTCGAGCCGGCCCGCGACCTCCTCCGCGCTCGGCAGGGGCAGCCCCACCAAGGGCTCGTCCACCGGCTCGCCCGCCAGGCGCGGCCGACCCACCACGTCCCCGGCCTCCGTCGAACCGCACGCCACGAGGTGCAGGCGCGCGAGGACCCGCAGCGGCGACTGCCGCCAGATGCTCAGCAACTGCCCGGCCTCCGCCGTCAGGCGCAGCGCCGCACCCACCGTGCGCGCCTCGGCCTCCGCGCCGAAGTCGGTCCGGCGGCGCACCTCCTCCAGCGCCCAGTCGGCCCCCGAGAGGGCCGCGCTCCCGCGGGCGCCGCGCAGGGCGGCCTCCGAGGCGATCTCCCCGCTGCGCCGGCGCATCACGCGGTGCCCGTAGACCCGGTCCACTGCCTTGCGTACGGAATCCACGGACTCGGCGACACCCGGGAGGGCGCCCAGGGGCGCCAGCGGGTCAGAAGCGCTACTCATAAGTAAGGAGCCTAATCACTGCGCCCCCATAGCACCGACCCCTCCTTGGAGTGGTCTTCTTCACTCAGCTTGGCCACTCCCTGTCGCCACTCCACTACCCTTGGTGAATATGAAGATCGCTTTCGTGGGAAAGGGCGGCAGCGGGAAGACCACGCTGTCCTCCCTGTTCATCCGCCACCTCGCCGCCAATGAAGCCCCCGTCGTCGCGGTGGACGCCGACATCAACCAGCACCTCGGCGCCGCCCTCGGGCTCGGTGAGGACGAGGCCGCCGCGCTGCCCGCCCTGGGTGCGCACCTGCCGCTGATCAAGGAGTACCTGCGCGGGTCGAATCCGCGCATCGAGTCCGGCGACAGCATGATCAAGACCACTCCGCCCGGCACCGGTTCGCGCCTGCTGCGGGTCACCGAGGACAACCCGGTCTACGAGGCGTGCGCGCGCACGCTGTACCTGGACGGGGAGCCCGTACGCCTCATGGTGACCGGACCCTTCACCGAGGCCGACCTCGGCGTGGCCTGCTACCACTCGAAGGTCGGCGCGGTGGAGTTGTGCCTGAACCACCTGGTCGACGGGCCCGACGAGTACGTCGTCGTCGACATGACGGCCGGTTCCGACTCCTTCGCCTCGGGCATGTTCACCCGCTTCGACATGACCTTCCTGGTGGCCGAGCCGACCCGCAAGGGCGTGTCCGTCTACCGGCAGTACAAGGAGTACGCCCGGGACTTCGGGGTCGCGCTCAAGGTGGTCGGCAACAAGGTGCAGGGCCCGGAGGACATCGAGTTCCTCCAGGACGAGGTCGGCGAGGACCTGTTGGTCACCTTCGGCCACTCGGACTGGGTGCGGGCCATGGAGAAGGGCCGACCCGCCGCCTTCGAGCTGCTGGAGGCGACCAACCGGCTCGCGCTCCAGGCACTCCAGGACGCGGCGGAGGACTCCTACGCCGACCGGGACTGGGCCAAGTACACCGAGCAGATGGTCCACTTCCACCTGCGCAACGCCGAGAGCTGGGGCAACGCCAAGACCGGGGTCGACCTGGCGGCGCAGGTCGACCCCGGCTTCGTCCTCGACGAGGCGCTGATCAGCCCTCGTCGCTCTCCGACTCCTCAGCCGGCTTGACCTCGGCCTCACCCGACGGGGCGGCCGGCGCCGGCGGCGGCCCCGCCGTGAGGAACTTCCTCCAGCCGTCCTTCGGCGCCTGGCCGACGTCGAGGGTGCGCATCCACTCCAGGACCTTGGGGTCCTGGGCGTCCAGCCAGTCGACCAGCTCGCGGAACGGCACGCAGCGGACCTCCGGCTTGGTGCACATGGTCGCGATGGATTCCTCGACGGCACGCATGTAGGTGCCGCCGTTCCAGGACTCGAAGTGGTTGCCGATGATCAGCGGCGCCCGGTTGCCCTGGTAGGCGCGGTCGAAGGCCTGGCGCAGCCCGTCGCGCATCTGGTCGCCCCAGTACTCGTGCTGCGAGGGGTCGCCCTGGGTGGTGGTCCCGGACTGGTTGATCAGGTAGTTGTAGTCCATGCTCAGCGTCTCGAAGGCGCGGCCGGGCAGGGGGACCAGCTGGAGCGGGATGTCCCAGAGGCCGTCCGTCTTCTTGGGCCAGATCTGCTTGCTGATGCCGCTGGAGTCGTAGCGGAAGCCCATGTCCTTCGCCGCGAGCATGAAGTTCTTCTGCCCTTCGAGGCAGGGGGTGCGGGCGCCGATGAGTTCCTTGTCGTAGTCGAAGGGGAGGGCGTCCATCCCCTTGAGGTCCGGCGTGTTGGTCTTCCAGTTCTTGACGAAGGACTTGGCCTGGTTGATCTCGCTCTTCCACTCCTCCACGGACCAGGTCCCGACGCCGCCGTCGGGGCCGCAGAAGTGGCCGTTGAAGTGGGTGCCGATCTCGTTGCCCTCCAGCCAGGCGGCACGGACCTGCGTGGCGGTGTCCTTGATGCCCTGGAGGTCGCCGAAGCCGATGTCGGAACGGCCCGGGGAGTGCTGCGGGGCGGTGTAGAGGGAACGCTTCTCCTCCGGAAGCATGTAGACGCCACTGAGGAAGTAGGTCATCCGGGCGTTGTGCTTCTTGCCGACCTCACGGAAGTGCGAGAAGAGCTTCTGGCTGTCCTCGCCGGCCCCGTCCCAGGAGAACACCACGAACTGCGGTGGCTTCTCGCCGGGCGCCAGTTTCCTCGGCTTCACCACGTTGGGCTGGGGTCCGGTGTACGCGGTCGAGCCGTCACCGATGGGCCTGTTGACGCTGCCGGGGGCCTCGGGGGCGGCGACGCCCTTCCTCGCCGTCGGTCTGTCGGACTCCGAGGCGCTGCACCCGGCGACCCCGAGCGCCAGGGCCGTGGCGACCAGGCCGCCGGCGATCTTCTTCGTGGCGGCGATCATCCGCACACCTCTCCCTCGCGTTCCTTGGCGGGACTTCCGGGACGCAACGTCCCACGCGGTGTGCCGATAGGAAGGTGTGACAAGCCAGAAAAAATACCTAATCACCCTTGAGGGGGATTTCGTGACCCAATTGCCCGTATTGCCCCTCGCCGATCTTTACTCTCCATTACCATCCATTTACTGAGTGTTGACTCCCGCCGCTTCATCCCTTCCCAGAGGAGACGGGAACCCATGACAGCCACATCCCCCTCCATCGCCGATGACAGCAACAACGGCAGCACCAACGGCAGCAACGACGGCAGCGACAAGGGCAGCGACAACGGCACTGACGCCGGCGGCAACGGCGGCGCGGCGCGGCGCAGGGACTTCCACGCGGACCTCTCCGCGTCCATCGCCGTCTTCCTGATCGCCCTGCCGCTTTCCCTCGGCATCGCCCTGGCCACCGGAGCCCCCCTCCAGGCCGGGCTGGTGGCCGCCGCCGTGGGCGGCATCGTCGCCGGCCGGTTCGGTGGCGCGCCCCTCCAGGTGAGCGGGCCCGCCGCCGGACTGACCGTGGTGACCGCCGAGTTGATCCAGCACTTCGGCTGGCGCACCACCTGCGCCATCACCGTGCTGGCCGGCTGCTGCCAGCTCGGGCTGGCCTTCCTGCGTACGGCCCGGTCGGCGCTCATGGTGAGTCCGGCCATCGTGCACGGCATGCTCGCGGGCATCGGCGTGACCATCGCGCTGGCCCAGCTGCACATCGTGCTGGGCGGTACCCCGCAGAGCTCCGCCGTGGCCAACGTCCGGGGACTGCCCGCACAGTTGGCCGATCCGCATCCGGTCGCCCTCGGGGTCAGCGCGCTGACGTTGTGCGTACTGCTGGGCTGGTCCCGGGTGCCCGGTCGGGTCGGCCAGGCCCTGCGCAAGGTGCCGGCCGCGCTGGCCGCCGTGGCGGGCGCCACCGCGTTCGCGGCCCTGGCGGGGCTGCACCTGCCCCGGGTGGACCTGCCGTCCTGGCGCAACCACGCCCTGCCCGAACTGCCCGAGGGGCCGGTGCTCGGCCTGATCGCAGCCGTCCTGACCATCACGCTGGTGGGCAGTGTGGAGTCCCTGCTGTCCTCGGTCGCCACCGACAAGCTGATCGCCTCCGAGCGCCCGACGGACCGGCGTCCGCCCCGCGCCGACCTCGACCGCGAGCTGCGCGGACAGGGCGCTGCGAACATCACCTCCGGCCTGCTGGGCGGGCTGCCCGTGACCGGTGTGGCCGTCCGGAGCGTGGCCAACGTGAAGTCGGGTGCGGCCAGTCGCAAATCGACCATGATGCACGGGTTCTGGATCGTGCTCGCGGCCGGTCTGCTCGTCCCGCTACTGGACCTGATCCCCCTCGCCGCCCTGGCCGCGCTGGTGATGGCCGTCGGGATCCAGATGGTCAGCATCACGCACATGCGTACGGTCACCCGGCACCGCGAGATCCTCGTCTACGTGACGACCATCGTGGCCGTGGTGCTCGGCGGCGTCCTGGAGGGCGTGGCGATCGGCATCGCGGTGGCCGTGGCGGTGGCCCTGCACCGGCTGGCCCGTACCCGGATCACCCTGGAGGAGCTGGGCGGCGTCCATCAGGTGCGGGCCCGCGGGCAGTTGACCTTCCTCGCCGTCCCCCGGCTGAGCCGGGTCCTGAACCAGATCCCGCACACCGGGCACGTGGTGATCGAGCTGGACGGCTCCTTCATGGACCACGCCGCCTACGAGACCCTGCACGACTGGCAGGAGTCCCATCGGGCGCACGGCGGCTCGGTGGCGTTCACCGGCCGCTCCGGCACCGCGACGACGCTCAGCGGCTCCGGGTTCTCCGACCCCGACGCCGGCCCGGACGGCGGAGCGGCCGAAGGCGCGGCGGGCGGGGCCGGGACGACGGGGACGGCCACATCGGGCACGGGCACGGGCACGCGCTCGGCGACGGGCGGGCACCGTGGCGAGGGCGGTCGTGGGGCGCACGTCTGCTGCCGCCCCTGGACCCCCTGGCAGAACCACTGCGACCACCGCGCGCTCAACGCCTCGGGCCTTTCCGGCAGCCGCTCCGAGGCGGGCGAGACCGGCGAGAGCGGTGACGCCGAAGACGGTGAGGCGGGCGGCGCCGCCCGCCGGCGATCCCCGGCGCGGCCGTCGAGGGCGGCGCCGCGGCGTCCACCCGGCGGGGGCGCGGCGCGGGGCGACTGGCCAGCGGCATCAGCGTCTTCCAGCGGGACACCGCCCCGCGCGTACGCGACGAGCTGGCCCGCCTCGCGCGGGAGGGCCAGCGTCCCTCGCAGCTCTTTCTCACCTGCGCGGACTCCCGCCTGGTGACCAGCATGATCACGGCCAGTGGCCCCGGCGACCTCTTCACCGTCCGCAACGTCGGGAACCTCGTACCGCTCCCCGGCGCCGAGGCCACCGACGATTCGGTCGCGGCGGCCATCGAGTACGCGGTGGACGTCCTGAAGGTGGACAGCATCACGGTCTGCGGGCATTCGGGCTGCGGCGCCATGCAGGCGCTGCTGAACTCCCACCCGGGTGCTCCGATGACCCCACTGCGCCGCTGGCTGCGGCACGGCCTGCCCAGCCTGGAGCGGATGGCCAGCCGCCACCACGCCTGGGCCCGGATCGCCGGGCGGCTGCCCGCCGACGCCGTGGAGCAGCTGTGCCTGACCAACGTGGTGCAGCAACTGGAGCACCTGCGGGCCCACGAATCGGTGGCCCGGCGGCTCGCCGAGGGAACGCTGGAGCTGCACGGAATGTACTTCCACGTGGGTGAGGCCCAGGCGTACCTGCTGTCCGAGGGAGAGGACTTCTTCGACTGTCGGGTTTTCGACAGCGTCGGCCAGAGCGTCTGACCCGCGAGGCGACCTGAACCGATACCCTCCCCTATCCGTGCAAGCTGTTGGCCCCTTCCCGCACCCTGCAGCGGGAAGGGGCCATTCGCACGCCATTGGTCGAGCGTGGACCCAGGAGCGCTATAGGTCTAAACCAATTCTCGGTTACCCCTTGTCACCTGGGCGTCTGACTGATGAGCTATGCCGGGGACACGTAGCGATGCCCCGGGGGACACAACGGACACCCTGGGAAAGGGAGATGTCGTGAGCAATGACAGCCTGGCCAATCTGCTCAAGGAGGAGCGGCGGTTCGCACCGCCCGCCGATCTGGCCGCCGCCGCCAACGTGACCGAGGCCGCGTACGCGCAGGCCGACGCGGACCGGCTGGGCTTCTGGGCCGAGCAGGCCCGGCGGCTCACCTGGGACACGGAACCGACGCAGACCCTCGACTGGAGCAACCCGCCGTTCGCGAAGTGGTTCGCGGACGGCAAGCTCAACGTCGCGTACAACTGCGTGGACCGGCACGTCGAGGCCGGCAACGGCGACCGCGTCGCTCTCCATTTCGAGGGCGAGCCGGGCGACAGCCGCTCGATCACGTACGCGCAGCTCAAGGACGAGGTCTCGCAGGCCGCCAACGCCCTCACCGAGCTCGGTGTGCGCGCCGGCGACCGGGTCGCCGTCTACCTGCCGATGATCCCCGAGGCCGTCGTCGCGATGCTCGCGTGCGCCCGTGTCGGCGCCGCGCACTCGGTGGTCTTCGGCGGCTTCTCCGCCGACGCCGTCGCCTCCCGCATCCAGGACGCCGACGCCAAGCTGGTGATCACCGCCGACGGCGGCTACCGCCGCGGCAAGCCGAGCGCCCTCAAGCCCGCCATCGACGAGGCCGTCGGCAAGTGCCCGCAGGTCGAGCACGTGCTCGTCGTCCGCCGCACCGGGCAGGACACCGCCTTCACCGAGGGCCGGGACGTGTGGTGGCACGACGTGGTCGGCCGTCAGTCGACCGAGCACGCCCCGCAGGCCTTCGACGCCGAGCACCCGCTGTTCATCCTCTACACCTCGGGGACCACGGGTAAGCCGAAGGGCATCCTGCACACCTCGGGCGGCTACCTCACGCAGGCGGCGTACACCCACCACGCCGTCTTCGACCTCAAGCCGGAGAGCGACGTCTACTGGTGCACCGCCGACATCGGCTGGGTGACCGGGCACTCGTACATCGTCTACGGGCCGCTCGCCAACGGCGCCACCCAGGTGATGTACGAGGGCACGCCGGACACCCCGCATCAGGGCCGGTTCTGGGAGGTCGTGCAGAAGTACGGCGTCACCATCCTCTACACCGCGCCCACGGCGATCCGTACGTTCATGAAGTGGGGCGACGACATCCCCGCGAAGTTCGACCTGTCGAGCCTGCGCGTGCTGGGCTCGGTCGGCGAGCCGATCAACCCCGAGGCCTGGATCTGGTACCGCAAGCACATCGGTGGTGACCGCTGCCCGATCGTCGACACCTGGTGGCAGACCGAGACCGGCGCGATGATGATCTCCCCGCTGCCGGGCGTGACCGAGACCAAGCCGGGCTCCGCCCAGCGCCCGCTTCCGGGCATCTGCGCCACCGTCGTGGACGACGAGGCGAACGAGGTCCCCAACGGCGGTGGCGGCTACCTCGTCCTGACCGAGCCGTGGCCGTCGATGCTGCGCACCATCTGGGGCGACGACCAGCGGTTCATCGACACCTACTGGTCGCGCTTCGAGGGCAGGTACTTCGCCGGCGACGGCGCGAAGAAGGACGACGACGGCGACATCTGGCTGCTCGGCCGCGTCGACGACGTGATGCTGGTGTCGGGCCACAACATCTCCACCACCGAGGTCGAATCGGCCCTCGTCTCGCACCCCTCCGTCGCCGAGGCGGCCGTGGTCGGCGCGGCCGACGAGACCACCGGTCAGGCGATCGTGGCCTTCGTCATCCTGCGCGGCAGCGCCTCCGAGACCGAGGGCCTGGTCGGCGAACTGCGCAACCACGTGGGCGCCACGCTCGGCCCGATCGCCAAGCCGAAGCGGATCCTGCCGGTGCAGGAGCTGCCGAAGACCCGCTCGGGCAAGATCATGCGCCGGCTGCTGCGCGACGTGGCGGAGAACCGCGCGGTCGGCGACGTCACCACGCTGGCCGACTCCTCGGTGATGGACCTGATCCAGACCAAGCTGCCGAGCGCGTCCGACGAGGACTGACCGGCGGTTCACCGAAGCGGAGTGAGGGCGTCCGGCGCACAACGCGCCGGACGCCCTTTCCACACGTAAGCTGACGATCACCTGATGTGACTGAGCACGCCCTGTAATATGCAAAATGCGTCAAGTTTTGACGCCTCCACAACTCAGGGTGCGCCGGGAAGTCTGGTCGGCAACTGCTTTTGCCGTGCCGTCGACCATCCGGAGGTCCCCACCGTGGCCACGCCCCCGTCCCGCTCCAGCCGCAAGTTCCTCGGCAGGCTCTCCCTGCCCGAGCGCCGCTTCGTAGCGGACGCCCTGCGCACCGAGACCGTGGGCGGCGTCCTCCTCCTGGTGGCCGCGATCGCCGCCCTCCTGTGGGCGAACATCCCCGCCCTCTCGGACAGTTTCGAGAGCGTGCGGAACTTCCACATCGGCCCCGCCGCCCTCGGCCTGGACCTCTCGCTCCAGCACTGGGCGGCCGACGGCCTCCTCGCCGTCTTCTTCTTCGTCGCCGGCATCGAACTCAAGCGCGAGCTCGTCGCCGGCGACCTGCGCGACCCCAAGGCCGCCGCCCTCCCGGTCGTCGCCGCCCTGTGCGGCATGGCCGTACCGGCGCTCGTGTACACGCTGGTCATCACCCTCGGCAACGGCTCGTCGGCCGGCTGGGCCGTCCCGACCGCGACCGACATCGCGTTCGCGCTCGCCGTCCTGGCGGTCATCGGAACCTCGCTGCCCTCCGCGCTGCGCGCCTTCCTGCTGACCCTCGCCGTCGTCGACGACCTCTTCGCCATTCTGATCATCGCGGTCTTCTTCACCAACGAGATCGACTTCCTGGCCCTCGGCGGCGCCCTCGCCGGCCTGGTCCTCTTCTGGTTCCTGCTGCGCAAGGGCGTCCGGGGCTGGTACGTCTACGTCCCGCTCGCCGTGGTCGTCTGGGGCCTGATGTACAACAGCGGCGTCCACGCCACCATCGCCGGCGTCGCCATGGGCCTGATGCTCCGCTGCACCCGCGCGGACGGCGAGGAGCACTCCCCCGGCGAGCACATCGAGCACCTGGTGCGGCCCGTATCCGCCGGTCTGGCCGTGCCCCTCTTCGCCCTCTTCTCCGCCGGCGTCTCGCTCTCCGGCGACGCGATCGGGCAGGTCTTCACCCGCCCCGAGACCCTCGGCGTGGTCCTCGGCCTGGTCGTCGGCAAGGCGGTGGGCATCTTCGGCGGCACCTGGTTGGCCGCCCGCTTCACCAAGGCCGAGCTGAACGAGGACCTCGCCTGGCCGGACGTCCTCGCGGTGGCCTCCCTCGCGGGCATCGGCTTCACCGTCTCCCTGCTGATCGGCGAACTCGCCTTCGCCGGTGACGCCGTCCTCACCGACGAGGTCAAGGCCGCCGTCCTGTTCGGCTCCCTGATCGCCGCGGTGGTCGCCTGCGTGCTGCTCAAGGTGCGCGACCGCAGGTACCGGGCGCTGATCGAGGCCGAGGAGCGCGACGAGGACCTCGACGGCATCCCGGACATCTACGAGCAGGACAACCCGGCGTTCCATCTGCGGATGGCGAAGATCTACGAGGAGAAGGCGGCGCAGCATCGCGCCCGTGCCGCGACGACGGCCCGAGCGCACGCCCCGGCCGAGGACCCTGCCGATGGCGCGGCCGAAGACTCGGCGGGCGTCTCTTCGGCGGGCGGATCCAGCGCCGGGGCCGACCGTCCGGCATGATCTGAGGGACGACGGAGGACAGCCGCCGGCAGAAGACGACAGAGGGAGTCAGAGATGAGCGCAGTGGACCAAGGGGCTCCGGGAGCCGAGCGCACACTCGGCCAGCTGGTCGCCTCGGCCACCGCCGAGATGTCCGCCCTGGTGCACGACGAGATCGCGCTCGCCAAGGTCGAGATCAAGCAGGACGTCAAGCGCGCGGGCATCGGCAGCGGTGCGGCGATCGTCGCGGGCGTGCTCGTGCTGTTCTCCCTCCCCGTACTGAGTTTCGCCGCGGCCTACGGGATCCACAATCTCGGGCTCGGCCTGGCCTGGTCGTTCCTCATCGTGGGTGGCGCGTTCTGGCTGCTGGCGGGCCTGATCGGGCTGTTGGCGATGGCGAAGTTCAAGAAGGTCAAGCCCCCGGTGAAGACGATCGAGTCGGTCAAGCAGACCGCCGCCCTGGTCGGCACCGTCAAGCCGCATCCGCGGCCGTTGAGTGACCAGGCCGTGGGTGTGGCACGCTCGTCTTCATGACAGCCCCCTCAGCGGATTCCGGCACCCCTCCGACGGCCGCCTCGGCGGTCCGGCTCGCCCTGCCCGGCGGGCGGGCGGTGACCCACCGGGACGTCGCGGCCAACGGGGCGCGCTTCCACGTCGCGGAGCTCGGTGACGGACCGCTGGTCCTGCTCCTGCACGGATTCCCACAGTTCTGGTGGACCTGGCGGCACCAGTTGGTGGCCCTCGCGGACGCCGGGTACCGCGCCGTGGCGATGGACCTGCGCGGAGTGGGCGGCAGCGACCGAACCCCGCGCGGCTACGACCCCGCGAACCTCGCGCTCGACATCACCGGCGTCGTACGGTCCCTCGGCGAGCCGGACGCCGCCCTCGTCGGCCACGACCTGGGCGGCTACCTGGCCTGGACGGCGGCCGTGATGCGGCCGAAGCTGGTGCGCCGACTGGTCGTCTCCTCCATGCCGCATCCGCGTCGTTGGCGTTCGGCGATGCTGGGCGACTTCGGGCAGACCCGCGCCGGCTCCCACATCTGGGGGTTCCAGCGGCCGTTCATCCCTGAGCGGCAGCTCGCCGCCGACGAGGGGGCGCTCGTAGGGGAACTGATCCGGGACTGGTCCGGGCCTCGGCTCCTGGAGGACGACGCGCGGGAGGAGACCCTCGCCGTCTACCGGCGGGCGATGTGCATCCCGTCGACGGCGCACTGCTCGATCGAGCCGTACCGCTGGATGATGCGGTCGATGGCCCGGCCGGACGGACTGCAGTTCTACCGACGGATGAAGCGGCCCGTACGGGTCCCCACGCTGCACCTGCACGGGTCCCTCGACCCCGTGATGCGGACGCGGAGCGCGGCCGGTTCCGGACAGTACGTGGAAGCCCCGTACCGGTGGCGGCTCTTCGACGGGCTGGGGCACTTCCCGCACGAGGAGGACCCGGTGGCGTTCTCGACGGAGCTCGTCAACTGGCTGAAGGACCCCGAACCCGACCGCTGACGGACCGCCACGCGGCGAACACAGCGTGCGTCACAGCAGTATGACAAGCATTCAATTGCCCGGCGCATAGGCCAATTGGCCGCCCCGGACGGGATTACCGACCTTGGGCCACGGGCACAGCTCGTTGTATGGGCTGGACGTACGACCACGGTGACACCACACGCGCACGCCGCTCCGCCACGACGGCGGGCGACCACGAGCGGGAGGGCCGCGACGGCCACGACCCCCGCCTCGGAATCCCACGCATCCTGCGCCGCCGGGCCCGCTGGGTCTCGGCGCGGCTGCGCCATCCCCGTGTCTAGAGCGACGTAGGGCTCGGGGCCTCGCGCCTCAGAGCGCGCAGCCCTGGCTGTCGACCCGGGCCTGAGCGGTCTTCCCGATGCGGATGTCGTCGCGGATCTCGTCCGCCGTCAGGGCGTAGCCGGTGGTCGGGTCGTCGAGCGACTTCGCGAAGACGACCCCGTACACCTTCCCCTCGGGGGTCAGCAGCGGGCCGCCCGAGTTGCCCTGCCGGACGGTCGCGTACAGCGAGTACACGTCACGGCGGACGGTGCCCCGGTGGTAGATGTCCGGGCCGTTGGCGTTGATCCGGCCGCGAACGCGGGCCGCGCGGACGTCGTAGGCGCCGTTCTCCGGGAAGCCGGCGACGATGGCGTCGCTGCCGCTCGTCGCGTCCTTGTCGGTGAACTCCAGCGCCGGGGCCTTCAGTTTGGGCACGTCCAGGACGGCGATGTCGCGCTCCCAGTCGTAGAGGACGACCTTGCCGTCGTAGAGCTTGCCCTCGCCGCCGATCTGCACGGTCGGCTCGCCGACCCCACCGACGACGTGGGCGTTGGTCATCACCTTGCCGGGCGCGAAGACGAAGCCCGTGCCCTCCAGCACCTTGCTGCAACCGGGGGCGGTGCCGACGACCTTCACGATGGACTGCTTGGCCTGCTCGGCGACGCCGTTGTCGGCGAGCCCCGGGTCGGGGGCCCTCACCTCGGTGATGGGCTCGTTGGAGAACGGGCTGAAGACCTGCGGGAAGCCGTTGCGGGCGAGGATGGAACTGAAATCGGAGAACCAGGTGTTGGCCTGGTCCGGCAGCACCCGCGACACCCCGAGGAGCACCTTGGAGTTGCGTACCTCCTTGCCCAGGGTGGGCAGCGAGGTGCCCGCGAGGGCGGAGCCGATCAGCCAGGCCACCAGCAGCATCGCGACGACGTTCACCAGGGCCCCGCCGGTCGCGTCGAGCGCGCGGGCCGGGGACCAGGTGATGTGGCGGCGGAGCCGGTTGCCGAGATGGGTGGTCAGGGCCTGCCCGATCGAGGCACAGATGATGATCACGACGACGGCGATCACCACGACCGTGGTGGACACCTGGGTGCCGTTGTCGGTCACCCGGTCCCAGATCAGGGGCACCAGGGACACGGCGACGAGACCACCGCCCAGGAAGCCGACCACCGACAGGATGCCGACGACGAAGCCTTGGCGGTAGCCGACGATCGCGAACCACACGGCGGCGAGCAGCAACAGGATGTCCAGCACGTTCACGTGGGTCACCGTCTCACGCGTGCCAGTCGAGCGGCACGCGACGTGAGCGGTCCCACGGTCGTTCCCAGCCCGAGAAGTGCAGGATCCGGTCGATCACGCCGGCGGTGAAGCCCCAGACCAAGGCCGACTCCACGGTGAATCCGGGCCCTTCGTGGCCCCTCGGGTGGACGACGGTGACCCGGTGGGCGGGGTCCGTGAGATCCGCCACGGGCACCGTGAACACCCGGGCCGTCTCGGCCGGATCCACCACGCCGACCGGGGACGGCGTACGCCACCAGCCCAGCACCGGGGTCACGACGAACTCGCTGACCGGGATGTAGAGCCGGGGCAGCGCCCCGAACAGCTGGACGCCGGCCGGATCGAGCCCGGTCTCCTCCTCGGCCTCGCGCAGCGCGGCGCGCAGCGGGCCGGTGGTGTGCGGGTCGCCGTCCTCCGGGTCGAGGGCGCCGCCGGGGAACGAGGGCTGGCCCGCGTGCGAGCGCAGGGTGCCGGCGCGCTCCTGGAGCAGCAGCTCGGGGCCGCGCGGGCCCTCGCCGAAGAGGATCAGCACGGCGGACTGGCGACCCCGGCCGTCCTCGGGGGGCAGGAAGCGGCTGAGCTGGCGCGGTCGGACGGTACGGGAGGCCTCCACGACGGGGTCGAGCCAGGAGGGCAGGCCGGCGGTGGTGAGCGCCGGACCTTCCGACGCCAGGCCGTCCGACGCCAGGCCGTCGCGCTCGCGGGCGGCGGCCGTGGTCTCGTCCTGTGTACCGCGCGTCATAGGCACCCCTGTTCGTCTTTCCGTTCAGCGCCGTCTCCCACACCGCTGAACGCGGTCCGGGTACCGATTCGTTCCACCGCTCAGGGCTGCGTACGGGCCCCCAGGGGCGGCGCGGGCAGGCCCGGGTAGTCCGGGGGCGGGCTCAGCCGCTGGCCCGGCTGACCGCCCTTCTCGTACTTCAGCAGCTTCTTCGCCTTCTCCGGGTCCGTTTCGCCTTCTCCGTACGCCGGGCAGAGCGGCGCGATGGGGCAGGCGCCGCAGGCGGGGTTGCGGGCGTGACAGATCCGGCGGCCGTGGAAGACGACGCGGTGCGAGAGCATCGTCCACTCGCTCTTGGGGAAGATCCCGCAGATCTCGGCCTCGACCTTCTCCGGGTCCACCTGCTCGGTCCACTTGAAGCGGCGGACCAGGCGGCCGAAGTGCGTGTCGACGGTGATCCCTGGGACGCCGAAGGCGTTGCCGAGGACGACGTTCGCCGTCTTGCGGCCCACGCCGGGCAGGCGCACCAGGTCCTCCAACCGACCGGGCACCTCGCCGCCGAAGTCGTCCCGCAGCGCCGCCGACAGGCCCATCAGGGACTTCGCCTTCGCCCGGAAGAACCCGGTCGGCCGGATGATCTCCTCCAGCTTCTCCGGGTCGGCCGCGGCCATGTCCTCGGGGGTCGGATAGGCGGCGAAGAGGGCGGGCGTCGTCTGGTTGACCCGCAGGTCGGTGGTCTGCGCGGAGAGGACCGTGGCGACGAGGAGCTCGAACGGATTGCGGAAGTCCAGCTCCGGATGGGCGTACGGGTACACCTCGGCCAGCTCGCGGTTGATGCGGCGGGCGCGGCGGATCATGGCCAGGCGGGATTCGGGCTTGGCGGGTCTCACCGCCTTCGCGGCAGCCTTCGCGGGCGTCGCGGCCTTCACGGGCTGCTCGGATGCTTTCTTGGCCGAAACTTTGCCCGGGGCGTCGGAAGCGATCTTCTCGGACGGCTCCACGAGGGCTTGTTCGCCCACGGCTGAATTCTGGGCCCCGGTCACTCCCGTAGACCCCTTGGCCTGTGCTCTCACCGGCTTATTGGACACCCGGCCAGCCTAAGGCCGGGCGCCGACACCCGCCCGGACCTCAGGTAACACCACCCCGATTGGTCTCTCGCCGCACAGCATGCCCGTCCGTCCGGCATCCTTGTGATTGATCGCACTGTTTGAGCCGTCCGGCAAAATGGGGAGCGGTCCCCACTAACTGGTCGACATAGGAGAGAGACTCGTGGACGACGTTCTGCGGCGTGCCCCGCTTTTCGCGGCGCTCGATGACGAGCAGGCCGCGGAGCTCCGCGCCTCCATGGGCGAGGTGACTCTCGCGCGCGGTGACGCCCTGTTCCACGAGGGCGACCCCGGCGACCGGCTGTATGTCGTGACCGAGGGCAAGGTGAAGCTCCACCGCACCTCCCCCGACGGTCGCGAGAACATGCTCGCCGTCCTCGGCCCCGGCGAGCTGATCGGCGAGCTCTCGCTCTTCGACCCGGGCCCGCGTACCGCCACCGCCACCGCGCTGACCGAGGTCAAGCTCCTCGGCCTGGGCCACGGCGACCTCCAGCCCTGGCTGAACGCCCGGCCCGAGGTCGCGACCGCGCTGCTGCGCGCCGTCGCCCGGCGCCTGCGCAAGACCAACGACCAGATGTCCGACCTGGTCTTCTCCGACGTCCCCGGCCGTGTGGCGCGGGCGCTCCTCGACCTGTCGCGCCGCTTCGGCGTGCAGTCGGAAGAGGGCATCCACGTCGTCCACGACCTGACGCAGGAGGAGCTGGCGCAGCTCGTCGGCGCCTCCCGCGAGACCGTGAACAAGGCCTTGGCCGACTTCGCCGGTCGCGGCTGGCTCCGGCTGGAGGCCCGCGCCGTGATCCTCCTCGACGTGGAGCGCCTCGCGAAGCGCTCCCGCTGAGCGCACGTCGTACGTCGTACGTCGCGAAGGGGTCCTGCCCGGTACCGGTACCGGGCAGGACCCCTTCGCGCATGCGGACACCCGACGCGGCGCTCGACCGAAAATGACCGCGGGCCCGAAGGCCGGGAGTGCACAGTAGCCCCATGGAGCACAGAGGGCTGGACGCGTACGGGTACATCGAGCGGGAGGGCGCCCTCGGGCGGATCCAGCCGGAGTTCTCCGGCGTCGTCGCGGCGGCCCGCGCCCGGATCTCCGAGGCCTACGGGCGCCGGCTGCACAGCGCCTACCTGTACGGTTCCGTCCCGCGCGGCACGGCCCGCCCCGGCCGCTCCGACCTCGACCTCCTGCTCGCCCTGCACCACGAGCCCACCGACGAGGACCGCGACACCGCCGAGGTGCTCGGGCAGGGGCTCGACGAGGACTTCCCGCAGATCGACGGCGTCGGCATCCTGCTCTACGACAAAGACACCCTGCTGAGCGAGCAGGAACGTTACGACCTGGGCTGGTTCCTCGCCTGCCTGTGCACCCCGCTGCTCGGGGCGGACCTGGCCGAACACCTGCCCCGCTACCGGCCCGACGCCACGCTCGCCCGCGAGAGCAACGGCGACCTGGCCCTGTTGCTGCCCCGCTGGCGGGCCAGGTTCGACGCCGCCTCGGCGCCGGCCGAGTACCGCAGGATGAGCCGCTTCTTCGCCCGCCACCTGGTGCGGACCGGATTCACGCTGGTCATGCCGCGGTGGGGCGGCTGGACCAGCGATCTCACCGAGTCGGCGGCGATCTTCGGCCGCTACTACCCCGAGCGGGCCGAGCAGATGCGGGACGCCGCCGTCGTGGCGCTGGAGCCCGTCGAGGACCCGGCCGTCGTGCGGTGGCTCATCGAGGACCTCGCGCCATGGCTCGCCGACGAGTACACCGCCCGGCACGGCACGAAGACGCCGCGCCGGACGCAGCAGCCCGCCTGAGGCCCTCCGTACGCCCTACGCGGCCCCGCCGGCACGCGCCGGCTGGTCGGCGTTCACTCGGGTCCTCCCGGGATCAGTCCGTGATCACGGAGGTATTCGAGCTGCGCGCGGACCGACCACGTGGCGGCGGGCCACAGCGAGCGGTCCACGTCGGCGTAGACGTGGGCGACGACGGCCTCGGGGGTGAGGAATCCGTTCTCCACCGCCGTTTCGACCTGCGCGAGCCGGTGGGCCCGGTGGGCGAGGTAGTACTCGACGGCGCCCTGGGCGTCCTCCAGGACCGGCCCGTGGCCCGGCAGGACGGTGTGCACGCCGTCGTCGACGGTCAGGGAGCGCAGCCGGCGCAGGGAGTCGAGGTAGTCGCCGAGGCGGCCGTCGGGGTGGGCGACGACCGTGGTGCCGCGCCCGAGGATGGTGTCGCCGGTCAGGACGGCGCGGTCGGCCGGCAGGTGGAAGCAGAGCGAGTCGGCGGTGTGGCCGGGGGTCGGCACGACGCGCAGCTCCAGGCCGCCGACGGCGATGACGTCCCCGCCGGCCAGGCCCTCGTCACCGAGCCGCAGGGCGGGGTCGAGCGCGCGGACCTTCGTACGGGTCAGCTCGGCGAAGCGGCCGGCGCCCTCGGCGTGGTCGGGGTGGCCGTGGGTGAGCAGGGTCAGCGCGATCCGCTTGCCGGCCCGTTCGGCGGTGTCGATGACGGCCCGCAGGTGGGACTCGTCCAGCGGGCCGGGGTCGATGACGACGGCGAGGTCGGAGTCGGGTTCGCAGACCAGCCAGGTGTTGGTGCCGTCGAGGGTCATGGCCGAGGCGTTGGGGGCCAGGATGTTGACGGCGCGGGCGGTCGCGGGTCCCGAGGAGACGACCCCGCGGGGCTGACCGGGGAGGGCGACGGCGTCGGCGTCGGTCATACGGTGCCTCCCGGGCGGACGCGCTTGGTGAACTCGTCGTGTCCGGGCCAGCTCAGCACCAGCTCGCCGTCGACGAGGGCGGCCCGTGCCAGGACGGGCGTCAGGTCCTGCTCGGCTGCCGCCGACAGCGCGGCGGCGGCGCTCGCGTGGGGCTCCAGGGAACGCAGGGTGGAGATGGTGGGCGGCATCATCAGCAGCTCGCCCTTGTCGTAGCCGGCGGCGGCGTCGGCGGGGCGGATCCACACGGTCCGGTCGGCCTCGGTGGAGGCGTTGCGGGTGCGCTGCCCCTCGGGGAGGGCGGCGACGAAGAACCACGTGTCGTAGCGGCGGGGCTCGAACTCGGGCGTGATCCAGCGGGCCCACGCCCCGAGCAGGTCGGAGCGCAGCAGCAGCCCGCGCCGGTCGAGGAACTCCGCGAACGACAGCTCCCGCCCTACGAGGGCCAGCCGGTCGGCCTCCCAGTCGTCCCCGGTGGTGTCGCCGACGACGGTCCCGGGTGTCCGTCCCGCGAGCAGGACACCGGCCTCCTCGAAGGTCTCCCGGACGGCCCCGCACACGATGGCCTGGGCGGTGGGGGCGTCCGTACCCAGGCGGGCGGCCCAGGCGTCCTGGTCGGGGCCGGTCCAGCCGATGCGGTGGTCCTCGTCGCGCGGGTCGACCCCGCCGCCCGGGTAGGCGTACGCGCCTCCGGCGAAGGCCATCGAGGAGCGGCGGCGCAGCATGTGCACGGCCGGCCCGGCGGGAGTGTCGCGCAGCAGCATCACGGTGGCGGCGCGTCTGGGTTCCACCGGGGTGAGCGAGCCGTCCGCGAGCGCGCGGATGCGGTCGGGCCACTCCGGTGGGTACCACTGGCCTCCGGCGGGGGGCTGCTGCTGACCGTGCTGACCATTCGGCATGGCCGGATGCTACGACCATCCGGCCCGATGTTCGAGGGCGGCCCCTCGGCGGCGGCCGTGGCGACGGTCCGGTCCATGCCCCGGCGGGCCGCCGGACGGAGTCCGGCGCAGCGGCGCGAAGCCGATGGGGCCCGCCAGGGCCGAGACGTGCGAGCGGCGCGTCAGGAAGGCAGGAGTTCGACCTGGATCTCGATCTCGACGGGGGCGTCCAGCGGCAGGACGGCCACGCCGACGGCGCTGCGGGCGTGCACGCCCTTGTCGCCGAGGACCGCGCCCAGCAGCTCGCTCGCGCCGTTCAGCACGCCCGGCTGGGCGGTGAAGTCGGGGGCCGAGGCGACGAAGCCGACGACCTTCACGACGCGGGCGATCCTGTCGAGGTCACCGACCACCGACTTGACGGCGGCCAGCGCGTTCAGCGCGCAGGTGGCGGCCAGCTCCTTGGCCTGCTCCGCCGAGACCTCCGCGCCGACCTTGCCGGTCAGCGGGAGCTTGCCCTGCACCATCGGGAGCTGCCCGGCGGTGAACACGTAGGCGCCCGACCGCACGGCCGGCTGGTACGTGGCCAGCGGCGGGACGACCTCGGGGAGGGTCAGGCCCAGTTCGGCGAGCTTCGCCTCGACGACGCCGGTCATGCCTTCTCCCGCTTGAGGTAGGCCACGAGCTGCTCGGGGTTGTTCGGGCCGGGCACGACCTGGACGAGCTCCCAGCCGTCCTCGCCCCAGGTGTCCAGGATCTGCTTGGTGGCGTGGACGAGCAGCGGGACGGTCGCGTATTCGAACTTCTTGGTCATGGGGGCGAGCGTAGTACCTGGACGACTCTCCTCGGACAACGCCGGCACGGCCGCGCCCACCCCTACACGGCACCCGGCCCCACCCCCGCCCGCACGGAGGAATTAGGCTCGGGCGCTGTGAGCAGGCTCCAGGTGGTCAGCGGCAAGGGCGGCACCGGCAAGACCACGGTCGCCGCGGCACTCGCGTTGGCCCTCGCGCGCGAGGGCAGGCGGACTCTTCTCGTGGAGGTCGAGGGCAGGCAGGGCATCGCACAGCTTTTCGGCACGGAAGCGCTCCCCTACGAGGAGCGCAAGATCGCCGTCGCGCCGGGCGCGGGCGGGGGTGAGGTGTACGCGCTCGCCATCGACGCCGAACGGGCGCTGCTGGACTACCTCCAGATGTTCTACAAGCTCGGCTCGGCCGGTCGCGCGCTCAAGAAGCTCGGCGCGATCGACTTCGCGACGACCATCGCCCCCGGTCTGCGGGACGTGTTGCTGACGGGCAAGGCGTGCGAGGCCGTGCGCCGCAAGGACAAGGCCGGCCGGTACGTCTACGACCACGTGATCATGGACGCGCCGCCGACCGGGCGGATCACCCGCTTCCTGAACGTCAACGACGAGGTGGCGGGGCTCGCCCGGTTCGGGCCGATCCACAACCAGGCGCAGGCCGTCATGAAGGTGCTCAAGTCCCCGGACACCGCGGTGCATCTGGTGACGCTGCTGGAGGAGATGCCCGTCCAGGAGACGGCGGACGGGATCGCGGAGCTGGAGGAGGCGGGGCTGCCCTTCGGCCGGGTCGTGGTCAACATGGTGCGCCCGCACCACCTGGACGAGGACACCCTGCGCTCCGCCGCCGACGAGCACCGCGCGGGGATCGCCCGCGCCCTGTCCCGGGCCGGACTCGGCGGGGCGCGGCGGGGCGGGCCGGCCGAACGGCTGGTGGAGCCGCTGTTGACGCAGGCGGCCGAACACGCCGGTCGCGTCGAGCTGGAGCGGGAGCAGCGCGCGGTGCTGGCGGGGCTGCGCGTGCCGACGTACGAACTCCCCTTGCTCGGCTCGGGGATGGAACTGGCCGGGCTGTACGAGTTGGCCACGGAGCTCCGCAAGCAGGCGGACGCCGATGAGTGAGGGTGTGGACATCGTGGGCCTGGACACGCCGCCGCGGCTGGCGGTCGACGCGCTGCTGGACGACCCGAAGACCCGGATCATCGTGTGCTGCGGCGCGGGCGGGGTCGGCAAGACCACGACGGCCGCGGCACTCGGCGTACGGGCGGCCGAGCGGGGGCGCCGGGTGGTGGTGCTGACCATCGACCCGGCCCGCAGGCTGGCCCAGTCGATGGGGATCGACTCGCTGGACAACATCCCGCGCCGGGTGGCGGGCGTGACCGGCGACGGTGAACTGCACGCCATGATGCTGGACATGAAGCGGACGTTCGACGAGATCGTCGAGTCCCACGCGGAGGGCGAGCGGGCGCAGGCGATCCTGGACAACCCCTTCTACCAGTCCCTGTCGGCCGGGTTCGCGGGCACGCAGGAGTACATGGCCATGGAGAAGCTCGGGCAGCTGCGGGCCAAGGACGACTGGGACCTGATCGTCGTGGACACCCCGCCGAGCCGGTCCGCGCTGGACTTCCTGGACGCGCCGAAGCGGCTGGGGTCGTTCCTGGACGGGAAGTTCATCCGGGTGCTGATGGCGCCGGCGAAGGTCGGCGGCCGGGCGGGGATGAAGTTCCTGAATGTCGGCATGTCGATGATGACGGGCACGCTGAGCAAGCTGATGGGGGCCTCGCTGCTGAAGGACGTGCAGACGTTCGTGGCGGCGATGGACACGATGTTCGGCGGTTTCCGCACCCGTGCGGACGCCACTTTCCGGCTGCTCCAGGCGCCGGGTACGGCCTTCCTCGTGGTCGCTGCTCCCGAGCCGGACGCCGTGCGCGAGGCGGCGTACTTCGTCGAGCGGCTGGCCGCCGAGCGGATGCCCCTGGCCGGCCTGGTGTTGAACCGGGTGCACGGGAGTGACGCCGGTCAACTGTCGGCGGAGCGGGCGTTGGCCGCCGCCGAGAATCTTGAAGAGGGCGGCATTGTCGATCAGGAGTCCGGGAAAGCTGGACTGCGTGACACCGCGGACCCCACCGCCGCCGACGCCGACTCCCCCGGGGCGAACACGGACGGGGACGCGGACGGGGACCAGGACGGGGACGCGGACGAGGGCACAGGGACTCGCACGGACGAAGACGCGGCGACCATCGACGAGATCACCGCGGGACTGCTGCGCCTGCATGCCGAACGGATGCAGGTGATCGCGCGCGAACAGCGCACCCGCGATCGTTTCACCTCGCTCCACCCCGAGGTGGCGGTGGCCGAAGTGGCCGCCCTGCCCGGCGATGTGCACGACCTCGCCGGGCTGCGGGCCATCGGAGAGCGACTCGCGGCCGAGGTACCGGCCGGAGCGTAGGCGGCGTTCCTACGTCGCGTGCCGTGGCGGTTCGGGGGTTACCCGGCCGCCGCGTACGTCTCGTACGGAACGTCCATCTCCGCGTCGACATCCACGGTGAGGATGCCCGTACTGCGTTCGTACTCCGTGCGGGCGGTTTCGAGCAGCCGTCGCCACGAGGTGACGGTGGGACGCCGGCGCAGCAAAGCGCGACGTTCCCGCTCGGTCATTCCGCCCCATACTCCGAACTCGACACGATTGTCGAGCGCGTCGGCCAGGCACTCGGTCCGCACCGGACATCCGGTGCACACCGCCTTGGCCCTGTTCTGTGCCGCTCCTTGAACGAACAGTTCATCCGGATCGGTAGTGCGGCAGGCTGCCTGCGCACTCCAGTCGGTTACCCAGCCCATCCCGGCGCCGTCCTCTCCCGAATCGAGGCTCCCCCACGGCGGCATGCGGCATATTCACCGCTGCCAGTTGAGGACGTTACGGAAGGCGGGGACGGCGCAACACCCCCGACGGGCCCAATCTTGAATGGTCCGAACGGACTATGGGTAAGCGGCAGATCACCCGACGGAGTGATGCGACGACATGCGCGACCATTCCGGCGATCCGGGTGAAATCGGAAAGGCGCCGGCGGGCGACCGTCAGAGTGAAGGGCGGTATTCGGACAGGTGTCCACCCGATTCGGGAAGGGTGAAAATCAAGCCGAGGGGTTGATGCGGGACCGCGCTGCTGTGACAGTTGGGGACAGCTTAGGCCAAGGCATTCGCGTGTGTCCGGCGAACGAGAACGTAGGCACCTCACGACGCCAACACGTCAAGAATGCTCTCGGGTTGGCGCGGGAGCGATCGAACAGGGTTGAGCCGTACGAGGGCGCTCAGAACACGACCGCGCACCCGGTCCACGTTGAGGCCTCGACGGCCCGGCCGCCCTTGGATGTCACGGTCTGGTACTCGAACGCTCCGAGAAGCCCCTGCTCCCACGGAACGCCACCGACAACGGATTAGGCTGCCCTCCATGGGAAAGAAGCGCTCGGGCGGCGGGCTCACGGGGCCACAGCAGGCCGCCAAGTTCCTCGGGGTGTCCGTTCTCTCCGGAGTCGTACTCGCCGGCATCGCGATCCCGGGCGCAGGCGCGCTGGGACTCGCGGCCAAGGGGACCGTCGAGGGTTTCGACGAGATCCCGGCCAACCTCAAGACTCCTCCGTTGAGCCAGCGCACCACGATCCTGGACGCGGAGGGTGGCCTGATCGCCACCGTCTACTCACGGGACCGCCAGGTGGTCCCGCTGACGGCGATCTCGCCGTACATGCAGAAGGCCATCGTCGCGATCGAGGACTCCCGGTTCTACGAGCACGGCGCGGTCGACCTCAAGGGCATCCTGCGCGCGGTGAACCGCAACGCGCAGGAGGGCGGCGCGGCCCAGGGCGCGTCCACCCTCACGCAGCAGTACGTGAAGAACGTCTTCGTCGAGGAAGCCGGCGATGACGAGACCAAGGTGCGCGAGGCCCAGGAGAAGAGCCTCGGGCGCAAGATCCGCGAGCTGAAGTACTCGATCCAGGTCGAGGAGGAGCTCGGGAAGAAGAAGATCCTCGAAAACTACCTGAACATCACCTACTTCGGTCAGCAGTCGTACGGGATCGAGTCCGCGGCCCAGCGCTACTTCAGCAAGCCGGCCAAGGACCTGACGCTGGAGGAGTCGGCGCTGCTGGCCGGCGTCGTGCAGTCGCCGAGCCGCTTCGACCCGGTGAACGACGCGACCGAGGCGACGAAGCGCCGCAACATCGTGCTGCAGCGCATGGCCGACATCAAGGAGATCTCGCAGGCCGAGGCGGACGCGGCGAAGGCGAAGCCGATCCAGCTGAAGGTGACGCGCCCGAAGAACGGCTGCATCACCGCGGTCAAGGGCGCGGGCTTCTTCTGCGACTACGTCCGCGCGACCTTCCTCTCCGACCCGGTCTTCGGCAAGACCCGCGAGGAGCGGGCGAAGATCTGGAACCAGGGCGGTCTGACGGTCCGTACGACCCTGGACCCGCAGTCGCAGGACGCCGCCAACGCCTCGATCAAGGACCACGTGAACGAGGACGACTCGATCGCGACGGCGGTGACCATGGTCCAGCCGGGCACGGGACGGGTCCTGGCGATGGGGCAGTCGAAGCCGTACGGCTTCGGGAAGAACGAGACGCAGATCAACTACTCCGTGGACAAGCGGATGGGCGGCTCCAACTTCGGCTTCCAGGTGGGCTCCACGTTCAAGCCGTTCATCGCGGCGGCGGCCATCGAGCAGGGCATGTCGCCGACCAAGGTGTATTCGGCGCCGAACAAGATGGAGTACCCGAGCCCGGTCCCGCGGTGCGACGGTTCGAAGTGGCAGAACCAGCCGTCGGGCGGCAAGCTCCAGACGGCCGAGAACGAGACCGAGGACGAGATCGGTCCGTACGCGCTGAAGACGGCGATGGAGAAGTCCATCAACACGTACTTCGTGCAGATGATCTCGGAGATCGGCCTCTGCCCGGTCACGGAGATGACGCAGAAGCTCGGCGTCGTCCCGGCCAGCGGTGTGAAGCTGCCGGAGGAGCCGTCGATCGCGCTCGGCTCCGCCGAGCTCTCCCCGCTGACGATGGCCAACGCCTACGCCACCTTCGCCAACCGGGGCGTGTACTGCACCCCGATCGCCCTGGAGTCGATCACCGACGCCCACGGCAAGGCGCTCGCGGTGCCGAAGACGAAGTGCGACCGCGCGATGTCCCAGGACACGGCCGACACCATCAACACCCTGCTGCGCGGGGTGGTCGACTCCGGTACCGGTGAGCGGGCCGGCCTGTCCGACCGCGACAACGCGGGCAAGACCGGTACCACCGACAGCCGCTACAACGCCTGGTTCGTCGGCTACACGCCGAACCTGTCCGGCGCGGTGTGGGTCGGCTCCGGCGGCGCGAAGAAGATCACGATGGAGAACATCACCATCGGCGGGCAGTACTACCCGAAGGTCTTCGGTGGTGGCCTGCCCGGCCCGATCTGGAAGGACGCCGTCTCGGGCGCGCTGTCCGGCCGCGAGGCCCCGTCCTTCACCTCGGTCAGCATTCCGGAGCCCTCGGTTCCGAGTGGTGGCGGCAACGGCGGCAACGGCAACAACGGCGGGAACAACGGCGGCGGCCGGATCAACCCCAACCCGACCCCGCACAAACCCGGAAAGCCCACCAAGCCGGGCGGCGACAGCAAGCCCGGCGACAGCCGGCCGGGCGGCACGACGACCGGAACGACGACCGGAACGACGACCGGAGCCACGGGCGGGGCCACCACCGGCGCGACGGGCGGCGCGACGGGCGGGACCCCGACCGACCCGTTCCCCGGCCTGCCGGGTGGCGCGGTCGCCGGCCGCGGCGACGAGTAGCGCGGCGGTCCGACACACAGGGGAGGCCCCGGCCGGAAGTTCCGGCCGGGGCCTCCCCTTTTGCTCTTCTTCGCCTAGGAGAGCTGCTTCTTGACGGCGGCTGCGACGCGGCCGCCCTCGGCCAGGCCCGCCACCTTCGGGTTCACGATCTTCATGACGGCGCCCATGGCGCGCGGCCCCTCGGCACCCGCCGCCTTGGCCTCCTCGACCGCCTGCGCGACGATCGCGGTGAGCTCGTCGTCGCTGAGCTGCTTGGGGAGGTAGGCGTCGAGGAACTCGCCCTCCGCGGTCTCCCGCGCGGCCTGCTCGGGGCGGCCACCCTGGGCGAAGGCCTCGGCGGCCTCCCGGCGCTTCTTCGCCTCCTTGGCGATCACCTTGAGGACTTCCTCGTCGGACAGGACGCGTGCCTCCTTGCCCGCGACCTCCTCCTTGGTGATGGCGGCGAGGGTCAGTCGCAGCGTGGAGGAGCCGAGTTCGTCGCGCGCCTTGATGGCGGTGGTGAGGTCGTCCTGGAGCTTGGCCTTGAGCGTGGTCATGCCCATGAGTGTGCCAGGTACGCGGCGGTCGGCGCCTTCCGGTTTTCCGTGTCTGCGACGATGGGGGCATGCGCGCGCGTTACGGAGTACCCCTGAAGGTGACCGCCTCGATCGCGGCCGTGGGGGCCGCCGGAGTGGCCTATGCCGCCGGCTTCGAGGCACGGTCGTTCCGGCTGCGCCGGATCACGGTGCCCGTCCTCCCGGCGGGGGCGCGACCGCTGCGGGTGCTCCAGGTGTCGGACATCCACATGGTCGGCGGGCAGCGCAAGAAGCGGGCCTGGCTCCAGTCGCTGGCGGGCCTGCGTCCCGACTTCGTCGTGAACACCGGCGACAACCTCTCCGACACGGACGGCGTTCCGGAACTCCTGGACGCGCTGGGTCCGCTGATGGAGTTCCCCGGCGTGTACGTCTTCGGGTCCAACGACTACTACGGGCCCCGACTGCGCAATCCCGGGCGCTACCTGATCGAGAAGGCGCAGGGCCGGCACGGGCTCAACGGCAACAAGCCCGTCGTCGGCGCGGTGCACAACCCGTGGGAGGGCATGCGCGACGCCTTCGACGCCGCCGGCTGGCTGGACCTCACCAACACGCGGGCCCGAATGAAGCTGAACGGCATGGAGCTGGCGTTCACCGGCCTGGACGACCCGCACATCAAGCGGGACCGCTACGAGCGGGTCGCGGGCGGCCCGGAGGCGGACGCGGACTTCTCGATGGCCGTCGTACACGCGCCGTACCTGCGCGTACTGGAGGCCTTCACCGCCGACCGGTACCCGCTGATCCTCGCCGGGCACACGCACGGCGGGCAGCTGTGCGTCCCCTTCTACGGGGCGCTGGTCACCAACTGCGACCTGGACACGAAGCGGGTGAAGGGGCTGTCGACGTACGAGGCCCAGGGGCACCGCTCCTACCTGCACGTCTCGGCCGGCTGCGGCACCAACCGCTTCACCCCGGTCCGCTTCGCCTGCCCGCCGGAGGCCACGCTCCTCACGTTGACCCCGAAGGCGTGACACCGGGCGCCGCCGGCGCCCCCTAATGCGGGCCCCCGGCGGGCGACGATCGACAACCGATTTCGTCTCCGGGCGAGGGTCCGCTAAAGTAATCGATGTCGCCAGGCAGCAAGGCTGCGGGGCGGCGATCGGGGTGTAGCGCAGCTTGGCAGCGCGCTTCGTTCGGGACGAAGAGGTCGTGGGTTCAAATCCCGCCACCCCGACTTCGAAATACCAGGTCAGGGGCCTGATCCACTCAGTGGATCAGGCCCCTGAGTGGTTTCCGGAGATCGTTTGGGAGAAATCTGGGAGAAGATCTCGGTCGGGTTTTCCCAGCGCCTGTCTGACGGGCAGGTGCGAGGCGCATCGCGTGCAGCGGCGGACATCTGCACCTTCGCGAACTCCAGCCACCGATTCGACCCCCGACCGAGGACAGCTCGTGGATCACGCCTTGACCACCACCACCGACGACGCCGACGCCACCTCGGAGCGAGCGGGACGCCCCTGCGCGATCTGCGACACGGTGATGGAGTCCTGGCGCCCGCGCAGCCAGAAGTACTGCTCTGATCCCTGTCGCGAGGCCGCTGCCAAGAAGCAGCGGACGGAGCGCCCGAAGGACGCCCCGAAGATACGTCGCCCCAAGCCGACGCTCACACCGGGGACCCCGCCCGTGCCCGACCCGGCCAGGACCCGCCAGGTGCCCGGCGATCCGTACTGGGGCCCCATCCTCGCTGCCGCCGACCGTGCGACCGGCGGTGAGCCGTGCCGGGTCTGCGCCGAGCCCATCGCCTCGAAGACCCCGTGGTCGTACCGGGACCGACACGTGTGTTCCCACCGGTGCAACGAGACACTCAAGCGCCGCACAGCGACCAGGATCCGACGTGGCGAGATCGATCTCTACTCCATCCCGGACGTGGGCACCCGTGCCGCCGCGGATGAGGAACAGCGCGCCCACTACGGCCAGGAGCGTCAGCCGCGCGTCTTCGGCACCCGAGACGCCGACGCCGACTTTCCCTACGAGTTTTACGGGCTGGGCCCGATCCCGGGAGACGTCGTCGAGCGGCACGGCTCGGCCACGACGTACGCCACCGCTGCCTCCCTGGGCGCAGACCGGCTTGTGGACCTGGTGCGGTCCAATTCCGAAGACGACGCGGAGCCGATCCTCGCGATCCACGAGCAGACCGGAGCGCTCCTCGCCTACACGGGCCGCACCCTGTGGTGGACCAGCGTGCCGGGCCAGGAAGATCCCCTCGTGCAGCAGCAGTCGTTCGAGGGCGATGAAGGGCGACGTTGGGTATGGCAGAACGAGATCATCCGCGACGTGGACGAGGACGGTAAGACCTACGACTGGGAAGCCTGGGTCTGCGTTGCCGAGCCCACTCCGACTCTCTGGACGCCCGCGTACTGCGCCCGCTCCGAAAAGCAGCGGCGCTCCACCCGAGCTCGCAACAGCTACCAAGCCCGCATGCGCGGTTACGGCGTCCTCGACGCTACCGCCGCCCACGTGGATCCAGTCGACGTCTACGAGCGCGACCAGTGGGTCTGCCGGCTGTGCCACGAGTCGATCGACCCAGCCGTCGAATGGCCCGACCCGTGGTCGGCGACCCTCGACCACATCAAGCCGGTCTCGCTGGCCGGCGAGCACTCGGCCGAGAACCTCCAGGCCGCCCACTGGGTCTGCAACATCCGCAAGGGAGACGCCTGGGGGCCCGGGGACGCCCAGCCCTCCGCCGGAGAGGGCCGGGCCTGAGCGGCTGAGCCGGGTCCTGTGGCTCGCTCACCGACGACGGGGCGGGGGTCGGAGCACGGCCGGCAGCCCATTTCCGCTGGTCACAAAGGAACATGACGGTATATCGGTTCCCCCATACCATGTGAGGTGTCTCATGTACTGGGACTTTGCTCTTCCATAACCGGCTGCTTACGATCTCATGCAAAACAGTCGACCTGGGGGAGAGTGACTGCTTTGCATACCAAGGCGACCCGTCAGGCGTCCATCGCCATCCGCGTGCCTGACCAGCGCGCGGAGCCGGCGGACATGGACGCGCACATTGCGGGCACCTGCGACTGCGCGCCGCTGCGCGGCGCCGTCAACGATCCACGGGGGATCGGAACACTGACCGGGCGTGAGCGGCAGGTGCTGACCCTGCTCGGCCACGGGATGTCCAACCGGCTCATCGCCCGGCGGCTCGGCATCGTCGAGCGGACCGCGAAGGCACATGTGGCCAGCATCGTGGAGAAGCTCGGCGTCAGTTCACGGCTCGAAGCCGCGCTGATGGCCCATCTGCACCACACGCTCATCTGCGCGGAGACCATTGTCCCAAGGAACACCACACCAAGGGCCAATGTCCGTACACCAGCGCACGGTTGTTGACTGGAAGGCGTCCGCCGGAACAAGAGGCGGGCCGTTTCCATAGATCCGGAGAGCACAATGCAGAAGATCGAGAACGTCGACATCATGGAGCTCGTCGGTGGCTTCGAGGCCTACGCCGACGCCGCCGAGCTGAACTTCGAGGCGTCGGCCGACGCCCCGGCGATCACGCCGACCCTCACCACCATCGCCTACACCAAGGTGAGCGTCGCCGCCACCGCCGCTTCCTACAAGTGGTCCTGCTGATCCAGCAGTAGGGGCGGGTCGGCAACGGCTGGTCCGAGCGGTCCTGGGCGCGAGCAAGGCGCCCAGGACCGCCACAGCCCGTGCTCCGGGTCCGACCGGGCCGGGCACCCCCATTCTTCCCGCCCTTCCCTTCTTTTTTGCCCTTCCGCGACTCCCGGAGGTGCGGCGATGAGCCGCAGCGTCTCTGTTCTCCTGCCCATCGTTCCGACCCGCGCGGAGCATGCGGCGCCGTTCGCCGCGTTCGTGCAGTGGCGAGGAGCACGGGCACTGTGGCAAGGGCAGCAACTCCTCAACGAACAACACCAGGTCTTCGCGCAGTTGAGCGGAATGGGCCTGCGCGTCCCGTTCGGGATCTGTGTCTCGCTGATGCCGTCGCGTCATCCCGTCCAGGCGGCCATCGAGGCCCGTACGCTCGCCGCGGCTTCCGGTCACCCGGTCACCGCCGGATTCGGTCCCGGAGCACGCGCCTTCCAGGAAGGGGTACTCGGCGAGCCGTACAAGAGCCCGCTGACAGCCTGCCGCGAATATCTGGACATCGTCCGCGGAGTGCTCGACGGTGACGACGTCGACCAGCGCGGCACCTACTTCTCCTACACCGGTTCCATCCCACGCTCGCCCGCGCCGCCCGTCGAGGTGGGACTCGGGGTGCTGCGCCCCGGCATGGCCCGGATCGCCGGGCAGACCGCCGACGTGGCGATCACCTGGCTCACCCCGCCGACGTACGTGCGTGACGTCATCGTCCCCGCGCTACGCGAAGGCGCCGAGGCCGCCGGCCGGCCCGTGCCGCGCGTCGTGTCCGTCGTCCCCATGGCCGCCGCGGCCGACGGCAGGGACACCCTGGCCGCCCTCGGAGCCGGCAGCTGCGACCACTTCGCCGCGCCGCACTATCAGGACATGCTGACCCGCGCCGGCGTGCGGGTCGACGGGGAGGACCCGACGGCCACCACCAAGAGCCTGCTCGCCGCGGGGGGAGCCCTCATCGGCGACCCCGCGGAACTGGCCGCGGGCATCGCCGCGTACCACGCGGCGGGTACCGACGAGGTGGTCCTCAACAACGTCGGCGTCGCCACGCTGGAGGGACCGCGGGCCGTACTGCGGGACCTGGAGGCGCTGTTCAACGGGAACGGCTGGTAGCCATCGTGACCGAGCACACCCTGGACACCGCTCCCGTCGCACGCACCGAGCCCGCCGGGCTCCCTTTCACCCGGCTCCTCTTCATCGCCACCGGCTCCGTCTCCGCCGCCGAACTGCCCTCCTGGATCTCGTGGCTGCGCGCCACACACCCGGCTCTGGAGATCCAGACCGTCCTCACCCGCAGCGCGCAGCGGTTCGTCACGCGCGAGGCCCTCAACCTGCTCACGGGACGCCGCACCCTGGTGGACGCCTGGCCGGAGGAGCCCGTGCTGCGCGCCCCGCACGTCGACCTGACCGCCTGGGCCGAGGCCGTCCTCGTCTACCCCTCGACGTTCTCGTACACCGCCCGCCTCGCGCTCGGCCTCGCCGACAGCCCCTCGCTGCTCACCGCACAGTGCACGGCGGCGCCCGTCGCCGTCGCGCCCGCGCTGCCGCCCGGCGGCGTCCAGAGCCATGCCTACCGCCGCCACGTCGAGGCCCTGGAGCAGCGCCCCAACTGCGTCGTCGTCCCACCGGTGCCCGCGCTCAGCCTGACCACGGGGCGCACCGACAGCTGGGCCGCGGCCCCGCTCCCCGACGTACTCGACGGCCTCGCCGCGCTGCACCGCCGCATCACCGAGGAGCCGACGCCATGAGCGCCGTCGTGGTCGACACCTACGCGACCGGACTGCTCACCACCACCGTCACCGCCCTGCCGGACGGCGGCCACCGCTGGCTGCGCCGCCCCGGTACGAAGGCCCCGGCAGCCTTCACCCCCCTCACCGCCCGCCTGCGCGAGCTCGTGGAGGAACCACCCTCCCCTGCCCGGGGCACCCGCCTGCTCACCGGAGATCCCGCGCCGCACGGCGCCAGGACGTACGCCGCCCCCGGCCCGTACTCCGTGGCCCACTGGCTCATCGACGGCGGTGGACCGCAGGCGGTCCCCGGCGGTCACCGCGCGCTCCGCGGCACCCTGCGGGAGGTCGGCGCGCTGCTCGCCGCACTCCACAGCCGGCCCGTCCCCGAGGAGGCCCGCCGGCCCGCGCGCGCGGTCGTCCGGCTCCACGCCTGGCTGTCAGGCCGTACGACCGCCGGCGGCGCCACCGCCGCGGACCTGCTGGGCGCGGCGGGCGTGGCCCACCTGCGCGCCTGGGCCGCGGAAGCCGCCGGCCCCGCGGCCGGCCATGTCCTGTCGCACGGCGCACCGGGCCTCGGCTCGCTCGTCCCCGGCGTGGACGGATCGACCACAGCCGCGCTGCTGACGGGCGAGGACCTGTGCGTCGCCCCGCCCCATTTCGATCTGGGCTGGCTCGCCGGCGAACTCGCCGAGTTCCGCTGGCTGCTGGGCGCCACCGCCGACCAGCGCGCCTGGCAGCAGCTGCTGGACGCCCTGTTCGACGGCTACGGCGAGGGCGGCGGCGACGTGGCCGCCCGCGAGGGCTGCCTGCGCGGCACCGCCCTGCGCATCGCGCTGCACACGCACGACACGGCCGCCTACGTTCCGGACGCGGCCGGCCAGGCCCGCCTCTACGGGCTGCTCGCCGCCACGCTCACCGAGGGGGCAGCCGCATGACCGACGGCACCAGCCTGCGCAGGCTGACGCTCGGCAACGGGCTGCGCGTCCTCATCGACACGACGTCGGCCGGCGGTCTCACGGCGGTCTCGGTGCACTACGGCGTCGGCTTCCGCTCGGAGCCCGAAGGCCGCGCCGGTGTCGCCCACCTGCTGGAACACATGATGTTCGAGGGCAGTGAACGCTTCCCCGACCGTGCCTACTTCACCGACCTCATGGCCGGCGGCGGGTCCGCCGAGGGCACCACCCACCAGGACTACACGGACTACGTCCACGTCGTTCCCACCGCGGCCCTGGAGCGCGCGCTGGCCGCCGAGGCCGACCGGATGCGTGCCCCCCGCTTCACCCCGGACTCCCTCACCGAGCAGCTCACCGGCATCGAGGCCGAGATCAGGGCCGCTGTTCACGACGCACCGCTCGGCGGCCTGCCCTGGCCCCTCCTGCCCGCACTGCTGTACGACCGCTGGGCCAACGCCCACGATGGCTACGGCGACCTGCCGAACCTCGCCCGACTGACCCACGAGGACTGCGCCGACTTCTTCCGCGCGCACTATGCCCCGGGTAACGCCGTGCTCACGGTGAGCGGAGCGGACGACCCCGAAGAGGTCGCCGCCCTCGTCGAACGGCACTTCGCCGCCGTGCCGGCGGGCTCCGCCCGGCCCGACGCCGCGCACCGCCCGGTCCTGGCCGAACCGCCGCTCACCACGGACCGGATGAGCGTGCGGACCGTGCGCGGCGGCGGTGCCGTCTGCCTCGGCTACCGGTTGCCCGACCCCGCGACCGACCTCGACGGCTACCTCGCCCGGCTCGTGGTCGCCAGGCTGCTGGCCGTGCCACCTGTCGACGCGGGCTGCGGGTTCTTCGCACCGCTGGACGCGCTCGACCCGGACGCCCTCGTCATCACCGTGCCCGCCACCGACGAGAACGGGGTACGAGCGGCACTGCACCGGGTCGACGACGCGCTGCGCGCTCTCGCCGACGCCTCCGACACCGAGGTCCGGCAGGCGGCCGGTCGGCTCGCCGACGACCACCTGCGCGCCCATCACGGGCCGGGCCCCCGGGCCCGCGCGCTGGGCCGCTTGGAGATCCTCTTCGGTGAACCCGGCCTCCTCGACGAACTGCCCGCCCGCCTGCGGGCCCTCGCCCCGGGACGGGTCCGCGCGGCCGCCGGCGCGTTGGCCGACGATCACCGCGCTGTGCTGGCGCTGCTCCCGGGCGGCGAGACGGCCCCGTTCCGGGGCCTGGGAGCGGCCGTCCGTGCCGCCGCGCCCGACGCCTCCGCCCCCGCCTCCCTCGGCGCCCCGGCCCCGCCCCGGCCCCGCGGCCGTCGGCTCCCATGGCCCCGCCCGCGCTGCGGCTGCCCGCCTTCGCCGAGACCGGCCACGGCCCCGGCCCCGCCTCGGGCCGGCCGACCGAGCCCTGCGTCGCCGCCGTACGCGACACCCGCGCGCCCCTCGTCGAACTCCGGCTGCGCCTGCCCGCGCCCCGCGCGGCCGCTCCCGCCGACCGCGAACGGCTCGCCCTGGTCCTCGCCGACCGCTGGACGGCCCGGTTCCCCGTACACGGGTCCGTGTCCACGACCGTGGAGAGCGGCGCCGTCCTGCTCGACGCGTGGCTGCCCGCACCCGCACCCGACCCGGTGCTGTTCGCCGACCTGCTCGGCGCCCCGCCCACGGCCGCCGAACTCGCCGCCGTGGAACCCCGGGCCCGCGCCCGCATGGGAAGCCGCGTGGGCAACCCGGCCTGGCTGGCCGAACAGGCCCTGCGACAGCGGCTCCCGGCCGCCGCGCCCCGACCGGGCACCGACGGGGTGGTACTCCCCGAGCCGCCGTACGCGGGCGGCATCGAGCTCACCGCCGTCGGCGACCTGGATCCCGAGGTCTGGGTCGCGGCGGCGACCGCCGCCCTGCGCCCGCTGACGTCGGCACTCGACGCGTCGCCCGACGCGCACGCGCCGCTCCCGGCCGTCGCCGAGGGCCTCGCGCTGCTGCGCCTGCCCCCGGCCCTGCCCACGGCCGCCGCCCACCTGGTGTGGGCCACTCCCGAACCGCCCTTGGTCGATTCGTTCGCCGCGCGCTGGCTGGCGGTGTCGGTACTCGGCGGCGGCCAGCCCGGAGCCCGCCTCGCCGCACTGCGCACGCCGCACGCCCCGTACGGCTTCACCTCCTACGCGGGCCGCTTCGTCGACCACGCGGGCACCGGAGCCCTCGTCCGGGTTCACGCCCAGTTGCCGCCCGCCGGCGCCGTCGAGGCCGCCGTCGTCGTCCGCGACGAGCTGCGGCGCACCGGTGCCGAGCCGGCCACCGGCGCCGAGGTGGACGCCGCACGGCGGTACTGCGCGGGCCAGTTCGCCCTCATGCCCCAGAGCCAGGGCTCACTGGCCGACCAGCTGAGCGCCTGGCTCGCGAACGGACGCCGGGCCGCGGAACTCGTCGGCTTTCCCGACGCCCTGTACGGGGTGCCGGCCGCCGAAGTGGCCCGCGACTGCGCACACCTGTTCGCCCAGCCCGCCTATGCCGGAGTGCTCGCCACGCCGGCGGTCGACCCGGCCGAGGAGTCGCCGTGACCCGCACCACCTCCCCCCGCACCGAACTGCGGTTCCAGCCCGTCGACCTCGACAGCGCGCCCGAGGTCGACGCCCTGCTGCGGCGCATCGGCACGGGCCCCTTCGACCGCACGGACCTCACCGCGCTGCCCGGCCGCAACGACACCTGGGCCGGCCGCACGACCGGCGGCGCCCGCGTCTTCGTCAAGCGGCTGACGGGTCCGGCGGAGGACGTAAGGGCCCGGATGGACCGCGCACTCGGCTACGAGCGGATGGTGGCGGACGCCCCGGCCGGGGTGCTGCGCGGCCCCGCACTACTGGGCAGCGACCCGGACGCCGGGCTGCTCGCCTTCGACTACCTCCAGGACGCCCGCAGCGGCGCCGAACTGACGGCCGACCAGGCGTTCACACCGGAGCTCGCGCACCTCGCCGGCACCGCTCTGGGCCTGCTGCACGCCTGCCCCACCGGGCCGCAGGACGTGCTGGAGCGGAGCACCCCCGCCCTGCCGTCGCCGGAACTGCTGGAGGCGCTGCCCGCCGCCATGTTCGAGGAACTCAGCGGGGCGGAGCTGGAAACCTGGCGGCTGCTGCAGAACGACGCGGGGCTGATCGGGGCGGTGCACCGGCTGCTGGCCGCCGAGCGGGCGGCGCCGCGCGTGCCCGCCCACTGCGACCTGCGGATGGACCAGTTCCTGATCACCGACCCGTCCGGGCCGGACATCCGGCTGCGCGTGGCGGACTGGGAGGAGTTCCGCCTCGCGGACCCGGCCCGCGACGTGGGCGGCTTCGCCGGCGAATGGCTGCACCGGGCCGTGCTCGACATCGTCACCTCCCGCGGTGACGCCGACACGGCCGCCTTCGCCGGGCTCTCCATGACGCGCGAGACCGTGCTGGCCCGCGGCGCGGAGAAGCTCACCCGGTTGCGTCCGGTCGTCCAGGAGTTCTGGCGCGGCTACCGCGACGCGCGTCCGGACGCCGATCCGGGCCTGGCCGAGCGCGCCACCGCCTTCGCCGGCTGGCACCTGCTGGACCGGCTGCTCGCCGGGGCCCACCGCTCCCACCGCCTGCTCGGCATCGAGCGGGCCGCCGCGGGCATCGGCCGCACCGCCCTGCTCGACCCCGCCCGTTTCACCCACGTCGTCGGACTCGGAGACGCCTCGTGACCACAGCCACAGCCCCCACCGAGCCGGTCGCTCCGCAATCGATCACAGCGGAGCCGGCGCCGACGCCGGAGCCGGAGCCGAGCCTGGCCCCCGCCCTCGCCGACGCACTGGCGCGCATCCACCTCTCGGCCGACGGCCGCACCGCCACCGTCGGGCCCCGCACCATCGAGGGCGAATCCTCCCGCGAACTCCAGCAGCGGCTCGGGGCGGCGCTCTACGAGGTGTTCCACACCGGCCGCGCCGAGGCCGACACCCGCCGGCGGCGCATGGCCCCGCGCGACCACGGCTTCGAGCGCGAGCTGGCGGCGGCGCTACCCCACCGCGCGATCCAGCGCACCGGTGTCGTGCTCCGGGCGCCGCGGGAGCCGGGCAACGGTGAGGCGCTCGTGTCCTGGGACGGCGTACGCGTCCGGATACCCGCGGACCGGCTGCCCGCCGACGGCCCGCTCGTCCCCGGCACCGAGGTACGCGTCCCCGCCTCCCCGGCCCGTCCCGCGCTCTCTCCCGGCTTCTTCTACGCCATGGGCTCCCGCGAACCGCGCTTCGACGACGAACTGCTCCGGGTCTACGTCCACCTCACCGACGCCGGACGCGCACCGCGGATCTGGGGCACCGTACTGGAGCGCCTTGAGGCGACGGGAGCCGGCTACCACGCCAAAGTGCTGTCGGGTCCGGCCGACTACCCGCGACGCGACGCCCTCGTCGTCTACCTGGGCAGCGAGTCCTGGGGCGCCTGCCACACGGTCGCCGACGCCGTCCGCGACCTGCCCGGCACCGGCTCCGACACCTCGGTCTTCGCCCACCGGCTCGGACCGGGCACGGCGGTGGCCTGGGAGCCGGACGATCCCCGGCCCGGCGCGGGCGGGCTGAGCTTCGGCCAGCACCGCGCCGCGGCGTTGGCCGAGGCGGCCGTACGGACCGAGGCCGGGTCCGAGAGCCCGCACGAGGCGTTCAGCAGCGCGGGCATCGACCCGAGCGCCCCCTACCGGAACCTGGCCTCACCCGACCTCCCCGCCCGCTGAGCGGGCCGGACCCACCCCCCACCACCACCCACGCCGAAAGGCAGCACCATGCACCAACCCCCCGAAGGCGACGCGGTCCCGGCGGCCGTGGAAGTACGCGTGCTCTGCAAGAAGTTCGGCGACAAGACCGCCGTCGACGGAATCAACCTGACCGTCCCCCGGGGCAGCTTCTACGGCCTGGTCGGTCCCAACGGCGCGGGCAAGACCACCAGCCTGTCGATGATCACGGGCCTGCTCCGCCCCGACACGGGCACCGTGAAGGTCGCCGGGTACGACGTCTGGCACGACCCGTACGAGGCCAAGCACCGCATAGGCATCCTGCCCGACGGCCTGCGCCTGTTCGAGCGGCTCTCGGGGCGCGAACTGCTGCGCTACACCGGACGACTGCGGGAACTGCCCGCCGCCGACACCGAGGCACGCGCCGAGGAGCTGCTGGAGGTGCTCGGGCTCGTCGAGGCCGCCGACAAGCTGGTCGTCGACTACTCCACCGGCATGCGCAAGAAGATCGGCCTGGCGGCCGCGCTGCTGCACAACCCGCCGGTCCTCTTCCTCGATGAGCCCTTCGAGAGCGTCGACCCGGTGTCGGCCGAGACGATCCGCGAGGTGCTGCGCCAGTACACCGCCACCGGCTCGACGGTGATCTTCTCCAGCCATGTCATGGAACTCGTGGCCGCGCTGTGCAGCCACGTCGCCATCATGGCCAAGGGCCGTGTGATCGCCGACGGCACGCTCGACGAGGTACGGGCCGGCCGCAGCCTGAACGAGCGCTTCATGGAACTGGTCGGCGCCCCGGCCGGCAAGGCGAAGGGAGGGAGCCTCGCATGGTTGGGGTCTTCGTCGGGCTGAAACTCGCCCTGCTGCGCAGCAGTCTGCGCCGCAGCACCGCTCGCGCCGTGGGCTTCGTGGCCGGCGCGGTCATCAGTGTGGCCGGGGCCGGCTACGTGGCGGTGGGCCTCGCCGAGGCCCAAGGCGAGCCGGGCGCGCCCGACTTCGCCGTCCTCGCCTTCAGCGGGCTGGTCATCGCCTGGCTGGCGCTGCCGCTGTCCTTCGGCGCGGGCGGCGACGAGAGCGCCGATCCCACTCGGCTCGCCGTGCTGCCCGTGCGACCGCGGCGGCTGATCGCCGGGGCCACCGCCTCCGCGCTCATCGGCCCTGGGCCGCTCTGCACGCTCGTCCTCATCACCGGAGCCGTCATCGGCGCCGCCGAGGGCGCGTTCGACAGCCCCCTCGCGGCGGCGGTCACCGTCCTCGCCGTACCGCTCACGCTGCTGCTGTGCGTGGTCGCCTCCCGCGCCGTACTGGCCTCCTTCGCACGGGCGCTGACCGGCCGGCGCGGCAAGGACGCCGCCGCCCTCGGTGGGGTCCTGACCGCGGTCGGCGGGTACGCCGCCTACCTGCTGCTGACCACCGCCGGCTCGGGGCCGTCCCTGCCGCCCGTCGTCGTACGGGTCCTGCGCTGGACCCCACCGGGCTGGCCCGCCGACGCGGTCCGGGCCGCCGCCGACGGCAGGACCGCCACCGCCGTACTGGAACTGGCCGGGACCGCCGCCCTGATCGGCCTGCTGATGGTGTGGTGGCACGCCTCACTGGCCCGGCTGATGACCACGTCGGACGCCTCCACGGCCCAGGCCGTCAAGGTCCGGGCCGGCCGGACGTCGGACCTGCGGGCCCGGCTGCTCACCTCCAGCCGCACCCTGCTCGTCGCCCAGCACCAGTTCAGCGCCTTCGCGCGGGCTCCGCGGCACCGGATGACGATGATCGCCGCGCTGGCGTACGCGCTGCTGTTCCCCGTCGTGCTGGTGCCGGTCGGCGCGCGGACCCCGTACGTCGTGGTCGGCGGCGCCTGGGTCTTCGGACTGACCGTCCCCGGCGTGCTGTTCGCCCTCGACGGCTCCGCGATCTGGGGCAACGTCGCCACGCTGCGCACCGTGGCGCAGGCCCGCGCCGAACTCGTCGGCCGACTGCTGCCCCAACTGGCGCTCAGCGCGCCCTGGCTCACTGCCATCGGGACCGGTGTCGCCCTCGCCACCGGGCGCACCGACCAGCTCGCGCCCGCGCTCGGGGTGGCCTTCGCGCTGCTCGGGGTGACCTTCGCGATGGGCATGGTCATCAGCGTGTTCCACCCGTATCCGTACCCCGAGGACCCGTGGAGCGTCAGTGCGCCCGGCCAGAGTGGCGGCTACCACCTGGCGAACTTCCTGAGCTCGATCGTCGGTGTCGTGGTGCTCGCCCCGGTGATCGTGGCCGCGATCGCGTTGAACGGCTCCGCGTCCTCATGGCTGCTGCTGCCACTGGGGACGGCGTACGGCCTGGCGGCCGTACTGATCGCCCGGCGGGCCATGGGACAGCGGTTGTTCGACCGCGCCCCCGAGATCCTCACCACCCTGCGGATGTCCTGACCCTCCGACCGTACGAAGGAAGCCACGCCGATGACCGACTCGCCCATCCGCTCCCTGCTCGGCCACGCCCGCCCCCACCGCAAAACCCTGATCGCGGGCGCGGCTCTGAGCGCGCTGGGCGGGGTCGCCGGCCTCGCCCAGCCGCTGGTGGCCAAGTCGTTCGTCGAGGCCCTGGCCATCGATGAGCCGGTCTTCCGCCAAGTCCTGCTGCTCGCCCTGCTGATCGCGGGCGGGGCGCTGGTCAGCGCGTTCGGCGTGTACACCGTCGAGCGGGCGGCCGAGAGCGTGGTCCTGGGCGCCCGCAGGCGGCTGATCGCACGGCTGCCCCGGCTGCGGGTCGCGGAACTGGACCGGCGCCCACCCGGCGACCTCATATCCCGAGTGACGGCCGACACCACCTTGCTGCGCGAGGCGGCGACCAACAACCTCGTCGACACGCTCATCGGCTCCGTCACGCTGATCGGCATGCTCGTCCTGATGGCCTGGCTCGACGTCGTCCTCTTCCTCGCCGTGCTCGGCGTCGTCCTCGCCATCGGCGCCTGCACCGCCCTGGTCATGCCCCGCATCTCCCGGGCGAGCAAGGAGTCCCAGGAAGCCCTTGGCGAGTTGGGTGCGGGGCTGGAGCGGCTGCTCGGGGCGATCCGTACGGTCAAGGCGAGCGGTGCCGAGCAGCGCGAGAGTGCCGCCCTGGAGGGTTCGGCGCTCGGCGCCTGGCAGGCGGGGCTGCGCGCGGCCCGTTGGGGTGCCGTGGCCGGCACCTCCAGTGGGCTGGTGGTGCAGCTGGCGTTCCTGACCGTGCTGGGCCTGGGCGGGGCACGGGTGGCGAACGGGTCGATGAGCGTCGCCTCGCTGATCGGGTTCCTGCTGTACCTCTTCTACCTGGTAGGGCCGGTCGCGCAGCTGGCGGCCGGGATCAGCGGCCTCCAAGTGGGCACCGCCGCCGTGGCCCGGATCCACGAGGTGCTGGAGCTCGACGTCGAGGAGGAGGACGTCGAGGAGGAGCGGGAGAAGGAGCGAGCCGGGCTGGGCGGCGGGAGCGAGCGGGGCGGCATGGCCGACACGGGCGACACGGGCGACGCGGGCGACGCGGGCCACAGCGGCGCCTCGATCGTCTTCCGGGACGTCGTCTTCCGCTACCGCGAGGACGGCCGGCCTGTCCTGGACGGCGCCGGCTTCGAGATCACTCCTGGCGGGCTGACCGCCGTCGTCGGGCCCTCCGGCACCGGAAAGAGCACGCTGTTCGCCCTGCTGGAGCGCTTCTACGACATAGAGAGCGGCACTGTCACGGTCGACGGCCGCGATCTGCACGCATGGACACCGGCCGAGCTGCGCCGGACCATCGGCTATGTCGAGCAGGACGCCCCCGTGCTGGCGGGCACCCTGCGCGACAACCTGCTGCTCGGCGCCCCCGGCGCGAGCCCGGACGATCTCCACCGCGTCCTGGACGAGGTACGGCTCACCGCCCTGGTCGACAGCCTTCCGCAAGGCCTCGACACGGAGGTCGGCCACCGGGGCACGGCCCTCTCCGGCGGCCAGCGCCAGCGCATCGCCATCGCGCGGGCCCTGCTGCGACGGCCCCGGCTGCTCCTTCTCGACGAGGCCACCTCGCAGCTCGACGCGTTCAACGAGAGCGAGCTGCGTGAGGTGATCGCGCGGCTCGCCCGCACCACCACCGTCCTGGTGATCGCCCACCGCCTGTCCACGGTGACCGGCGCCCGACAGATCCTCGTCTTGGAGGACGGCCGGGTGCGGGCCGCCGGCACGCACGCCGAACTCCTGCGGGAAGGCGGGCTGTACGCGCGGCTGGCCTCGACCCAGATGCTCACCGCGCAGGCGGAGGAATGAGCGGGGAACGGGAGGACCGGGTCATCCGCGTGCTGCTCGCGGGCGGCGGAGACACGTTCCGTCGGACGTTGGGTGATCTGCTGGCCCTTGAGGGCGACCTGCGGGTGGTCGCGGACGCGCAATCGAGTCGGGAGGCGCTGTCGATGGCGGAGGCCCACCGCCCGGACGTGGCGGTTCTCGATGCCGACGAACCCGGGTCGGGCTGGGTCGAAGCGGCCAGGGCCATGCGGGAGAGGGTGCCGGAGTGCCGCACCGTGATCATCACGGAGGGTGGGGGGTCGCAACGGCTCAGGCAGGCACTCCACGTGGGGGCACGGGGCGGCGTGTGGAAGTCCGCTCCGGCACGGCAGGTGGCGGCGGCGATCCGCATCGTCCATTCCGGCGGGCGGTACGCGCATCCGGAACTGGTCGCTTGAGCCATCGCTCCCGGGGACGCTGAGCGGGTAGGGCCGCTGTCGGCGTCACCCGGCGGGGGTCCATGACATGCGGCCGGGGGTGGCGGGTGTTGGAATGCCTGGCATGGGTGACGTGGGGTCCGGTGGGTGGTGGCGGGGGCGTCCGGGCGTGGGGCATCTGGTGCGGGGCGTCGGTGCGGTGGCGGTGCTGACCGGGCTGTATTACGTGGCTCCGCTGGACTACGGTTTCGGGGCCGTGACCGTCGTGGCGTTGCTGGTGGGGTTGGCGGTGTTCGGATGGGTGGTCGCCCTGCAGGTTTTGGCCATCGCCCGTTCGGCGCATCCTCGGCTGCGGGCGCTGGAGGCACTGGCCACGGCGGTTCCGTTGTTCCTGCTGCTGTTCTCCGCGACGTACTTCCTGCTCTCGCGGGAGCGGCCCGAGGCGTTCAGTGAGGCCCTCGACCGCACCGACGCCCTGTACTTCACGATGACGGTGTTCGCGACGGTCGGGTTCGGCGACATCGTGCCGACCACGACCGGCAGCCGGGCGCTGACCACCGTGCAGATGGGGGCCGATCTGATCGTGGTCGGCCTGGTGGTGAAGGTGCTGTTCGGCGCGGTGGAGGTCGGTCTGTCCCGGCGGCGAAGGAGCGAGCCGTGACGGCGGAGCCTCCGCCCGCGCAGTCCTCCGCGCAGTCCTCCACGCAGCCCGTCGAGACCGAGCGGCTGCGGGACACCCTGCGCGCCCCCGGGTACCTGAAGACCCTGGTGGTCTGCGGGCTCGTCGGGATTCCCGTGTCGCTCGCGGCCTTCTGGTTCCTCGCCGGGATGCACGCGTTGGAGCACGCCCTGTGGCAGAGCCTGCCGCGTTCCCTCGGCTGGGATTCCGCGCCGTGGTGGTGGTCGCTGGTGCTGCTGCCGGTCGCCGGTGTGGTCGTCGGCCTGGTCGCCGTACGCCTGCCCGGCCAAGGCGGGCACGTTCCGGCCGCCGGGATGGGTGGGGGCGGTACGCGGCCCCTCGCGCTGCCCGGGGTGCTGATCGCGGCGGCGGCGAGCCTGCCGCTCGGCGCGACGCTGGGTCCGGAGGCACCGTTGATCGCCCTCGGCGGTGGTCTCGCCCTGATGTTCCGGGATCTGACGCGCTCTCCCTCGACCGGGCCCATGGCCGTCCCGCTGGGCGCGGCCGGGGCCTCCGCCGCCATTTCGGCGATCTTCGGCAGTCCGCTGATCGGCGCGGTACTGATGATCGAGATCGCGGGCATCGGCGGGCCGCGGCTCTTCGCCGTGATGCTGCCGGCGCTGCTCTCCAGCGGCATCGGGGCGCTGGTGTTCACCGGGTTCGGGCGGTGGACAGGGCTCCAGACGGGCGGCCTGGCGATGAAGGTGACCGAGCCGTTCCAGCGGCCGGACTGGCCGGACGTGTGGTGGGCGCTGCCCATCGCCGTGGCCGTGGCGTTCCTGCTGCACCGGCTGATGGCGGGGGCGCGGCAGGTCGCGGTGTACGTGTCGACGCGGACGGTCTCGCGCAGCGTGCTGTGCGCCCTGGGCGCCGGGGCATGCGCGGCGCTCTACACGCTGCTCACCGACCGCAGCCCCGTGGACGTCGCCTCGTCCGGCCAGGCGACCATGGCCGGGCTGGTCACCGACCCGCGCGCCTGGGGCATCGGGGCGTTGGTCGCCGTACTGCTGTTCAAGGGGGTCGCGTACGGGCTCTGCCTGGGCAGTCTGCGGGGCGGGCCCATCTTCCCCGCGCTGTTCCTCGGGGCGGCGGCGGGGTTGTTGTGCGCGCCGCTGCCGGGGTTGGGGGTCGTCCCCGCGCTGGCGGCGGGGCTGGGGGCCGCCGCCGCGGGGGTGATGCGGCTGCCGGTGAGCAGTGTGGTGCTCGTCGTCCTGCTGTTGGGGAGCACCGCCGCTACGCCGTTGGTGATCCTCGCGGCGGTGGTCGCGTTCGTCACCACCGAGCTGCTGCCGGTGCGCGGGCCGGTGCCGGCTCCGGTGCCGGCGCCGGTGCGGAGCCGGACGGTGGGGGTCAGGCGGCCTTGAGGGTGGCGGCGCCGAAGGAGACGTCGAAGCGGTCGCACCAGATGGCGACGCTGCCGTAGTCGGCCGGGTCCACGCCGGCGGGGACGGCGTAGTTCTGGTCGCCCTTGTTGCCCTTGAGGCTGCCCAGGCTGACGTACCGGCCGTCGTCGAAGACCCGCCAGCCGGCCACGCCCTCCTTGACGGGGGCGTCGCTGAGCCAGACCCGCAGGTCAGGGCCGTTGCTGGTGTCGAGGCCCTCCAGGCGCAGGGTGTGCGAGCCGTCGGGGAGTCGAACGAGCTTCACCGTGCCGGTGGTGGCGTGCTCGTGGCTGATGAAGGTGCCCTCGGCGACGGTGCGGGGCGCGGCGGCCTGCGGGGCCGTCGGCCGTCCGGGCTGGCTCGCGGCGGGGGCGGCGGGGGCGGTGGGAAGGGCCTCGTTGACGGTCGCGTCCTGGAAGAGCTTCCACGGCTGGAACCAGTACAGGCCGACCGCCAGTACGGCCACCACGGCGACCGCCACGCCTGCCAGGATTCCGCGTCGCCTCGTCATTGCCTTCGCTCCTCTTGCCGAAAAGATCCTCAGGTGCGATTCAAGCGCGTTGGGCCGCCCGGAGCCATGGCCGGCGAGATGACGGAATCCTTACGAAGGGACGGAGCGAGGGACGTCCTGCCGGCCTACTCGCGTCCGTCCTACGGCAGTGCGCTGCTCACACCGTCGACGATCACCATCCACATCGGCTGGCCGCCGGTCCCGAAGGCCGAGGCGAGCGCGTACCCGATCGACGCGTCGGCCGGCCGCAGCTCGACGCCCTCCCGCCACTCCGCGATCACCAGCTCGTCGCCGTCGGAGGAGAAGTCACCGAGGTGCACGCCGTCGCGGGTCAGTCGGCTGCTCGGCACCGAGTCCGGGACCATCCGGTAGTCCGCGCCGTCGTACTCCACGTCCACCCGGTACGAGCGCCGGCTCAGGCTGCCCTTGGCCGGCTTCAGCGCGACCGGCTCACCGTCGATCCGCAGGGTGAGGAAGGCGGGGTCACGGGTGCCGATGGCCGTCTGCGGGTCCACTTCCGACGCGGGATCGCGCTCCAGGGTCACCCGGGGGATCCCCGCCCCCTCGACCAGGAGGAAGTCCTGCCCGTCCTGGCGGATGGTGATCGCACCGAAGCGGGTGTCCTCGATGGGCGTCGGGTTCCGGTCTGCGTCGCTCATGCGGCAAGTCCTTCGGTACGGGTCGTGCGGTCGTGCGGGTCGAACGGGTCGAACGGTCGAACGGCGAGTCGGCGGGCGAAACCGGTTGGGTGGCGGCCGGCTCGCGGTAGGCGTCGTCGCGCTCCAGCGGCTCTCCGTGCGCGCCGTGGTGGGCAGTGACCTCGGAGAGAACTCAGGGTAGGCGTACGCCCGTCATAGTCGAACTCCAGCCCCTCGACGACCACTTCCGGCGGCCGGCGGCCCAGCGCCTCTTCACCCTGCGGGACGTCTGAAGTCCACGTCCGACGGCTCCTCCCCCGGCCAGGACAGGCGGGTCGGCGCCGGCGGGGTCTGCGCGAGGACGGTGCCGCGCGCGACCACGTACCGGGGGCGGACCTGGCGGCGCAGCGCCTCCTCGGGCGTGGGGGCCGGCAGGAGGACGAAGGAGGCGGGGGCGCCCTCGGTGATCCCGTACTCCGTCGCCGGCAGGCCGAGCACGCGCGCCGCACGGTCCGTCACCATCGAGAAGGCGAGCGGGATCTCGTCGGCTCCGGTCAGCTGGGCGGCGTAGAGGCCGACGAGTGCGGTCTGGAGGGGGTTCGCGGTGCCCAGGGCGTTCCAGGGGTCCATCACGTCGTCGTGGCCGAAGGCCACGTTGACCCCGGCGGCGAGCATCTCCTTGACCCGGGTGAGGCCGCGCCGCTTGGGGTAGGCGTCGAAGCGGCCCTGGAGGTTGAGGTTGGCGAAGGGGTTCGCGACCAGGTTGACGCCCGAACGGGTCAGCAGCCGCTGGAGCTTGTAGGCGTAGGCGCCGTTGTAGGAGCCCATGGCCGTCGTGTGGGAGGCCGTGGCCCGCTCCCGCAGCCCCGACCGCAGGGCGTGCGCCGCCAACACCTCCACGAAGCGGGACTGTTCGTCGTCGATCTCGTCGCAGTGGGCGTCGACGCGCAGCCCGTGCTCCTCGGCCAGCGCGAAGGCGATGCCCAGCGAGGCGACGCCGTCCTCGCGGGTGTCCTCGAAGTGCGGGATCGCCCCCACGACGTCCGCGCCGCGCGCCACCGCCTCGCGCAGCAGCGCCTCCCCGCCGGGGAAGGACACGATGCCCTCCTGCGGGAACGCCACGATCTGCACCGTCATGACGTCCCGCACCCGGTCGCGGACCTCCAGCAACGCGTCGAGCCCGGTGAGGGCGGGATCGGTGACGTCGCAGTGCGTCCGCACGTGCAGCACGCCGTGTGCCGCCTGCCAGCGCAGGACCTCCGTCGCGCGCGTGATCACGTCCTCGCGGGTCAGGGTGCGCTTGCGTTCGCTCCAGCGGGCGATGCCCTCCCACAGCGTGCCGGAGGCGTTCGGCCGGGGCTCCCCGGCCGTGAGCGCGGTGTCGAGGTGGATGTGCGGCTCGACGAAGGGGGCGGTGAGCAGGTCGCCGTGGGCCTCGATCAGCAGGCCCGTCGCGGGCGGTTCCTTCTGGTCGTCGTACGGGATCACGCGCGCGATCCGACCGTCCTCGGCGACCTCCACGTCGAAGAGGTCGAAGAGACCGTGACCGTGATCTGGTGGGGACAGCAGCCGGGCGCCCCGAACGATCATCCGCATGCGCTCACCCTACGCACGCGAGTCGTTGTTTCACGTGAAACCGTGAACCCCTTGTTTCACGGTTTCACGTGAAACAACCGCAAATGGCGGGGGTCGGCGCTCAGCCTCGCTTCGACTGTGCCTTCTGCTGCATCCCGCGCGTCTTCGCCGCGACGGACTGGACGTCCCTGACGGCGGCCTTGGCCCGCGCCTCGGCCGCCGTGTTCTTGGCCATCGCCCGCTCGGAATCCTGGTGGCCGTGGTGCCCGGTACGAGCCTTCTTGGCCATGATCAACACCCTCTTGGAAACGGTCGCCGTACGCACACCACCTTGCGCCCGTTCGGACCGGTCGGCATCTCGACGCGTCAGCGCCGCCCGTCCGGCAAGAATGGAGGGCATGACCAGCGACAGCGATCTGACCTCCGGCACGACCAACGGCGAGACGCACCCCGGGACGCCCCCGGAGATGCCCGACTGGGAGAAGCGCTTCCGGGCCCCGCGCGTCAGCCTGCCCGACTGGGCCGAGGACGCCCCGGACCGCTCGCTCTTCATCTCGAACGCCACCGGCACCTACGAGCTCTACGCCTGGGACCGCGCCACCGGCGCCCAGCGCCAGGCCACCGACCGCCCCAACGGCACCACCGACGGCGCCCTCTCCCCCGACGGCGAGTGGATCTGGTGGTTCTCCGACACCGACGGCGACGAGTTCGGCACCTGGGTCCGCCAGCCCTTCGCCGGCGGCCCCGACGAGCCCGCCACGCCCGGCCTGGAGCCCGCGTACTCCGCCGGGCTGGCCATCGGCCGCGACGGTACGGCCATCGTGGGCCGCTCCACCGACGAGGACGGTTCCACGATCCACGTCGTACGCCCCGACGGCAGCGCCCCCACCGTCGTCTACCGCCACCGCGAGTCGGCGGGCGTCGGCGACCTGTCCCACGACGGGACCCTCCTCGCCATCGAGCACACCGAACACGGCGACGCCATGCACTCGGCGCTGCGCGTGCTCACCCTCGACGGCGCCACCGTCGCCGAGCTGGACGACTCCCGTGGTGGCACCGAGGAGCTGGGCCTGGAGGTGCTCGGCTTCGCCCCCGTCGCCGGTGACACCCGGCTGCTCATCGGGCACCAGCGCCGGGGCCGCTGGGAGCCGATGATCTGGGACGTGGCCACCGGCGCCCAGGAGGACCTGGCGATCGACCTGCCCGGCGACGTGAGCGCCGAGTGGTACCCGGACGGGTCCGCGCTGCTCATCGCGCACAGCTACGAGGCGCGCGGCGAGCTGTGGCGCTACGACCTGGCCGCGCGCGAGCTGGTCCGCGTAAACACCCCGCTCGGGACGGTGTCGGGCGCGACCGCCCGCCCGGACGGGACGGTGGAGTACCAGTGGTCCTCGGCGGCCGAGCCGGCGTCCGTACGGTCCACCGCGGGCGGTGTCGTCCTGGACCCGCCCGGTTTCCGACCGCCCGCCTCGGTGCCGGTCGAGGACGTGTGGGTGGAGGGCCCCGGCGGGCGCGTCCACGCGCTCGCCCAGCGCCCGGTGGGGCACGGCGACGGCCCGTTCCCGACCATCTTCGAGATCCACGGCGGGCCCACCTGGCACGACAGCGACTCCTTCCTGGCCACCCCGGCGGCCTGGCTGGACCACGGCTTCGCCGTCGTCCGCGTCAACTACCGGGGCTCGACGGGCTACGGCCGCGCCTGGACGGACGCCCTGAAGCACCGGGTCGGTCTGATCGAGCTGGAGGACATCGCGGCCGTCCGGGAGTGGGCCGTCGCCGAGGGCCTCGCCGACCCGGCGCGCCTCGTGCTGTCGGGCGGTTCCTGGGGCGGCTACCTGACGCTCCTGGGCCTCGGCACGCAGCCGGACGCCTGGGCGGTGGGGCTGGCGGCCGTACCGGTCGCGGACTACGTGACGGCGTACCACGACGAGATGGAGGCGCTGAAGGCCCTCGACCGGACCCTCTTCGGCGGTACGCCCGAGGAGGTGCCGGACCGCTTCGAGGCCTCCTCCCCGCTGACGTACGTCGACGCGGTCAAGGCCCCCGTCCACATCGCGGCGGGCGTCAACGACCCGCGCTGCCCGATCCGGCAGATCGACAACTACGTGGACCGGCTCGCGGCGCGCGGCGCCGTCCACGAGGTCTACCGCTACGACGCGGGGCACGGCTCGCTGGTCGTGGAGGAGCGCATCAAGCAGGTCCGCATGGACCTGGAGTTCGCCCTGAAGCACCTGCCCCGCTGAGCGACCCGCCAGGCCCTCCTTCGTGGCGCCCACGTGCCCCGGAGGGGGGTCCGGTCGGGGTCCCCCGTACCGTTGGTGGCGTGCACCGGTTTCTCCTGACCCCGCGCTGGTGGGGGATCAACGTCTTCGTCGCGCTCGCCATCCCCTTCTGCCTGTTCATGGGGACCTGGCAGCTCGACCGGTTCGAGGACCGCGTCGGCAGCCACCGGGAGGCGAGCGCCGAGCGGCCCGCCGACGCGGTGGCCGCACCGCTGGACTCGCTGCTCCCGGTGAACACCGAGACCTCGGGCCGACTGGCCTCGACGGCCGGTGAATACGGGCAGCAGCTCCTGGTCCCCGAGCGGATCGTGGACGGCGAGTCCGGTTTCTACGTCCTGACCCTGCTGCGGACCGACTCCGGCAAGACCGTCCCGGTGGTCCGGGGCTGGCTGCCCGGTCAGGCCGACGCGGCGAAGGCCCCGGCCCCGCCGACCGGCCGGGTCGAGGTCACGGGGGCCCTGCAGTCCTCGGAGAACTCCGGCACCAAGGGCGTACACGCCCAGGGCGGGCTGCCGCCGGGGCAGCTCGGCGTGATCGGGGCGGCCACGCTGGTCAACCTGGTGCAGGACCCGCTCTACGACGCCTGGCTCACCGTGCAGACTCCGGTGGACGGAATGACCCCGGTGCCCGCGAAGGCGCCGAGCAACACCGGACTGGACCTGAAGGCCTTCCAGAACCTCGGATACACCGGTGAGTGGTTCGTCTTCGTCGTCTTCGTGCTCTTCATGTGGTTCCGGCTCTACCGGCGCGAGGTGGAGACCCTGCGTGACGCGGAGGCCGGCCTGCTGGCGACGCCCACCGACGCCGCCGCCGCGCCTGCCGAATCCGGCGCCGCCACGGACGCCGCTACGGCACCGCCGGCGCGATGAGGCCCGTCCGGTAGACGGTCCCGGTCCCGCCGCAGGCCGTCGGGATGGTGGTCTGCGTGACCGGGGCGCCGGCACCGGGTGTGTGGGACACCTCCACCCCGGTCGATTCGGGCACCTTGGCCGCACCGCCATCGTCCGGCGGAACCTGCGCGGTCTCCCCGGCGGCCTCGCCGCTCGCGGGAGCCTCGGCCGGTGCCTGGTCCGTCCGGCTCGTCTCACCCTGCTCGGGCTTGGCGGTCGGCCCCGCGGAACCCGACGGGCAGGAGGACCCCTGCGGCGGCACCCAGGCGAAGCGGACTTCGTACCCGGTGTTCGGCTGGAGGACCAGCGTCGGCGTCTCGACCGACGGGTCGGGGAGCAGCCCGGTCGCGGGATCGCCCGCCGTGTGGCCGGCAACGGGTACCCCGGAGGCCGCCGGCGCGGGCGGCGGGCCGGCGGGCACGGTGACGGCCGTGACCGTGTCCGGGCCGCTGACCAGGCAGCCCTTGGCGGAGACGTTGGTGACCTTGAAGCTGCCGTAGACCCTGCCGTCCCGCTCGGGGGCGCGGGCGCTGCCCGCCACGCCCAACTGGTCGGCGGTGCACTTGGGCACCCCGGGGGCGGCTCCGGCCGGGGGGAGCGGGCCGTGACCGGCGCCGCCGGTGGTGCCGGCGGTGGCACCGGTGCCGGAGGGGCCGGCGGTCGTGGCGCTGCCGGAGGGGGAGCCGGCGGCGCTGGGGGACGGCTGGGTTCCCGTACCGCCCGTCGACGGCTGCCGGTCGGTGGAGCGCGACGGGCGGGGCTGTGCGGAGCCGCCGGCGCCGTTCTGCTGGGGGTCGGAGGGGCCGCCGCTCCGGCCGCCCTGGGCCCGGCCGTGGCCGGCCACCGTCGAGTGGTCGGAGGAGGCGTCGTGGTCGGCGCTCAGGTGCAACGCGGCGGGGATCACCGTACCGGCGAGCAGGACCGCCGCGGCCCCCGCGACGAGGGCCTGCCGTTTACGGGCCCGGCGCGCGGGCACCGCGTGGCGCAGCCGCTCCAGCGCACCGTCGGAGGGCTCCAGGCCGCGTACGGCCCCGGCCAGCAGGCCGCGCAGCGCCTGCTCGTCGCCGAAGGTGGGCTCCGCCAGCCGGCCGGGCGGGTTTTTGTGGTCGTCCCTCATGACTGCGCAGCCTCCATCGCCACCCTGAGCGCGGCAATGCCCCGCGATCCGTACGCCTTGACCGAACCGAGCGAGATGCCGAGCGTCTCGGCCACCTGGGACTCCGTCATGTCGGCGAAGTAGCGCAACACCAGCACCTCGCGCTGGCGCCGCTGGAGTCCGCGCATGGCCTTGATGAGGTCGTCGCGTTCCAGCCGGTCGTACGCCCCCTCCTCCGCGCTGGCCATGTCCGGCATCGGCTTCGACAGCAGCTTGAGGCCGAGGATGCGGCGCCGCAGGGCGGAACGGGAGAGGTTGACGACGGTCTGGCGCAGGTACGCCAGCGTCTTGTCGCGGTCCCGGACCCGGTTGCGGGCCGAGTGGACGCGGATGAAGGCCTCCTGGACCACGTCCTCGCAGGAGGCCGTGTCGTCGAGGAGGAGCGCGGCCAGACCGAGCAGGGACCGGTAGTGGGCCTGGTAGGTCTCGGTCAGGTGGTCGACGGTGGTCCCCGCGACGACGACCCGCTCGCCCTCGCCGCCGGCTTCGGCTGTCGCCGCGCCGTCGGATATCGCCACGCTCGGGGGTATCGCCGCGTCGTCGGCGCCGTCACGCGGCGAGGGCACCCGGAGGACCGGGTTCGGCGCGGCGGGCTGCTTGATCTGGGCGGGCGGCGTCAGATGGGCCGCCGGCGGGACGGGAACGATCACAGGGAAGCCGTCGTCGGGCAGGAGGGGACGCCGGCGCGACGGAATGATCCTGATGCGCGCCGGTCGTACGACGTGGTCCAACAGTGCCTCTGCCACGCCCGTTGGACACGCGTCCCCCGGTCAGGGTTGTACGCGTGGGGCAGAGTAACCAGCAATTTCCCCATTGCCTTCATGCGTACCCGCTCTTCCCGATTGCCCCATTTATCCAGGCGGCAGTCGGGCCATCACCTTGATCAAGGGATCGGGATCGATACTACAAAGCGAATTACGCGAATTCACCCGCGATCAGTTCCGAGATCTGCGTGGCATTCAACGCCGCGCCCTTGCGCAGGTTGTCCGCGCACACGAAGAATTCCAGGGCCCGCGCGTCGTCCAGCGATCCGCGCAGCCGCCCCACCCACGCCGGGTCCGTCCCGGCCGCGTCCACGGGGGTCGGGAACTCCCCGGCCGCCGGATCGTCCACGAGGACCACCCCCGGCGCCGCCTCCAGGACCTTCCGGGCGCGCCCCGCGTCCACCTCCCGCTCGAACCGGGCCCGGACGGTCAGGGAATGCCCGATCACCACGGGAACCTGTACGCAGGTCACGGAGATCGGCAGCGCCGGCAGGTCCAGGATCCGCCGGGTCTGCGCCCGCACGGCCAGCTCGTGCGAGGACCAGCCGCCCTCGCGCAGCTCACCGGACCAGGGCACCACGTTCAGCGCGAGCGGCGCCGCGAAGGGCCCGGTGTCCTCGCCCACGGCCCGGCGTACGTCGCCCGGCTGCTCCCCGAGCGCGCTTCCGGCGACCAGCGACAGCTGTCGGCGCAGCGCCTCGGAGCCCGCCCGGCCCGCTGCGCCGGCGGCCTGGTACGAGGAGACGACCAGCTCGGTCAGCCCGTACTCGGCGTGCAGCGCGCCCACGGCGGCGATCATCGCGGCGGTCACGCAGTCCGGCCCGGCGACGATGCCTCGCGGCCGGACCCGTACGGCACCCCCGTTCACCTCGGGCACCACGAGCGGCACCTCGGGGTCCTCGCGGAAGGCGGCGGACTGGTCCACCACCACGGCTCCGCGCGCGGTCACGGCGGGGGCCCAGTGGGCCGACACGGCGGCGGGGGTCAGGAAGACCACCACGTCGCCCGCTCCGAGGCCGTCGAAGGCGTCCTCGGTGAGGGCGAGCACCTCGACCTCCTCACCGCGCACGGCCACCACGCGGCCGGCCGAGCGCGAGGAGGCGATCAGGCGTACCTCGCCCCAGACGTCCGCCCGCTGGGACAGGATCTGGAGCAGGACGGTCCCGACCGCCCCGGTCGCCCCGACCACGGCGAGCGCCGGGGCCGGGGCCGACCGGTCGGCGGTCATCGTCCGGTGCCTCCGTAGACGACGGCCTCGTCGCTGTCGGAGTCCAGGCCGAAGGCCGTGTGCACGGCGCGGACGGCCTCGTTGACGTCGTCCTGGCGGGTGACGACCGAGATGCGGATCTCGGAGGTGGAGATCAGCTCGATGTTCACGCCCGCGTCGGACAGCGCCTGGAAGAAGGACGCCGTGACGCCCGGGTTCGTCTTCATGCCCGCGCCGACCAGCGAGATCTTGCCGATCTGGTCGTCGTAGCGCAGCGAGTCGAAGCCGATCTGCGCCTTCGCCTTCTCCAGGGCGTCGATGGCCTTGTGGCCCTCGGTCTTGGGGAGGGTGAAGGAGATGTCCGTCAGGCCCGTGGAGGCCGCCGAGACGTTCTGGACGATCATGTCGATGTTGATCTCGGCGTCCGCGATGGCGCGGAAGATCGCCGCGGCCTCGCCCGGCTTGTCCGGAACACCGACGACCGTGATCTTGGCTTCGGAGACGTCGTGAGCGACTCCGGAGATGATGGCGTGCTCCACCTGCGCGTCCCCTTGCGGATTCTCGTTGCTGACCCAGGTGCCCGGCAGTCCGGAGAAGGACGAGCGGACGTGGATCGGGATGTTGTAGCGGCGCGCGTACTCGACGCAGCGGTGCAGCAGCACCTTGGAGCCGGAGGCCGCGAGCTCCAGCATGTCCTCGGAGGAGATCCAGTCGATCTTCTTGGCCTTCTTCACGACGCGGGGGTCCGCGGTGAAGACGCCGTCGACGTCGGTGTAGATCTCGCAGACCTCGGCGTCCAGCGCCGCGGCCAGCGCCACGGCGGTGGTGTCCGAGCCGCCGCGGCCGAGGGTGGTGATGTCCTTGGAGTCCGCGGACACGCCCTGGAAGCCGGCGACGATGGCGATGTTGCCCTGGTCCAGCGCGGTGCGGATACGGCCCGGCGTCACATCGATGATGCGCGCTTTGTTGTGGACCGAGTCGGTGATGACGCCCGCCTGGCTACCGGTGAACGACTGGGCCTCGTGGCCCAGGTTTTTGATCGCCATGGCCAGCAGGGCCATGGAGATCCGCTCTCCGGCGGTCAGCAGCATGTCGAATTCGCGCCCGGCAGGCATCGGCGATACCTGCTCGGCGAGATCGATCAACTCGTCCGTCGTGTCGCCCATCGCGGAAACCACGACGACCACCTGGTGGCCGTTCTTCTTGGCATCCACGATCCGCTTGGCGACGCGCTTGATGCCCTCGGCATCGGCTACGGAGGAGCCTCCGTACTTCTGCACGACAAGGCCCACGTGCGCTCCTCGCTCGGTCCGTCTGAATTTGCTGGTGCAGTCTAACGAGCGGCCGCGATCCGACCGCTTCGTACCACATCATGAGACGAAATGATCAGAGAATCGGTTGCCGCGCCCGGCCTCTCACCTGCGGTCTCTCACCTGCGATCCCTCGCTCGCGGCCTCACCGACGGCCGAGGCCGCGCAGCTCCTCGGCCATGACCTGACCGGCCTGCTCGGCGAGCTCGTCCTCCGTCATGTCCTCGTCCGTGTCCAGGCCGTCCAGGGCCGCCAGCGGCTGGTTGAGGCGGACGTGCGCGATCAGCGACTGGAGGGCGCGCAGGGCGGCCGAGGCCGTCGGACCCCAGTTGGTGAAGTACGAGAACTGCCACCACCACAGCGCCTCGGTGATCCGGCCCGACTGGTGGTGGATCAGGCCGTGCCGCAGGTCGGCGACGATGTCGGCGAGGTCGTCGGAGATCCTGTGCGCGACCGGCACCTTGCGCGGCTCGTAGGGGTCGAATACCTCGGAGTAGATGTCGACCGGCTCCAGCATGATCGCGAACCGCTCGCGCAGGTCGTCCACGTCCGGCTCCGGGCCGAGGTCCGGCTCGTAGCGCTCCTCGGGCAGAACGTCCTCGTACGCGCCCAGCCGGCCGCCCGCCAGCAGCAGCTGGGACACCTCCAGCAGGAGGAACGGCACGGCGCTGTTCGGATCCTCGCCCTTGGCCACCTCGGTGACGGCGACGATGAACGACTCGATCTGGTCCGCGATCGAGGCGGCGAAGTCGTCCGGGTCCTGACCCAGGGCGTGCAGCGTTGCGTCAGACATCGAGAAGCCGCCTTCCTTCAAAGGCCCGCCCCAGCGTGACCTCGTCCGCGTACTCCAGATCTCCCCCGACGGGGAGCCCGCTGGCCAGGCGGGTGACCTTGAGGCCCATGGGCTTGATCATGCGGGCGAGGTAGGTGGCGGTCGCCTCGCCCTCCAGGTTCGGGTCGGTCGCCAGGATCAGCTCGGTGACCGTACCGTCCGCGAGGCGCGCGAGCAGCTCGCGGATGCGCAGGTCGTCGGGGCCGACGCCCTCGATCGGGCTGATCGCGCCGCCGAGGACGTGGTACGTGCCCCGGAACTCGCGCGTCCGCTCGATGGCGACGACGTCCTTCGGCTCCTCGACCACACAGATGACGGTGGCGTCGCGGCGCGGATCACGACAGATCCCGCACCGCTCCTCCTGCGCCACGTTCCCGCAGACCGCGCAGAACCGGACCTTCTCCTTGACCTCCAGCAGCGCGTGCGCGAGGCGACGGACGTCGGTGGGTTCGGCCTGCAGGATGTGGAAGGCGATCCGCTGCGCGCTCTTGGGCCCGACGCCGGGCAGCCTGCCCAGTTCGTCGATCAGGTCCTGGACCACGCCTTCGTACAACGGACTGCCTTCTTTCGATGGGTTTCGACGGGGAGGGGTGCGGGGGTGCGATCAGAACGGGAGGCCGGGGATACCGCTGCCCCCGCCCAGGGCCTGGGCCAGGGGGCCCATCTTCTGCTCCTGGAGCGCCTGCGCGTTCTCGTTGGCCGCCTGGACGGCCGCGACGATCAGGTCGGCCAGGGTCTCGGTGTCCTCCGGGTCCACGGCCTTCGGATCGATCGCCAGGGCGAGCAGCTCACCGGAACCGGTCACCGTCGCCTTCACCAGGCCGCCACCGGCCTGGCCCTCGACCTGGGTACGCGCCAGCTCCTCCTGGGCCGCCGCGAGATCCTGCTGCATCTTCTGGGCCTGCTGGAGCAGCTGCTGCATGTTGGGCTGGCCACCACCGGAAATCACAGGTACTCACTCCATGGTTCGAAACGACCTTCGGGAACGCTTGGTCAATCCGAGCCTACGTGCTCCCCGGGCGCCGCGCCCTACGCCGGGAGGACCAACTCTTTCGAGTGAGTGCCGTGGCGTGCGCGGACCTGATGAAGCCCTCCTTGCGGGCGGAAAACACGGGATTCGTTGTCCATCGCGCGTCATTCGAAGGTAGGAAGAGCATGCGCACCATTGCGCACACGCGCACCACCACACGTCAGCGCAGGCAATAGGGAGTGCCGGGTGAGTCAGCCGGAGATGCAGCCCGAGGGGCCACCCCGGGATCCCGCAGAGGACGGCGACGGCGACCTGACCGGCCGGCCGTTCCCTCTCGGGGACTGGGGGGAGCCCGCCGAGCGGCTCGACGAGCTCTACCGGCGGGTGGAGGCCGATGCGCTGCGCACCGCCGAGTGGTACCTGGCCGACCGCGCGTGGAAGCGCGGGGGCGCGCGTACGCTGCGCGCGGGCGCGGCCCTGGGCGCCGTCACGGGGGCGGCGATGCCGCTGCTGGAGCTGACCGGATCGGCGCCGGGCGCGGCCTCGTACGGATACCTCTCGCTGCTGCTGGCGGCCGCCTGTCTGGCCTGCGACCGGTTCTTCGGCCTGACCTCGGGCTGGATGCGGGACGTCGCCACCGCGCAGGCGGTGCAGCGGCGGCTCCAGACGCTCCAGTTCGACTGGGCGTCGGAGAACGTCCGGGAGGTGCTGGGCCCGACGGAGGGCACCGCGAGCGAGGCCGCCGAGCGCTGCCTGACGGTGCTGCGGCGGTTCTCGGAGGACATCACGGAGCTGGTGCGTTCCGAGACGGCCGACTGGATGGTCGAGTTCCGCGCCGGTCCGGCGCCGCTGTTGACGCAGTCCCTGGCCGGCGCTCCGGCCCGGCCGGACACGTACGTCCCTCCGGCCCGCTTCCCGCTGCCGCCGGGCACCCGGCCGAACATGCCGCGCCAGCGGCCGCCGGAGCAGCCGCGCTGACGGCAAAGGGGCGGAGCGCGTGCCGCCCCGCCCCTTGTGGGCCGCCCGTCAGCTGAAGATGATCATCGAGCCCTGTCCCAGGCTCCGCGTCGCCGCCGCGTGCAGGCCCAGCCACACGTGCCGCTCCCGCGCGAAGGGGCTCTCGTCGTACGGGATCGGCCCGGCCGGCTCCTCCAGCGATGTCGGCCCGCCCGGCGGCGCGGGGGCGGCCGGCGGGTTCCCCGGGTCTATCCCGATGGCGGGACCCACCACGGCCAGCTCCCGCAGCAGGCCCTGCGCCGAGCCCAGCGGGCCGCCCCCGGCGAGCAGCTCCTCGTTCGCCAGCGGCGCCGGGAAGTCCACGGGCACGTACGCGCCCGCGTGGTCGTAGTGCCACACCAGGTGCGACTGCTGGGCGGTCGTCTCGAACATCTCCAGCAGCTGCTCGTAGTCCCCGCCCAGCTCGTCCACCGGCGTCACCGGCAGGCCGCAGATCTGGAGCAGGTACGCCCGCCGCAGGAAGTGCAGGGCGTCGTAGTCGAAGCCGGCCACCGGGGCCACCTGCCCGCTCAGACCCGGCATGTAGGCGAACACGGGCACCGACGGAAGGCCCGCCTCGCCCAGCGCCTTGTCGTACGAGGCGATCTCTTCCGCGAAGGGGTTGTCGGGGCTGTGGCACAGCACGTCGACAAGGGGGACCAGCCACAGGTCACAGGCCACGCGGGCTCCGATCAGTCGTTGCCGCCGATTCGGCCAGCGTAGTGCGCCGGACACGCTCCGCGAAGGGGTGCGCAGAACCCGCGCGGGCGGGCCGGCCGGGCGGCGCCGCGCGACCGCCTCGGGGCCGCCGCGCGCTCAGAGGCCCGCGGCCCAGTCCAGGCCGTGCTGGTTGTACGCGCGCACGATGCGCCGTACCTCCTCGGCGTCGGCCCGCGTCACCGCGTCGACCAGCTCGTTGTGCCCGTCCCACAGGGCGCCGCGCAGTTCCGTCGCGCCCTGGAGGTGGGGGACGGAGAAGACCCAGCACTGCACGCGGATGCGGTGGAGGAACTCCGAGATGTACGTGTTCTCGACCAACCCGCTCAGTTCTCGCCAGAAGCGGAGGTCGTAGCCGATCAGCACTTCGAGCGAACCGCTGCGGACCGCCCGCCGTGCCTCCTCCGCGCGACGGCGTACGGAAACCAGCCGCTCGCCGGCCTCCGGCGCGACCCCGCGCTCGACGAGCCGGCGGAAGATCCCGTCGAGGATCAGCGTCCGGGCCTCGATCATGCCCCGGAAGTCCTCGAACGAGTAGACGCGGACCCGGAAGCCCCGGTGCTGCACCGATTCCAGCAGCCCCTGTGCCGACAGGTCGACCAGGGCCTCGCGCACCGGGGTCGCGGAGACCTCGTACTGCTCGGCTATCTGCTTGACCGTGAACTCGGTCCCCGGCGGCAGCCGGCCCGCGAGCACCTCGTCGCGCAGCGCGTCCGCGATCTGCTGTCGCAGCGTGTTGCGCGTGACACCTCCGCTGCCTGGCATAGGGGTCCGTCTCCTCCGTAGAACTTCGGACACCTTAGGCCAGGCAGCGCGGCCGAAACCGATCGGTTGGTGATCGGTATGCGGATATACCGATCGTTATACGGATCATCAGCCGCCGGTGGTGTGGCGGTCGGCGACCGTCAGCGCCTCGTCGAGGAGCGCGAGACCCTCCTTGGCCTCCGCGTCCGTCGTCGTGCAGGCCGGGACGACGTGCGTGCGGTTCATGTTGACGAACGGCCACAGACCGGAGGCCTTGCAGGCGGCCGTGAACTCGGCCATCGGCGCGTTGTCCGCCCCGGCGGCGTTGTACGGGACCAGCGGCTCGCGCGTCGCCTTGTCGCGTACGAGCTCCACGGCCCAGAAGGTGCCGAGACCCCGCACCTCTCCGACGGACGGGTGCCGCTCGGCCATCGCGCGCAGCTCGGGGCCGATGACGTCCTCGCCGAGGCGGGCGGCGTTCCCGACGATTCCCTCCTCCTCCATCGCGTTGATCGTCGCGACGGCGGCGGCGCAGGCCAGGGGGTGGCCGGAGTAGGTGAGTCCGCCCGGGTAGGGGCGGGTGGCGAAGGTGTCGGCGATGGCGGCGGAGATGGCCACGCCGCCGAGCGGGACGTAGCCGCTGTTGACGCCCTTGGCGAAGCAGAGCAGGTCCGGGGTGACGTCCCAGTGCTCGGCGGCGAACCACCTGCCGGTGCGGCCGAAGCCCGCCATGACCTCGTCCAGGACGAACACGATGCCGTAGCGGTCGCACAGCTCGCGCACGCCCGCCAGGTAGCCGGCCGGCGGGACCATGATCCCGGCCGTGCCGGGGACCGTCTCCAGGATGATCGCGGCGATGGACTGCGGGCCCTCGAAGGCGATGGTGTCGGCGAGGTGGCGCAGGGCGCGCTCGCACTCCTCGGCCTCGGTCGTCGCGTGGAAGGGCGAGCGGTAGAGGAACGGGCCCCAGAAGTGGACGACGCCTGCGGAGGCGGTGTCCGAGGGCCAGCGGCGGGGGTCGCCGGTCAGGTTGATCGCGGCGGCGGTGGCCCCGTGGTAGGAGCGGTACGCGGAGAGCACCTTCTGGCGGCCCGTGTGCAGACGGGCCATCCGGACGGCGTTCTCCACGGCCTCGGCGCCGCCGTTGGTGAAGAAGATCTTGTCGAGGTCGCCGGGGGTGCGCTCCGCGATGAGGCGTGCGGCCTCGGAGCGGACGTCCACGGCGAAGCCGGGCGCGAGCGTGCAGAGCTTGGCCGCCTGCTCCTGGATGGCGGCGACGACCTTGGGGTGCTGGTGGCCGATGTTGGTGTTGACCAGCTGGGAGGAGAAGTCGAGGAAGCGGTTTCCGTCGTAGTCCCAGAAGTACGAGCCCTCGGCGCCGGCGATGGCCGGCGGGTCGATCAGGGCCTGGGCGGACCACGAGTGGAAGACGTGAGCGCGGTCGGCGGCCTTGACGGTCGCGCCGGTGACATGAGGGGTCATGCGGTCACGCTAGAAGTGCGCAGGTGGGGAGGGGTATCGGCGGATTGTATGGGGGTGGGGCGGCCCTCGGCAGTCTGTCGTGCGCAGGGACTTCGTTGACAGCCGACTGGCATGATGACAGGCTGCTGTCAACGAGGGTTCAACCATCCCGGCTCCACGGAGGCGATCGTCATGAGCGCGACCCAGCACCGACCCGTCCACCTCGCCGTCTACGACACCTACGCGGACTGGGAGACCGGCCACACCACGGCCCACCTCGCCCAGCGCGGTTACGAGATCCGTACGGTCGCGGATGTGGCCGATGCCGCCGATGGGGCCGACGTCGCCGGACGGCCGGTCACCACCATGGGCGGCGTCCGCGTCCTGCCCGACCTGGCGCTCGCGGACCTGCGCCCCGAGGACTCCTCGCTGCTGATCCTGACCGGCGCCTCGCTCTGGGACACGAGCGACGACCTGGCTCCCTTCGCGGAGAAGGCCCGCGAGTTCCTGGCGGCCGGGGTGCCGGTGGCGGCGATCTGCGGAGCCACGGCCGGCCTCGCCCGCGCGGGCCTGCTCGACGACCGCCCGCACACCAGCGGCGCGCTCGCCTACCTCACCGAGCAGCCGGGATACGCGGGCGCCGAGCGGTACGTGGAGGCCGACGCCGTCACGGCGGGCGACCTGATCACGGCCGGCCCGACGGAGCCGGTGGCGTTCGCGCGGGAGGTCTTCGCCCGGCTCGGCGTGTACAAGCCGGACGTGCTGGACGCCTGGTACCGGCTGTTCCACGACTCGGACGCGAGCGCCTTCCCGGTACTGATGGCGGCGGCGGAGGCCGGCGATGCCTGATCCGCTGTCCGAGCCGGTGCCGACGGGGGCGGGGACGGAAGAGGTCGGGCTTTCCGTGCGGGCCCGGCAGGACCTCCTGACCCGGACCGCGCTCGGGGTGTTCCGGCTCAACAGCCAGTTCCTGGAGATCTCGGACGAACTGGCCCGCCCGGCCGGGCTGACGGCGGCGCGGTGGCAGGTCCTCGGCGCCGTGCTGCGGGAGCCGCTGCCGGTGGCGGGGATCGCCCGGTCCATGGGGATCACCCGGCAGAGCGTGCAGCGCGTCGCGGACCTGCTGGTGGCCCAGGGCCTCGCCGAGTACGTCCCGAACCCGGCCCACCGGCGCGCGAAGCTCCTGCGCCCGACGGAGGCGGGCCGCGCGGCCATCGCCCGAATCGAACCGGGCCACGCGAACCTGGCCGGCCGACTCGCCGAGGAGCTCGGCGAAGCCGCCTTCGCGGACACCGTCCGCACCCTGGAACGCCTCTCGGCGGCCCTCGACGCGCTGGTGGCAGACTGAGCCGCGTGCTCACCCAACTCCTCGCGGCGACCGGTGTCCTGGCCCTGCTGACCCTCGTCCCCGGGCCCGACATGGCCGTCGTGACCCGACGCGCCGTCTCGCGCGGGCGCGGTGACGGGCTCCGCACCGTCGCCGGCATCGCCGGTGGGCTGCTCCTGTGGGGCGCGCTGACCGTGGCCGGGCTCGCCGCCCTGCTCGCCGCCTCCGCCGAGGTGTACCTCGTGGTGAAGCTCGCCGGGGCGGCGTACCTGTGTTTCCTCGGCATCCAGTCCCTGCGCCGGCCGGGCGGGGAGATGGACCCGGATTCCTCTTCTTCCTCTTCTTCCGCGTCGTCTGCCGCGTCCCGTTCGCGCGACGCGGGCAGCGGGTGGCGGACCGGGCTGGTCAGCAACACCCTCAACCCGAAGATCGCCGTGTTCTACACTGGCCTGCTGCCCACCCTCGCGCCGCCGGGGCTGTCCCCGACGGCGGGGATGGCCCTGCTCGTCCTGGTCCACGTCCTGTTGACCCTGGCCTGGCTGGGCACGTACGTCTACGTCCTCTCGCGCGCCCGGCGGTTCTTCACGCGGCCGCGCGTCCGGCGGGCGATGGACCGGGTGACGGGGGTCGTGCTGATCGGCTTCGGGGTGCGCGTGGCCACGTCGACGGCGTAAGGCGGCGTAGGGCGGCGTAGGGCGGCGTAGGGCCACGGGGTTTCACGCCTTGAGAAGGCCGTCCAGTTCCGCCGTGATGGCCTCGCGCAGGGCGTCGTGGCGGGGCGCGAGGGCGTGTCGTTCGCCGCGCCAGCACTCCTCGTCCGCGTAGAGCCAGACCGGCATCCGGACGAGGTCGGCGGGCTCCCAGTCGTAGCGGGGCCAGATGTGGGCGTGGAGGTACGGGTCGGTGTTGCCCAGGATCTCGATGTTGACGCGGCGGAAGGCGGGGTCGAGGCGGGCGCAGGCACGCTCGACGGCTTCGGCGAGGCGTTCCAGGTCGGTGAGGTAGGCGAGGCGGCGGGCCGGCGGGAGGTCCGAGAGCCGGGTCACGGTGGGGTCGTCGGTGAGCAGGACGGTGTAGCCGGGCAGGAACTGCCGGTCCCCGATGGCCGCGAAGCCGGAGTCGAGGCGGCGCAGGACGGTGGGGTTCTGCCCTCGGTGTGCGCTGCCTATGCGGTCGTGTCGCCAGTCGATCTCGGTCATTCCCGGACCCTAACGGGGAGGCGCGTAGTGCGTGTCATACCTGAGAGCTATTCGCGAAGGCCGCTCCCCAGTGTGACGCCGACCATGGGGGTCGCTTCCTAACTTCGGTATCGGGCCGGGCGCTTGACCGCCCAGGGCCGAAGACGAGGGAGAGGGACCCGCCATGAGCAGCGCGAGCAGCACGAGCAGCCGCACCGGCCGCGGCACCACGGGCCGTACGAGGCGAGGCCTGTTGGCCGCTCTTGTCGCGGCGGCGGTCGTGGTGCCCGTCTCGGCCGCCGCGTCCCCGCGGGTGCCCGCGCCGGCGCCGGCGCTCGTCGCCGACTCCGCCGATGCGCGGAGCCGTTACGCGGCCAACCTGACGAACCTCGCGGAGGCGGCCCGTATGGCGCGAGAGGCGGGCCGCACGGGCCGCGCCGAGAAGCTGGTGGCGATGACCCGGACCGGGGAGGGGCCGGCCGGTTCCCCGGCGCGGTTCCTCGTCTTCGACGGGCGGGGCACGGGGCGGGCCGTCGAGGTGTTCGGCGATCTGGACACCGCCGAGCGGGTCGCCGTCCTGATACCCGGCTCGGACACCTCCCTGGACACCTACGGGCGGTTCCGGGCCGGGGCGCTGTCGCTCCAGGAGCGGCTGCGGGCCGAGCATCCGCGTACGGCCGTGGTCGCCTGGCTGGGGTACGACACGCCCGGCACCGTCAGCTCCACCGTCCTGACGGCGGGCCGCGCCGATGACGCGGCGGCCGAACTGGGCCCGTTCCTGCGCCGGTTGCAGGGACTGACCCGCGCCGACGCCCGGATATCCCTGCTGTGCCACTCCTACGGCTCCGTGGTCTGCGCCCGGACGCCGACGCCCGACCGGGTCGGTGACATCGCGCTGTTCGGCAGTCCGGGCACGGGCGCCGGGGTGGCCTCCGAGCTGCCGACCGACGCCCGGGTGTGGGCCGGTCGGGGCGGCGACGACTGGATCGGCGGGGTGCCCCATGTGCGCCTCGGCCGGGTCGGTTTCGCCGCCGATCCGGTGGATCCGGCCTTCGGGGCCCGGCTGTTCGATGCCGGAGGCGCCGGCCACAGCGACTACCTGAAGCCGGGCACCACCTCCCTCGACAGCCTGGCCCGCATCGTCCTCGGCGGCCCGTCCACCGCTTCTCCCGTTCCTTCCCGGACCATCCCGGAGGCCTCGCATGCGTAAGCTCCACGCTCGCTGGTCCGTCCTCGCGGACCGCGTCGACCGCGCGACCCCGGCCCGCCGGGACCGCGCCGTGGACGCCCTGCGTGCCTTCGCGATCCTCGGGGTGGTGCTGGGGCACTGGTTGGTGACCGCGCTCACCGAGGTCGACGGCGGCCTGCACGGCGTGAGTCCGCTGGCCCGGATGCCGTGGCTGGCCCCGGTCTCCTGGGTGTTCCAGACCCTGGCCGTGTTCTTCCTGGTCGGCGGGCACGTGGCCGCCGCCGGGTACGGGTCGGCGCGGGCGCGCGGGGTCTCGTACGGGGCCTGGGTGGGGCAGCGGCTCGGGCGGCTGTTCCGGCCGGTCGCCGCCGTGGTCGCGCTGTGGGTGGTCGTGGCGGGTGGGCTGCTGCTGGGGGGTGCGCAGTTCGACACCGTGCGGACCTTGCTCAAGCTGGTGTGGTCGCCGCTGTGGTTCCTGCTGGTGTTCGCGGCGCTGACGGCGGCTACCCCGCTCGTGGCGCGGCTGAGTCCGCTGTGGCCGGTCGCCGTCGTCGCCGGGGTCGATGTGTGGCGGTTCGGGTTCGGCGGGCCGGAGTGGATCGGCTGGGTCAATGTCGCGGCGGGCTGGGTCGTCCCCTACACGCTGGGGGCCGCCTGGTCCCGGGGCGCGTTCCAGCGCCGGCGGCCGGCGCTGCTTCTGCTGGCCGGCGGTGCGGTGGCGACGGCCGCGCTGGTTCTGTGGGGCGGTTACCCGGCGTCGATGGTCGGGGTCCCCGGGGCCGCGATCTCGAACCTGAACCCTCCGACTCTGGCGGCCGTCGCCTTCGGCCTGGCCCAGTGCGGGCTGGCGCTGCTGGTCCGCGAGCCGCTGGCCCGAGCGATGCGCCGCCCCCGCACCTGGGCGAAAGTGGCCCTGGTGAACCTGTCCGCGATGACCGTGTTCCTGTGGCACCAGACCGCGATGATGGCCGTCACCGCCCTCGGGCTGCTGTTCGGCGGGGGCCTGCCCGGTCTGCACACCGCGCCGGACTCGGCCGACTGGATACTGACGCGGCTGCTGTGGCTGCCGGTGTTCGCCGCCGCCCTGGCCGTCTGCTGGTCGGCGTTCCACGTGTACGAGAAGCCCCGCGCCCCCCGCGATCGGCGGCCCTCCCGGATCGTGGCCGCTGGCACCGCCACCGCGCCGCGCCGTGAGCCGCGAGAGCCGCAGGAGCCGCGCGAGCCCGTCGTCGGGCGGGCGGCCGAAGTCGGGGAGATGAGCCGTGCTTAGGCTGGCCCACGTGACCGAGCCGCCGCACCCGCCCCTGATCGACTCCCTCACCGGCGGCGCCGGCGGTGTGCTGCGCGAGCTGTTCACCCTGCGCCGGGACCCGCTCCCCCGGTTGTCGCGGCCGCGCTGGCTGGCCCGACTGCCGCACGTGGTGGTGGTCTACGCGGCCGTCTTCTTCGCCTTCATGACGACCATCCAGTTCGGCGAGCACTACGACGTCGGCGGCGAGCTCCCGCTGGTGGTCTCGGCCATGGTGGGGGTGTCGATCGTGCTGGCGATGTTCCGCCCGGTGGCCGCCTGGTGGCTCGGCCTGCTCGCGGCGGCCATCACGGCCGTCGTGATCCACGACCATGTCGGGCAGGGGCAGTACTGGCCGTGGATGCCGGGCGGGTTCATCGCCTTCGCCCCGCTCATCCTGCTCCTGGCCCTGCGGGTACCGCCCCGGGTGACCATCGCGGCCGTCGGCATCACCCTGGGCCTCACCGGCCTGGCCCAGCTCCTCGCCAAGCCGGAGCACAGTACGCCCGGGTTCTTCGCCGCCGCCCTCCTCTTCGGTTTCACCGCACTGCTCGGGTACGCGCTGCGCGCGGTGCGGCTCACCCGCGGCCAACTCGTCGTCCAGGAGACCCTGACCGAGGAGGAGCGGGCCCGGCGCACCCTCCTGGAGGAGCGCAGCCGCATCGCCCGCGAGCTGCACGACGTGGTCGCGCACCACATGTCGGTGATCTCCATCCAGGCGCAGGTCGCCCCGCACCTCGTGGAGAACCCGTCCGAGGAGCTGAAGGAGAACCTGGCGGGCATTCGGGAGAACGCCCTGGAGGCGCTGACGGAGCTGCGGCGGGTGCTGGGTGTGCTGCGTTCCGAGCATCCGGGGGACCCGTCCGATCCGCAGCATCCGCACCACCCGCAGCCCAACCTCGCCGATCTGGAGGGGCTCGTGGACAACGTGCGGGGGGCGGGCCTGTCGGTCACCACCGAGGTCTCGGGCCTGCGCCGCCCGCTGACGCCGGGCATCGAACTGACCGCGTACCGGATCGTGCAGGAGGCGCTGAGCAACTGTCTGCGCCACGCGCCGGGCTCTGTGGTGGAGGTCGGCATCGCGTACGGGCCGCGTGAGCTGCACCTGTGCGTCGCCAACACCGCGCCGACGCGGCCGGCTCAGCCCTCGCCGGGAGCGGGGCACGGGCTGCTCGGCATGCGCGAGCGTGCGGGCATGCTGGGGGGCGAGCTGGCGGCCGGCCCCCGGCCCGGTGGCGGGTACGAGGTGAGCGCGGTGCTTCCGATGGACCCGCCGGGCGGTTCCCGCTCCGAGACGACGAAGAAGGACGTATGAGTGCTCCGATCAGGGTGATGATCGCCGACGACCAGATGATGGTCCGCCAGGGCTTCACCGTGCTGCTGAACGCCCAGCCCGACATCGAGGTGATCGGGCAGGCCGTGGACGGGGCGGACGCGGTGGCGAAGGTCGCCGAACACGGGCCGGACGTGGTCCTGATGGACATCCGCATGCCCGGGATGGGCGGCATCGAGGCCACCTCCCTCATCACCGCCGTCCCGGAGTCGCAGGTGAAGGTACTGGTGCTGACCACCTTCGACCTCGACGAGTACGTCTACGAGGCCCTGCGGGCAGGCGCCTCGGGCTTCCTGCTGAAGGACGCCTCCGCCGATCAGCTCGCGGAGGCGGTGCGGGTCGTGGCCGCCGGGGAGGCGCTGCTGTCACCGAACATCACGAAGCGGCTGATCACCGAGTTCTCCCGGATGGGGGCGCCGCGCGCGCCCTCCCGCGCCCGGATCGACGAGCTGACGGAGCGGGAGACGGAGGTGCTGTCGCTGATCGCCCAGGGGCTGTCGAACGCGGAGATCGCCGGGCATCTGATCGTGGCCGAGCAGACGGTGAAGACCCATGTGGGGCGGATCCTGGTGAAGCTGGGGCTGCGGGACCGGACGCAGGCGGCGGTGTTCGCGTACGAGACGGGTCTGGTCCGTCCGACGGGCTACTGATCACCCGCGTAGTCCTTGAGGGGGACCCCGAAATCTCCCCATTGCCGCCGACGCGGACGAGGCCGGGCCCGACCTACGGTTTGGGCATGAACCAGACGACCGCCGGGGTGACCCCCCGGCCCCCCGAACTGCGGTTGGCGTCGGGCTTGATGCGGAGCCTGCGCGAGGACCTCGTCGACGACGCCTTCGCCTACCGCCCGTTGGCTCCGTTGCGCGCGGACGGGTCGCTGATCCGCCGGCTCCCGCGGGGGATGGGGCCGAAGGTGGTCCATCTGCCGCACGCGGTCGTGGCCGCGACGGCGTTCCTGGTGGCCGTTCTCTCCACCGCCGAGGCGAGCTTCTCGCCGGGCGCCCAGGTCCTGGTCATGGGCGTGATCGCGGGGGCTCCGGTGCTGATGACACTGGTGCGGCCCGTGGGGGCGTTCTGGTCGATGCTGGCCGCGACCACGGTGTTGTCGTTGTTCGTGGACCGAAGCCTGATCTGGCCCTGGTCCCCGAGTACCTTCCTCGGTCATCTGGCCGTCGTGACCTTCGTGGCCCTGCGGCTCCGTCCGAGGGCGGCCGGCTGGATGTGGATCGTCACGGTGCTGTACGGGGTGGTGCTGCCGGTGCTGCTGGGCGAGGGCCTCGGAACCGCCACGATGGCCTTCTTCTCGGGGGTGTCCCTGTTGGTGGTGACCGTGTGGAACACCCGTCGGCGGGCGCAGGAGGAGGTGAGCGCGCAGCAGGAGGTGACGGCCGTCGAGCGGGACCGGCGGACGCTGCTGGAGGAGCGGACGACCATCGCGCGGGAGCTGCACGACGTGGTCGCGCACCACATGTCGGTGGTGGCGATCCAGGCCGAGGCGGCCCCGTACCGGGTGAAGAACCCGCCGCCGGAGCTGGAGGCGGCGTTCGTCACGATCCGGGAGAACGCGGTGGCGGCCCTGACGGAGCTGCGGCGGGTGCTGGGCGTGGTGCGCTCCTCGGAGTACGAGGCGCCCGATGCCCCGCAGCCGACGCTGGCCTCGCTGGACGGGCTGTTGGCCAACGTGCGGGAGGCCGGCCTGAGCGTGGACAAGACGGTCACGGGGGCGGTGCGGGAGCTGCCGCAGGGCGTGGAGCTGTCGGCGTACCGGATCATCCAGGAGGCGCTGAGCAACACGCTGCGGCACGCGCCGGGTGCGAGCGCCGGGGTCGAGGTGTCGTACGTGCTGGGCGGGCTGGGCATACGGATCGTCAACGGTCCGGCGCTCGATGACGTGCGGCCGTCGCCGGGCGCGGGGCACGGGATCACGGGGATGCGCGAGCGGGTGGCCATGCTGGAGGGGGAGATGACGGCCGAGGAGACGGAGGCCGGCGGGTACGAGGTGGCGGTGTTCCTCCCGGTGCGGGGCCGCTGGAAGGCGGAGGAGGGTTCGGCGTGACGATCAGGGTGTTGATCGTCGATGATCAGATGATGGTCCGTGAGGGCTTCTCCGTCCTGCTGAACGCGATGGAGGGGATCGAGGTGGTCGGTGAGGCGGTCGATGGCCGGCAGGCCGTCGAGCGGGTCGCGGCCCTGCGGCCGGATGTGGTGCTGATGGACATCCGGATGCCGGAGATGAACGGCCTGGAGGCGACGCGGCAGATCATGGCGGGCGGCGCGGACGCGAAGGTGCTGGTCCTGACGACGTTCGACCTCGACGAGTACGTGTACCAGGCCCTACGGGCGGGCGCGTCGGGCTTCCTGCTGAAGGACGCGTCGGCCCGGCAGTTGGCGGACGGGGTACGGGTGGTGGCGGCCGGCGAGGCGCTGCTGGCCCCGTCGGTGACGAAGCGTCTGATCGCCGAGTTCTCGAAGCTGTCCCAGGCCCCGCGCCTCGCCGACCCGAAGGGGGTGACGGAGTTGACGGAGCGGGAGACGGAGGTGTTGGTCCTGATCGCGCAGGGCCTGTCGAACGCGGAGATAGCCGACCGCCTGGTGGTGGCGGAGTCCACGATCAAGACCCACGTCAGCCGCGTCCTGGTCAAACTGGGCCTCCGCGACCGCACCCAGGCGGCGGTGTACGCGTACGAAACCCGCCTGGTGACCCCGGCCTGAAGGCGCGAGCCTCCACCGAGTCACCCCCTAGGGTCGGGGGATGGGTTTTGATCCTTGGGATGCCGCGTTCGTCGCCGATCCGTATCCGGCCTATCGGGAGTTGCGGGAGCGGGGGCGGGTGGTGTGGGCGGAGGCGACCGGGCAGTGGTTGGTGCCGCACCACGCCGATGTCAGTGCGCTGCTGAGGGACCGTCGGTTGGGGCGGACCTATCTGCACCGGTTCACGCACGAGGAGTTCGGGCAGGAGGCGCCGCCGCCGGAGCACGAGCCGTTCCACGTGCTCAACGGCAACGGGCTGCTGGACCTGGAGGATCCCGCGCACGCGCGGGTGCGGCGGCTGGTGGCGAAGGCGTTCACCCCGCGCACGGTGGAGCGGCTCGCGCCGGCCGTGGACCGGCTGGCCCGCGAACTCGCCGCCGGGCTGCGGGCGGCCGGCGGCGGGGACCTGCTGACGGCCGTCGCGGAACCGCTGCCCGTGGCGGTCATCGCGGAGTTGCTGGGCATCCCGGAGTCGGACCGGGGGCTGCTGCGGCCCTGGTCGGCGGACATCTGCGGGATGTTCGAGCTGCGCCCGGACGCGGAGACGGCGCGGCGCGCGGTGGTGGCGAGCGTGGAGTTCAGCGCGTATCTGCGGGCGCTCATCGAGGAGCGCCGCGAACGGCCCGGGGCCGATTTGATCTCCGGCTTGATCGCCGCCCACGATGAGGAGGGCCGACTCAGCGAGCAGGAGATGATCTCCACCTGCGTCCTGCTGCTGAACGCCGGTCACGAGGCGACCGTCAACACGACGATCAACGGCTGGTGGGCCCTTTTCCGCAATCCGGAGCAGCTCGCGGCCCTGCGCGCGGACCCCGGAATCCGGGAACCCGAAAAGTTGTCCACAGCTGTGGATGAACTTTTGCGCTACGACACCCCGCTCCAGATGTTCGAGCGCTGGGTGCTCGATGACATCCGGATCGGGGACACCGTCATCCCGCGCGGCGCCGAACTCGCACTCTTGTTCGGTTCGGCGAACCGGGATCCCGCCCGCTTCGCGGACCCCGACGCCCTCGACCTCACCCGCGCGGACAACCCGCACGTCAGCTTCGGCGCGGGCATCCACTACTGCCTGGGCGCCCCGCTGGCCCGGCTGGAGCTGACCTCCTCCTTCGCCGCCCTCCTCGACCCGGACCTCCCGCCCCTCCGGCTCGTCCGGGAGCCGCAGTGGCAGGAGGGGTACGTGATCCGAGGCCTGCGTGAGCTGCTCGTGGAGTGCTGACCCCTCCCCCGACCGGTGCCCCGCCCCTACGCGAGCAGGTCCCGCCGGCGCAGCGCCGCCAGGGCGCCCACCGTCAGGGCCACCGCCAGGGCGGTGAGGACCCCCAGCGGCGCCCAGTCCACGGCGTCCGCCGGCCCCGGCAGCTTCGGCAGATGCGCGAAGGGTGACAGGTTCATGACCATCCGGGGCAGGTCCAGGGCAGGCCCGATCCACCCGAGGAGAAGCGCCGCCCCCGCCACCGCCCAGGCGGCCACGGCGTACCGGGGCAGCGCCCCGTACAACAGCGCGGCCACCGCCCCGATCAGCCACACCGCCGGCAGCTGCGCGAGGCAGGCGCCCACGGCCCCGCCGAGGTCCCGGCCATGTCCGAGCCCCAGGCCGACCCCGCCGAGCAGCAGGATCAGCGCCGACCCGCCGAACGCGACGGCCAGGTGCCCGGCGGCCCAGCGCAACCGACCGACGGCGTTCGCGAGCAGCGGCTCCGCCCGCCCGCCGGTCTCCTCGCCGTGCAGACGCAGCACCGCGGAGACCACGTACAGCGCGGCGACCAGCCCCAACAACCCGGCCATCGCCGCAAGGAAGGCGTCGGTGAGAGCAGCACCCGAGACGCCCGCGCCCACACCTTCCCGCCCGCCCATCCGCTCGATGATCTGACGGGTCTTCTCGTTGCCCCCGACCACCTCGGCGGCGCCGTCCGCCATCCCGCCGAAGACCACGCCTGCCGCGAGGAAGCCCAGCGCCCAACCGAGCAGGCCGCCGCGCTGCAACCGCCAGGCCAGGGCGCCCACCGTGCCGAGCCGGCCCTCGGCCGGACCGGGCCGGGCGGGCACGAAGCTCATGCCCAGGTCCCGCCGGCCCGCCAGGACGTACGCGACTCCCGTCAGCGCCACGACCCCGGCCGCGAACAGGGCGAGCACCCAGGGGCGTTCGCCCGCGAAGGCCCGTACGTTCTCCAGCCAGCCGAGCGGCGAAGACCAGGTCAGGGCGGATCCGCCGCCCGCCGTACCGGAGTCGCCGGCCGCCTTCAGGACGTACGCGGCGCCCAGCGCGGCCGCCACGAGCCCTTTCGCGGCCCGCGCGCTCTCGGTGAGTTGCGCGGCGACGGCCGCCACGCCCGCGAAGAGCAGCCCACAGCCCGCGACGCCCGCGCCCAGCACGACGGCTCCCGTCGTCCCCTGCCCGGCGAGTCCGGCCGTGATGATCAGGGCCACGCATCCGTTGGCCACCAGCGCCGCGAGCAGCGCGGCGGTCAGCGGCGCGGCCCGCCCCACCGCGCCCGCCGCGAGCATCTCCTGACGGCCCGTCTCCTCTTCCTCCCGCGTGTGGCGTACGACGATGACCAGGCTCATCACGGCCGCGAGCACCCCCGCGTAGACCCCCGACCGCCAGGCGGTGAGGGCGCCGAGGGAGTCGCCGAAGACGGGCCCGTACAGGGCACGCATCGAGCCGTTGGCGTTCATCGAGGCGGCGACGGCGACGCGTTCGGCGGCGGTGGCGTACAGGGTGCCCAGCGAGCCGGGCATGCTCACCACCAGCAGGCCGGTGACGAGGATCCACACCGGCGCCATCACCCGGTCGCGGCGCAGCGCGAGCCGCAGCAGGGCCCCGGTACCCGCGAACCGGCCCTCCAGTCGAAGCTTCATCGCCCCGCCGCCCGTTCCTCGACGCGATCCTCGGTGTAGTGCCGCAGGAACAGCTCCTCCAGCGTCGGCGGAGTCGAGACCAGCGACCGCACCCCCGTGCCGGTCAGGGTCCGCAGGACGTCGTCCAGCCGGTCGGTGTCGGCCTGCAGGCGGACGCGCTGCCCGCGCACCTCGACGTCGTGGACGCCCGGCAGGTTCGCGAGGCCGTTCGGCGGCCCGGCCAGCTCGGCGGTGATCGACGTACGGGTGAGGTGGCGCAGCTGCGCGAGGCTGCCGCTCTCCACGGTGCGGCCCGCGCGGATGATGCTGACGCGGTCGCAGAGGGACTCGACCTCGCTGAGGACGTGCGAGCTGAGCAGCACGGTGCGGCCGGCGTCGCGCGCCTCGGCGACGCAGCGTTGGAAGACCTCCTCCATCAGCGGGTCGAGGCCGGAGGTGGGTTCGTCGAGGATGAGCAGTTCGGCGTCGGAGGCGAAGGCGGCGACGAGGGCCACCTTCTGCCGGTTGCCCTTGGAGTACGTACGCCCCTTCTTGGTCGGGTCGAGTTCGAACCGCTCGATCAGCTCGGCCCGCCGGGCGCGGTCGAGGCCGCCGCGCAGGCGCCCGTAGAGGTCGATGACCTCGCCGCCCGACAGGTTGCGCCACAGGGTGACGTCGCCGGGGACGTAGGCGATGCGGCGGTGGAGCTCCACGGCGTCGGCCCAGGGGTCGCCGTCGAGGAGGGTCACGGTGCCGGAGTCGGCGCGCAGCAGACCGAGGAGGACTCGGATGGTGGTGGACTTCCCGGCGCCGTTGGGGCCGAGGAAGCCGTGCACCTCGCCGGTGGCGACGTCGAGGTCGAGCCCGTCGAGCGCGGGGGTACGGCCGAACGCCTTGCGGAGTCCGGCGACATGGATGGCCTTCGTCATGTTCTGAACGTACGCTACTTTCACAAAATTGTGAACCTCGGGAATCGCGTAAAGTTCGAAGGGTGGCAGACACGATGGATACACAGGGCACGGACGACACGGCCGACGCACGGGACGACGAGGCCATCTCCCGCTTCGTCGAGCGGTTCGCCGCGCAGCTGACCGAGGCGGGCATGCAGCGGATGGCCTCCCGCGTCTTCGCCCGGCTCCTCGCGAGCGACAGCGGCGCCATGACCTCCGCCGAACTCGGCGGGGCACTGCGGATCAGCCCGGCGGCCGTCTCGGGCGCGATCTCCTACCTGACGCAGGTCGGCATGGTCAGCCGCGAACGCGAGCCGGGTTCACGCCGCGACCGCTACGTCCTGCACAACGAGCTCTGGTACGAGACCTTCACCCAGCGCGACCAGGTCCTCGCCCTCTTCGAGAAGACCCTCCGCGACGGCGCGGCCGGCCTCGGCCCGGACTCCCCGGCGGGCACGCGGGTCGCGGAGACGGCGGCGTTCTTCGCCTTCCTCCAAGACGAGATGCGCGGCCTGATGGACCGCTGGCGCAAGCACCGCGCGGGCCTGAACCTGCCGTAAGGGCCGACGTACGACCTACAGCGACCCGAAGTCGGGGACGGTCACGGTCCCGTCCTCGGCCAGGAGGAAGCCCGGGTTGTGGGCGATCTCCCACAGGTGCCCGTCCGGGTCGGCGAAGCAGCCCGCGTAGCCGCCGTAGGACGTCGCCCCGGCCGGCTTGGTGACGGTGGCCCCGGCCTGCCGCGCCGCCGCGAGGAGCGCGTCCACCTCGTCCGGGGAGCGCAGGTTGTGCGCCAGAACGACGCCCCCGAAACCGGTGCCGGTACCGGTACCGGCACCGTCGAGCCCGCAGTCCAACGCGAGCTTCTCGCGCCCCCACAGGACCACCCCGAGGCCGCCCGCCTGGAAGAAGACGGTCTCCTCGACCTCCTGCCCCCGCCAGCCCAGGGCCTCGTAGAACGCCCGGGACCGCCCGAGATCGGCGACGCCCAGGGTGATGAGAGTGACGCGCTGCTCCATGCCCGGAAGCTAACACGCACACCGGCGCCGGGGGCGGTGCCCCGCCCCGCTCGACTGCCTTCCGGCCCGGCGCGACGATGGGGGAAGGGGATACCGCTCCCACCTCGAAGGGCTGATCATGTTCCAGGACAGCAAGGCGTTCAGCGGCTTCTCGGTCGACGACCTCGACGAGGCCCGGCGGTTCTACGGGGACACGCTCGGCCTGCGTGTCTCCGACGACAACGGGATGCTCGCCCTGCACCTCGCCGGCGACACCACCGTGCTCGTGTACCCGAAGGACAACCACGAGCCCGCGAGCTTCACGATCCTCAACTTCCCCGTGGACGACGTCGAGCGCGCCGTCGACGCGCTGACCGCCGCCGGGGTCCGCATGGAGCGCTACCCGGAGTTCGAGGCGGACGACAAGGGCATCGTCCGCGTCGAGGACGGGCCGACCATCGCCTGGTTCAAGGACCCGGCCGGCAACGTCCTGTCCGTCCTCGAACCGATGTGAGCCCGGCCCACCCGCGCCGCGCCCCTACCTCGGCAGCGTCAGTGACCACGCCGCCCGCCGCACCGTCCACGTACGCCGACGCACCGGCCCCGCCAGGGCGTGGTCGGCCCGGTAGCGGAAGTCCGCCCCCGAGGCCCCCGACACCGTGATCGCCTCCGCGCACCCCGTCAGCGGCGCGGCCCCCGCCAGCCGGACGACCACCTCCGCCGGGCCGCCGACCCCGCTGGTGCGCACCGCGACGTCCTCCACCGGGTGCTCCACGTCCGCGAGCACCACCCCGTCGACCTCCACCCGCAGCCGGTGCACCCGCCGCCCCGGCGGGGCCGCGGGGCTCGGCAGCAGCGTGCGCAGCAGGGAGCGGTACGTGCCACCCCACCGGGTGACCGGCACCGTGCGCGGCGCCGGCCCGATGCTCAGCCCGCCCAGCACCACCCCGTCGCCGTCGTCCACCAGCAGGTCCCGGGGGTACGACACGCCGTCCAGCGCGGCCCGCGCCGCCAGCACCGCGGACTGCGGCACGCCGAGCGAGCGGGCCAGTCCCAGCGCCCCCGCCGGCCCGACCGGCACCAGCGACACCACGGCCTCCGGACGGTCGCCGCCCAGGTCACCCAGGTCACCCAGGTCACCCACGTCGCCCCGCTCGCCCCACTCCCGGTGCAGCAGCCCCACGGCGCGCACCAGCGCCCGGTCGTCGCCCACGACCACCGGCCGCCGATGACCCCGGCGGGCGAGTGCCCGCGCAAATTCCTCCTGCGAATCCGGGAGGCAGATTTTCGCCGCGGCCCCCGCTGACAAGACATCCTTCGCGATTCGCACGGACTCGCCGTCAAGACGGCGGGCGACCGGGTCGATGAGCACGAGCAGTCCGCCGACCGGCGCACCCGCTTGGCTCATGGCGGGCTCTGGAGCCGACACCTCGGTCCTTCCTCGGGTAGCATCTTTGTGCAAGAGGCCCTTGCGCTATTGCGCCAGGGCCTTCGTCTATTCCGGGGCACCGGTCCGACGGCTCAGCCTGCGGTGTACATCGTCGTACGCCCCCTGACCTTGGACATGCCCCATCCGGAAGAGGTGTACGCCTGTGCCCGCTCTTGTGCTGCTCGGAGCTCAGTGGGGTGACGAGGGCAAGGGAAAGGCCACCGACCTGCTCGGTGGATCCGTTGACTATGTGGTGCGCTACCAGGGTGGCAACAACGCCGGCCACACGGTCGTCGTAGGCGACCAGAAGTACGCGCTGCACCTTCTCCCTTCCGGCATCCTCTCCCCCGGATGCACCCCGGTCATCGGTAACGGTGTCGTCGTGGACCCGGCCGTCCTGCTCTCCGAGCTGCACGGTCTGAACGAGCGCGGCATCGACACGTCCAAGCTGCTCATCAGCGGTAACGCGCACCTGATCACGCCGTACAACGTCACCCTCGACAAGGTCGGCGAGCGCTTCCTCGGCAAGCGCAAGATCGGCACCACCGGTCGCGGCATCGGTCCGACGTACGCGGACAAGATCAACCGCATCGGCATCCGCGTCCAGGACCTCTACGACGAGTCGATCCTCACGCAGAAGGTCGAAGCGGCGCTGGAGGGCAAGAACCAGCTCCTCGCGAAGCTCTACAACCGCCGCGCGATCGACGCCGCCGCGATCGTGGAGGAGATGCTCCAGTACGCGGAGCAGATCAAGCCGTACGTCGCCGACACCACCCTCATCCTCAACAACGCGCTGGACGAGGACAAGGTCGTGCTCTTCGAGGGCGGCCAGGGCACCCTGCTCGACGTCGACCACGGCACGTACCCCTTCGTGACCTCCTCGAACCCCACCGCCGGCGGCGCCTGCACCGGCACCGGCGTGGGCCCGACGAAGATCAGCCGCGTCATCGGCATCCTGAAGGCCTACACGACCCGTGTCGGCGCCGGCCCGTTCCCGACCGAGCTGTTCGACGAGGACGGCGAGGCGCTGCGGCGCATCGGTGGCGAGCGCGGTGTCACCACCGGCCGTGACCGCCGCTGTGGCTGGTTCGACGCGCCGATCGCCCGTTACGCCACCCGCGTGAACGGTCTGACGGACTTCTTCCTCACCAAGCTGGACGTGCTGACCGGCTGGGAGGAGATCCCGGTCTGCGTCGCGTACGAGATCGACGGCAAGCGCGTCGAGGAGCTCCCGTACTCGCAGTCGGACTTCCACCACGCGAAGCCGATCTACGAAACCCTCCCGGGCTGGTCCGAGGACATCACCAAGGCCCAGACCTTCGCGGACCTGCCGAAGAACGCGCAGAACTACGTGAAGGCCCTGGAGGAGATGTCGGGCGCCCCGATCTCCGCGATCGGCGTCGGCCCCGGCCGCACCGAGACGATCGAGATCAACTCGTTCATCTAAAAGCAGTACGCAGTACGCAGAGCAGCAGTACGCACCCCACAGGGGCGGTCCCGCACACCGCGCGGGCCCGCCCCTGTGGCGTGTCCGGGGCTCAGCGCGGCGCCCCGGGCCAGGCGGCGAGTGCCAGTTCGGCGGTTTCGGTCAGCTCGGTCGCCGTGGCTCCGTCGCGGGCGCGCTGGGACATGCCCTGGATGACGGCGGCGAAATACGCGGCCAGGGCACGGGGGTCGGCCGAGCCCGGTAGTTCGCCGGTCCGCTGTGCCGTCTGAAGGCGGGCCCGGAAGACCTCCAGGTTCCTGTTGCGCAGGTCGCGCAGGAACGCCCCCACCTCGACGTCCCGCGGGGTGACGTCGGTGGCCGCGCTGGGCCGGGTCGGACAGCCGGAAGACGTGGCCGACACCGTGGCCTTCCTCGCCTCCGACGACGCACGCTGGGTGACCGGCCGCGTGATCGACGCGACGGGCGGCGCCGGCCTGTAGCCGAAACTTTTTCCCGCTTCCTGTCACATCCGCTCGCTCCCCCGGGTCATTGCAGTGAAGACGCAACGCAGAGACCCCAAGGAGAGCAACCATGACGGACAACGCCACCACCTCGATCTCCCGGATGCCGAACCCCGGCGAGTTCGTGCCCGAGCTGGCCGACGTCAGTGCCGCCCTGTTCCGGGCCACCGGCAACCGTTCGGTGCCGCGCAGCACCATGAGCCTGGTGCACCTGCGGGCCGGGCAGATCGTCGGGAACACCTACCTGACCGTCCTGAACACCAGCTTCCTGCGGAAGGCCGGGGTGTCCGAGGAGCGGATCACCGCCGTCTCCTCCTGGCAGGACGCCCCGTACTTCTCGGACGCCGAGCGGGCGGCGCTCGCGCTGGTCGAGGCCACCCTCCAGCCGGCCCCGTACGGCAAGGAGCGGGTCTCGGACGAGCTGTACGCGGAGGTGGCGAAGCACTACGACGACAAGGCGCTGGCCACGCTCACCATCGCGATCGGCCAGATCAACTTCTTCATCGCCCTGGCCGTCATCGGCAAGCCGCAGCCGGTGGCCTCCCTCGCCGACCAGCAGTGGGACTGAGCCGGCGCGCGGCGCCCGTCGTCCGGGCCTAGCCTGAGACAGCCTAGTCTGAGACAGCCGTTCAGGTCCCCGGACGACGGGAGGCGCGCAGGTGCTACCGATACCCGTACGGCTACGCCTGGCCGCGTTGGCGGCCACGGCGGCGGCCGTCCTCATCGCCCCGACCGCCCCGACCGGCGCGGTGGGCGCGGTCCACGTCGAGGACACCCCCTTCCCGCCGCTCACCCCGGCCGTCGCCGCCGAGCTGGACGCGGCCATCCAACGCACCCTGCGCGAGACGCGCGTACCCGGCGTGGTCGTCGGTCTGTGGGCCCCGGGCAAGGGGAGCTACGTGAAGACCTTCGGGGTGGCGGACAAGGCGACGTCCGCCCCCATGAAGACCGACCTCAACTTCCGCATCGGCAGCGAGACCAAGACGTTCACGGTCACCGCCTTGCTCCAGCTGGTGGACCAGCACAAGCTGAGCCTGGACGACCCCATCGGGAAGTACGTCAGCGGTGTCCCGAACGGCGACCGCATCACCCTGCGCGAGCTCGCCGGCATGCGCAGCGGGCTCTACAACTACAGCGAGGACCCCGACTTCGACAAGGCACTCCTCGCCGGGCAGGTCTTCACGCCGCAGCAGTTGCTGGACTACTCCTTCAAGCACGGCGTGCAGTTCGCGCCGGACGCGAAGTTCGACTACTCCAACACCAACCTGATCCTGCTCGGCCTGGTGATCGAGAAGGTGACGGGCCGGTCGATCCAGCAGGTCGTCAACGACGACGTGGTGAAGCCGGCCGGACTCCGCCGCACCCTCTTCCCGACCGGCGCCGAGTACCCCGACCCGCACCCGCAGGGCTACACCGAGGTGTCGGACAAAATCGTCAACGCGACGGACTGGAACCCCTCCTGGGCATGGGCCGCCGGCGCGGTCATCTCCGACCTCCAGGACCTCCGCAGCTGGGCCAAGACCCTGGCCACGGGCACGCTGCTGACCCCCGCGACCCAGGCGGAACGCCTGAAGACGAAGCCGATCGGCGAGATCCCGGGCGCGGGCTACGGCCTGGGCGTCTTCGACGTCCAGGGCTGGATCGGCCACAACGGGTCCCTGCCGGGCTACGAGAGCCTGACCGTGTACCTGCCGGAGGAGCAGGCGACGATGGTCGTCCTGCTCAACACGGACGCCCTGGTGGACGGGCAGGAGCCGAGCACGCTGTTCGGCGAGGCGATCACCGACATCGTGACGCCGGACCACGTCTACCCGGGCCACAAGGTGACGGCTCCCCGCCCGAGCTAGTACCGATCAGTATCCGCCGGCGTGGACGAGGTGTCCGTAGAACCGGTTGCCGACGGGGGAGTTGGGGTCCCCGGTGAAGCCGTACGAGGCCGGCTGGGCGGCGGCGTCGGCGCGGAGCTTGCTGATGACCTGGGCCGGTGTCATTCCGGCGCAGGGGCCGGCGAGACACAGGGCGGCGGTGCCGGCGACGTGTGGCGAGGCCATCGAGGTGCCCGAGAGCACCGTCGTGGTGTCGCCGGAGCCCCTGACGAGACGGGTGGACAGGATGCACACCCCCGGAGCGGCGATGGTGTGGCCGGCGTCCGCGGACCCGATGGTGGTGAAGTTGGAGAAGGAGGCGTACCTGTCGTCCGTGCCGGTGAAGCAGCTGAACGTGCCGCCTCCACCCGGTTGGCCGTTGGCGTCCTGCATGGCGGTGACGGCGAGCACCTCGTCGTAGGCGGCCGGAACGGCCTGGGCCAGGTCTCTGCCTTCGTTGCCGGCCGCGACCACGACCGTCACACCTGCCTGGTTCACCACCCGGCAGATCGCGAAGTGCATCACGTCGTTGTTGGTCAGCCCGCAGTTGCCGTCGTCCGAACCCCGGCCGCCCAGGCTCATGTTGATCACGTCGATGCCCTCGCTCTGGGCGTGTTCGGCCACCCAGTCGAGCCCGCACGCGAAGTGCGAGAACCGGCCGCGGCCGCCGGCGTTGAGCACCTTGATCGCGTACAGGCGGGCGCCGGGTGCGGTCCCCACGACGTCCACATCGTTGTCCTCCGCCCCGACCGTGCCGGCGACGTGCGTGCCGTGGCCGTTGTCGTCCTGCGGCGGCTGGTTTCCGGGCTGCCCCAGACAGTTGAACCCGCCGGCCACGTTGAGGTCGGGGTGGGTCATGTCGATCCCCGTGTCGAGGACCGCCACTCCGGCGTCCACCGAACCGGTGCCGTTCCCGGCCTGTGTGCTGCTCTGGTCCGCTTCCACCCGGTCCACTCCGGTGGGCAGGACCTGTGCGGCGGCCTGGACCGACCGGTCGTCGCCCACCATCATCACGCTGGGATCCGCCCGCAGCCGTGCCACCTGGGATTCGGGAAGAAGGGCCGAGTAGCCGGTGAAGGCGTGCCGGTAGACGAATTCGGGCTCTCCCCCGTAGCGGCGGCGGTGTTCCTCCACGATCGAGTCGACCCGGGCCCTCGTGGAGTCCCGGAGGACGACCACGTAGCGGCCCATGGCCTGCTGTGTACCCGTGGGTTCGGCCGTCACCGGCCCGCCGGCCGGCAGCCCTGCCAGCGCCCCCGCCAATACCGCGGTCGCGACGGCCACCCTGCCCGGCAGCCATCTGGCCCACTTCTCGAACGCCATGTCCGACTCCTGTTCGATGGTCGCCGCCCGGAACGCGCGTCCGGACATCGAACAGGAGCAAACAGCACGCCCACCCCCGAACCTGTCCGAAGCCGCGGCGCTCCGCTGCGGCTCCCCCGAACGGCTCACGCCCCGGGCCACCATCGGCGGCACGGCCGACCCCGCGCTACGCCCGCGCGGCCCACCCGGCGAAGCCGGCCCACGCGGCGGGGGCCACCGTCAGACTCGGCCCGAGGTTCTTCGAGTCCCGCACGTGGACCGCGTGCGGGCACCCGGCGACCTCGACGCAGGCGCCGCCACTGCTGTCGCTGTAGCTCGACTTCCGCCAGTCGTACGCCACCTCGACGCAGGCGCCGCCGCCGCCGTCGCTGTAGCTCGACTTGAACCACTTCAGGGTGCCTGCCATCGCTACTCTCCCGCCAACCTCTCGATGAAACCCAGCGATTCACGTGGGTCCAAGGCCTGTGCGCGGATCTTCGCATACCGCTGGGCGTAGAGGCTCACCTTGCCCGGATCGCTGATCAACATGCTCTCGTCCTGCTGCTCCATATACAGCAGCCGCTCATGGCGCGGTGTTTCGACAAGGCTCATGGCCCCACTCGTACCAGCATGTTCACCGGAGAAGCCACAGTCCAGTGGCAGTACCTGCACTGTCACACTGCGGCGCTGGGCAAGCTCGGCCAGGTACCGGAACTGGGCGCGCATGATGGCCTTGCTGCCGATGCCTCGGCGCAACGCGCCTTCGTCGACCACGAACTCGACGAGAGCAGTCGGGTCACGATCGAACAGCGCCTTCCGCGCCATGCGACCCTCGATCAGCTCTTGGACACGTTGCTCCGACAGCACCGGATATCCACCCTCGAAAAGGGCACGGGCGTAGTCCTCGGTCTGGAAGATCCCGTAGATCACTCGCGTCTCGAAGAGGCAGAGGGTCAGTGCCTCCTGTTCCAGGCTGAAGAAGTCTTGGAAGTGTGGGGCAAACGTATCGACCCGTACCAGTTCCCGCGCGAAGTCGAACGCGCCCAGCCCATTCCCGATCTTTCCCTCCAGCTTGACCAGCATCTCGTCGCTCGCCGGTTGCGCGCAGGTTTCCAAAGCGCTGATGGCAGCACCCGAGTAGCCCAGGATCACGCCGAGCTCCCTCTGAGTCAGCCCTGCCCGCTCCCTGAGCACTCTCGCCAGGTGAGCCACCAGCCGGGTCACGCCACTGGCCTGCCGCTTGTTCGAAGACTTCGCCATTCGATCAACCCCGAACTCAACCGAACTCAACCGAACTCAACCAGCGCGGCCTGAGTTTCTACCGTTTGGAGCCCTTGAGTCGGGGCTCTGGAAAACGGTAGACCTGACGCATCACCCTTGTTCCATGAACACCGAAAGCGATTCCGCCAACCCCCAAAAGCCCGGCTGGGTTCCCGCTCACGGCATCTCAATCCGCAAGGCTGGCGTGCAATTTGACGCGCTACGTGTGGACGGTGACATGGGACGGAACCTCGCCGATCTCCTCGTCACGCTCACGGGCGGTGACCCCGGTCCGATCGTCGTACAGGCCAACGGGCGCCGGCCGGTGTACTTCCTGATCGCCGTCGACAGCGCACAACACCGGCTCTGGCCACCCGGGTTCACGCGGCTCACCTCGGGCCCGCGCCGCAGCACCTACCTCCCCATCCCCTGCCTCGACGGCGTGTGGCCGCTCGCGTGGCGGTGTCCGCCGAGCGGGGAGGACGGTTCGTGCACGCGCTGCTGCTCCACCGCGCGGCCGGGCTCTACCAGGCGAGTTGGGAGATCTCCTCACAGACCACCGCGCACGCGTCGGCCGCCGGGTCGATCAACGGGAAGTGACCGACGCCCTCGACCATCGTCAGGCCGACCATCTCGCCCGCCTTCGCCGCCGCCGCCACGTACGACTCCGCCACCGCCGGCGGGACCACGATGTCCTCCCGCCCCTGCACCACGGCGGTGGCGATCCCCGTCGGCAGCAGCGCCGCAGGATCGGCGGACGGCAGCCGCTCGTCCCAGTACTCCGGACCGCCCAGCAGCTGCGCGGACGCGCCCCCGCACACACCCAGCCCCTCCGCCACCGCGAAGTCCGCGATGGGGGCCAGAGCCACCACGCCGCGCAACTCCGGCGGGGAAGGCAGCCTCCACGGGGACCCGTACGGCAGGACGTGCCGGGCGGCGGCCCACAGCGCGAGATGACCGCCCGCCGAGTGGCCCGTCACCACGGTCCGGCGGCAATCGGCCGACGGGAGCGCACCGGCAGCCAGCTCGGGCAGCGCGTCCATGGCGGCGGCGACGTCGTCGAAGGTCTCGGGCCAACGCCCCGCCACCGGCCCCTCCACGTCCTGGTGCGGCAGGGAACTCCCGCGCCGGTACTCGACGTTGGCGACGGCGAAACCCCGCCGGGCCAGCAGGTCCACGAACGGGGTGATGTGCTGCCGGTCGTACGGGGCCCGCCAGGCCCCGCCGTGCAGGACCACCACCAGCGGGGCGAGCGCGCCGACCCCGCCGCGCGGGCGGTAGAAGTCGATCACCTGGTCGGGGTGTTCCCCGTACGCGGCGCTCGCGTCGGGGGCGACCGGAGGGTGGGCGAACGCCGATGCGGCCTCGGCGGCGTCCCGTTCGACTGCGGGGTCCGTCATCGGGGCTCCACCTCTCGGTAACGAGTTACGCGTGGGACAGCGGGGTACAGCCGGGACAGATGTTCCGGTACGCCGGCAGAGCGGGACCGTATCAGGCCTGAACGCACCGTTCCGGGGCGGGACCGGGCCACGCGACGACGGGCGGGGCCGGAGCCCCGCCCGCCGAGTGCCGAGACGTTTCACTACGCCCCGCTACCGAGTCACCCGAAAATGTGACCCAGCGTGCGCGCCGCGCGCTCCGCGTCCGCGAAGGAGACATAGAGCGGGGTGAAGCCGAAACGCAGCACATCGGGGGCCCGGAAGTCCCCGATGACCCCGCGCGCGATCAGCTCGGTCATCACCGCGCGGGCGTTGGCCGTGCGCAGCGAGACCTGGCTGCCGCGCTCCGCGTGCGGCGCCGGGGTGACCGGCTCCACCGCGCCCTCGGGGACGTACGCCGCCACGCACTCCAGGAAGAAGTCCGTCAGCGCGAGGGACTTGGCCCGCACGTCGGCCACGTCCACGCCCTCCCACGCGCCGAGGGCCGCCTCCAGCGCGAGCATGGACAGGATGTCCGGGGTCCCGACGCGGGTCCGGGCGGCGCCCTGGGCGGGCTCGTACTCCGGGGTCATCGCGAAGGGCTCGACGTGGCTGTTCCAGCCGGGCAGCGGGGAATCGAAGGCGCCCTGGTGGCGCTGGGCGACGTAGATGTACGCCGGGGCGCCGGGGCCACCGTTGAGGTACTTGTACGTGCACCCCACCGCGAGGTCCACGTCGTGCGCGTCGAGGCCGACCGGCAGGGCGCCGGCCGAGTGGCACAGGTCCCACACGACGAGCGCGCCCGACGCGTGGGCCGCACGGGTGAGGGCGGGCAGGTCGTGGAGCCGGCCGGTGCGGTAGTCGACGTGGTTGAGGAGCACGACCGCCGTGGTGTCGGTCAGGTGCGCGGCCGCGTCGGACGGGTCGACCGGTACGACCTCCAGGCCGGTCAGCCGGGCGGCGGAGGCGGCGATGTAGCCGTCGGTGGGGAAGGTGGTGGCGTCGACGAGCATCCGGGTGCGGCCGGGGGCGGCGAGGCGGGCGGCGCCGACCAGGGCCTTGAACAGGTTGACGCTGGTGGAGTCGCCGACGGTGACCTGGCCGGGGGCCGCGCCGATCAGCGGGGCGATCAGGTCGCCGATCCGCTCGGGGGCGGTCCACCAGCCGCTCTCGTCCCAGGACCGGATGAGCAGCTCGCCCCACTGGCGGCGTACGACGTCCTCGACGGCCCCGGGAACGGCGGCGGGAAGCGCGCCGAGCGAGTTCCCGTCGAGGTAGACGAGGCCGTCGGGGAGGGCGAAACGGTCGCGGAGCTTGGCGAGGGGATCGGCGGTGTCGAGTGCGGCGGCGCGGGCCGCCAGGTCCGCGCCGCCGGGCGTCGTCTCAGACATGGCTGCGCGCCGTCCACAGCTCGGGGAAGACGTTCTTCTGGGCGCGCTTCTCCAGCCAGGTCACGCCGGCCGAGCCGCCCGTGCCGGTCTTGGCGCCCATCGCGCGGCGGGTGGCGACCAGGTGGTCGTTGCGCCAGCGCCAGACGAGCTCCGCGACGTCCGTGAGGACCTCGCCGAGGCGGTGCAGGTCGGGCGCGGCGTCCGGGTCGGCGTAGAGGCCCGTCCAGACGGCCTCGACCTCGGGCGAGGGCTCGTAGCGCAGCGCGAGGTCGCGCTCCAGGACCTCGCCGGGGACGGGCAGCCCGCGCCGGGCCAGCAGGCGGAGGGTCTCGTCGTAGAGGCTCGGCTCGTGGAGGGCCTTCTCCAGCTCGCCGTGCACGCGGGGGGCGCCCCGGTGCGGGACCAGCATCGACGCCGACTTCTCACCGAGCAGGAACTCCATGCGGCGGTACATCGCCGACTGGAAACCGGAACCCTCGCCGAGCGCGCCGCGATAGGCGTTGAACTGGGCGGGAGTGAGCTGGGCGAGGGGGCGCCAGGAGGCGTTCAGGGCCTCCAGCTCGCGAAGGGATCGCTTCAGCGCGTCCATCGCGACGGGGATGTCGTCCTCGCGCAGGGCGCGGGCGGCGGTCTCCCACTCGTGGACTATGACGGTGAACCACAGCTCCATGACCTGGGTGGTCACCAGGAACACCATCTCGCCCGGGTCGTCCGACCGGAGGTGCTGGAGGTGGGTGAGGACGTCCGCCTGGACGTAGTCCTCGTAGGGGGTGGTGCCGGCGAAGTCGAGGTTCGGGGCGTCCGAACCGGCTCCGGAGGCATCAAGGGCGTGCGACATTTCTGTCTCCTCGACACGTGCTTCCGGGTAGCGGTCCGCTCCTTCCGATGAGGTAAGTGGAGCCCCGGTCCCCTGCCTCGCATCATAAACAGGGGACGCGGAGCGCCTCTAGGGGAGACTTCGCGTGGTTATGCGGACGTGTCCTCGGCCAGCACGTTCGCGGCGGTCTCGGAGGAGTCGCGCAGGAACGTCGAGCAGCGCTCGAACTCCTCCTTCTCGCCGATCGCGCCGGCCGCGCGGGCCAGGGCGTTCAGCGCGCGCAGGAAGCCGCGGTTCGGCTCGTGCTCCCACGGCACCGGGCCGTGGCCCTTCCAGCCGGCGCGGCGCAGCGCGTCGAGGCCGCGGTGGTAGCCGGTACGGGCGTACGCGTACGACTCGATCGTGTTGCCGGCCGCGAAGGCGCGGTCCGCCAGGGCCGCCCAGGCGGCGGACGACGTCGGGTGGGCCGCGGCCACCTCGGCCGGGTCGGTGCCGGCGGCGAGGGCCTCGCGGGGCGCGGGCTCGTCGGGCAGGTGGGTGGGGGCGGGGCCCCCGAGCAGGTTCTGGTGAATCGACATGGGATCAGTGTGTACCGCCGACCGCGTCAACGGTGCGGGCGGGCGGGGTGGTGGGCAGCCCACCACGTATTCCCGAAGTGCGGTGCCCGGACCACCTCCCGGTGACGGGGGCCTTCGGCGGACGGTAGAGGGGCAATCGACGCACGCCAGGGGGAGGCATGACGTGAAAGCGATCGTGGACGGCGGTACGGCCGCGGGAACGCGTGATCCGGACCCGGCTCGGGATCCGGCGCGGGACCCGGCGCGGGATCGGGCGCGGGATCGGGCTCGGGAGGCCGCCGACGACCTGTGTTCCACCGTGTTCGCCTCGCTGCGCCGCAAGGACCAGCGGGAAAAGGGCCGCCAGTACGTCCAGGGGCTGCTGTCCCTGCCGGGCCGCAAGTCGATGCGGGGCATCGCGGGCCGCGTCGGCGGGTCGGCCGCCGAGCAGAGCATGCACCACTTCATCTCCGGCTCCACCTGGGACTGGGAACCCATCCGCGCCGCCCTCGGCGGCTTCCTGGAGGCCTCCACCCCGCTGACCGCGTGGGTGGCGCAGCCGATGGCGATCCCCAAGGGCGGCGAGCACTCGGTGGGCGTGGCGCACCGCTTCGACCCCCACCAGGGGCAGATGTTCCGGGGCCAGCAGGCCTTCGGCACGTGGTTCACCTCGGCCGCGCTCGTCAGCCCGGTCGGCTGGCGGATGTTCCTGCCCGGCGAGGAGCCCGAACGGGAGCCCCTGCGCGGCGCCGACCTCGCCGCGCGCGCCGCGTACGAGGAGTCCGCGTACGCCGAGTCGGCGGCGGCGGCCGTCATCGAGACGGTGCGGCGCGGCGCGGGAACGCCGCGCCCGGTGGTCCTCGACATCATGCGGATCGGCACCCGCTCGACGATGAACCGCTTCGCGGAAGCCGGACTGCCGGTCATCGCCCGCGTCAGCCCGACGACCCCGCTGCTGGTCACCGACCCGGCGCTGCCCGGCCACGGCGCGGGGGCCCGCTCGGCGCGGGAGATCCTCCAGTCGGTGAAGGGGCTGTGCACCCCGGTGGAGTGGACCGACCCGGACCCGGCGCACCCGACGGACCGGCATCGCCGCACCCTCGCGGTCGCCGTCCGCGTGATGATGCCGGACCCCTCCCCGGCCCGCCGCCGGCACCTGCTGCTGGTCGGGGAGTGGACGGACGCGCGCCGCCCGCCCTCGGGGATGTGGGTGACCGATCTCGTACGCCTCCCCGTGGGCCCGCTGCTGCGCCTGACGAAGCAGGGGCTGCGCGTCGGCCACGCCGCCGAGCACAGCGGCCGCGAGGCCGGTCTGCGCGACTTCGCGGGCCGGGGCCTGCCCGGCTGGCACCGGCACGTCACGCTGGCCTCCGTGGCGCACGCGGCCCGCGCCCTGGCGGGGACGGAGCGCTACCCGGTCACGTAGCTTCGGCGGCCCTGTCCGGAGCCGTGCGCCGGTCGTGCAGTGCCCGGCGCGCCTTGCGCAGGCGCAGCGCCATCTGGATCTCCAGCGCCCGGCCCGGCTTCTGCCACTCGGCGCCGAGCAGTTCGGCGATCCGCTCCAGCCGGCGCGAGACGGTGTTGGGGTGGACGTGCAGGGCCTCGGCGGCGTGGGTGGGGCTGGAGCCGGAGGCGAAGTAGGCCTCCAGGGTGCGCGTCAGCTCCGTCAGCCGGTCCGCGTCGTAGTCCAGGACGGGCCCGATGGTGGCGGCGATGAACGACTCCACGTCGTGGTCGGCGGACAACAGCAGTCCGAGGAAACCCAGTTCGCGCAGCGACGCGGTGCCGCCCACGCCGTCGAGCGCGGTCAGCGCGTCCAGGCAGCGCACGGCCTCCGCGTAGACCCGGGCCACCTCGCCGGGGCCGCCGGTGGGGCCGGCGGCGCCGGTGGACACGGCGTGGCCGAGCAGCGGTGACAGCTCGCCGGAGGCCCGGTGCGCGGCGGCGGAGGCGTCGGTTCCGGGCAGCACGAGCACGAGGCAGCCGCGCCGGACGCCCTTGAGCCCGCCCATCCGGTACGCGTACGAGGACGCCCAGGCGACGGCCTTGCCCAGCTCGCCGCCCTCGGGCCTGGCCACGACCACCACGTGCGGGCGGTCGAGGTCGATGCCGAGGCGTCGGGTGCGCTCCAACAGGTGCAGGTCGACGGAGTGCGGCCGGTCCAGCAGGTCGGCGAGGATCTCGTCGTGGACGGGCCCTTCGGCGGCGGCCGTGCCCCGCTGGATCAGCATCAGCGAGGCCACGGACTGGGCGGCCAGCTGGAGGAGGCGTACGTCCTCGTCGGCGAGCGGCGCCGAGGCGCTGAGCAGCAGCACGCCCAGGTCCTCGGCGCCCGCGAGGACGGGCGCCAGCCACAGGTCGCCGGGCAGCCGTACGGGCCACCGTTCGGTGAGCGCCTGGAGGGCGGCCTTGGTGACCGCGTCCTCGTCCAGGTCGGGCAGGTCCCCGGTGGCCGTCAGCGGCCGGCCGCCCGGGTCGCGGACCTGGAGTACGCCGTCCAGCGCGTCGGCGGTGGCACGGGCGAGGGTGGCGAGCCCGGCGCCGTCCAGGACGAGCCCGGCGAGGCGGGCGTGGCACTCCCACAGGTAACGGACCCGGGTCAGGGCGGTGTTGGTGCGCGAGCCGAACGCCTCCAGTTCGGTGACCTCGTCGCGGGTCTGCTCCAGCAGGCGGGCCTTCTCGATGGCGACGGCCGCGAGGTCGGCGAGGGAGAGCAGCATGCCGATCTCGTCGGGGGTGAACTCCCGTACGGAGCGGTCCGCTCCGTAGAGCGCGCCGAGGGTGGAGTCGCCCCGGCGCAGCGGGACGGCGATGATCGCGTGCAGGCCCTCCGCCCGGACGACGGCGTCGATGCCGGGGGCGTGGGCGATGCCCGGGTCGGCGAGGTAGTCGGCGGTCCACACCGGGGAGCGACGGACCTGGGCGATGCTGCCGAGGCCCCGGCCGGTGCCGAGTTCGAGGCCGACGTTGAGCGCGGTGGTCTCGCCCTCGGAGGTGCGGACGTACGCGGACCCGTTCGGGCGGGACAGCGACAGCCAGGCCATGTCGAAGCCGAGGAGCCGGCGGGCGCGGCGGGTGATCAGGCGCAGCAGGCCGTCGATGTCGTAGGGGGAGGTGAGGTCGTGGGCGGTGTCCACGAGGGCGGTGAGGGCGGCCTCGCGCTGCTTGTGGCGGCTGGCGCGGGCTCGTACCGAGCGGGCCAGTTCGACGGCCCGGGTCAGCTCGGCGAGGGCGGGTTCGTCGGCGCCGGCGGCGGCGCGGGCGCGGGCGCGGCCTTCGGCCAGGAGGTCGTCGTAGGCGCTCTGCGGGGCGTCCGCCGCGAGCAGTTCGAGTACGGCCAGGGGGGTGCTGCCGGCGTATCCCCCGTCGTCGCCCTCGCGCATGCACTGTCCCCCGTCCCCGGCCCGACCAGGCGTTTTCCGGCCCCGCCCCGAACCTAGGTTCCGGGCGGCGGGGGGTCAAGGCGGGGCGGGGGGAGGCGCGGACGGGCCGTCAGGATCCGGTCGTCGGGGGCCCGTCGTCAGGGGCTCGTAGTCAGCGGCGGGTCGCGCCCGCCAGGGTCAGCCCGGGGGGCGGTGGGGCGGCGCGCAGGGCCTCCGCGCGGGCCTCGACACGGGCTTCGGCGCGGCGCAGCGCGGTCAGGTAGGCGTCGCCGGGGTGGCGGCCGCCCGCGCCGCGCAGGCCGGCCAGTTCCAGTCGCAGTTCGCGGTACCGGCCGAGCGCGAGCTCCGCCTCGACCCACTGTCCGAGTGCCGCGAGCCGGTCGGCGTCGAGCACTGCGATCCGGCCGCCGAGCCAGTCCCCGGCGTCGATCCCGTCGAGCGCCGGGCCGGTCCACAGCGCGAGCGCCCGGCGCAGCCGCGACGCGGCCTGCTCGAAGTCGCCGCGCCCCATGGCCCGGTAGCCGGCGCCCGCCTCGCGCGCGAACTCGCGGACGTCGGAACGGCCGCCGCCGGTGTCGAGAAGATACCCGCCGGGACGTGTGGAGAGGACGGTCTCGGGAGTCCGTACCGAGCCGGCCCCCAGCGCTTCCGCGAAACGCTCGCGCAGGCGGCGTACGGCGGTGTGCAGGGCGCCCCGGGTGTGCTCGGGCGGGGTGCGGCGAGCCAGTTCGTCGGCGAGCACGGACACGGGCACCACCCGGTCGGGACAGGCCGCGAGGACCGCCAGGACGTGTCGGGACTCGGGCGTGGGCGCCGTGATGGGCACCCCGTTCTCGATGACCCGTGGTGCTCCGAGTACCTCAATGTCCACAGTTTTCCCCCTGGGCATGCGAGCGAAAAAATAATACCCGGAAGGATCTTTTTTGGAAGAACGCGCGAGGGACCGCTCACTCCCGTCCGGGCACGCCGTCGGCGCAGCCGATCTCGCACGGGTGACCGCCCCGCGGCCCGTACAGCGCCCGCGCGCCCCGCCCGGGGGCCGTGTCCAGCCGGATCGCCACCGCCGGCACCACCACGTTCGGCATCACGTGCGTGTACAGCTCCGACACCTGCGCGTCGAGGTCGAGGCGGAGCATCTGCGCCATGGTGTTGAGCCCCGCGTACGCGCCCACGACAAGCCGCGCCGGCACCACCGGGTCCACGTTCGGCAGCAGCTCCCCGCGCTCGCGCGCCTCGACCAGCACGGAGACGTGCTGATCGATCCAGGCCTGGTAGGGGGTGGCCTTGTCCAGTTCACGGCCCGCCTGGTCCAGGGTGAGCCGGGCGCTCGCCCGGATCAGCGTCTCGTGCCGCAGCCGGTGCGAGAACACCATGCCGATGTCCAGGAACTCCTGCGCCTTGTAGGCCTGCGGCAACACCGTCGGCGGCGAGGCGTTCTGCGCGTCGATGACGGCCTGGGCGAGGCCTTCCTTCGAGTCGAAGTGGAAGTACAGCGCTCCCTTGGTGACCTTCGCGATGTTGACGATGTCCGAGAGCTTGGCCCCGTCGTACCCGTGCTCCTCGAAGACCACGGCCGCCGCGTCCAGGATGGCCTGACGGGTGCGCACCGCCCGGTCCTGCTTCGCCTGGGGTCGCTCTGTCCTCATGGGGTGGGGTCGCCTCTCCTGGCCCGCCGGCGTTTACATTCCCACGGGTACGTTTTCTGTGCGTAGATTTCACACCATCGGGCGAGATCCGTCCAACGCCACAGCGCTCCTCCGTCAGATCGGGACGGGCACACGAACCGAGGGGGCCCACCGGCCCTCGCGGACCGATGGACCCCCTCCGGGTCCTCGCGGCGGCACGGCGGTGCCGGCGCGCGGTGTTGTGTCAGTGCGGTGTTACTTCAGCTTGGTGCCGGTGGAACGCAGGTCGGCGCAGGCGGCGGCGACGCGCTTGGCCATGCCGGCCTCGGCCAGCTTGCCCCAGGTGCGCGGGTCGTAGGTGGACTTCTTGCCGACCTCGCCGTCGACCTTCAGGACACCGTCGTAGTTGCGGAACATGTGGTCCGCGACCGGACGGGAGAAGGCGTACTGGGTGTCGGTGTCGAGGTTCATCTTCACGACGCCGTTCTCCAGCGCGGTGGCGATCTCCTCGGCCGTGGAGCCCGAACCGCCGTGGAAGACGAAGTCGAACGGGGAGGCCTTGCCGAACTTCTCCGCGACACCGGCCTGGAGGTCCTTGAGCAGCTCGGGGCGCAGGACGACGTTGCCCGGCTTGTAGACGCCGTGCACGTTGCCGAAGGAGGCGGCCAGCAGGTAGCGGCCCTTCTCGCCCAGGCCCAGGGCCTCGGCGGTACGGATCGCGTCGTCGACGGTGGTGTACAGCTCGTCGTTGATCTCGTGGCTGACGCCGTCCTCCTCGCCGCCGGTCGGGGTGATCTCGACCTCAAGGATGATCTTCGCGGCGGCGGCCTTGGCGAGCAGCTCCTGACCGATGGCCAGGTTGTCGGCCAGGGTCTCGGCGGAGCCGTCCCACATGTGCGACTGGAAGAGCGGGTTCAGACCACGGGCCACGCGCTCGGCGGACACCTCCAGGAGCGGACGTACGTAGCCGTCCAGCTTGTCCTTGGGGCAGTGGTCCGTGTGCAGCGCGACGGTGATGTCGTACTTGGCGGCGACGACGTGCGCGAACTCGGCCAGGGCGACCGCGCCCGTGACCATGTCCTTGTTGTACTGGCCGCCCAGGAACTCGGCACCGCCGGTGGAGATCTGGATGATGCCGTCGCTCTCGGCCTCGGCGAAGCCGCGCAGCGCCGCGTGCAGGGTCTGCGTCGACGTCACGTTGATGGCCGGGTAGGCGAACTTGCCTGCCTTCGCCCGGTCGAGCATCTCGTTGTAGATCTCGGGGGTTGCGATGGGCATCTGTCCGCTCCTTGGTTGTGCGGGGAAGGGTGCTGATTGCGGGCCCTGACCTGGGGGCGACGTCATCGTCGCCCCCATCTTTCCAGACTCCGCGCGACACTCCACCCCCCTCACCACACACAGGGAGTGCGAAGCGGGCGGAGTGTTTCACGTGAAACACTCCGCCCACCCCGAAAAGGGCAGGTCAGGAAAGGCCCAGGTCGCCCAGCCGGTAGCCGGTCAGGTACGGGAGCCCGGCGGCGGCGATGGCGTCCGCCGCACCCCGGTCCACGATCGTGGCGACGGCGACGACCTCGCCGCCCGCCTCGCGGACGGCCTCGACGGCCGTCAGCGGGGATCCACCGGTGGTCGAGGTGTCCTCGACGACGAGGCAGCGCTTGCCCTTCACGTCGGTGCCCTCGATGCGGCGCTGCATGCCGTGGGCCTTCTGCGCCTTGCGCACGACGAAGGCGTCCAGGCGCTCACCGCGCGCGGCGGAGGCGTGCAGCATCGACGTGGCGACCGGGTCGGCGCCGAGGGTCAGGCCGCCGACGCAGTCGAAGTCGAGGTCGGCGGTCAGGTCGAGCATGACCTGACCGACGAGCGGGGCGGCCTCGCCGTCGAGGGTGATGCGACGGAGGTCGATGTAGTAGTCGGCCTCACGGCCGGAGGAGAGGGTCACCTTGCCGTGCACGACGGCCTTGTCCTTGATCTGCTGCAGAAGCGCATCGCGTACGTCAGTCATGCCGTCGAGCTTAAAGGGGTGCTACCCGAGCCGGCGCCAGGTCCACGTGGTGGAGACCTCCAGCGGGTCGACCGGCGTGACCAGGCGCGGGAGGGTGTTCAGGCCGTTCGGCGGACCGGACTGGGGCTCCACGCAGACCGCCTCGTCCTGCTCGTCGTAGACGACCACCCATTCGGCCGGGCTGGCGATGTTCAGCGCGAGCTGTCCGGGCCAGGTGAGGGTGACGTCGACCCCCTCGGGCATCCCGAAGCAGTCGTCCCAGGGGCCGGGGGTGGGGTCGATGCGGCGGCCGGTGGGGAGGTGGTCGTCGCCGCGCTCCTCCTGCCACGCCGGCTCGAAGGCGATCCGGGCCGGTTCCCCGCCGTCCGTCAGGACCCGGTTGAACCACGGGTGCCAGCCCGCCTGCGCCGGGAAGGAGTCCTGGTACGTCTCCACGCCCATGGTGATCGTCAGCGCGTCCTCGCCCAGCTCGAAGATCTGCGTCACCCGGCCGGCGTGGGGCCACGGGTCGGTGAGGTCGTACGTGAAGACCGCCTCGGTGTCGGTGACCCGCGCGGGCTTCCAGGGCGCGTTGCGGCCGAGGCCGTGAATGGCGTGCGGGGGGTGGTTCAGGGGCATCTGGTGGACGGCCGCGCCGTCGCGGAACCGGCCGTTCTCGATGCGCCCGCACCAGGGGACCATCGGGAAGGCCCCGAAGTGCGGGCCTTGGCGCAGCAGCTCGATGCCGTCGACGCGCAGGGCGCTGATCCGGCAGCCGTTCTCCTGATCGATGGTGATGTCGGCGCCGCCGGCGCTCAGTCGCGTAGTCATACGGTGACCCTACGGCGGCCTGATCAACAAGGCCTAGCGAAGCCCAAGCTAGCGGCGGCGGCGCAGTGCCCTGCCGACGACGACGGCCGAGGCCAGGGCGAGGGCGGCGGCCGGGGCGATCCAGCGCATGCCGGGGCCGGTGGAGGCGGCGGAGGGCGCCGGGACCGGGGCGTAACGGCCGCGCGGGGGCGCGTGGTCGACCTCCTCGGCGCTGCGGCCGATCATCGTGCGGCGGGCGTGGGCGGCCTCGGCCGGGGGCCGCGTGGGCGGGGCGGGCTCGCCGGCGCCGGCGTCGGCTTCGGTGAAGCCCGATTCCAGGAAGGGGTCGAGGGAGGGGGGCGGCACCTCGACGTCGAACACGGAGGCGGCGTCGGCGTCCTTCGCGGCGGAGCCCCCGGGTTCCCCGGGTTCCCCGGGTTCCCCGGGTTCCGCGGCATCCTCGGCGGCGGCCTCCAGCGCCGCTTCCGCTTCTTCCGCCTCCGCCACCGGGTCGCGCAGCTCCGAGTCCTCCTCGCGGCTGCCCGGGACCACGGGGCCCGCGCCCGCCTCGGCGGCGAGGTTCGCGGTGAAGCGGTCCAGCAGCCGCCCGAGGGCGGTGACGGTGGCCTCCGGCTCGAAGGCGGCGGCCCGGCCGTCGGCGTCGGCCCCGCCGGTGAACTCCAGCCGGGTCCCGCCGTCGTGCGGGACCAGCCGCACCCCGACCGAGACGGTGACCGTGCCGCTGCCCCGGACCTCGGTGCCGCCGCCCTCGACGGTGAAGTGCTCGGGGGAACGCTCGGTGACGGTCAAGGCGCCCCGGTAGGTGACGGTGTGCCCGCCGACCCGCACCCGCAGCCGCCCCGTCACCGACCCGGAGGCGTCCCCGGCGTCGTGCTGGAGCCCCGGTACGCAGCGGGCCACCCGGGCGGGGTCGCGCAGCGCGGCACGGAGGTCTTCTGCCGGGACCGGAACGAACACCTGATGCTCCATGCGGACGAGCCTACCGAGGGAGTGCCGTCAAAGTAGCGTCGTCCGCGCGCCGGGCAGACGATCCTTTGACGGCACGACCCAGGACGAGCCGCCGGTGGACACGGACACGACGCCGGTCGCGAAGCGGACTGCGCGGGCGGTCAGGTGTAGCGGGGGTGCGGCAGCGTCGAGGGCGGCATCCCGCCGGCGGGGCGGACGCGGGCGGCGTCCCGGGCCGCGTCCTGGAGGGCCCGGGTGGACACGGCGCGCAGGGCGGGCGTGTCGCGGTCGACCCGCAGCTCGGGCACCCGGTCCAGGGCGGCGAGGACGAAGCCCCAGTCCTGCGGCGGCGCGCCCACGGCCCCGCCGGGGGTGCGGTCGGGGCCGGCGGCGAAGCCGGAGAGCCGGCCGCCCGCGCTGTACGGGGAGGTGAGCAGCCCGGCCGCGCGGAGGGTGGATTCGACGGTCCAGTACGTACGCGGTCGCGTGGCCAGGGGCCCCGCGTGCACCGCGAGACGCCCGCCGGGCTTGAGGGCCCGTGCGGCGAGCCCGTAGAACTCCTGCGAGTACAGCTTCGTGCTGGGGGTGATGCCGGGGTCGGGCAGGTCGGAGACGATGACGTCGAAGCGGTCCCCGGCGGCCGGTCCCCGCAACCAGGCGAAGGCGTCCTGGGTGACGACCCCGAGGCGGGGGTCCTCGAAGGCGCGGTCGTTGAGCGCGGACAGCATCGGGTCGGTGCGGGCGAGGCGGACCACTGCGGGGTCGAGTTCGACGACGGTGACGGAGGCGACGTCGCGGTAGCGCAGCACCTCGCGCGCGGCGAGTCCGTCGCCGCCGCCGAGGACCAGGACGCGGGCGTGCGCGCCGGTCATCGCGGGGTGGACCAGCGCCTCGTGGTAGCGGTACTCGTCGTATCCGCTGACCCGCAGCCGCCCGTCGAGGTACAGGTCGAGGGAGCGGGGCGAGCCCCCGGACGGGCCGGTCAGGACCAGCTCCTGCACCCCGGTCTGGACGGCGACCCGTACTTCGCCGCCGTAGACGGCGCGCCGGGCGACGCGCTCGAAGTCGCCCACGAACAGGGTCGCGGAGGCGAGGACGGCCAGGACCGTGGCGTTCGCGGCGACGAGCAGCCGGCGACAGCGCGGGGTCAGGTCGCGGCGGAACAGCCACAGGACGAGCGCACCGCCCATGACGGCGTTGACGGCGCCGGTCACCATGGCGCCGATGAGCTGCCCGAACACCGGCAGCAGCAGGAAGGGGAAGGCGAGTCCGCCGATCAGGGCGCCCACGTAGTCGGCGGCGAACAGGTCGGCGACGGCGCCGCCCGCGTCCTGCCGGCGGATCCGCTGGATGAGGACCATCAGCAGCGGGATCTCGGCGCCGATGAGCACGCCGATGGTGAAGGAGAAGGCGACGAGCGCCGTCCTGGACTCCCCCAGCCACGCGAAACTCGCGTACAGGGCCATGGCGGAGAGCCCGCCGAGCAGCGCGAGGCCGGCCTCGATGACGCCGAAGCCGAAGGCGGGCCGCCGGCGCAGCCGTTTGGCGAGCAGGGAACCGACGCCCATGGCGAAGACCATGACGGACAGCACGACGGACGCCTGCGTGACCGAATCGCCGATGAGGTACGAGCCGAGGGCGAGCAGTTCCAGCTCGTACACGAGCCCGCAGGCGGCACACACGAACACCGTGGCCAGGACGAGCAGTCGGCCGGTCCGGGGGTGTACGGGCAGGGCGGCCGGGACGGTCTGCACCCCCCGCGGATCCGGCGCCGGGAGCACCCCGCGGGGGGCGGAACGGTCGATCATGCAGCGAACCGTACGTCACCACCCACCCGCACCATGTCACCCACATGGGTGCAACTGCCGCACGCGCCCGGCCAGTTGGGTTAACGCCTGGTCGCCACCGCGGCCAACACCGCGGTCCACGCCCCCACGGCAGCCCGCGGGTCGGCCCTATACGGGCGCCCCCATCCGCACCCCGACCCGCGTACGGGTGGCGACCAGCTGCCCTTCCTGCGGGTACGCGTGCCAGGTCCGCCAACGCACCTGCCCCTCATGGCGCTGCACGAGCAGCGCGGTGAAGGCGTGCGGGCTGCCCGGAAAGGTGCCGGCTAGCCCGTTCGGGTGATCCGCGACCAGGGCGAGGAGTTCCTGCGCACGCCCGGCGAACGAGCCGCGCGAGAGGGTCTCGACACGCGCGGCGAACTCGTACTCCCAGTCGCCCACCCGCTTCGCCACGCCGAGCGGCAGCGGTGTGCTGCTGCCGGGCATACAGGCGACGGTCTCCGAACAGAGCACCGCGCCCTCCTCCAGAAGCACCTGGTGAGAGGCCCCGAGCAGGCGCAACTCCACCTTGGCGTCCGCGAGCTGGAGGTTCAGTACGGCCAAGGCGGGCAGCCGGTCCCGTCCCAGGGCCCAGGCGAGATCGGCGGCACGCGTGTCGGTATAGGTGGTCTGGAGGGTCGTGAGCATGAGTCGGCTCCGCAAACGCGCGAGGGAGATGGGCCGGGGCCCGCCAGCGGTAGTCAACGGGTGGGGGGACACCGGCACGGGTCCACAGGAAGTCCAGGGAGGTCCGAGGACTGGTCTACTCAACCGAGGGAATCATGAAAGGCACGGCACTCACAGCGTTTTTACCCAACTTGACGGGGTTTACATCCCCCCGGGGGCTACCCGGTTCACGTGTTCAACAACATCCCGCCCGTACGCCGTAACGCCGAGCCGAACAACAGGACGCACAAGGGCAGTTGTGCCCCCGTAGCGCCCTGTTCACGCAGGTCCGACCCCCCTCAGTGTCAGCTCCCGCCGCATCCCCCGCCACCGCAGGAGGACGACGACGAGGACGAGGAACCACACGACGATGAGGAACCGCAGGAGGACGACGAGGAACCGCAGGTCGCGGACGAACCGCCGGCGGTGCCCGCCACCCACCAGCCGCCGTCGCCACTCCCACCGCGCGACGCGCCGCTCTTGCCGAGGCCCACGGACCCGCGCCCGCGCTTGGCGGCCCGGACGGCCACCGCGACGATTCCCCCCACGACCACGACACCGACCACAACGAGTACAACGGCGACGACCATGTCCTGGCCCCCTCTCTCTGAACGCCCCGGTCCCCGGGGCCCGGGTCCCCTGATCCCGGCGTGTCGCAGTGATGCCCTCGGCGCGATCCGGCCAAAGCACACTTGAGCAACTCCAGAGGTTCCCCCCAGGATGACGCCCATGACCGCACCCGCGAGCAGCAGCCGTCCCTTCCTCAACCGCCGTCTGGCGCCCTTCGGCACCACGATCTTCGCGGAGATGTCCGCCCTGGCCGCCCGCACCGGGTCGATCAACCTGGGCCAGGGCTTCCCCGACACCGACGGGCCCGCCGAGATCGCCGAGGCGGCCGTGCGCGCCATCCGCGACGGCCGCGGCAACCAGTACCCGCCGGGCCCCGGCGTCCCCGAGCTGCGTACGGCGATCGCCGCGCACCAGGAGCGCTTCCACGGGCTCTCGTACGACCCGGACACCGAGGTCCTGGTCACCGCCGGCGCCACCGAGGCCATCGCCGCCGCCCTCCTCGGCCTGCTGGAGCCGGGCGACGAGGTCATCGCCCTGGAGCCCTACTACGACTCCTACGCCGCCTGCATCGCGATGGCGGGCGCGCACCGCGTCCCGCTCACCTTGCGCGCCCCGCACTTCCGCCCCGACCTGGACGCCCTGCGCGACGCGATCACCCCGCGCACCCGCCTGCTCCTGCTGAACACCCCGCACAACCCGACGGGCACCGTCCTGACCCGCGAGGAACTCGCCGTGATCGCCGAGCTGGCGATCGAGCGGGACCTGCTCGTGGTCACCGACGAGGTCTACGAGCACCTCGTCTTCGAGGGCGCCCACGTCCCGCTCGCGTCCCTGCCCGGCATGCGCGAGCGCACCGTGACCATCTCCAGCGCCGGCAAGACGTTCTCCTTCACCGGCTGGAAGGTCGGCTGGGTCACCGCCCCGCCCGCCCTCGTCGGCGCGGTCCGCTCGGCGAAGCAGTTCCTGACGTACGTCTCCTCCGGCCCCTTCCAGTACGCCGTCGCCGAGGCCCTCGCCCTGCCCGACGCCTACTACGAGGACTTCCGCCAGGACCTCGCCGCCAAGCGCGACCTCCTCGCCGGGGGCCTGGAAGCCGCCGGCTTCGACGTCTTCCGCCCCCAGGGCACGTACTTCATCACCACCGACATCGCCCCCCTCGGCGAGAAGGACGGCCTCGCCTTCTGCCGCGCCCTGCCCGAACGCTGCGGCGTCGTCGCCATCCCGAACCAGGTCTTCTACGACGACCCCACCGCCGGCGCCACCCAGGTCCGCTGGGCCTTCTGCAAACGCCCGGAAATCCTCCACCAGGCCGTGGCCCGCCTCGCCCGGCTCCGGCCCGGGAAGTAGCGGCGTCGGGCGGAGCACGGCGAGAGCCCGGTCGCGCGCCGCGGTCGGGGGGACCGGGGGCGGGGCCGGGCTCTCGTACGGTTACGGGGTGTATCCGCCGCTCGTGGCGCGGGTACCTCCGTGAGGGCGGGGGCCGATCAGTTGGCGTCGCCTTCGTCGTTCTTCTCGTCACCCTCGGCGGAGTCGACTTCCTTCTCCAGCCCGAGCTGCTCGATGAGCCACTTGTCGAACTCGATCGAGGCACGGACCCAGCTCACCGTGGAGGACACGAAGTGCTCCAGGTTGACGCCGGTGCCGATCAGCATCTGGGCTTCGCCGATGAGGCGGACGGAGCCGTCATCGTGGGTGTGGCTGTAGACCTTGGGCCACAGGGTGCGGCGGTTCCAGTCGTCGATGGACTCCAGGAGCTGCGGCTTGTCGTCGATCGCGTGCGGACGGTCGTAGAAGGTCCGCACGGAGAAGACCTGCTGCTCGTCCTCGCCGCGGAACATGAAGTACGTCCGGAAGTCCTCCCACGGCGCCGCGAGGTCACCCTCGTCGTCGACGACGTACTTGAGCTCCATCTGCTCCAGGAGCTGCTTGACGAGCTCCTGGTCGGGGACGACGGGGCCCGCCGGTCCTGTGGCCTGAGGTTCGGGCTGCTGCCCCCCGAAGTTCGGAATCGAGGCCGGGTCGATGCTCACCGTGTACTTCCCTTCGTGCGGATACCTTCATCCTCCACCATCCGGCCCGCCTCGTGTCCAGCCCACGGCGAGATCCGCTCCGGGCGGACAGAACGGCATCCGCCGTTCACCCCGACAGCGCCTTTAAAGGGCCTTTCCGACCAGCAGGTCTTCACCCGCCACGTCGACGCGTACGGTGTCCCCGTCGCGGACCTCGCCGGAGAGGATCTCCTTCGCGAGGCGGTCCCCGACGGCCGTCTGGATCAGCCGGCGCAGGGGGCGCGCGCCGTACGCCGGGTCGTTGCCCTTGTCCGCCAGCCAGGCCAGCGCCTCGGGAGTGACGTCCAGGGTGAGGCGGCGGTCGGCCAGGCGCTTGGCGAGGCGGCCGATCTGGAGCTCGGCGATGTGGGTCAGCTCGTCGCGGGTCAGCGCGGAGAAGACCACCAGGTCGTCCAGGCGGTTGAGGAACTCCGGCTTGAAGCTCGCCCGGACCACGTCCAGGACGCGGGCCTTCTTGTCCTCGGCGGACATCGCCGGATCGACCAGGAACTGGCTGCCCAGGTTCGAGGTCAGGATCAGGATCGTGTTGCGGAAGTCCACTGTGCGGCCCTGGCCGTCCGTGAGGCGGCCGTCGTCGAGGACCTGGAGCAGGATGTCGAAGACCTCGGGGTGGGCCTTCTCGACCTCGTCCAGGAGCACGACGGAGTACGGGCGCCTGCGCACGGCCTCGGTGAGCTGGCCGCCCTCCTCGTAGCCCACGTAGCCGGGCGGGGCGCCGACGAGGCGGGCGACGCTGTGCTTCTCGGAGTACTCCGACATGTCGATGCGGACCATGGCCCGCTCGTCGTCGAAGAGGAAGTCCGCGAGCGCCTTGGCCAGCTCCGTCTTGCCGACGCCGGTCGGGCCGAGGAAGAGGAACGAGCCGGTCGGCCGGTCGGGGTCGGCGATGCCGGCGCGGGTGCGGCGTACGGCGTCCGCGACGGCCCGTACGGCCTCGGTCTGGCCGATCAGGCGACGGCCGAGCTCGTCCTCCATGCGCAGCAGCTTCTGGGTCTCGCCCTCCAGCAGCCGGCCGGCGGGGATGCCGGTCCAGGCGCCGACCACGTCCGCGATGTCGTCGGGGCCGACCTCGTCCTTGACCATCGTCCCCTTCGACGCCTCGGCCTCCGCCTCGGTGGCCTCCGCGAGCTCCCGCTCCAGGGCGGGGATCTCCCCGTAGAGCAGCTTGGAGGCGGCGTCGAAGTCGCCGTCGCGCTGGGCGCGCTCGGCCTGGCCGCGCAGGTCGTCCAGGCGCTCCTTGAGCTCGCCGACGCGGTTGAGGGACTGCTTCTCCTTCTCCCAGCGGGCGGTCAGGCCGCGCAGCTCCTCCTCCTTGTCGGCGAGGTCCTTGCGGAGCTTGTCGAGGCGCTCGCGGGAGGCGGGGTCGGACTCGTTGTTCAGGGCCAGCTCCTCCATGCGCAGCCGGTCCACGGAGCGCTGGAGCTCGTCGATCTCGACGGGCGAGGAGTCGATCTCCATGCGCAGCCGGGAGGCGGCCTCGTCGACGAGGTCGATGGCCTTGTCGGGGAGGAAGCGGGAGGTGATGTAGCGGTCGGAGAGGGTCGCGGCGGCGACGAGGGCGCTGTCGTTGATGACGACCTTGTGGTGGGCCTCGTAGCGGCCCTTGAGCCCGCGCAGGATCGCGATGGTGTCCTCGACGGTGGGCTCGGCGACCAGCACCTGCTGGAAGCGGCGCTCCAGGGCCGGGTCCTTCTCGATCCGCTCGCGGTACTCGTCGAGGGTGGTGGCGCCGACCATGCGCAGTTCGCCGCGGGCCAGCATGGGCTTGAGCATGTTGCCCGCGTCCATGGAGGAGTCGCCGCCGGCGCCCGCGCCGACGACGGTGTGCAGCTCGTCGATGAAGGTGATGATCTGGCCGTCGCTCGACTTGATCTCGGCGAGGACGGTCTTGAGGCGCTCCTCGAACTCGCCGCGGTACTTGGCGCCGGCCACCATCGCGCCGAGGTCGAGGGCGACGAGCCGCTTGTTCTTCAGCGACTCGGGGACGTCGCCCTTGACGATGCGCTGCGCGAGGCCCTCCACGACGGCGGTCTTGCCGACGCCGGGCTCGCCGATGAGCACGGGGTTGTTCTTCGTGCGGCGGGAGAGGACCTGCACGACGCGGCGGATCTCGTGGTCGCGGCCGATGACGGGGTCGAGCTTGCCCTCGCGGGCGGCTGCCGTGAAGTCCGTGCCGAACTTCTCCAGGGCCTTGTACTGGCCCTCGGGGTCGGGGGTGGTCACCCGCCGTCCTCCTCGTGCGTTCTCGAAGGCGGCGAGCAGCTTCTTCGCCGTCGCGCCCTGGGCGGAAAGGGCCTCACCGGCCGCGCCGCCCTTGGCGGCGATGGCGATGAGGAGGTGTTCGGTGGAGAGGTACTCGTCGCCCAGCTTCCCGGCCCGCGCGTCGGCCTCGGCGAGGACGGCGAGCAGCTCGCGGGTGGGCTGCGGCGGGGCGACGGTGGATCCGGTGACGCTGGGCAGGGCGGCGAGGAGCCGCTCGGCGCCGGACCGGATGGCCGCCTGGTCGGCGTCGGTCGCGGCCAGCAGGTCGGTGATGTTCTCGTTGTCCTCGCCGGCGAGCAGGGCCAGCAGCAGGTGCGCGGGGGTCAGGTCGGCGTGGCCGTCCTTGACGGCCCTGCTGGTGGCGGCGTTGAGGGCGTCCCGGCTCCTGTTGGTCAGTTCGGCGTCCACGTGCGACTTCTCCCCTCCGAGGGATGGATGATCAGCAGATCGTGACTCGGGCAGATGAATCTGACAGGTACAGCGTCTGTAAAGTTGAGTCTATTCCACTCAAGGCACTACTCAAGGCACGCGCGTACGCTTCGGCGCATGTCCCACGACCCACTCAACCCGACGCCCGAGTACCTCGCCTTCTGGCGGGAACGGCACGTCTGCACCCTGACCACCCCGCGGCCCGACGGCACCCCGCACGTGGTGCCCGTCGGGGTCACCTACGACCCCGCGGCCGGCGTGGCGCGGGTGATCAGCAGCAAGCACAGCAAGAAGATCCGCAACGTCCTGGAGGCACCGGACGGTGCGGCGCGGGTCGCGGTGTGCCAGATGGCGGGGAAGCTCTGGGCCACCCTGGAGGGGCGCGCGGTGGTCCGTACGGACGAGGCGTCGGTGGCCGAGGCGGTGGCGCGCTACGCGGAGCGCTACGGGCGGACGCCCTCGCCGAACCCGGACCGGGTGGTCCTGGAGATCAGGCTGGACCGGGCAATGGGCTCGGCGAGCCTGGCTCCGGCCCGATGATTGTCCGGTTCAACCACTGGACGCGGACATCACAACGGCGCCATCGTGGTCAGGTCCACGATGGCGCCGTTGTGTGGGGGTAGCACCTGATGCGATCTGCAACGACGGGGGAATCGCCTCAGGCACTGCGGGGGGTGGCGGCGGTGGTGATATCAGGTTCGAAGAGCTGGTGGTCGCGCTGATCGAGGTTGACGAAGACCATGCCGTACCGCACTTCGCAGCGGACGGGCTGCGGTGCGCCCCGGGGACGGCGCAGGCAGCGGTAGGCGCGGACGTCTTCGTCCTCCTCGCGCACGACGACGATCGGCTGGCCGAACAGGGTGACCATCAACGAGTCGCCGGCGTAGGGGATCGCCGTGGCGAGGTCGATGAACTGCCAGCCCGACCGGTACGCCGAAGCCATCTCGCGTCGGAAGTCGCGGTCGTCGGGGGTCATCAGGAGACCTTCGCAGGGATGGTGTTCCAGCCGAAATCGCTCTCGCCCGCCTTCTCGGCCGACGAACCGGCACCAGCCTGAACGCTTCCCGCGTCTCCGTTGACGGCGACGACTGCCCCAAAAACCGCAACGGCGGAGAAAACAACGGCAAGCGCCGAGCGAAGCATTCTCTTATACATGGTCGGCTTCGTCCTCACTTGATGGAATCCTCTCCCCCGCACTGACAGACGATGGCTCATTCAGGCACGTCAGTGCCACAGGGACGATGCATCATGTTCTTACATGTTCAGGACCCTGGGGGGTGGAGATTTGCCCAAGAGCGACATAAAACCGACACATCCCCACCCCGTCACGGAGATGTGCACCGAGGGAGCCCGACTGTACGCGGCCGCTCTGAGCACCGGCCGCGTCGCCCGCGGTGAGGTCGAGATCGCCCCCTGCCTGCTCGAATTCGCGCTGTTGCGACCCGACCCGGACGACGCGAACCAGCTGCGCGCGGTTCCCCCGTCCATCGCACTGGCCCAGCGGCTCCATCCGATCGAACGCGAGATCCAAGAGCGCAGACGCACCGCCGTGGATCTCACCGATGCATTCGAGCCGTTCCTCACCATCAGCGCCCAGAGTCCCGCCAACACCCACGCCATCACGGTGCTGGAGGGATTCGACCAGATCAACGCCGCCATCGACCTGGCCACCGCCGAGTGCCACACCGAGGCCCTGACCATCCAGCCGGGTGGCGCCCGGCCGACGTTCGTCCTCAGCGAGTCCCTGGAGCGCGCGACGCCGATGATCGACCGCGGGGTGAGCATCCGGACGCTCTACCAGCACACCGTGCGGCACAGCCAGGGGACGCTCGCCTACGTGGATCGGATCTCCACGGGGAAGGTGGAGATCCGCACGCTGGAGGAACTGATAGAGCGTCTCATGATCTTCGACCGCACCGTGGCCTTCATCCCCGCCAGCGACGACCGACGGGTGGCCCTGGAACTGCGGCACCCGGGACTGGTGGACTACCTCATCAAGGTCTTCGAACAACTCTGGCGCAGAGCCGTGCCGTTGGACGACGAGGTCACCTACACGCACAGCCCGGACGGCATCTCCGGAGTGCAGCGTTCCATCGCGCAGCTGCTCATCGAGGGGCACGTGGACGAGGCGATCGCCCGCCGGCTGGGAATGAACGTCCGCACCTGCCGCGCGCACATCGCGAAGCTGGCCGCCGCCCTGGGCAGCGGCAGCCGCGCCCAGCTGGGCTACCTCATCGCCCAGTCCGGGATCCTGCACGGCGGCTCGGGGCCCGGGGAGCTCCCGGAGGGCTGAGGAGGCCCGTACGGGCGCCCGTACGGGCTCCTCGCGAACGAATGGGCGAAGGCCCCGCCCGGGAGTCGGGCGGGGCCTTCGAGGCGCTGTACGGGGCGCTCAGTCCACCTGGCGCTTCGGGCGCCAGACGACCAGGGCGTTGCCCGGCTGCGGCGGCTGGTACGGGACCAGGTCGCGGCGGTACGAGGCGTGCACCTGCGCCTCGCGGGCCCGGAGGGCGGCGGCCGCTCCGTCCACAGCCGTGGACAGTTCGGCGACGCGCTGCTGGAGCGCCGCCACCTGGTTCTCCAGCTCGATGATCCGCTTGATTCCGGCCAGGTTGATGCCCTCGTCCTGCGACAGGGCCTGGACGGTGCGGAGCAGCTCGATGTCCCGGGCCGAGTAGCGCCGGCCGCGGCCGGCCGTCCGGTCCGGGGAGACCAGCCCGAGGCGGTCGTACTGGCGCAGGGTCTGCGGATGCAGACCCGAGAGCTGGGCGGCCACCGAGATCACGTAGACCGGGGTCTCGTCCGTCAGTTGGTAGGGCCCGTTTCCGAAACGGGGCTGACTACGGCGGCCGTCCATCTCATGCTCCCTTCACGGAGTCGAACAGCTGGGCGCGCGGATCCTCGGACGCCGTCGCGTCCCGGTACATCTCCAGGGCCTCCCGGGCCTTGTCGGACAGCTCCGTCGGGACCGCCACCTCCACCGTGACGAGGAGGTCGCCGCGGGTGCCGTCCTTGCGGACCGCACCCTTCCCGCGCGCCCGCATCGTACGACCGCCGGGAGTGCCCGGGGGCAGCTTCAGCGTGACCGAAGGGCCGTTCAGCGTCGGGACCTTGATCTCGGCGCCCAGGGCCGCCTCGGCGATGGTCACCGGAACGGTCACCGTGAGGTTGTCGTCCTTGCGGCCGAACACCGGGTGACTGTCGACGTGGACCACCACGTACAGGTCGCCCGCCGGGCCGCCGCGCTCGCCCGGGGCACCCTTGCCGCGCAGCCGGATCCGCTGGCCGTTCGAGACGCCCGCCGGGATGCGGACCTGCATGGTCCGCGAACTGCGGGCCCGCCCGCTGCCCTTGCAGACCTCGCACGGGTTCTCCGCGATCAGGCCGCGACCCTTGCAGTCCGCGCAGGGGTCGGTCAGCGAGAAGCCGCCGCCGCTGCCCCGCGAGACCTGGCCGGTACCGACGCAGGTCGGGCACACCCGAGGGGTGCCGTTCGTGTCGCCGGTGCCCGAACAGGCCTTGCAGGGGGCCTGCGAGGACATCCGCAGCGGGACCGTCGCCCCGTCCACGGCCTCCGTGAAGGACAGCGTGACCTCGGACTCGACGTCCTGGCCGCGCCGCGGCTGGGTACGGGTGCCCGCGCCGGCGCCGCCGCGGTTGAACAGGCCGCCGAAGACGTCGCCCAGGCCGCCGCCGAAGCCACCGCCCGGACCGCCCTGCTGGGCCCCACCGAAGAGGTCGCCGAGGTCGAAGTTGAACGAGCCGCCCGCGCCGCCCGGACCGGGGCGGAAGGCCCCGTTGCCGAACAGGGCGCGGGCCTCGTCGTACTCCTTGCGCTTCTTGGCGTCCCCGAGGATGTCGTTCGCCTCGGAGATCTCCTTGAAGCGCGCCTCGGCCGAGGCGTCGCCCTTGTTGGCGTCCGGGTGGAACTCGCGCGCGAGCTTCCGGTACGCCTTCTTGATCTCGGCCTCGGTGGCGTCCTTCGGGACACCGAGAACCTTGTAGTAGTCCTTCTCGACGAAGTCCTTGGTGCTCATCCCCGGTGTCCCTCCTCTCGGATCCCTGTCCCTACATGTTCTGCGTCAGCCCTTGTCGGGGGCATCCGTGTCCTTGTCAGACGGCGTGTCGCCATCCGCGGACTCGGACTTCGCGGCCGGCGCCGCGCCCGGCTGGGGCTCCGCCACCGCGACCCGCGCGGGGCGGATCGTACGCTCACCGATCCGGTACCCCGGCTGCAGGATCGCCACGCAGGTCGTCTCGGTGACGTCCGGCGCGTACGAGTGCATCAGGGCCTCGTGGATCGTCGGGTCGAAGGGCTCGCCCTCCTTGCCGAACTGCTGCAGCCCCATCTTGGCGGCCGCCGTCTCCAGCGATTCGGCCACCGACTTGAAGCCGCCGACCAGCTCGCCGTGCTCCCGGGCCCGGCCGATGTCGTCCAGGGTCGGCAGGAGCTCCGTCAGGAGGGACGCGACCGCGATCTCCTTGACGGCGATCCGGTCCCGCTCCACGCGACGGCGGTAGTTCTGGTACTCCGCCTGGAGCCGCTGGAGGTCCGCGGTGCGCTCGCCCAGCGCCGTACGGGCCTGGTCCAGCTGGGCCAGCAGAGCCACTTCCTGTACTTCTGCGGAGTCCCCGGCCGGGGCCGCGGCCTCCTCCTTGGAGGAGGCGGCGGCCTTCGACTCGGCGGCGTCGTCCGGCGTGCCGTCGGCGGGGACTTCCGGCTTCTCCTCGAAGCCCGGGGTCTCCTCCGACATCAGGCAGCGCCGCCCTTCGGCTTGTCCTCGTCGACGATCTCGGCGTCGACGACGTCGTCGTCGGCCTTGGCCTGGGCGCCCTCGGCGCCACCGGCGGCCTGGGCCGCCTGGGCGTCGGCGTAGATCGCCTGGCCGAGCTTCTGGCTGACCGCGGCGAGCTTCTCCGTCGCGGTGCGGATCTCCGCGGTGTCCTCGCCCTTGAGCTTGTCCTTCAGCTCGGTGACAGCCGTCTCGACCTCGGTCTTGACGTCGGCCGGGACCTTCTCCGCGTTGTCCGCGAGGAACTTCTCCGTCTGGTAGACGAGCTGCTCACCCTGGTTGCGGGACTCGGCGGCCTCGCGGCGGCGGTGGTCCTCCTCCGCGTACTGCTCGGCCTCCTGACGCATCCGGTCGACCTCGTCCTTGCCGAGCGAGGAGCCGCCGGTGACGGTCATCTTCTGCTCCTTGCCCGTGCCGAGGTCCTTGGCCGTGACGTGCATGATGCCGTTCGCGTCGATGTCGAAGGAGACCTCGATCTGCGGGACGCCACGCGGGGCCGGCGGCAGGCCGGTCAGCTCGAACATGCCGAGCTTCTTGTTGTACGCCGCGATCTCGCGCTCGCCCTGGTAGACCTGGATCTGCACGGACGGCTGGTTGTCCTCGGCCGTCGTGAAGATCTCCGACCGCTTGGTCGGGATGGTCGTGTTGCGCTCGATGAGCTTGGTCATGATGCCGCCCTTGGTCTCGATGCCGAGGGACAGCGGGGTCACGTCGAGGAGCAGGACGTCCTTGACCTCACCCTTGAGCACACCGGCCTGGAGGGTGGCGCCGATGGCGACGACCTCGTCCGGGTTGACGCCCTTGTTGGCGTCCTGACCGCCGGTGAGCTCCTTCACGAGCTCGGCGACGGCCGGCATGCGGGTGGAGCCGCCGACCAGGACCACGTGGTCGATCTCGGACAGCTGGATGCCGGCGTCCTTGATGACGTTGTGGAACGGGGTCTTGCAGCGGTCGAGCAGGTCCGCCGTCAGCTGCTGGAACTGCGAGCGCGTGAGCTTCTCGTCCAGGTGCAGCGGGCCCTCGGCGGAGGCCGTGATGTAGGGCAGGTTGATCGAGGTCTCCGTGGAGGAGGACAGCTCGATCTTCGCCTTCTCGGCGGCCTCGCGCAGACGCTGGAGCGCCATCTTGTCCTTGGACAGGTCGACGCCGTGGCCGTTCTGGAACTGCTTCACGAGGTAGTCGACGACGCGCTGGTCCCAGTCGTCGCCACCGAGGTGGTTGTCACCGTTGGTGGCCTTGACCTCGACGACACCGTCGCCGATCTCCAGGAGCGACACGTCGAAGGTGCCGCCACCGAGGTCGAAGACGAGAATGGTCTGGTCGTCCTTGTCGAGACCGTAGGCCAGGGCGGCGGCGGTCGGCTCGTTGACGATGCGCAGGACGTTCAGGCCGGCGATCTCACCGGCCTCCTTCGTCGCCTGACGCTCGGAGTCGTTGAAGTAGGCCGGGACGGTGATGACCGCGTCCGTGACCTTCTCACCCAGGTACGCCTCGGCGTCGCGCTTCAGCTTCTGCAGGATGAAGGCGCTCATCTGCTGCGGGTTGAAGTCCTTGCCATCCAGGTTGATCTTCCAGTCAGTGCCCATGTGGCGCTTGACGGAGCGGATGGTCCGGTCCACGTTCGTGACCGCCTGGCGCTTGGCCACCTCGCCGACGAGGACCTCGCCGTTCTTGGCGAAGGCGACGACGGACGGCGTGGTCCTGGCGCCCTCGGCGTTGGTGATGACGGTGGGCTCGCCGCCTTCGAGAACGCTGACGACGGAGTTAGTGGTGCCCAGGTCGATGCCGACCGCACGTGCCATTTCGATTCCTCCAGCTGACTTGAGTGGAACAGACTCAAGGATGCAGGATCGCCGCACTCGCGTCAACAGAGGTGAGTCGAGGCGGCTCAACCTTTAGGCTGCGCTTACGCTCAGGGGCGCCGAACGGGTCGTGGCGCCCCCCTCGGCCGCGCGGCGCGCCGTGGCCGCGGCGCGGCGCCGGCACCCTGCCCGCATGCCACTGACGCTTACCGTGCGGCCGGGGCCGTGGCCGGCCAAGCGGATGTTCGACCTCGTCGGCGCGGTGATCCTGCTCGGGGTGTGCGCCGTGCCGCTGCTGCTGACCGCCGCCGCGCTCTACGCGGCCCTGCGCGCGCGGGTCCTCGTACGGGAGCCCACCCTCGGGATGGCCGGGCGGCCGTTTCGCACCTGGCGGCTGCGCACGGAGGGGGCGGGTCGGCTGGGGGCGGCCGTACGGGGTTGCGCCCTGGACGTGATGCCACAGCTGCTGAACGTCCTGCGGGGCGAGATGTCTCTGGTCGGACCGCTCCCGCGAGCGGAGGTGGATCGACCGGACCGACTGTGGGTAAGACCCGGAATGACCGGATTGTGGCAGGTCAGCGCACGATCCGACCTCCCCTGGGAGGAGATGGCGCTGCTGGACCGGCACTATGTGGAGAGCCATTGGCTGGGGATGGATCTCGCGATCCTCGCGCAGACCCCTCGGGCGGCCTACCGACAGAGGCATGCCTGAGCGACACAGATCACCGCTCGCTCACCTACAGTGCGGCGCGGGAAATGGGTAACCTCAAGCCTTGACTCAATAAGTTACCGCTTAGTAAGTCCCGCCCGAGGAGCCCTCCCATGCAACTCGCCGCGATCATCGTGTCGCTGGTCCTGACCGTGGTCGGCGTCGCGCTGCTCGCCCGAGCCGTGGCGCAGATCTACCGGTTCGTGAAACTCGGCCAACCCGTCCCGGCGGGCAGCCGCACGGACCGTCCGAAGGAACGAACGATCACCCTGGTCAGGGAGTTCCTCGGGCACAGCCGGATGAACCGCTGGGGCATCGTCGGCTTCGCCCACTGGTTCGTCGCGATCGGCTTCCTGACGCTGCCGCCGACCCTGGTGCAGGCGTACGGCCAGCTGTTCCAGGCCGACTGGATGCTGCCGATCGTCGGCGAATTCCTGCCGTTCGAGATGTACACCGAGTTCATCGGCCTGATGACGGTCGTCGGCATCGTCGTGCTCATGGCGATCCGACTGCTCAACCTTCCCTCGCGGGCCGGTCGCAAGTCCCGCTTCGCCGGCTCGAAGGCCTGGCAGGCGTACTTCGTCGAGTACATCATCCTGACGATCGGCCTCGCGATCCTCGCGCTGCGCGGTCTTGAGGGCGCGATCCACCACGTGGACGCGTACGAGCCGGCGTACTTCGTCTCGTACCCGCTGGTCCTGGCCTTCAAGGGGATGTCGCTCGGCGCCCTGCAGAACGCCATCTACTTCACCGCGATGATCAAGATCGGCACCTCGCTGATCTGGATGATCACGGTCTCGCTCAACACCAACATGGGTGTCGCCTGGCACCGCTTCCTGGGCTTCCCGAACATCTGGTTCAAGCGGAACGCGGACGGCGCGACGGCGCTCGGCGCCCTCCAGCCGATGACCAGCGGCGGCAAGGAGATCGACTTCGAGGAGCCGGGCGAGGACGACGTCTTCGGCGTCTCCCAGGTCGAGCAGTTCTCCTGGAAGGGCATCCTCGACTTCTCCACCTGCACCGAGTGCGGTCGCTGCCAGTCGCAGTGCCCCGCCTGGAACACCGGCAAGCCGCTGTCCCCGAAGCTCCTGATCATGTCGCTGCGCGACCACGCGCACGCCAAGGCCCCGTACCTGCTGGCCGGCGGCGGCAAGACGATGGAGGGCGAGGAGAAGGCGTCCGCCGAGGCGCTGAAGGACGTCCCGGCGGCGGCTCTGGCCGAGGCCGAGCGCCCGCTGATCGGCACCGTCGAGGAGAACGGCGTCATCGACCCGGACGTGCTGTGGTCCTGCACCACCTGCGGTGCGTGCGTGGAGCAGTGCCCGGTCGACATCGAGCACATCGACCACATCGTCGACATGCGCCGCTACCAGGTGATGATCGAGAGCGCGTTCCCGTCGGAGGCGGGCACGATGCTCAAGAACCTGGAGAAGAAGGGCAACCCCTGGGGTCTGGCCAAGAAGCAGCGCGTCGAGTGGACGAAGGAGGTCGACTTCGAGGTCCCGATCATCGGGAAGGACGCGGAGGACCTCTCCGAGTTCGACTACCTGTACTGGGTCGGCTGCGCGGGCGCCCTGGAAGACCGCGCGAAGAAGACGACGAAGGCCTTCGCGGAGCTGCTGAACATCGCGGGCGTCAAGTTCGCGATCATGGGCGGCGACGAGAAGTGCACCGGTGACTCGCCGCGCCGCCTCGGCAACGAGCCGCTGTTCCAGCAGCTGGGCCAGGAGAACGTGGCCATGCTGAACATGGCCTTCGGCGAGGACGACGAGGACCCGTCCACGAAGAAGCCGAAGTCCGCGAAGCGGATCGTCTCGACCTGCCCGCACTGCTTCAACACCATCGCGAACGAGTACCCGCAGCTGGGCGGCGAGTACGAGGTCATCCACCACACGCAGCTGCTCCAGCACCTGATCGACGAGGGCCGGCTGACGCCGGTGACGCCGGTCGACGGGCTGATCACGTACCACGACCCGTGCTACCTGGGCCGGCACAACAAGGTCTACACGCCGCCGCGCGAGATCATGTCGGCCGTGCCGGGCCTGCGCCAGCAGGAGATGCACCGCCACAAGGAGCGGGGCTTCTGCTGTGGCGCCGGTGGCGCGCGGATGTGGATGGAGGAGCGGATCGGCAAGCGCATCAACAACGAGCGCGTCGACGAGGCCCTGTCCCTCAACCCGGACATCGTCTCGACCGCCTGCCCGTTCTGCCTGGTCATGCTGACCGACTCGGTGAACGGCAAGAAGAACGAGGGCCAGGCCAAGGAGTCCGTCCAGGTCGTGGACGTCGCCCAGCTGCTGCTGGAGTCGGTCAAGGCCCCGGAGCCGACGGAGGAAGAACTCGCGGCGGCCGCGGCGGAGGCGGAGGCGGTAGCCGCCGCGGCGGCGGAGGCGGAGGCTGCGGCCAAGGCGGAAGCCGAGGCGAAGGCTGCGGCCGAGGCGAAGGCGGCCGCTGAGGCGAAGGCCAAGGCTGAGGCTGAGGCTGAGGCTGAGGCGAAGGCCAAGGCCGAGGCGGAAGCCGAGGCTGCGGCGAAGGCCAAGGCCAAGGCCGAGGCGGACGCGAAGGCGAAGGACGCCGAGGCGGAGGCTGAAGCACAGCCCGAGGCTGAGGCGGACGCGGAGCCCGAGGCGGAAGCCGAGACCGAGCCCGAGGTCGACGCGGAGCCCGGGGCGAAGGCGGCGGACGCCGACGAGCCGGAGGCGGACGCCGACGAGGCCAAGGCCGAGGCGGCCGACGCGGCCAAGGCCGAGGAGCCGAAGGTGGAGGCTGCGGCTGAGGCTGAGGCCAAGGACTCCGACGCGGACGCTGACGCCGAGGCCGCCAAGGGCGACGACGAGCCCGCCGAGGCGAAGAAGCCGGAAGAGGCCAAGTAGGCGAGGCACCGTAAAGACGGCAGACGGCCGGTCCCCGAGGGGGGACCGGCCGTCTGCCGTTGCTCAAGGGCCTCAGAGACCCGCAACCGGGTAAATCACCCACAGCCGCGCCGCCCCCGCCTCCCCCTAGGGGATGTCACAGCTCAGCCGCAAAGGCGACGTGTTCGGGTACCCCGTCCCCCCGCGCCCGGCGGAGCAGGTACTTTCGATCACGTGGCTGGATTCAGGATCGGACGCGGGCGCGACAACAACCGCCCCCCGCAACAACCCCCGCACACCCCGCGGCAGCAGCCGTACGGTCAGCAGCAGCAAGCGCCGCAGCCGCCGTACGGGCATCAGCCGTACCCTCCCGCCGGCCCGCCCCCGCAGCAGGCCTGGCCCCAGCAGGGCGCGGCCGGGGGCCACGGTGAGCCGGAGTACTTCGACCCGTACGGGCAGCAGCCGCAGCAGCCGCAGAGCCCGTACACGGTCCCGCACGAGTCGGCGTACGCCAACAACCCGGGGCACACGCAGGCCTTCTCCGTCGGCGACGACCCGTACGGCCAGGCGGCGACCTACCAGGCGGGCGCGGCCCCGGCCGAGGCGCCCGTCGGGCCGCGGCTGCACTGGAAGCAGCTCCTGCGCGGCATCGTGCTGCGCCCGGGGCCGACGTTCCTCCAGATGCGCGACTACGCCGTGTGGGGCCCCGCGCTCGTCGTGACGTTCGTCTACGGCATGCTCGCGGTCTTCGGCTTCGACAAGGCCCGCGAGGACGCCATCAAGGCGACCCTCACCCAGGCGATCCCGATCGTGCTCAGCGCGGGCGTGGCGTTCGTCATCTGCGGGCTGATCCTGGGCGCCGTCACGCACACCCTCGCGCGCCAGCTCGGCGGCGACGGCGCGTGGCAGCCGACGATCGGGCTGTCGATGCTGGTCATGTCGATCACGGACGCCCCGCGCCTGCTCGTCGCGATCTTCCTGGGCGGCGACAACATGGTCGTGCAGGTGCTCGGCTGGCTCACGTGGCTGGCGGCGGGCGCGCTGTTCACGTCACTGATCAGCAAGTCGCACGACCTGCCGTGGCAGAAGGCGCTGGGCGCGTCGGCGATCCAGCTGGTCGCCCTGCTGTCGCTGATCAAGCTCGGCACGCTGTAGTCGTCGTAGACGCGGCACGACGAGAGAGGGGCCCGGCACGCGCACAGCGCGCGCCGGGCCCCTCTCACATCTCACATGTCACATCTCGCGCTTACGCGTCGAGGACCTGGCCCTCGCGCTTCACGACGGGCGGCTGGACCGACCACGGGAACTCGATCCAGTCGTCGGTGCGCTTCCACACGTATTCGCACTGAACGAGCGAGTGCGACTTCTCGTAGATGACGGCGGAGCGCACCTCGGCGACGTGGCCGAGGCAGAAGTCGTGGACGAGCTTGAGCGTCTTGCCGGTGTCGGCGACGTCGTCGGCGATCAGCACCTTCTTGTCGGTGAAGTCGATCGCCTCGGGGACGGGAGCCAGCATGACCGGCATTTCGAGAGTGGTACCCACTCCCGTGTAGAACTCGACGTTCACCAGGTGGATGTTCTTGCAGTCCAGCGCGTAGGCCAGGCCGCCCGCCACGAACACGCCGCCGCGGGCGATGCTCAGGATGATGTCGGGCTCGTAGCCGTCGTCGGCGATGGTCTGCGCGAGCTCGCGCACCGCCTGCCCGAATCCCTCGTACGACAGGTTCTCGCGTACTGCGTCGCTCATGCCTCGTGCCTCACCTGGGTGCGGTGGAAGTTCTGGAAGGAGCGCGAGGCGGTCGGCCCGCGCTGTCCCTGGTACCGGGAGCCGTACCGCTCACTGCCGTACGGGAACTCCGCGGGCGAGCTGAGCCGGAACATGCACAGCTGCCCGATCTTCATGCCCGGCCACAGCTTGATCGGAAGCGTGGCCAGGTTCGACAGCTCCAGCGTCACGTGCCCGGAGAACCCGGGGTCGATGAAACCGGCGGTCGAATGCGTCACCAGACCCAGCCGGCCGAGGCTGGACTTGCCTTCCAGACGGGAGGCGATGTCCTCGGGGAGCGAGATGACCTCGTACGTGGAGGCGAGGACGAACTCACCCGGATGCAGGATGAAGGCCTCGTCCCCGTCGGGCTCGACCATGCGGGTCAGGTCGGCCTGCTCGATGGCGGGGTCGATGTGCGCGTAGCGGTGGTTCTCGAAGACGCGGAAGAACCGGTCGAGGCGCACGTCGATGCTGGAGGGCTGCACCATCGACTCGTCGAAGGGGTCAATGCGAACCCGTCCGCTGTCGATCTCGGCCCGGATGTCTTTGTCGGAGAGAAGCACGTCCCGAGGATACGCAGAGCGCGCGGGCCACCCCCAATCGGAGCCACACCCGCGCGCCCCCTGCCCTACCGCTTGGGCGAACCTCCGACGGGCACGGCATGGCGCAGCCGCGCGCACCGCGGACACCGCAGCAGCCGCCCGGGGCCGATCCGGCCGGCACCGAGATGCTGCAGCGGGAACGAAGCGGTACTGAACACGTGCCCTTCGGCACAGCGGACGACGGTGTGCTCCATCGAGTCCCTTTCCCCAACGAGCCGTACTGCGATGAATCGCCACATTAGGGGATGAACAGGACCCAGCGCCGGCCGCCGCTCCGAACCGCTACGGTACGCCCCAACTCCCGCCCCCACGAACCCTGGTGCCCCCGAAAACGACAACGACCCCGCGGGCCGATTCACCGGGGGTCGATCATGGGGTAAAGTGTGCAACGGTAAGGATCCGGGCAACTGGACCGCCCATGCGGATGTAGTTTAATGGTAGAACATGAGCTTCCCAAGCTTATAGCGCGGGTTCGATTCCCGTCATCCGCTCCACGACAAAGCCCCAGGTCAGAGATCTGGGGCTTGTTTGTTCCCCAAACCGGTCTCGCCGCCCGCACACCCTTGAGGCCCGCAAGATGGGGCACGCAGAGGGCACGAACCCTGCGCCCTCTCGCCGGGGCTCCCGCATGAGCCCACTGACCTGCACCTACGCCATCATCGCCACCACTGCAGCCCGGAGGAAGCCCTGAGCCGGGTATTCCCTTTGGCGGAATCACCGGGCCACCCTGTCCGCCTGCGGAATAATCAAGGCATGGAAGCCACGCCCAGCGTCCCCGAGCTCCGCGGCACGAGATCCGCCAGGCGGCTTCCCGCCGAGCTCTCGGAGCTCGGCGGCCCCGCTCACGGGAACGTCGACCTTCCGCTGCACCTCGCGTGGTCCGGCCTGTCCCGGTTCGACCTCGACCAGCCACGATTGCGGATGAGCTGCTATCGGATCGTCCTGGCCGAGGGACAGCACGACGACCTGGTCCACTACCTGAACCGGGAACTGCTCATCGCCATGTGGCCTGTCCTGCGCACGCTGATCAGCCGGGACATCCGCGACGTCTGGGAGAGCGCCTTCGACGAGCTGGCTCCCCACACCCGGGCCGCTGCGTGAATCTCACGGCACTGCACCGGCGGCTCCTCGCAGATGTCCTCGCCGTGGGCGATGTCTACCCGCTTGTGCTCACGGGCGGCTACGCCGTCCAGGCACACGGACTGGTCAACAGGGTCAGCCAGGTTCTCGATGTCGCCACCGAGAACCCGGAGTCGATGGAGAAGATCGCCGCCACGGTGCGCGTCGGGCTGGAACAACGCGGCTGACACGTGCGGGCGTTGGAAACCGATCCGTTGTCCGCGCGCCTGATCGTCACCGACAGGGAGGCGGGACGTGGCGGATTCGGCCGGCCGATTCTTGTGCTCTGACAGGTGCCGCCAGATTCCCTGGATACGGCAGCGAACCTCCGGCGGCGGCCTTCGCCCGCCTCCTCCGACAGACGCGGACCCATGCCCCACAGCACGCCCGGCCCCACGAGGGTCACATGGCGTGGCTGATCCATCGCCGCAGCGCGACATGGGTGGTGTCGCCCAGTCGGCACAGGGCCTCGATGGCATCCTTGTCGCCCGGCAGGGGTGCGATACCCGCGGTGGTGAGAGCGGCATGCAGCTCCAGACGGCGACGGTCGGCCGGCTCGAGACGAGCGGACGGGCGGCTCGTCGGCTCTGGCGCGGGCAGAAGGTGGTCGCCGGGCTCCAGGACACCGCAGGCCGTCGGCGTCTGCTCCGGCAGGTCGTCGACCAGCGCGGCAGGAAAGCGGTACGGGTCGAGATCCCACAGCGCCACGGTGCCGGTGGTGAAAGCCTGAAAACCAGTCACGAATGCCTCCTCGGTCGTCGTGCCACTGTGCAAGACGACTGCGGACAGAGCGGAGGCAGTTGCGGCGCACGACGTACTCCACTCGAATGTCCCCTACGGCATCTCGTCACAAGAGCGATGACCCAACCGGCAAGGACCGCTGCGCGACGGCCACCTCACGGCTCGCTCGACGCCGACGCCTCGCGAGTTCGATCCGGCCGCCCGGCCACAGCCACCCCACGCCGACGGAGCTACCCTCCACCCGGAACGACCTGGTCCTGCGGGGCGGGTAGCTCCGGCCTTCCCTGTGCGGGTACGGATCCCGGTCCCGTCGCCCGGCCGGGTGCCGCCTGCCGCATTGCGGTGCGCTGTGTCGCACGGCGCCACAGGCGGGGCAGGAAGGTGTAGAAGCGGTCGGGCAGGAACACGGCGTCCGCGATGATCATCGCGCCGGAGAAGAGCGGCGCCGTGACGTAGCGGGTGATCGCGATCACCATCGGGAACTCGTCCACGAGGTGGGAGAGCGCGGGCCAGGGCTGGAACAGTTCGAGGTTCAGCGCGTAGTGCAGAGCGGTGCCGCCGCCCCAGGTGGAACCCTGGACCTTGTACAGGCCTGCCGATCCGTAGAGGAAGCAGACCTGTGCGGCGATGACGAAGACGCCGCAGTTGTGCACCACCGGGTCAAGGTGACGCGGGCATGGCGGAGTTCCTGCGCGTACAAGCCCCGCACCGGCTCCGGCACGTCGCCCGCACGAGCCGACTTGAGCCGGTCGCGGCGTGCGTCCAGGGTCCAGCGCCGACCGCACGCGGTCAGGGCGAGGTACATAGGCAGGGCTGTCGGACAGGATCAGGACGCTGTTCCAGCCCGTCTACTCGAAGGGCTGTTCCGCCGGCGCAGGCGTCCAAGGGGAGTCGGGTCCCCAGATCTCTCCACGGTGCGGGAACTCGCGGAGCAGGAAGACCAGGTAGAGCAGCCCGTAGCCGATGCGCAGCACCGAGGCGGCATACAGGGACACCGGGCGGCCGGTGAGGAGGGCCCACAGAGCGGTGACCTGGCCGAGGAGCCACTGATGGGCGGCTCCGATGAGCGAAGTCCCTGGACTCTGGGAGCGTTGTGGTGCGGCTGCCGCAGGGGAGGGCCGGGAGGCCTGCTCATTTCCCATGGGGGGTCGCCTTCCACCAGGGCAGGAGCCGGTTCTCGGTGGGTACCGGCGGGCGGCTCCCGGCGGCGGTGCCGGGAGCGGCGATGGGCGTCGTGACGACCCGAAGCTGAATGAAGTCGAACGTGTCGCCACCGTGGCGGGCGGCGAAGCGGTCCGCCACGATATTGCGCAGGTACTTCTGCATCATCACCGCCCGTTCCGAGCGTGCCGTGTCGCTTCCTCCGTGCGTCTCGACATAGGAGCTCCAGGCGCGGCTGCGTGGTCGACCGTGACGAGGGGGATCGTTTCCTCAATGACCGCGGCGGCGTAGGCGGGGGTCCGCAACAGGCCGGGGACCACCATGGACTCGTAGGCTCGGATGGAGGCGGCGACCGCCTCCAGGTCGAGATGGACGCTGTGGGGGATGTCGCCGTAGGAGTGCCACCAGCCCTGTCGGCTCGACTCCCTGGCCAGTGCCGTCAGGTGGTCGACGAGATGCTGGTCGGTGACGCCGTAGAGCACGCAGAGATCGCGTACGTCGCGGGGGCTGACCGCACGGCGGCCCGTCTCCACGTGACTGACCTTGACCTGGGAGATCAGCAGCTCCGCCGCGACCTGCGTGCCGGTCATACCGCGGTCCTTACTGAGCCGGCGCAGCTCCGCCCCCAGTCGTCGTCCTGTGACGGTGGGGTTGTTGTTCGCCGCCATGGGCGGTGAACCTCCGGCTCCAAGCCACTACGTGCCCGAGCAGATTGGCATGGGGCACCGGTTGTTGATCACGCGCCGTGCCGCCGGTGTCGCGCGTCGGAAAAAGGATTGTGCCTATGTAACGTGCCCGGCGTCGCCCATACGAACCAGCGCTCCGCGCGGCCGAGATGATCGGCACCAGCCAGGGCTTCCTCCGCGCCCTCGGTGAACACCGCTTGATCACCCCGCTGCGCTCCGAGGGCGGTCACCGCCGCTACTCCCGCTACCAGCTGCGCATCGCCGCCCGCGCCCGGGAACTCGTCGACCAGGGCACGCCCATCGAGGCCGCATGCCGCATCATCGTCCTCGAGGACCAGCTCGAAGAGGCCCAGCGCATCAACGCCGAACACCGCCGCGCCGCCGAAGCGGCGGACCCGCCGGCCGCGGCCCGAGACGGTGCGCGCCCCGCCGTACCTCGGCGGGCCCGCTCCCACTTGGAGGAACCCTTCTGGTGACGGGGTGTGCGGACGTGTACCGTCCCCGTTAGCTGTCGTGGTTCGGAAGTTCCCTTTGCCCATGCCGTCGGCGTGGGCTTCTTGCTGTGCTGTGCCGCAGGAACCAGGGCGATCACCTCCGCCTCCCACACCGTGTGGGCGGCGTTCATCGACTGGAAGGCATGAGACATGGCTACCGGAACTGTGAAGTGGTTCAACGCGGAGAAGGGCTTCGGCTTCATCGCCCAGGACGGCGGCGGCCCGGACGTCTTCGCCCACTACTCGGCGATCAACTCGACGGGCTTCCGTGAGCTCCAGGAGGGCCAGGCCGTGACGTTCGACGTCACCCAGGGCCAGAAGGGCCCCCAGGCGGAGAACATCAACCTCGCCTGACCCGCCCCACACCCCGCCGGCGGAACCGGGGACACCGGGCTCAGGGCGCACGGCTGCTTCGCGCGTTCCGAGTTGAGTGTCCCCGGAAGGGGCTCGTGGCCTTGTCGTCGCCGGGCAACTGGCGGAATGAGCGAGGCCCGGCGGTGCCGACGGGACCCTGACGCAGAAGGGTCGCCGAAGCCTGGGGCCCGGGGCAGACTGACGGACCCGACGTTGCCACATTGCGACCGGCTCGAGTCCGGTCAGACCACTCCGGCCCGACCGCCGCCTTCGCAGGTCCAGCTCTTCACCGGACTCGCCGTGCCATCAGCGGTGAGAGTGAGGACGGTCCCGGATCTGCCGTGCAATCCGATCCACTCCACAAGTTTCCGGTCGGCCACTTCGGGCTTGGAGCAGGTGCCGGTGGTGGCCGGGCCGCCCGGGGCGGAAGCGCAGCACCGGCTCGAACTCGGCGTTTGTGTCCGTGATCCGCATCGGGGAACGGCCGGGTCGGGCGGTCAGCCGTCAGCCGCCGCTCACGCCCCCACCCGATGACCCGGCACAGACCCCGCCCCGGGGCCCCTGCGACTCCCCAGCCACGTCTCCGTATCCCCATCCGCTGTCGCGGTCCATGCTCGTTCCCTACCTGCCGCACATACGGCGCCGTCCGGCGCGCCGTGAAGCCGGCCGTACCCGCAGGCCGCCGAAGCCGACGCTCGCCCCGCCGGGCCACCGGCAGCGGCACCGGATCAGCGCAGAAGGCCGGCCTGAAGACCTTCGATATCACTACGGCTGCGCCGCGGTTTCGGTGATGAGGACGGCAGCGGTTGTCGGGACCCGGACGTCACTCATGGCCGCGACGGTCACGGCGTCCCGGACGGCCCGGGCGACTTCCAGGGGATGGCGGCCGGGTACGACCGCGAGCTGGACCTGAACGTGTCGGGCGGGCGGATCGTCCTGGTGCGTCACCCTGACGGGGTGGCCGCCCAGTGGGGCGGTGAGGCGGGCGACGCCCGGCACGGCCGACGCGACGTCGGCCAGCTCTCCGATCGGCCCCCGCAGGGGTTCCGTCTCGGTCGCGGGAGCCGAGCTTCGCGTGGGCGCATTGTGGGCCGGGGGCGTCACGACGTTCACGGCGGTCTGCGATCCTCCGTCCGCCTCCGTGCCCTCGTGGAGATCCGTGACACGCAGATCGACTGTCGCAGTGCTCAGGCCGAGTTCTTCGTCGGCCGCCTTGAACAGAGTCGCCCTCAACTGTTCGGCGGCTTGAGGTACGGGTGTTGTCACGGACCCGGTGAAGGCCGCCTCGATCCTGAGCGGGCCGGGCGGGAGCGCTCCGGCAGGCGGGCGAACGGCCGGTTCGAGCACGGGTTCGTGCGGGACCGGCCCGATGCGCATGCTCTCCAGTCGAACGCCGGGAACCCCGGCGACCTTGCGCCAGAGAGCCCGGACGGCCGCCTGTTCGGTGATCCACGTGCCGTCGTCCGGCCTTCCGAGAGGCAGCAGTCGCCCCAGGCCGAGCCGACCACGTACTGACTGCATCAACGCCTCGGTCTTCACCTCTCCGCCCTCTCCCTCGACTCACGACGACCACATAAAACGGTCTATACCGAATATAATTTGGATAAAGGGTGCATGGCTGACTTCTCGAGGGAGGAGTGCCTGATGACTGAGCACACCGGCGCGAAGTACGGCGGCGCGCCCGGCTCTCGTGGCCGGACATCCATCGCCGATGTGGTGGTGGAGAAGATCGCCGGGATGGCGGCACGGGACGTGCGCGGCGTCCATGCCCTGGGCAGCGGGTTCGCACGCTCGATGGGATCCATGCGGGAGCGGATGCCTGGCGCCGGTAGTGGCAAGTCCGTCACCCGCGGGGTCAGCGTCGAGGTCGGAGAGCTGCAGACGGCCATCGATCTGGAGCTCGTCGTGGACTACGGCGTCTCGATCACGGACGTGGCCGGGGCGGTGCGGGAGAGCGTGATCTCCGCGGTGGAGCGGATGGCGGGTCTGGAAGTCGTGGAAGTCAACATCATGGTCGGTGACGTGAAGCTGCCCGACGAGGAGGACGAGGAAGGCGAAGGGGAGGAGCGGCAGCGGCTCCAGTAGCCGGACGGAGTCGGCTACCGGGCGAAGGAGCGTGTGATGAGCAGATCCGTGGTGGGTTTGGCCGCCGGAATGGCGCTGGGTTTCGCCGCGTACTTCGGCGGCTTCTGGGCCTTCTTGCTGGTGCTGGTGCTGGGCGTCGTCGGACTCGTGGTCGGACGTCTGATGGAAGGCGATCTCGAACCCGGTGACTTCGTACGCCGCCGGGACGATCATCAGCGTATTCGTGACGACCAGCGCCGGGCACGGAGAGACTGGCGGCAGTGACCAGGGAAGCCGACAGGCGCCCGGCCGTGCCCCGCCGGGAGCGGGGTGCGACCTCGGTCGCCGACCGGGTCGTCGCGAAGATCGCTGCCCAGGTGGCGCGTGAGGCGCTGGGTCGTTTCTCCGAGCCGACCGGTCACGTGCCTCCTGGCCACCGCACCCCGCACGTGACGGCGGTGGTGCGAGGGGCAGCGGAGTGGAACGGCTCGGAGAAGGCAGGCGGTCCTGCCAGGAGCCGACCGGTGCTCGGGCAGGTACGGATGCGCATCGCCGTGGAACTGGGCTATCCGTCGGACATCGGGGCGCAGTGCGCGGCGGTACGCCGCGAGGTCACCGACCGAGTCACGGCATGGGCCGGTGTGGAGGTGTCCGACCTCGTGGTGGCCGTCGAGAGGCTGCACTCGGCCCACTCGCGGCGGACGGAACGGGAGAGGGTGAGATGAGCGCGCGCACGGGGCGGCAGCGGGCCGGCGACAGCGACCTTCCCTCGGAGCCTGCGAAGACGGATTCCTCCACAGGGCACCCGGACACCGGCGCGATATCGGCAGTCCGGGCATCGCCGCGTCGTTTCTGGTCCGCGCGGCGGGTTCCTGCGGTCATCGTGGCCCTGCTGTCCCTCGCAGCCATCGGGCTGCTCCTGTACGACGTGGTCTCCGTGCGGGCGGGCCGGGCCGGGATGGGCTGGCGAAGCCGGCTCGCGGATGAGCTGGCCGCGCGGCCGCTGGACGACGTCTGGATGATCGTCGGGGCCGCGGTGGCGATGGCCCTCGGCCTGTGCCTCGTCCTGCTGGCGGTGACACCGGGACTGCGCAGACTGCTTCCCATGCGGCAGCCCACCGGCACCCGGGGAACAGGTGAGGTCCGAGCCGGTCTCGACCGCCGGGCGGTGGCCCTGATCCTGCGTGACAGGGCCGTACGGGTGTCCGGTGTGGAGTCGGCTCGGGTCGATGTCGGTCGCCGGAAGATCAAAGTCCGGGCGCAGGTGCATTTCCGCGATCTCGACGAGGTCCGCGCCGACCTCGATGCCGCGCTGGGCGAAGCCGTGGCGACCCTGGGTCTCGCCCGGCGACCCACGCCGACCGTCCACGTCCGACGCCCGAAGAAAGGCTGACGCTGATCCCGATGATCAAGACAGTGAACCGGGTGCTGCTGGGGCTGCTCGGCCTCGGGCTGTTCGCCCTGGGCGGCGGCGTGCTACTGGGCGGGCTGGATCTGCAGCGCCGATGGGGTTTCGACGTACCGGGCTGGTGGCCCTTTCGCGGCCCGGCCGATGTCGTCCTGGGTGACGAGGGACGCCTGCGGTGGCGGGCGGAGGGCTGGTGGTGGCCGACCGTCATCACGGTGCTCGCCGCGCTGCTGGTGCTGCTGCTGTGGTGGCTCTGGACACTGCTGCGCAAAGACCGGCTGCACCAGGTCCTCGTCGACAGCCAGGACGGTACGGCGGCCCGGCTCGACGGCCGCGCCCTGGAGGACGTGATCGAGAAAGAGGCGCAAGCCTTGGACGGAGTCGCACGGGCACGGGTGCGCCTGGGGGGCCGGCGTACCGCCCCGGTCACGCGAGTGCGGCTGTGGCTGGAGCCTCACGCGGGACCGGAGCGGATCCTGGCCCGACTCGACCGGGACACGCTCGCACGCGCACGGGACTCGGCAGGCCTGGACCGTCTCCCGTCGGAGGTCAGCCTCCGGGAAGTCCGTCACCGCGCCCATCGGGTCGACTGAGAATTCTCCGCCGTCTCCAGGACGGAATCTCGACCGCCGGCTCCTGGGCGCCGCGGCCGTCACATCGCGCCTGTTCGGCTTGCCGGTCAGACGGCTTCTGCTCATGCCCGCTGGAAGGGCAGGAGGGTGACAATCCGACAGGCCACCTCAGCGGGTTGCGCCTACTCTGGAATCGAGGTACCTGCGAGGTCGGAGGTCACCATGATCATTCTCGGGATCGTCCTGCTCGTCATCGGGTTCGTGGCCGGCATTTCCATCTTGTGGACGATCGGGATCATCCTGGTCGTGATCGGGGTCATCCTGTGGATCCTCGGGGCGGTCGGTCACGCGGTCGGCGGACGCCGTCATTACTGGTAGGCGGCTCAACTCCCAGCGGACGCAGCCCTACCTGCACTCCACCGGAGTGCTGCTTCTCGTCGTCGCCGTGCTGTACCTGCTGGTGCGCTCGATACTGCGCTCCCGCCGAGGCAGGCCCACCGCGTTCTGACGGTGGGGGCCGACCTCGCGGGGCCCTCCGGACGGCTGGCGAGTGGGTGAGGCGGTCCGTACCTCGACCGCTCAGTGAGCGGTGAGAAAAATGGCGATGTAGTGGGCGGTGAAGGCTGTCACCGTCAGCGCGTGGAAGACCTCGTGGAAGCCGAACCAGCGGGGTGAGGGGTTGGGGCGCTGGAGGGCGTAGACGACCGCGCCCGCGCTGTAGAGAAGCCCGCCGGTCACGATCAGGGAGACCACGGCCACCCCGCCGCTGTGCAGGAAGTCGGGCAGGTATCGCACGGGCGCCCAGCCCAGAGCCAGGTAGCAGGGGGTGTACAGCCAGCGGGGAGCTCCGACCCACAGGACACGGAAGGCGATGCCGACCAGCGCGCCCGTCCACACGATCCACAGCAGGGCGGACCACTGGTCCGGGGAAAGCAGGATCACCGCGAGCGGCGTACACGTGCCGGCGATGATCAGGAAGATGTTGGCGTGGTCGAGGCGACGCAGAACGGCCTCACCGAGTGGCCCCCAGGTGCCGAGGTGGTAGACGGCGCTGGTCCCGAACAGCAGCCAGGCAGCGACGGAATACACGGTGCAGGCCCCTACGGCCTGCGGTGTCCCTGCCAGGCAGATGAGGACGATGCCCGCTGCCAGCGACATGGGGACCATGCCGGCGTGAAGCCAGCCGCGCAGCCTCGGCTTGATCGGGTCCACCAGATCGGCTGCCCGCTCGACCAGGTCGGCCACCGGGCGGGAGTCCTCGGCGGCCCCATCGCCTTGCGATCCCGAGGAAAGGCCGGCACTGCGGGCTTGGGCTTCTTCTCGGGGCACTGCTTCTCCTCCCGGGTCGGACTGCTGGGTGCCACGGGCAACCACGTGCACATGCTGGGAACCCGACCGTAACGGGAGCCCCAGAGGTCCGCCTCATCGCGCGTAGCCGCTTCAGTCCTCCCACGATTCCGGTCCCGGTTGCCTGCCGACGACCGGGACCGGATTCGGAGTGATTCCAGATCCCTGTGCAGGACGATCCGCATGTGGGTGGTGACTTCCGACAGGGGGCAGCCGTACCGTGGAAAGACAGGGAACGGACCCGGGGTTGGTGCCATGCCGGTCGGCCTCGGAGACCCGAACCTGGCCGCCACATCGGCCGACATGGCATCGCGGTCCGTAGAGAGCGGACGCGTCGGGGACGCCTTCGGACACTGGCTCTGACCCACCACTCCCCTCCCGGCCGACGGTGCGCTGTTCAGTGGGGTCCGGCACATGGAGGTGCCAGATATGGAGCGCAGTCAGGACAGTCCGGCTCAGCCCAAGTCGCGGGGGCGGCGTGTGGCCGACAGTCGTGCGGTGGAGGTCGCGTCCAGGGTCGGGCTCTGCGCCCGGGGAGTGATCTACGTACTGGTGGGGATTCTGGCCGTGCGGATCGGCCTCGGCAGCGACAGCGGCCAAGAGGCCGACCGGTCCGGCGCGGTGGGGACCCTCGGCGAGCAGCCGTTCGGCCAGGCTCTGCTGTGGGCGCTGGTGGTGGGGCTGGCGGCGATGGCGCTGTGGCGGCTGGCCGAGGCTGCGTTCGGGCAGACGGTGGAGGGCGGCGACAAGTGGAGCCGGCGTCTGGGCTCCTTGGGCATGGCGGTGTTCTACGCGGTGATCTGCATCGGCGTGGCGCAGACGGCGCTGGTCGGTGGATCCTCCGGAGGCCGCCCCGGTGACGAGACGTCGAAGGAGTACACCGCCAGGGTGCTGGACCGGCCGGGCGGCCAGGTGATCGTCGGCGTGTTCGGGGTCGTCCTGATCGTCGTGGGTGTGGTGATCCTGGTGCGCAGCCTGATGCGGAAGTTCGAGAAGGATCTCCGGACGGACGAGATGCGCCCGGCGACGCGGCGGGTCGTCGTGTTCCTGGGCATCGTCGGCGGCGCGGCGTGCGGCGTGGTCGCGGCCGGGGCCGGCCTGTCCGTCCTGCTGGCCGCCGTGCGGTACGACCCCGACCAGGCCAAGGGTCTGGACGAGACCTTGCGCTCGTTCGCCACCACGCCAGCAGGACCTGCCCTGCTGATCGCCGCCGCCGTGGGCCTCCTGCTGTTCGGCCTGTACTCGTTCTGCGAAGCCCGCTGGCGCAAGGCCGCCGAGCACGGGACTCCGGCGGAACAGCCGACCGGGGCCGCGGGCCCGGGGACACGTCCCGGTGCGCCCTAGCAAGGGGAACTCGTCCGGCGGCGCGGGCCGTTCGTATCCGTTCGGGCGGTTGCGCCGCACCTCCCGCCGTGTGCGGGCCGGACGCCGATGGATCCAGGCGAGCGATCTCGACCTGTGGCAGCGTTCACTGGGCTTCGCGGCGCTCGGATTCCTCACACTCGTACCCCTGCTGATCGTCGTATCCGCCGCGGATCCGGCGAGCGGGCGGGGATTCGCGCAGTGGCTGGGGGACGGGCTGGGCGTGTCGACGGCCGCCAGGGAGGACATCGAGCGGTTGTTCGCTCTGCCGGGCCAGACCCTGCGGACCATGACGGCGTTCGGCCTCGCGGTGCTCGCCGTGTTCGGGGTGTCGTTCGGGGCGACGGTGCAGAGCGGCTACGAGAAGGTGTGGGATCTGCCTCCGGCCCGCTGGTGGGCCAGGTGGCGGCACGTGGTGTGGCTCGCCGTCCTCATCGGATTCCTCTTCCTGTCCGCGGTCACGCCACTGTGGCGCGCGGCACCGGCCCGCGAGGTGATCACGATGCTGAGCGGCGTCCTGTTCTTCTGGTGGTCCCAGCGGATGCTGCTCGGCGGCCGGGTCCCCTGGCCCGCCCTGCTGCCCGGTGCGGTGACCACCATGGCCGGGCTGCTCGGCCTGCGAGTCTTCTCCCGGCTCGTCTTCTCACCGCTGATCGCGTCCAGCGCCGTCACCTACGGCCCGATCGGAACCGTCCTGGTCATCCAGTCCTGGCTGGTCGGGGTCGGCGTCGTCTTCTTCGGCGGCGCACTGGCCGGCCGTATCCTCCACGAGGGACTCCCCCGCCTGGCGCATGCCCTGAAACGGCGAAGATGAGGTCCTGCCCTCCCTGATCTGCCGCACGGGCAGGCGGAGCGCAGACGATCGGCCGCGGCGAACACGACGAGGCCGATGATTCGATTCCCGTCATCCGCTCTTGAACGAAGGCCCCGGTCAGTGACCGGGGCCTTCGTCGTCGTGTGGCGTGCCCTGCCGCCGAGGAGCATCCTGAGGGCGAGACCGCCGCCAACGGGCCCGGCCCCCGTGACTGCCGGGCACCGGCTGTCACCGGCTTGCGTCAGCCCCGGTACGGCCGGACAGCAGCGCAGGCGCTGCACGGCCCGTCCGCCGCCCTGCGGAAGGGAGCGGGATGACAGTCGGATCGCCCGGGGATCCTGATCGCTCGGAGAGCTTCGGAGAGGGGTTGCTGGGCGGGCTCCTGGACCGGGCCCACGGGCTGCCACCGCATCTGGTCGGGCCGCTGCTCGCCGACACGGTGGCGCGGCTGGGGGGACGGGATCCGCAGATCCTGCTCCAGGACTACGGGCAGCAGAGACTGGTCCCCCTGCCGGGCGAAGGGCTGGCGGGCGGGGAACCGCAGGTCATCGACGGCTCCGAGGCCGGCCGGTGTTTCCTCACCTCGCGCCTGGTCGAACTCGTGCTGGCCGACGGCGTACGGGTCCTGCTGCCGTTGCTGGACGGGGGCGACCAGGCAGGCGTTCTGGCCGTCACGCTGGACGCCGTCGATGACGACGACCGCCGCCTGCTGCGCAGGATCGCCGGGCTGATCGCCGACATGATGCAGACCAAGAACGGCCACACCGACCTCTTCTTCCGCACCCGTCGCAGCGAACCGATGAGCGTCGCCGCCGAGATCCAGTGGTCGCTGCTGCCACCGCTGACGATGGTGACGCCGCGCGTCGCCATCGCCGGCGTACTCGAACCCGCCTATGACGTGGCGGGCGACAGCTTCGACTACGCCCTGAACGGGGACACCTTCCACCTCGCCGTGATCGACGCCATGGGCCACGGTCTGGACGCGGCCACGATGGCCACCGTGACCATCGGCGCGTACCGGCACGCCCGCCGGATCAGCATCGAGCTGTCCGAGATCTATCTCTTCATGGACCGCGCCGTGGCCGAGCAGTTCGCACCCGACCACTTCGTGACCGCGCTGATGATGCGGCTGGACACGGACACCGGCCGCCTCCAGTGGGTCAACGCCGGGCACCCCGTCCCCATGTTGATCCGCGGACACCGCGTCGTAGGCCGCCTGGACAGCCCCACGACCCTGCCCGTCGGCTTCGGAGGAGCACAGCCGCAGGTCAGCGAAGTGACGCTCGAGCCGGGGGATCGCGTTCTCTGCTTCACCGACGGGCTGATCGAGGAACACGAGAGCGGACAGCAGGAGTTCGGCGAGGACCAGCTGATCGGCTGGGTGAACCAACTGGAGCGGACGGACCGAGAGGCCCGCGCGGTGGTACGGGACCTCTCCCACACCCTCAAACGGGCACGGGGCAACGCCACTTCGGACGACGCCACGCTGGTCCTGGTCGAGTGGCGTGGATGACGTTCCGGATCGCGCCGACTCCGGGCGGTGTGTCACCGGTTCTGGATGCGTGGCGACGAGGATCTCGGCGGCCTGGTGGCGTTACCGGCGTCGACCGCACGGGCCATGGCTCCACGTGCCGCGTCGGGTGTCATGTCCGGGGGCACCACCAGGAGGGCGAAGTGGTCGTCGTCGCCACGGGTGATGAGGACGGTGTCGTCGCCGACGGGGAAGGAGTCGAGGTGCACGACCCGGTCGTCCACGACCACACGAGCCGGGACCTCCTCCCAGGCGTCCGTGTCCAGGCCGACGCGCGTGACGGGGCCGAGGTGTGTGGTGAGCGCCCGGACGAGGGCGGGCAGCTCGGCCCCGACGCCGCGGGAGCGGGGCCACCAGGCGCCGTCGAGGACGCCTTCGCGGGAGTGGGTCGTCTGCAGCCGGAGCAGGGCCGTGCCGGACCTCACCGCTCGGTGGATCTCGTCCGGAAGGAGCTGGGGAGGGGTGGGGGTGTCGGATTCGGCCATGGTGGTCCGCCTGCCTGCGCGGGGCCGCCGACGCCTCATGGCCGACGAGACACCGCCGTGGTCACACGGTACTCCGCGGCCTGCGGTCATGCCCGCGGCCATCGGCCGAGCGGCGCGCCCGGTTGAAAATCCACTGGTCAGAGCGGCTCGTCCGGCCGCTGGGCGGAGTACGCTGAAAGTACCGGGAGTAAGTCGAGCACCCGCTCCCACGCGGACGTCGTTTCCGGCGATCAAGACACTGGGCCGCCCTGCAGGGCGGCCCGGAGACGGGTCCGCGTCATGACCACCTCCCTGGCACCCCTGCTTTCGGCGCGCCTGGCGTTGACGCCGAAGACCACCCTCGCCGGCCTCTTGGACGGCGCTTGGTGGCCTCGTTCGCGTGACCTCACCGCGGAGCTTCCGCCCCTGGTCGACGCGCTGGAGGGGCACTACGGACGCATCACGCGCGTCACGGTGAACCCCACCCGTTGGCCCGTCGTCCCGCACAAGGTGCCCGTCGCCGGGCACACCGTGCACGTGGGCTGGTTCACCGAACAGGATCCCGACAAGATGATCCTGCTCTCCTACACCGTCGGCCGCTGCGACCTGCTGGTGATCCCGCCCGAGACCGAACCCACCGCAGCCGCCCGGCTCATGGCCGCCGCCGCCATCCCCGGCAGCGTCCTGGCCGCCGGTGCCCTGATGTCCGACGAGGCCGCGACCGGCCGCCGTATGCGCGACGCCCGAAGCGGCGAGGGCGCCTGGGAGACCGACGGCGGATCCGCCCTGCCGCCGCTCCGGCACCCGGTCGTCGGCGCGCGGATGATCGCCATGCCCGGGAACCCGCGGAGGTGACCCCATGGAAACCCTGATCACCCTCGCCGTAATCGCCCTCATGATCGCGCTGGGCATCCGCCTGATCCACCGGCTCAACGCCCAGCACGACGCCCGCATCGCCGCCCACCACTTCGGCGACCCCTTCCCGGCCATTCGCCGGCCGCCCGGCCACAGTCACCCCACGCCGACGGAACAAGCCGCCCGTCGCCGGCTCACGGGCACCTGGCCCTGACCACCTCAGACCACTCCTCCGACCGAAGGCCGCGGGTGGGACACCCGACACCCGGGACAACCCACCCGCCGGCCTCTCGCTTCGCCCGTGAGAGGGACCACGCCCCTTGTACCGCACCGACACAGCGCCCCTGCCCTCGGCCGGACAGGCCGAGATCCGCATCGTCGCCGCCACCCCCGAAGCCGCCCGCGCGGTCGCCGAGGTGATCCGCCGCTCGTTCGCCGGGACGGAACAGCGCAGCTACCCCGTCCTCGACGGCGGCACCCGACTCCACCTCACCGTCGACACCGAAACCGCCGCAGAGCCCGCCCGCTCCTGGCTCACCACCAGCAGTTCGTCCCCTCTCACCGGCACCCACGTCGACGAAGTCTGAGCAGCATCGGACCTTCACACGACGAAAGGACTCGGTCATGGCGACACTCCGCGAGCGACAGCTCTACCGCGAACAGGTCCTGACCGCCCTCTACGAAGCCACCGAAGGCAACCGGCTCCTCGGAGTCCCGGGGCGGAAGCTGCGGAACGACCTGCGCATCCCGGAGGAAGACCTGGCCGCCGCCTGCACCTACCTCGCCGGCGAGGACCTGATCACCGTCGACTGGGAACCGGGCAACACGCCCGCGATGGTCTCCCTCACCCACCAGGGAATCCGCCGTATGGAGGCCGAAGAGGAAGAACGCGGCTGAGCCGGACTGCCCCGACGGCCCGCTCTCGCCTCCCAGCCTGTCCGGCCGAGCAGTCGTACTATTGAAGATGGATCGAGCACGCTCACGTGTGACGATCCGGAAGGGCGGCCCCGGCGGAGTGAATGCGCTGGGGCCGTTGTGACGACCGCCGTCAGGCCCGCGCACCCGACGTCACGTCACACCCGGTGCCGATGACCCACTTCACACGCGTCGACCGTTCCGAGGTCCCTCGGGCCCCACGTCAGCGGAGTGCGCGGCTGCGGCGGCCGGAGCGCCGCAGGTGCATCCCCAGGTGCACCAGGGCCGCGACGAGTACGACGATGCCGATGGTCAGCGGGTAGAACAGTCCTTCGACGACCGCGCCGATGATGCCCAGCACGATCGCGGCGATGACGGGGGTCAGGAAGAGCGTCACTGCTGAGCACCCCTCGGATGGCCGGTCAGCGGCGGGCGAGCTGCCGCTCACCGTTCGCGCCGGAGTCGGAGAAGGTGACCCGGGAGGTGTCCAGCACGAGGCCGGTGCAGCCGTCGTCGGCGGCCGAGGCCAGCAGGGCCCACAGCGGTGCGGCGCTGTAGTGGTCGATCTCCCCGGAGAGGCGGACGACCAGGGTGCTGCCGAGGGTGGTGCAGGAGTCGATGACTATGACGCCGGGCGCGGTGTCCGCGCCCGAGTCGTGCACGACGGGAGGGCCAGGGGGGCGGCCCAGAGCGCACGCGGCGCACCACCTGTGCGGTTCGCGCCGGACGGTCAGGCCCGTGCGACGGTGAACAGCACTGGCGTACGGATGCCGATGTGGGCGGCGGAGTCGGCCACATGGTTCCCGCGGTGGGACGAGCGGTGGGCGCAACGCCCGGTTGCGCGGTGGCATCCTGCTCCGACATGTCGCTCTCCCCTGCAGATCGACTTCAACGGCCTGCCCCTGGAGGGGGCCGACAGCGCCTCTCAGTACACTCGGCAGTTCACTTCAGCCTGGTTCATCGGCTTCTCCCCGGTGTCGATCTCGCCGATCACATCGACGTCCACGTGGTTGCGCCACGACGTGCGTGGGGTGTCGCGGCAGTCACGGCGGGCCACTGTGCGTTGAGTGCTCCCGCCACCAGGCTTGAGCGTCTTGGTCTCCGAACATGGGCCGGCGGCACGGCAGAAGCCGACCACCCAGGGCTCGGGCAGTCGTTCGCCGACGACCCTCCACGCCGCCTGAGGCGGGCAGCGCACGCACCCTTGGGCTACCCGGCGGGGCTTCTTGATGACGGTCGAGCGCCGAGGGTGAGTAGTGCTGCCGCCCCCGACAGGGCGGCCAGGAGCAGGAAGAGCGAGGGGTAGCCGCCCAGGGGGCCTGCGAGGGCGGCGCCCGCGAAGGGGGCGAGGGCTGCGGTGATCGTGGCGGGGGCGCCGAGGAGGGCCGAGAGGCGGCCGTAGTGGGTGGTGCCCCAGCGGTCGGTGACGGCGGTGGCCTGGAGGAGGGTGAGGTTGCCCCGGATCAGGCCGGCGGCGACGGCGATGAGGGTGAGGGCCGTGAGCGGGCCGGGTACGAGGGCCAGTGCTGCGGTGGTGGCGCTGCCTGCGGCGAGGAGTGCCGTGGTGCGGGTGGTGACGGTGGTACGGCGGGCGAGGGCGGCGTAGAGGGTGCGGCCGAGGGTCTGGCCGGCGCCGCCGAGTCCGAGTGCCCAGGCTGCCTGGGTGGTTGAGGCTCCTCGTTCCGTGAGGAGCGGGACGAGGCCCATGACGACGGAGTACATGGCGAAGCCGGACAGGGTGAGCGCCGCTGTCAGCATGAGGAACGGGCGGCTGCGGGCGATGGATGCCGCTCCGCCTTCGAGGTGCGCGTGCTGCGGCGAGGGGGCCGGCGGCCACGGTGACTTGAGGGCGAAGGCGTGGGCCGGGATGGTGATGGCGGCCAGGATCGCGGCGAGCACGAGGTAGGTGGTGCGCCAGGAGAGGTGTTCGGCGAGCACCGCGGTCAGGGGCGCGAAGACGGTGGAGGCGAGGCCGCCGGCGAGCGTGACGATGGTCAGGGCGCGGATCCGGTCCTCTCCCCACCAGCGGGTGAGCGCGGCGAAGGCGGGATGGTAGAAGGTCGCCGCCATGGAGATGCCGGCCAGGGCCCAGGCAGCGGCGAACACGTAGAGGTTGGGCGCGTACGCCACCGCCGCGAGGGCGACGGTGGCGAGGATGGAGCCGCCGGTCATGACCGCGCGGGGGCCTCGGGTGTCGAGCATGCGGCCGATGGGGATTCCGGCCAGGCCCGAGACGACCAGGGCCAGGGAGAAGGCTGCGGTGGTCGCGATCGGGGACCAGCCGGTGTCTGCGGTGATCTCGGGGTTGAGGACGGGGAAGGCGTAGTAGACGACGCCCCAGCTGGTGATCTGGGTGGCGCACAGTGCGGGAAGCACGGCGCGAGGCCGCGACCGGTCCCCTGCTCCGGTCGCGGCCTCGTCGGCCTGGGTTTGCGGCACGGTCTCGGTCAGCAGCCGCCGGAAGAGGCCGGGGCGCCGACGCCGATCTGGATCCCGGTCGTGGCGGGCGCGGCGCAGCAGCCACCGCCGCCGGCCTCGGCCGCCTCGGGCTCGTCGAAGAGGCCGGCGCCGCCGCAGACTCCGGTCTCGGGGAGGGTGAGTTCGACGCGTTCGGCGGCTTCCCGGTCGCCGGCGAGGGCGGCGGCGATGGAGCGGACCTGCTCGTAGCCGGTCATGGCGAGGAAGGTCGGGGCGCGACCGTAGGACTTCATGCCGACGAGGTAGACGCCCTTCTCCGGGTGGGAGAGCTCGTTCACCCCGTGCGGGTAGACCGTTCCGCAGGAGTGCTGGTTGGGGTCGATCAGCGGGGCCAGCTCGGTGGGGGCCTGGAGGCGCTCGTCGAGGCCGAGGCGGAGCTCGTCCAGGAAGGTGAGGTCGGGGCGGAAGCCGGTGAGGCCGATGACCTCGTCGACCGGTGCGAGGCGGCGGCCGTCCTCACCGACGAGCACCAGGCGGCCGGCCGCGTCCCGCTCGACGGCCTCGGTGCGGAAGCCGGTGACGGCGTCGGCGTACCCGTTGTCGACGGCGGCCTTGGCCGCCAGGCCGAGGGCGCCACGGGCGGGCAGCTGGTCGGCTTCGCCGCCGCCGAAGGTGGAGCCGCTGATGCCACGGCGCAGGATCCAGACGGCGTGGGTGCCGGGCTCGTCCTTGGCGAGGTCGGCGAGGTAGGCGAGGGCGGTGAAGGCGGAGGCGCCGGAGCCGACGACGGCGGTGCGCTTGCCCGCGTACCGGGCGCGCTGGGCCGGGTCCTTGAGGTCGGGGACGCGGTAGGAGATCCGGTCGGCTGCGGTCTTCTCGCCGAGTGCGGCCAGGCCGTCGCCACCGAGCGGGCTCGGGGTGGACCAGGTACCGGAGGCGTCGATCACGGCGGAGGCGAAGATCCGCTCCTCGCGGCCGTCCGCCGTGGTGAGGTGGACGGTGAAGGGCTGGGTGTCGCGGTCGGCGTCCACTACGCGGTCGCGGCCGGCGCGGGAGACGCCGGTGACCGTCGCGCCGTAGCGGACCCGCTGCTCGCCGAGTACGTCCGCCAGGGGCTGGAGGTACTTCTCGGCCCAGTCACCGCCGGTCGGGTACGTGGCGCCGTCAGGGACGGTCCAGCCGGTCGGGGCGAGGAGCTTTTCGGCGGCCGGGTCGGTCACCTCGGCCCAGGTGGAGAACAGTCGTACGTGGGCCCAGTCGCGGGTCGCGGTGCCCGCGCTCGGGCCCGCCTCCAGGACCAGGGGCGTAAGGCCCCGCTCGACGAGGTGGGCGGCGGCGGCCAGGCCCACGGGCCCGGCACCGATGACCACGACGGGCAGCTGGCCGTTGGCGGTGGCGTTCACGACGATTCCCCTTTGTTTCGACGTTTGTCGATGTCCGACGGATCTCAGCATGACACCTACATCGACAAGCGTCAACATAGACATTCATCGAAATGGGGTGACGAGTGGGGCCCTGGCTCCCCAATTGATTCGATACATGTCAACATAGACGCATGTCGAACACGAAGGTGCTGCCCCTGCTGGAGCCGGACACGGCGGTCGCGCCGTGCTGTCCGCCGCTGAACGAGCGCCCGCTGAGTGCGGCGGAGGCCGAGAGCGCCGCGAAGATGTTCAAGGCCCTCGGAGACCCGGTGCGCCTGCGCCTGTTCTCGCTGGTCGCCTCCCACGCGGGAGGAGAGGCGTGCGTCTGCGACATCTCCGACGTGGGCGTCTCGCAGCCGACCGTCTCGCACCACCTGAAGAAGCTGAAGGAGGCGGGACTGCTGTCCTCCGAGCGGCGCGGGACCTGGGTCTACTACCGGGTCGAGCCGTCCGTGCTCGCCGCCATGGGCGCCCTGCTGGCCACCGCCGCCGGGGCGTGACCGGCATGCGCATCGCACCGCTGCTGCCCGCCCACGCCGAGCAGGTCCTGGAGATCTACCAGGCCGGAATCGACGAGGGCAACGCCACCTTCGAGACCGCCGCACCCACGTGGGAGGCCTTCGACGCGGCCAAGCTCCCCGGCCACCGCTTCGCCGCCCTCGGCGAGGACGGCAAGGTCCTGGGCTGGGTCGCCGCGAGCGCCGTCTCCGACCGCTGCGCGTACGCGGGAGTGGTCGAGCACTCGGTGTACGTCCACCCCGGGGCCCGGGGCCAGGGCGTCGCCGGAGCCCTCCTGAACGCGCTGATCGCCTCCACCGAAGCAGCGGGCATCTGGACGATCCAGTCCGGCATCTTCCCCGAGAACACCGCCAGCCTCGCCCTCCACGAGCGAGCCGGGTTCCGGATCATCGGCACCCGCGAACGCATCGGCCGCCACCACGGCACATGGCGCGACGTCGTCCTCCTGGAGCGGCGCAGCCCGACGATCACCTGACCGTCGGTCCTACGCCGCCGAGCCGGGCCTCCGGGCATCCTGGGCAGGCGGCCGATGACCGGAGGCCGCAGATGAGGAAGAGCGGGTGGACCGCATGACGGGCGAGCCGGCGGTGGACCGCCAGGTGCTCCTTGAGGAGCTGGAGCGGGCCCGTACGGCCTTCCACCTGCTGCTCGACACGGCAACCGAGGCCGAACTGCACCGGCCCACCGAGGGAACCCGCTGGAACAACGAACAGCTGCTCTTCCACATGCTCTTCGGATACATCCTGATGCGACCCCTGCTGATCCTGATGCGCGTCTTCGCACGGCTGCCGCGAGGCGTCGGCGGCGCCTTCGCCCGGCTCCTGAACGCGGCGACCCGGCACTTCGACTTCCACCACCGACAGCTCACCCTGACCGGAACCCGCTGACGTCTCGGGTCATGCCGCAGCATCCGCCAGGAGGACCGCGATCTCGCGGGCCGCGTCGCGAGCCGGGCGGCCGACGCCGATGAGGGTGGCCGAGGCGGGGCCGGTCCAGTCGCCGTAGCCGAGCAGGTGCAGGCGAGGCTCGTCCACGGCGCGGGTGCCTTCGGTGGCGATGTGACCGCGGGCGCCGCGCAGGCGCAGGGACGCGAAGTGCGCGAGGGCGGGGCGGAAGCCGGTGCACCAGATGATCGCGTCGGCGTGGGCGGTCTTGCCGTCGGCCCAAGCGACGCCATCCTCCGTGAGGCGGCTGAACATCGGGGCAGCGGTGAGCAGTCCAGCATCCCTGGCCGCTCGTACGGGCGGGACGGCGACGATGTCGCCGAGCGAGGCCACTCCGCCGGTGTCGGTGCGGCCTTCGTCGAGGGCGCGGCGGCGGGCGGTCGCGTGGTCGAAGAGGGCGCGGCCGTCGATGTCGTCGGCCAGATAGCGCGGCGGGCGCTGGGTCACCCACGTCAGCTCAGCGGCGCCGGCGAGGTCGGCGGCGATCTGGGCGCCCGAGTTGCCGCCTCCGACGACGATGACGCGCTGCCCGGCGAACTCGGCCGGGCTGCGGTACTGGACGGTGTGGAGCCGGCGGCCGGCGAATTCTCGGCGGCCAGGGACTGCAGGCAGGAACGGCCGCGTCCACGTGCCGGTGGCACTGATGACGGCGCGGGCCTGCCAGGCTCCGTTGTCGGTCTCGACGCGCAGGAACGGGCCGTCGCGGTGGACGGCGTCCACCCACACTCCCCGCTGTACGGGCAGCTCGTACCGCTTCTCGTAGTCGGCCAGGTACGAGACGACGTGCCCCGCGTCCGGGTAGACCTCGCCCTCCTGCAGGGGCATGAGGCGGCCGGGCAGAGACGAGTAGGCCGCTGGGGAGAACAGGTGGAGGGAGTCCCAGGTGTGCTGCCAGGCCCCACCGGGCGCCGTCTGGGCATCGAGGATGACGAACTCGAGGCCCAGGCGGCGCAGGTGGTAGCCGGCGGCGAGTCCTGACTGGCCGCCGCCGATCACCGCCACATCCGTGCGCTGCGTCATGCGGACGGCTTGCCCCGCATGAAGATGACCGCCACCAGCGCCAGACCCACCACGACGCCTACGAGCTGCATGCCGATGAACGCCGGGACGGACGCGGGGGCGATGCCGGCGAAGGTGTCGGTGAAGGCACGGCCGATCGTCACCGCCGGGTTGGCGAAGGAGGTGGACGAGGTGAACCAGTACGCCGCACCGATGTAGGAGGCGACCGCGACCGGCGCGAAGCGGAGCCGGTCGGTGCGGGCCAGGCCGAAGATCAGCAGGATCAGACCGGCGGTGGCGACGACCTCGCCGAGGAGCAGGTTTCCCGCCGAGCGATCGTGCGTGGACCACTTCACCAGGGGCTCGCCGAACATCGCGTCCGCCAGGATCGCGCCCGCGATGGCGCCGGCGATCTGGGAGGGCACGTACACGGCCAGCTCGCGGGCGGTGACTCCGGCGCCGCCGCGTCGGGCGGTCCACCACTCGGCCAGCGTGACGGCCGGGTTGAAGTGGGCGCCGGAGACCGGGCCGAGGAGCGCGATGAGGACGCCGAGGCCGAAGACGGTCGCCGTGGAGTTGGCCAGCAGCTGAAGGGCCACGTCCTGGGTCAGCTCGGTGGCCTGGATGCCGGAGCCCACCACGATCGCCACCAGGGCGGCCGTACCGACGAGCTCGGCGGCGGCTCGGGCGATCAGCGGAGTGCGGGGCGGGGTCGCGCCGGGCGCGGGCTGCGGCGACGTGTCGGCGACAGCCATGGCGTCGCTCGCGACGGGCTCGGTGGCGGTCAAGGCAGGTTCTCCTCGGGCAGGTGAGGCAAAGCGCGGAAGGCTATGGGCAGGACCGCTTGAGGTTCGCTTCGGCGGTGGCACGCGCGGTCTGGGCGAGGTCGGCGAACTGACCGGCGAGGACTTCGATGACTTCCGGGCGCAGGCGGTAGTAGACGTACCGCCCGCATGGCTCCGTATCGACGACCCCGGCCTCGCGCAGCACCTTCATGTGGTTGGAGAGGTTGGTCTGCTTGGCACCCGTCTCCTCCACGAGGTGGGTGGTGCAGAGCGTCTCCTTGGCGAGGAGGGTCACGATCTGGAGCCTGAGCGGGTCGGCCAGAACCCGGATCAGATCAGTGTCGACTGACGTCATCATGGACTGATACTTTCACATCAGCGATGGCTGACGCCATCGCCCGCTGATGCGTTCCCGCCCTGCCTGCGAGAAGAGACCCGCCGTGTCCAAGCCCTCCGTGCTGTTCGTCTGCGTCCACAACGCCGGCCGCTCCCAGATGGCCGCCGCCTGGCTGACCCACCTCGCCGGCGACCGCGTCGAGGTCCGCTCGGCCGGCTCCGCGCCCGCCGACTCGGTGAACCCGGCCGCCGTCGAGGCCATGCGCGAGGTCGGCATCGACATGTCCGCCGAGACCCCGAAGATCCTCACCGTCGAGGCCGTCCAGGCGTCCGACGTCTGCATCACCATGGGTTGCGGCGACACGTGCCCCGTCTTCCCCGGCAAGCGCTACCTCGACTGGAAGCTCGAAGACCCGGCCGGACAGGGCGTCGAGGCCGTCCGCCCCATCCGCGACGAGATCAAGCAGCTGGTCGAGAACCTGATCGCCGAGATCGCGCCCGCGCCGACCGCCTGATCACGCACCGCTTGCGTCAGGCGCCGGAAACACCCGCGAACAGCACCTCCGACGGCAAGAAACACCGGTTCAGAGGGCACGCGGGCCGCCAAGGCGGCCGTGATTCCCAAGCTTGTAGCGCGGGTTCGATTCCGTTGATCGGGGCTCGGCCCGTAGGTCTACGCCGTAACGCACCCTCGCCGGCACCGGCACGGCCACGAAACGCGCCGGACCCGAGCCGACTGTCACCGGGAAGCCCTGTGACACTGCTCCCTCTCGCCTTCGACTGCCGCCGGACGGCGCACACGACGTGAGCCGGAGCCCCCTGTCGAGACCGTCAGGGTCATCCTGCCGGCGTGGCCGCGAGGCGTAGCCGGCCGGGTGGACCAGGGCTTCGCCGGCGTGGAACCGGGCCTTGCGGGGGGGGCACCGTCGGCGTTCCATCTGAGATCCGCGGACCGTCCGGTGTGAACGACCTGCTGGTGACGCACTTCAGATGGGCACGGCTGATCACGCTGCGCGTTGCCGCCTGCGGTGAGCGTGACGCCGGACGGGTGAAAGACGGAGTCGGATGGGCGGATTGTTCAAGAGGTGACGCGAATGTTCGAGAACGACCCCGCACGTACCGCGCATCCTGCGTGAGGCACGTGCTCCCGTCACGTGGACCGGGGGGCGTGCCGTGGAAGTCGTTCCTTTCTCAGGAGGCTGTGTCATGGTCACAACCCCGGACAAGACGCTCACCGGCAAGGTCGCCTTCGTCGGCGGCGCATCCCGCAACCTCGGCGGGCTGATCAGCACCACCCTCGGCGACGAGGGCGCCCTCGTCGCGGTGCACTACAACAGCGACTCCTCCCGCGCCGAGGCCGAGTCCTTGGCCGAGAAGATCAACGGCGGCCCTGGCGAGGCATTCACGATCCAGGCCGACCTGACCCGGGTCCCCGAGGTAGAGCGAGTCTTCGACGAGGTCCTCAACCGGTACGGGAAGCTGGACTACAGCATCAACACCGCCGGCATGGTCCTCAAGAAGCCGCTCACCGAGATCACCGAGGAGGAGTACGACCGCATGTTCGCGGTCAACTCCAAGGCCGCGTTCTTCGTGATGCGCGAGGCCGCTCGCCGGATGGAGGACGGCGGGAAGATCATCACGATCGTCACCTCGCTGCTGGCCGCCTACACCGGCCTGTACTCCTCCTACGCCGGCAGCAAGGCACCGGTCGAGCACTTCACCCGCGCCCTCTCCAAGGAATTGTTCGGCCGGAACATCTCCGTCAACAACATCGCGCCCGGCCCGATGGACACCTCGTTCTTCTACCCCGCCGAGGACGACGACTCCGTCGCCTACCACAAGTCCTCCGCCATGAACGGAGACCTGACGAAGATCGAGGACATCGTGCCCTGGGTCCGCCACATGCTGACCGACGGCTGGTGGGCCAACGGCCAGACCCTGTTCCTCAACGGCGGCTACACCACCCGCTGACCGGCCCTCCGATCCGGTACCGGGCCGTCAGCGGCCCCGCACCCAGCCATGCACGAACCTTTCCGCAGGTCAGAACCCCCGCACACACCCAGGTACCGGGTGATTTCCAAGCTTATGGCGCGGGTTGGATTCCCGCCATCCGCTCTTGCGAGAAGGCCCAGGTCAGCGACCTGGGCCTTCGTCGTTGCCCAGAGGGCCGCCTTCGCAGGTCGCATGTGATCTGGGCCACATGCTGTCACAGGGGGCGGGGGTGCGGTGTCTTGAGGTCGATCGCCTTGCGACGGAGGAGGAAGTCATGTCCTACAGGAGTGGCACGAAGCACCGTGTCGTCGTCCTCGGCGCCGGCTATGCCGGGTCCCATGTGGCCGGAACCCTGGCGCGGCGCCTGGCTCCGGCGGATGCCGAGATCACCGTCGTGAACGCCGAGCCGGACTTCGTGCAGCGGCTGCGGTTGCACCAGCTCGCGGCCGGCGGGCAGGTCGAAGCGCCTCTGCTCACCGACGTCTTCGCGGGAACCGACGTCCGGCTGCGGTTGGGCCGGGTCACCGCCGTCGACCCCGAGCGTCGGACCGTCGCGGTGGATGGAACCGACGGTCACGGGGAGGTCGGTTACGACACGCTCGTCTACGCGCTCGGGAGCCACGGGGCCGACAACGGCGTGCCCGGTGCGGCCGCGTACGCCTTCGACGTCGCCGGCCGGCCGGCCGCTCTGCGGCTGCGTGAGCGCCTGGACGGGCTGGACGTGCGGGGCGAGGGCGGGCAGGTGGTGGTCGTCGGCGACGGGCTGACCGGGATCGAGACCGCCACCGAGATCGCCGAACTCCGTCCCGGCCTTTCGGTGACCCTGATCGCCCGCGGCGAGCTGGGCACCACGCTTTCCGCCGGAGCCCGTGATCACCTGCGTCGGGCGTGCGATCGGCTCGGCATCACCGTCCTTGAGCACACCAGCGTGGAAGCAGTCGAGGCGGCGCGCGTGCGGTGCGCGGACGGAACGATCCTGCCGTCCGACGCGACCGTGTGGGCGGCCGGGTTCGCCGTCGCCCCGATCGCCTCCGCCGCGGGTCTCGACGTCACCGACGACGGTCGGGTCGTCGTCGACCGCACCATGCGCTCGCTCTCGCACCCGAGCGTCTACGCCGTCGGCGACAGCGCATACACCACCGGCGACAACGGCCTTCCCCTGCCGATGTCCTGCGCGTCCGCCGGTTACACCGGCCGGCAGGCCGCGGCCGCGATCGTGGCCCGCCTGACCGGCCGCGAGGTCAAACACACGGGGCTGGAGTACGTCGGCAACCACATCAGCCTCGGGCGGCGCGACGGCATTCTGCAGATGGTCGACCACAGCGCGAACGCCAAGCCCAAGTACCTGGGCGGCCGGAACGCAGCACGGATCAAGGCCGGCATCCTCTTCCTGTCGCTGTGGACCACCTCCCACCCCACCTTCGGCCTGCCCACGCGCACGCACCGCCTGTCCAACGCGGCGGAGCCGACCGACAAGACGATGATCCGCCCGGTGGGAAGCGGAGAAGCCGCCCGTGGCTGAGATGACCGACCACACCACCGACCCGGCGACCGAGGCGTTCGTAGCCCACCGCAACCTGCTCTTCACCGTCGCCTACGAAATGCTCGGATCGGCGGCCGACGCCGAAGACGTCCTCCAGGAGACCTGGCTGCGCTGGGTGGGGGCCGATGTGGAACAGGTGGGCGACCAGCGGGCGTACCTCGTACGGATCACCACCCGGCAGGCACTCAACCGGCTGCGCGCCATGAAGCGCCGCCGCGAGGCGTACGTCGGCCAGTGGCTGCCCGAACCGCTGATCACGACGCCGGACGTGGCCGAGGACGTCGAGCTCGCCGAGAGCATGTCGATGGCGATGATGCTCGTCCTCGAAAGCCTTTCCCCGACCGAGCGGGCGGTATTCGTACTGCGCGAGGTCTTCGAGGTCGGCTACGAGGAGATCGCCGAGGCCATCGGCAAGAGCACCGACGCCGTCCGGCAGATAGCGCACCGCGCCCGCCGGCACGTCGGCGCCCGCCGCCCGCGCAGAACGGCCTCCCCGAGCGAGACCCGGGCGGCCCTGGAGTCCTTCCGGCGCGCCATCGAGACCGGGAACCCGCAGGACCTGCTGGACGTACTCGCCCCCGACGTCGTACTGCTCAGCGACGGCGGCGGCATCAAGAAGGCGGCGCTGCGTCCGGTCATCGGCGCCGAGAAGATCGTCCGCTTCTGGTTCGGCGGCTCCGCCCAGGTCGAGGCCACCATCAGCTGGGAACCCACGGTGGTCAACGGCGGCCCCGCACTCGCCGTACACGTGGGCGGCGAGCTCGACGGCGTCCTGGCCGTCCGCGTCGAGGACGCCCGCATCACCGGCCTCTACTTCGTCCGCAACCCCGAGAAGCTGACCCACGTCACCTCCGAGACCCCACTGACCCTGCGCTGAACGCTGACGCCATCAGGCTTCAGCCGAGGAGACGAGGAGACGAGGAGACGAGGAGACGAGGAGACGAGGAGAGGCATGCGTACTCCGCTACCGAGCGCAACCGGCACACCGCCGTCGCCCTGGCCGTCGGTGCGGTCGCACGTACACGACGTGCCGATCGCCGTCGCCGGGCCGCCCGCCGCGGTCGAGCGGGTCAGCGCCGCCCTCGACCGACGTCTGCCGGACGGCTTCGCGATCACCGAGGTCGCCGACACCACGGCCGCCGAACGGTTGATCCGCGACCGGGAGGTGTACGGGGCGATAGACGTCAGCTCCGGCACCCCGCGGGTCATCACCGCCTCGGCCGCCGGCGGGGTGGTCGCCCAGACCCTGCAGGGCGTCGCGGCCGGGCTCGGTCAGGCGCAGGCCCAGGGGCAGGGGCAGGGCGCGGGCAAGGAGCCCCCTCTTCGTGACCTCGTCGCCCTGCCGGCCGACGACCCGCGCGGCGCCGGCCTGGCCGCCGGAGCCCTGCCCCTGGTCATGGGCGGCCTCCTCGCCGCGCTGCTGCTGACCAGACTCGTACGCGGCACCGCACGCCGGGTCACCGGGGCGCTCGCCTTCGCGATCACCGGCGGCTTGGCCGTGGCGGCGATCCTGCAGTTCTGGCTCGGCTCCCCGAGCGGTACCCACCTGTCCAACACGGGCGCGATCGCCCTGGCCATCGCCGCCACGTCCCTCGGCATCATCGGGCTGGAGTCACTGCTCGGGTACGCGGGCTTCGGCCTCGGCGCCGTCGTCATGATGCTCATCGGCAATCCCCTGTCCGGCGCCTCGTCCGCACCCGAGATGCTGCCCGGCTGGTCCGGCGCGCTCGGCCGACTGCTGCCACCGGGGGCGGGTGGCCAGTTGCTGCGTTCCACGGCCTTTTTCGACGGCCGCGGAGCGACGCAGCCCGTCATCGTCCTGCTGACCTGGATCGCGTGCGGTGCGGTGCTGTGTCTGGTCGGCAGCCTGCGAACGCCCGCAGCACGGGCCTCTGCCGGCGACCTCGACCCGTAGAAGCCGACCCGCGTCACCTCCGAGACCCCGCACACCCCGCACACGAACGAGAGGGAACCCCGCCATGACCAGACAGACGACTTCCGCACGGACGACTTCCGCACGGACGACTCCCGCCGCGCCGCGCGGCAGCGCTTTCCTCCGGACCGCGATAGCCCTGCAGACCCTGACCCTCCTCTTCCAGGCGGTCACCGCGGGCATGCTGCTGAACTCGTCCCACGGATATCTGATGCACGATGTCGGATCGAAGGTCATGTACGCGGCCGCCGTGCTGTACCTGCTCGCCACGATCCTGGCCTGGCGTCCGGGCGGCGGATCCCCCCGCCCCGTCCTCTACGCCACCGGCTTCCTGCTCCTCGCCTCGGCGCAGGTCGCGCTGGGCGTCGCGCACGTGCCCTCGTTCCACGTCCCCCTGGGCGTGGTGATGTTCGCCCTCAGCACCCTGACCCTGGTCCGGTCACTGTCCCCGCGCTCGCCGCTGCACCCGGCCGCCAGGACCCCCTAGCCGCCGCCTCGTGAACCGCTCGGCCCGACCCGCTGAACCGCGGAGACCTGCTCGCGCCGGTCGTGTCGCCGGGTCCCGTCCGCGTCGCCTTCTCGATCATCGCTCACAGCGGTACCGACGCACCGACGCAGTGACCCGACCCGGAGGAGAGCCATGCCGGCCCGTGACCTCGCCGAGCCCTACCCGCACGTGACCACCGACGACGCGGCCGTGGACGCCGTCCGGCTGCTGGCCGGGCGGAACCTGCCCGCGCTGCTGGTCCTGGACGCCGACGGCATCCCGTACGCCGCCGTCCCCGGCTCCCAGCTGGTGCGCCGGCTCGTGCCCGAGTACGTGATGGAGGACCCGCTGCTCGCCGCCGTCATCGACGACCGGCACGCCGACGCGCTCGCCGAGGGGCTGGCGGGCAAGACGGTGGCCGAGTGGCTGCCCGAGCACGCCTTCAAGCCGCCGTACGTCGGCCCGGACGCGGGCACGATGCAGATCGCCGCCACCATGGCCCGTACCCACGTCCCCCTCGTCGCCGTCATCGCACGCGGCACCACCGGCGAGAAGGGTCGGCTCCTCGGGGTGGTCACGGCGGCGGGCCTCATGCGCCACCTGCTCGCGGCGGGCGGCCAGGGGTGAGCGACTGGCACGGCTGGGCCGCCGTCGCCGTCTTCGCCGGCGCCTACTTCCTCATCATCAGCGAGAAGATCCACCGCGTCGCCGCGGCCCTCGGCGGCGCGGGACTGATGCTGGCCATCGGGGCCACCGACGACACCGCCGCCTTCCACTCGGATGAGACGGGCATCGACTGGAACGTCATCTTCCTGCTGATGGGCATGATGATGATCGTCGGCGTGCTCAAGCGGACCGGCCTCTTCGAGTACCTGGCAATCTGGTCGGTGAAGAGAGCGAGGGCCCGCCCGTTCCGGGTGATGACGATGCTGATCCTCATCACGGCGGTGGCGTCCGCGCTGCTGGACAACGTCACCACCGTGCTGCTGGTCGCCCCCGTCACCCTGCTCGTCTGCGACCGGCTGCGGCTGCCGGCCGCCCCGTTCCTGATCGCCGAGGTCTTCGCCTCGAACATCGGCGGCACGGCCACCCTGGTCGGCGACCCGCCCAACATCATCATCGCCAGCCGGGCCGGACTCACCTTCAACGACTTCCTCGTCCACCTCGCACCCCTGTGCGCGGTCCTGACCGTCGTCCTGTTGGCCCTGTGCCGGGTGATGTTCGCCGGCGCCTTCGTCTACGACGAGAAGCATGCGGCCGAGCTGATGGAGCTGCGCGAACGCGAGGCCATCAGCGACCCGCGGCTGCTCGCGCAGGGGCTGGGCGTCCTCACTCTGGTCGTGGCCGGGTTCGTGCTGCATCCCGTACTGCACCACGAGCCCAGCGTCGTCGCCCTGCTCGGCGCCGGACTGCTCATCGCGATCTCCAAGGTCGAGACCGGCGAGGTCCTCGGCGAAGTGGAGTGGCCCACGCTCGCCTTCTTCGCCGGGCTCTTCGTCATGGTCGGCGCCCTCATCGAGACCGGCGTCATCGGCAGCCTCGCGTCCTCCCTCGCGGCCGCGATCGGCGGCGACGAACTCGGCGGCTCCATGCTGCTGCTCGGCGGCTCGGCCGTACTCTCCGGGCTGATCGACAACATCCCGTACGTCGCCACCATGGCGCCCATCACCGATCAGCTGGTCACCGACATGGGCGGCGAGCCCGACCACGTCCTGTGGTGGGCCCTGGCCCTCGGCGCCGACCTCGGCGGCAACGCCACCGCCATCGGCGCCTCCGCCAACGTCGTCGTCCTCGGCATCGCCGAACGCAACCGCCGGCCCATCGGCTTCTGGCAGTTCACCAAGTACGGCCTCGTCGTCGCCGCCGTCACCATCGCCCTCGCGGCCCTGTACCTGTGGCTGCGGTACTTCGCCTCCGCCTTCGCGTGAGAGCCGGTTACGCCGTCGCGTCGGGCCGGCCCGGCAGGCGGGCGCCGATCACCGCGGGCCGGGACGACCCCGCCATATCTATGACCGCGGTCTGAGAATTTGACCGACCCCGCGCGGAGACTTTCTACCACCACGCATAAGGTGGAAATATTCAGCCCACAGAAGCCACCCCGGCGTGCTACTGTCGATCGTGGTTGCAGTTTTTGGCACCCAAAACTTCGAGTATTTTCAGTCGACCTGCGTGCCACGATTCCGGTGCACTGCCCCAAGGAGATATGACATGGCTACTGGCACCGTGAAGTGGTTCAACGCGGCAAAGGGCTTCGGCTTCATCGAGCAGGACGGTGGCGGCGCCGACGTGTTCGCCCACTTCTCGAACATCTCGGCCGGCGGCTTCCGTGAGCTGCTCGAAGGCCAGAAGGTGACCTTCGACATCGCGCAGGGCCAGAAGGGCCCGACGGCCGAGAACATCGTTCCCGCCTGACGCCGCCGCAATACGTAGCTGGGGCCCGCATCCCTCGGGGTGCGGGCCCCAGCTGCACGCATTTCCCCGACGTGGTTTCTCCGGCGGCACACGGAATTCCGGGTAGCGACGCCGCCTGTTTCAGCGCCCGGGTCCGTACGGATTTCCCGTAGACCAGCTGCGCTTTCGCATTCAATTCGGCCCGTTCTCGTAATTCCCAGCGCCGCTTTTCCGCTGCGGGAGTTCCCTGACGCGTGCCGTGTCAAGGAAGGTTCTGAATGAACCCCGTACGCAAGAACGAGCGCTCCTCCCGTACCCGCGGCCGCACCGGCGGCCCCTCTTTCGGCGCGGGCGGCGCCGGTTCGTCCCGTGGCGGCCGCTTCGGCTCGTCCACGCCGAGCCGTTCGGGAGGTCCGAGCCGTTCGGGCGGCTACGGCCGCCGGCCCGCCGCGGTCCAGGGCGAGTTCGCCCTGCCCAAGACGATCACCCCCGCGCTGCCCGCGGTCGACGTCTTCGCCGACCTGGACATGCCCCAAGCGTTGCTGGCCGCCCTCGGCGCGCAGGGCGTGACCGTGCCCTTCCCGATCCAGGGCGCCACGCTGCCCAACACTCTCGCGGGCCGCGACGTCCTCGGCCGCGGCCGCACCGGCTCCGGCAAGACCCTGGCGTTCGGCCTCGCCCTCCTGGCCCGTACGGCCGGTCAGCGCGCCGAGCCCCGCCAACCGCTGGCTCTCGTCCTCGTCCCCACCCGCGAGCTGGCCCAGCAGGTGACCGACGCCCTCGCTCCGTACGCCCGCTCCGTGAGGCTGCGTCTGACCACCGTCGTCGGCGGCATGTCGATCGGCAGGCAGGCGGGCGCGCTGCGGGCGGGCGCGGAGGTCGTCGTCGCCACGCCGGGCCGACTGAAGGACCTCATCGACCGCGGTGACTGCCGACTGAACCAGGTCGCGATCACCGTCCTCGACGAAGCCGACCAGATGGCCGACATGGGCTTCATGCCCCAGGTCACCGCTCTGCTCGACCAGGTGCGCCCCGAGGGTCAGCGGATGCTCTTCTCCGCCACCCTCGATCGCAATGTCGACCTGCTGGTGCGGCGCTACCTGACCGACCCGGTCGTGCACTCGGTGGACCCCTCGGCCGGCGCGGTGACAACGATGGAGCACCACGTGCTGCACGTCCACGGCGCCGACAAGCAGCGGATGACGACGCGGATCGCCGCGCGCGAAGGCCGGGTGATGATGTTCCTGGACACCAAGCACGCCGTCGACCACCTGACCGAGCACCTGCTCAGCAGCGGCGTGCGGGCCGCCGCGCTGCACGGCGGGAAGTCCCAGCCCCAGCGCACCCGCACGCTCGCCCAGTTCAAGACCGGCCACGTCACCGTGCTGGTGGCGACCAACGTGGCGGCGCGCGGCATCCACGTCGACAACCTCGACCTCGTCGTGAACATCGACCCGCCGACCGACCCCAAGGACTACCTCCACCGCGGCGGCCGTACCGCCCGCGCCGGCGAGTCCGGCAGCGTCGTCACCCTGGTCACCCCGAACCAGCGCCGCGAGGTGACCCGTCTGATGGCGGCGGCCGGGATCACCCCGCAGACCACCTCGGTCCACTCGGGTGAAGAGGCTCTGAGCCGCATCACCGGCGCCCAGGACCCCTCCGGGGTCCCGGTCACCATCACCGCACCCGTGACCGAGCGGCCCCGGGGCGGCGACGCCTCCCGCGGTCGGCGCAGGCCCCGCTCGGCGGCCCGGCGTGGGGACGGGCGGCAGTCCTCCTTCGACGCGGCGGCCTGAGAACCACTTGATCAGGAAACTGACCCACCTCTGCAGGAGGCACGTTGTGACGTTGATCCAGATGCAGGACCGCTCGGCACATGGCAATCCCTCGCACCGGATGGTGGTCGACGCCGCGGAGCCGGCCGTTCCACAAGTCTGTGACGACATGACCGTCGAAGTGGCCTTGTCGGTCATGGCCGGCGCCCGCACGGATCATCTGCTCGTCTGCGACGAGGACGACCTGTGCACCGGGCTGGTCACCCGGGCCCAACTCGCCGCCGTCCATGAGGGCGCCACGTACACGGACCGGCTCAGGCTGCGCGATGTCCTCGGCGAACGGGGCCGCCCTTCGGGCGCCCTCGCCCTCGCACGCTGAACCGCCGCACCGCCGCACCGCCGCAGCTCCGACGTGACCGTCCCTTCCCCTTGTGAGGCATCATGCGCTGTGTCATCGCCCGCTTCCCGTTCGACCTGACGAAGAGCGGCGTCCTGGAATCGATGAAGGGCGTCAAGCCCGAGCAGGTCACCGGCGCGTCCGTGATCGTCGGCCGCCGCACCTACCCCGTCAAGCAGGTCGGCCAGGTCATCACGCGCCAGGACCGACGCGACTTCACCGCCGGCGAAGTCCTCCGGGCCATGACCCAGCTCGGCTTCACCTGCCGCGGCCTGCCCGAGATCACCGCGGCGCCGCGCGCTCTCACCCCGCTCCAGCAGGCGTCCGCGATGCTCGGCGTACCGGTGACCGCCTGACCGACAGGCATGGCACTGGAGGGCCCGACCGGCACGAGCCGGTCGGGCCCTTCCGCGTCCCGATGCTTCCTTCACCGCAGGTAGTTAGCTCAGTCCAAGGCGCGCGAAAATCTATCCTGGCCAAGGTAGACATTGGGCAGTGGTGCGGTTATGGTTTCTCTCGTAGCCAGAGAGATCCAAGGGCTCGGCAGAGACGAACTGCCGGGCAGCAGTACGTGTAATCGCAGTTTGCAGAGCGGTGCGGTGGTGGAGTTCCGAAGCCAGGTTTTCGCAGGACGGTGACGGGACTGACGACCGGACCGGGTGGCCCGCAGTCATCAGGGGCCGCCAAGAGCAGTAGCAGCAGTACGCAGTACCAGTAGTAGGCAGTACCAGTAGTAGGCAGTACCAGTAGTAGGCAGTACCAGCAGTACGCAGTCCCGCTTCACCTGTAGTTGATCAACGAGGAAGATCGGAGGGGCAAGGCGCCATCAGGATCGCCCGGGTGGAAGTTCGAGCCCGGGTACCGCAGGACATCGATAGCGAGGTGGTCTCCGGTCAAGCAACCGCGATCCCCGCATTCCCGGCAGCCACTGGGCCGGGTCGGCGGAAACATGAGGTCGGCGCGGTATCAGGGCCGACAGATGGTGTAGTAGTTCCTTCGGGGCCCTGGTGCCGTACGGCACCAGGGCCCCTCCATGCGTTCCATGAGAGAGGTGCAATGACAGCAGACGACTCGTTCGGCCGTCTTGACGACGACGACTACCCCGCCTACACGATGGGCCGCGCCGCCGAAATGCTCGGCACCACCCAAGGCTTCCTCCGCGCGATCGGTGAAGCCCGGCTGATCACTCCGCTGCGCTCCGCCGGCGGACACCGTCGATACTCCCGCTACCAATTGCGCATCGCGGCACGCGCCCGGGAACTCGTCGACCAGGGCACCCCCATCGAGGCCGCCTGCCGCATCATCATCCTTGAGGACCAGCTCGAAGAGGCCCAGCGCATCAACGCCGAATACCGCCGCGCCGCCGAATCATCCCCGCCGTCCGCCACCCCGTAGGCCGTGTCTCGCCCTCCCAGTAGACGTAGCCGTCGGGGCGGATCAGCGTCGCGGTGTGGCGGGCCGGGTCGGTCCAGGTGGCGGTGGTGACCCTGCCCGGGACCCTGGGGGTGGCGATCGTCGCGGCGTCGCGGCCACGGGGGGCGACGAGGACGAAGTCGCCCTCGCGGAGCAGTTCGTAGAGCCGGCCGCGGTCGAGGCCCGCGTCGGGGGCGCGGTGGCCTCCTGAGCGGTGGGCGGCGGCTCCGGCTCCGTAGCGGAGGCCTGTACCGCTGAGCATGCCCATGACCTTGTCGGACGCGGGGTCGAGGCTGTTGAGCAGGCCGGTGGCCAGGGCGCGGGCGGCCCGCTCCAGGGGGTTGTGCGCCATGGCGAGGCGGACGAGCGCGCCGCTGCTGCGCAGCACGTTCTTGCCGACGGGGTGCCGCTCGCTCTGGTAGCTGTCGAGGAGCGCCTCGGGGTCGGGGGCGTCGCCGCGCAGGACCGAGGCGAGCTTCCACGAGAGGTTGGCGGCGTCCTGGAGGCCGGTGTTCATGCCCTGGCCGCCGGCGGGTGAGTGCACGTGGGCCGCGTCGCCGGCGAGAAAGACCCGCCCGCAGCGGTAGCGGGGGGCCTGGCGCTCGTCGCTGTGGAAGCGGGAGATCCAGCGGGCGTCGTGCATGCCGTAGTCGCTGCCGAGGGCACGACGGGCGATCTCGCGGACCTCGTCGAGGTCGACGGGCTCGCTGTCGGGTACCTGGCGCTCGCGGTTCCACCCCATGACGCGGTACCAGCCGTCGCCGAAGGGGGCGATGAAGGCGAACGCGTCCCCGACGCCGTTCACGCTCAGGAGGCCCTCCGGTTCCCGGGCGAGGCGGACGTCGGCGAGGACGATGGAGCGGATGACGGAGACGCCGGGAAAGGGCATTCCCAGCTCGGTGCGGACGGCGCTGCGTACGCCGTCGCAGCCGACGAGGTAGCCGGCGGTGAGGGTGAGGGGCCGCCCGTCGGGATCGGTGAGCTCGGCGGTGACCGTATCGGCGTCCTGGCGGAGGCCGCGCAATGGGGTGGCGTGCCGGAAGTCCACGCCGGCGGCCAGGGCGCGGCGCTCCAGGAGGCGTTCGACCTCGTACTGGGGGGTGATGAGGAGGTACGGGTAGCGCGAGGCGAGCCGGCCGAGGTCGAGGGACAGGCGGCGGAACAACCGCAGGCCGGTGACCGGGGTGCCGGTCCGCACCAGTGCGTCGGCGAGGCCGCGGGCGTCGAGCAGTTCGAGGGTGCGGGCGTGGACGCCGAAGGCGCGGGTCATGTTGCTGATGCCGTGCGGGCGGCGCTCGACGAGGGTGACCCGCAGGCCGGCGGCGGCGAGATCGCCGGCGAGCAGGAGGCCGGTGGGGCCCGAGCCCACGACCAGGACGTCCGTGTCGGTCTTCGTGTCCTGCACGACTGCCTCCCCGGTGGCCGACCGAAGTCGGTCCGATGGTGTGCCAACCAGCGTTGGTCAACGCTTGTTGGCCATGGTGACCCCGCTCGATTGCTCTGTCAACGCCTGTTGGCCTACAGTTGTTGACATGATGACCGCCGCGCCCGCGCCCACCCCCCGCCGCTCCGACGCCACGCGCGCCGCGATCCTGGAGGCCGCCCGCGAGCGTTTCGCCGCCGACGGCTACGACCGCGCCACCATCCGTGCCATCGCCCGCGACGCCCGGATCGACCCGTCGATGGTCATGCGCTACTTCGGCAACAAGGAGGGGCTGTTCGCCGCCGCCTCCACCTTCGACCTGCGGCTGCCCGAGCTGGACGCGCTGCCCGAGCAGGGCATCGGTGCGGCCCTCGTGCGCCACTTCCTCGACCGCTGGGAGCAGGACGACGTGCTCACCGCGCTGCTGCGCGTCGGCGTCACCAACGCGGCGGGCGCCGAGCGCATGCAGGCGATCTTCAAGGAGCAGCTCGGCCCGATCGTGGCCCGCGTCTGCCCCGATCCGGCCGAGGCCCCGACCCGCGCCGCGCTCGTCGCCTCGCAGATCCTGGGCATGGCGCTCACCCGTTTCGTACTGCGGCTGCCGCCCGCCGTGGCGATGTCCCGCGAGGAGGTCGCAGCCTGGCTCGGGCCTACGGTGCAGCGGTACCTGACGGCGCCGCGGGCGTAGGGGGCGTCTGGCGCGGCCGGGCGCGGGTAGGCGTACGGGTGGGAAATGGCCCGAGGAGGTGGGTTCCGTGGTGGACGAGCCCGGCCTCTCCCGTCAGGAGCAGCTGGCCCTGACGAGGATGTGGCGCTGTTCAGCCGGGCGGTGTCCACGTCGTCGCCGGCGCTGATCCGGGCCTTCGCCGTGGTGTGGGTGGCCAGGGTGGCGGGGCTGTTCTTCCTCCTGCGTCGCGCGTACCGGTGGCACCGCTCGCGGTCCTAGCCGCGCATGCCGGTCGCCGTTGCGCAAGCGGTCGGGGCCGGAGTGGTGAACGGGGGGCGCCCCCGGGGTGAAGGTGGGCCGGTGGGCCGTTTTCCGGATCACCGGGGGGAAGGTCTTGCGGCGAGTACGCCGAACCACCCCGGCCCGCCGGAAGGGTGCGCTATGTCGTCCGACTCTCGGCGGGTGGTCACCCGTCGCCTGCTGCTGAGCGGCGCCATGGCCGCCGGCGCCCTGACGTTGTTTCCCGGGCCGGCGCGCGCGGCGCCGGGCGCGTGGATCGCGGACTGCGCCATGTGGGGGGCACGGCGGGAGTCCGCGCCGCCGGCCGTGCTGGCCACCCGGCCGCGCAGCATCGTCATCCACCACACGGCGACCGCCAACGTCGCGGACGTCACCCGTGAGCGGGCCTTCACCCTGGCCCGCTCGATCCAGCGGCACCACATGGTGGAGCGGGGCTGGTCCGACACCGGACAGCACTTCACGGTCAGTCGGGGCGGGTTCGTCGTGGAGGGCCGGCACGGCAGTCTGGCGGCGCTGCGGTCCGGCACGTCGATGGTGCGCGGAGCCCATTGCACCGGCCACAACGACACCTCGCTCGGCATCGAGACCGAGGGCACCTACACCGGCGCCGCCCCGCCGGCCGCGCAGTACCGGGCGTTGGTGGAGCTGTGCGCGCGGATCTGCCACGGGTACGGGCTGCCGCCGTCGGCGGTGCACGGCCACCGCGACTTCAACGCCACGCAGTGCCCCGGCGACGCCCTGCACGCCCTGTTGCCCCGGCTGCGGGAGGACGTCGCCGCCGCGCTCAGCCGTCGGTAGAGCTCTGTCTTTGGGCAGAGGCGCGGATCAGCCTCGTGGTTCATGCCCGCCGGTCGGGCGGCGTCGATACTGGTCAGCGTGCCGGTCATCAGACGTTTGCGTCGTTTCGCCCCCGGCCGCGCGGCCGGGGAGACGGTCGGCGTGGCCCTCGCCGGACTCGGCGTGTACGCGGCGATCGGATGGATCGGCGCTCTGACGCACCCGTGGGCGCAGCTCGCCCTCCTCGCCGCCGGCGTCGGGCTCTTCCCGCTGCGGCGCCGCCTGCCCGCCGCGGTGCCGGCGGCCCTCGCCGCGCTGACCGGGGTGGCGCCCGCGCTGGGGCCCGTCACGGCGGCGACCGCCTACGCGGTGGCCCGCCGGTCGGTCGGGGCCCGGCTGCCGGCAGGCGCGGGCGCCGCGCTCGTGGCGGCGGCGACGGTGGCCGGGCCGTGGTTCGGGCCCGGATCGGTGGCGTACGGGCTGGCCCTCGGCCTGGTCCTCGCGCCGACCGCCGTGATCGTCCCAGGCCTGGTCGGTACGGCGCAGGGGCAGCAGGCGCGCCTCGTACGGGCGCTGCGCGAGCGCGGTGACGCGGCGGAGCGGGCGCGTCGGCTGGCCGAGAGCGAGTCCCGCATGCACGAGCGGTCCCGGATCGCCGCCGAGATGCACGACCTGGTGGGCCACCGGCTGAGCCTGGTCTCGCTGCACGCGGGCGGGCTGGAGCTGGCCTTGGAGAAGGCCGCTCCCGAGCTGCGCGAGGAGGCCGTCCTCGTACGCCGCACCGCGCGCGACGCCATGCGCGAGCTGCGCCAGGCCCTCGGGGTGCTCGGCCCGCTCGGCCGGGACACCGGGCCGGACACGCTCACCGACGCGACGGGCACCCGCGCCGACGTCGAGGCGCTGATCGCGCACTCCCGCGACGGGGGCGTCGCCGTACGGCTCGACTGGTCGGGGTCGGACCTCGACGCCCGCCCCGCGCCGGTGCGCCGGGCGGTGCACCGCGTCGTGCGGGAGGCGCTGACCAACGTGCACCGGTACGCCGCCGACGCGCACGTCACCGTGGCCGTGGTGCACGACGCCGAGGCGGTACGGGTCACCGTGCGCAACGGCGCCCCGCTTAGGTCGTGTCTTGTGGATCATGCCGGATCAGGGAGTGCCGGGCGTCGCGAGCCCGGCATGATCCACAAGGCACGGCCTAAGCCCCGCCCCACCGCCGGGGAGGTCCTCGCCGCCGGGGAGGCGATCGGCACCGGGCGCGGGCTGGCGGGGCTGCGGGAACGGGTGGAGCTGCTCGGCGGGACCCTGGAGGCCGCCGCGCTGCCGTCCGGCGGCTTCCGGGTGGAGGCCGTCGTACCGGCGGAGCCGGCCGGGGACGGCGTACGGGACCGGGACGGCGTACCGGACGGGCGGCCCGAAGCGGCCCCGGACCTGCTCCCCGGCCGCCCCCTCGGCCCCGCCCCGCCCGCGCGCCGCACCGCCGAGGCGTTGACGCTCGGCTGCGGGCTGCTGACGCTGTGCGTGCTCATGGTCCTCGGCGTCGCCTTCGTGTACGCCGCCCAGCCCTCCGGCGTCCGCACCGGGCCGGCGCCGCTGCCCCGGATCGGCATGACGTACCAGGACGTGGCGGCGACGGGCGTACTGGACAACAAGGCCGTCCGGGCCGCGGCCACCGGGCACGAGCCGCCGCGCCCCGCCGGTACGGCCGGCTGCGTGTACCCGTTCAACGGCGCCACCGAGCCCGGCCCCGACGGCCTGATCGTCGCCCGCTACTGCTTCGACGCCGCGCAGCGGCTGATCGCCATCGACCGTTTCACCGTCCCGTCGGTCCGGGACGGCACGCCCTGGGAGACCCCGTGACCGAGCCCACCCGGCCCACCGAGCCGACCGTGCCCACCCGGCCGAGCCGCCCGATCAGCGTCCTGCTCGCCGACGACGAGGCGATGATCCGGGCCGGTGTCCGCCTGATCCTGCGGCACGCCGGTGACATCGACGTCGTCGCCGAGGCCGTCGACGGCCGCCAGGCGGTCGAGCTGGCCGCCGTCCACCACCCCGACGTGGCCCTCGTCGACATCCGCATGCCCGTCCGCGACGGCCTGGCCACGATCGCACCGCTGCTCGCCCTCGACCCGGCGCCGCGCGTGGTGATGCTGACGACCTTCGGCGACGACGACAACGTCCTGCGGGCGCTCCGGGAAGGGGCCACCGGGTTCCTCCTCAAGGACGAGGGCCCGCAGGAGCTGATCAGCGCGGTACGGGCGGCCGCCGCCGGGGACGCCGTGCTCTCCCCCGGCGTCACCGGGTCGGTGATCAGCCGGATGCTGAGCGGCGCCGGGCCCGAGGCCCGCGACGCCGCACGCGGGGACGAACGGATCGCCCGGCTCACGGCGCGGGAGCGGGAGGTCCTCGCGATGCTCGGCGAGGGCCTGTCGAACCAGGACATCGGCGGCCGGCTCGGCATCGGGATCGGCACGGTCAAGACGCACGTGGGCGCGATCCTGGAGAAGACGGGCTCGGCGAGCCGGGTCCAGGCGGCGCTCCTCGCCCACCGGACGGGCCTGGCGTCCTGACGCGGTAAGCCCCTGCAGCAGCTCTGCCGAAAGTCGGGGGACGGGCCGCCGGATCACCCTTTCGACAGAGCCCGACTCCCACCCACAGGGCGATGTTTCCGCAGGTGATGGGCGATGACGATGGGAGCGACCCCCCGTCCGCCCCGCCCCGTGGAGCAGAACCGTGTCGCACCTCCCCCCGCCGTCCTACGGCGCCACCGCCTCCCCCCGCCCCACCGCCGAACCGGCCGCAGTCGCCACGGGCCTGACGAAGGTCTACGGGAAGGGCGAGACCCGCGTCACCGCCCTGGACGGGGTGAACGTCGAGTTCGCCCAGGGCCGGTTCACCGCCGTCATGGGCCCCTCGGGGTCCGGCAAGTCGACGCTGATGCACTGCCTGGCCGGGCTCGACACGGTGACCTCCGGTTCGGCGCGCATCGGCGACACCGAACTGTCCGCGCTGAACGAGCGCCAACTCACCGCCCTGCGGCGGGACAAGGTCGGCTTCGTCTTCCAGGGCTTCAACCTGCTGCCCACCCTCACCGCCCTGGAGAACATCACCCTGCCGCTGCGGATCGCCGGCCGACGGCCCGACGCGCGGTGGCTGGAGGCCGTCGTCGCCACCGTCGGGCTGGCCGACCGGCTGGGCCACCGTCCCGCCGAGCTGTCCGGCGGGCAGCAGCAGCGGATCGCGGTGGCTCGGGCGCTGGTGTCGCGGCCCGAGATCGTCTTCGCCGACGAGCCGACCGGCAACCTCGACTCCCGCTCCGGGGCCGAGATCCTCGGCTTCCTGCGGGACTCCGTACGGGAGTTGGGGCAGACGGTGGTGATGGTCACCCACGATCCGGTGGCCGCCGCGCACGCGGACCGGGTGGTGTTCCTGGCCGACGGCCGGCTCGTGGACGAGCTGCGCGAGCCGAGCGCGGGCGCCGTCCTCGACCGGATGCTCCGCTTCGAGGCCGAAGGCTCCCGCGCCACCGGCACCCGCTGACACGCCCACGGTCCCCTCTTCCCGAAAGCCCCCCATGCTGCGAACAGCCCTGCGCAACCTCCTGGCGCACAAGGCCCGTCTGGCCATGACCGTCCTCGCGGTCTGTCTCGGTGTCGCGTTCGTCTCCGGCGCCCTCGTCTTCGCGGAGTCCTCCGCCGCCGCCCAACGGGCCGCCGCGTCGAAGGACTTCGCGGACATCGCCGTCTCGGTGACCCCGAAGAGTTCCCCGGCCGACTCCGCCGACGATCGGAACGCCACCGCCCTCGACGACGCGCTCGTCCACAGGCTCGCCGCCCTGCCCGGCGTCGCCGCCGTACGCCCGACCGCCGACGGCTCGGCCACCCTGGCCGCCGCCGACGGCACCGCGCTGCGCGCCGGGAAGGCGTGGGCGAACCAGGCCGGTGCCTACCTGCCCGGCCCCGACGGCAAGGACGCCCGGCACCCGCTGGTCAAGGGCCGCGCCCCCGCCGGCGCGGACGAGATCGCCGTGGACGCCGGCGCCGCCGCCGCGGGCCGCCTCGCCCTCGGAGACCTGGTCAAAGTGGCCACCGACGGCCCCGTCATGACCAAGCGGCTCGTCGGCATCGTCACGACCACCGACACCCGCGTGACCGCCGGCGGCACCCTCGCCCTGTTCGACAAGGCCACCGCCCAGGAGCTGTTCGCCTCCCCCGGCCGCTACACCGGCATCGACCTGTCCGCGAAGCCCGGCACCACCGAGTCCGAGCTGTCCGCGCGGGTCACCGCCGTCCTGCCCGCCGACCGCGCCGAAGCCGTCACCGGGACCGCCCGGGCCACCCGACAGAGCGTCTACGTCGACACCGTGACCCGCGGCTACGCCAAGCTGCCGCTGGTTTTCGCCGGGGTCTCGCTCTTCATCGGCTCGTTCCTCATCGTCAACACCTTCACCATGCTCGTGACGCGGCGCACCCGCGAGATCGCGCTGCTGCGCGCGATCGGCGCCTCCCGCCGGCAGGTGTCCGGCGCGGTCCTGGTGGAGGCGGCCCTGCTCGGGTTCGTCGCCTCGGCGGCCGGCTTCGTCCTCGGCCTCGGGATCGCCGCCGTCCTGCCCCGCCTGCTGAGCACCCCGCAGGACACGCTGCCCGACGGCCCCCTGGTGATCGGTCCGCTGCCGGTCGTGGCCGCGCTCGGCGTCGGCGTCGGCGTGACGGTGCTCGCCGCGTGGCTGCCCTCGCGCAGGGCGGCGAAGGTGGCGCCCGTCGAGGCGATGCGCTCGGTGGAACGGCCGCCGTCGGCCGGCCGGACGCGGGTACGGGGCGCCGTCGGGGTGGCCCTGCTGGGCCTCGCCGTCGCGCTGCTGGCGTCGCTGTCGGGGGCGAAGGACGCGTCGGAGGAGAACCTCCGGGACGCGATGCTCGCCTGCGGTGTCCTCGTCGCCGCGCTGATCGTGGCGGCGCCGCTGCTCGCCCGGCCGGTGATCCGGCTCGCCGGACGGCTGACGGGCCGCGCCGGCGTCGTCGGGCACCTCGCGCGGGAGAACGCGCTGCGGGACCCGCGCCGTACGGCGGCCACCGCGTCCGCCCTGGTGATCAGTACGGCGCTGGTCGCGGGGCTCGCCGTCATCGGCGAGTCCACCGGTCAGGCCTTGGACCGCCAGGCCGCAGCCGGCCTCGCCGCCGACTACGTGATCGGCACCCGCGTCCCCACGCACGGCATCGACCCGGACGCCGCGCGCCGGGTCGCGGCGGTGCCCGGGGTGCGGACGGCCACCGCCGTCACGGACTCCACGCTGGTCACCGGCGGCCTCGTCCGGGAGCTGGCCGGTGTCGACCCGGCCGCCCTCGACCAGGTCATGCGGCTCGACTTCGTCAGCGGCTCCGCCAAGGACCTCGGGCCGGGCCGGATCGCCGTCTCCCGCACCCTCGCCCGCGCGCACGGCGTGAGCGCGGGCGACCGCCTCGACACCCGCATGGGCCGCGAGCAGGAACCGCGGCCGTACACCGTCGTCGGCGTCTACGAGGACAACCCGACCGCCGGCGACGCGCTGGGCGACCGGAGCGAGGTGCGGCGGAGCGCCTTCCTGCCCGATTCCGCGCAGCGGCTCCTCGTACGCGTCGACGGCGGGGTCACCGACCGGGCCACGGAGAAGCGGCTGCGCGCCGCCGTCGGCGACAACCCGCTGCTGAAGGTCCAGGACCGGGCGTCGCTCGTCCGCGAGGCCTCGGGCGGCATGGGCGACCTGCTGACCCTGATGTACGGGCTGCTCG